>JBGCGB010000030.1:0-127931 GCA_045110335.1 Woeseiaceae bacterium
GCGTCAACAAAAAAACAAGGGCGATCCTATGCGTTTCTGGCTAAGTATTTTGGTGGGTATGGTTTTGGCTGTGCCTGTTTGGGGTCAGGATGACGCAGAGGTCACGCCCGGATTTAATGAGCCCACTTTTAAGGGGCTTGAATGGCGTTCCATCGGACCTGCTTTTATGTCAGGCCGCATCGCCGATATCGCCATCCATCCGGAACGCCAAAGCACTTGGTACGTGGCCGTTGGTTCCGGCGGTATTTGGAAAACCGAAAACCGCGGTACGACCTGGACCCCATTGTTTGACAACGAAGCGGTCTATTCGGTCGGTAGTGTCACCATCGACCCCAATAACCCGAATACGATTTGGGTAGGTACCGGTGAGAATGTCTCCGGGCGGCATGTGTCCTACGGCAATGGCGTTTATCGCTCGCGCGATGGGGGCAAGAGCTGGGAGAACATGGGGCTTGAGGAATCAGAGCGCATCGGCATGATTCGCGTTGACCCGAGAGACTCGAATGTCATCTTTGTAGCCGCACAAGGGCCATTGTGGTCTGGCGGCGGCGAACGTGGTCTGTTCAAGAGTACCGACGGCGGCGAGAACTGGAACAAAGTGCTTGGCGATGGTCTTGGCAACAACGACGATGATGATGCTTACACCGGCGTGTCCGAAGTGCATCTGGATCCGCGCAATGCCGATGTGATGTATGCCGTTGCATGGCAACGTATTCGTAGCGTGGCGGCGTTGATGGACGGCGGTCCGGGTACCGGCATCCACAAATCTGAAGATGGTGGCGAGACTTGGCGACAGCTAACCTCCGGATTGCCCGATGAAGTGATGGGCAAAACCGGTTTGGCCATTTCACCGCAACAGCCGGATGTGGTCTATGCAACAATCGAGCTGGCCAACCGTAAGGGCGGTTTCTGGCGCTCCGAAGATGGTGGTGAGAGCTGGGAAAAACGCAGTGACTATGTATCAGGTGGCACCGGTCCGCATTATTACCAGGAGATTTTCGCAAGCCCGCATCAGTTTGATCGGGTTTATCAGATGGATGTCTGGATGCATGTCACCGAAGACGGCGGCAAGACATTCACGCAGGTGAATAGCAAGACGAAACATTCGGATCACCACGCGATGGCATTCGATCCGAATGATCCCGACTATTTGTTAGTGGGCGTCGATGGCGGTATCTATGAAAGCTACGACGCTGCCGAAACATGGCGCTACGCGGCCAACCTGCCGATTACCCAGTACTACAAAGTCGCGGTCGACTATGACAAGCCGTTCTACAACGTTTATGGCGGCACGCAGGACAACAATTCACAAGGCGGCCCCAGCCGCACCATGAGCGCGCATGGCATCACGAACAGTGATTGGTTTGTGACGTTGTTCGGTGATGGCCATCAGTCTGCCGTTGATCCGAATAACCCGGACATTATTTATGCCGAATGGCAGCAGGGAAATCTGACTCGTTACGACCGTCGCACCGGCGAGCAAGTGTACATCCGGCCGCAGGCAGGCGAAGGCGAAGCACCTGATCGTTACAATTGGGATGCGCCGATCCTGATCAGCCCACATGATTCGAAAACGCTGTTTTTCGCGTCGCATCGTGTCTGGCGAAGTGATGATTACGGCGATAGCTGGACGGCGATTTCGCCGGATCTGACGCGCAACGAACGGCGCGTTGATACCCCGTTGATGGGTCGCACCTGGAGCTATGATGCGCCATGGGATCTCTACGCGATGTCGGAGTTCAACACGATTGTGAATGTGTCGCAGTCGCCGATTGATGCCGATATCATTTATGCCGGCACCGATGATGGTTTGGTGCAGGTCACCGAAGATGGCGGCGAGACCTGGCGACGTATCGATCGACTACCGGGGGTGCCCAATCGTTTCTTTGTTAATGACATCAAAGCCGATTTGCACGATGCCGATACCGTTTATGTCGTCGTCGATGATCACAAGAACGGTGATTTCGCGCCTTACATCCTGAAAAGCGAGAATCGTGGGCGTCGTTGGACCAATATCTCCAACAACCTCCCGGATGATCACTTGCTTTGGCGTGTGGTGCAGGATCACGTTAAGCCAGAGCTGTTGTTTGTCGGCAGCGAGTTTGGTGTGTTCTTCAGCGTCGACAGCGGCGATAACTGGACCAAGCTGAAAGGTGCGGTACCGAATATTGCGTTCCGTGACCTGGCGATTCAAAAACGCGAGAACGATCTTGTGGGTGCAACGTTCGGTCGTGGCTTCTACATCCTGGATGACTACACGCCACTACGTGACGTAACCACAGACATGTTGGCGGACGGCTCCGTGCTGTTCCCGGTTAGGGCCGCACCTTGGTATGTGCCTAAACGCGATCTGGGTTGCTCAGAAAACGGCTGCCAGGCTTATCAAGGCGATGGCTTTTACGTGGCGAAAAATCCCGAGTTCGGTGCGACGTTTACGTACTACCTCGCCGAAGGGCTACAAACGGCCAAAGCGCAGCGTCGCGAATCAGAGAAAGAACGTGAAGCCGAGAATGCGAATGTTAGCTTCGGCAACATGGCGGCCATCCTCGACGAAGCACGAGAAGATGCGCCGGCGATCGTGTTTACCGTTAGCGATGCTGAGGGCAACGTGTTGCGACAGGTCGAAGGGCCGGTGACGGCAGGGTTCCATCGCGTGGCTTGGGATCTGCGTTATCCGTCGCTGCAAGCCTGGAACCCTCGTGAAGCAGAGGCGGACTTTGAACCCGGTAAGGGCGTTATGGTTGCGCCAGGCCAATACACCGTCACGATGGCCAAGCGTGTGGATGGCGTGACGACGTCGTTGAACCAAACCCAACCCTTCGATGTGACCTCTATTCGACCCGATCCGGTATTGCCGGGATCGAGTCAGGCGGAGCGCCTGGTATTTGCACAACAAGTTGATGAACTGTTACGAGTAGTCGATGGCTCAGGCAATGCGATGGGCATTGTTGACGCCGAGCTCAACGCGGCAAAAGCGGCGTTGAAGCGATCAACAGCGGGTACCGAGTTGTATCAACAGGCAGTCGCGTTGCAGGATCGACTCGCAGATCAGATGGAGCGCCTTGGCGGCAACGAGACGCGTGACATTTACCACGACTGGACGGCGATGAGTGTCGGCGATCGACTATGGCATGCGCGTTTCGGACCGGATACTAATGTCTACGGGCCGACACCGGCGCAACGCGAGTCGTTACGTATCGGTCGTGCATTGTATGACGATATCGTTGCGAAACTGGACGCCATTGGACGCGATCATGATGCGCTGAAATCGGCGATGGACAATGCGGGCGTACCGTGGACGCCGGGGCGTTAAGGGATTCGTTAGTAGACAACGCTTGATAGTTTGCGCGCAGAGGTAGTCATTATGGAGCTCGGCGTCTGGGTATCACTGAGTCTGTACTTTGCGCTGATGCTCGGCATCGGTTTCTACGCATGGCGGCGATCTTCTTCCAGTACCGAGGCTTACATGCTCGGCGGAAGGAATCTGCCGCCGGCGGTAGCGGCGTTGTCCGCCGGTGCTTCGGATATGTCGGGCTGGCTCCTGCTGGGCTTGCCGGGTGCGTTGTATGCGACCGGTCTCATCGAAGCGTGGATCGGTATTGGTCTATTTGTTGGTGCACTGTGTAATTGGATCGTCGTCGCGCCGCGTTTGCGTGAGCAAACAGAGCGCTATGACAACAGCCTAACCATTCCTGCTTTTCTGGCCAACCGTTTTCCCAGCAAGGCGGTCCTGCTCCGCGTGGCATCGGCAGTCATCATCGTCACGTTCTTTGCGGTTTACACGGCATCCGGCTTGGTCGCCGGTGGAAAACTCTTTGCCAGTGCGTTTGGAGGCGACTACCAAGTGGGTGTCTGGCTAACGCTCGGTATCGTGTTGTGTTACACCGTCGTCGGCGGTTTTTTGGCGGTGAGTCTGACGGACTTCGTGCAAGGTATCATCATGATGCTCGCCTTAGTCATCATGCCATTAGTTGTCTTGTATGCAGGCGAGGGCGGTGGTCTATCGCAGGCTTCGGCAACACTGGCTGCGGTAGACGAGCAGTTCCTGTCATTGTTTAACGGGCTGACGTTCTTTGGATTCTTGAGTGCCGTGACCTGGGGATTAGGTTACTTCGGACAACCGCACATCATCGTCCGGTTCATGGCTATTCGCAGCGTCGGTCAGGTCGCCACCTCTCGCAACATCGGCATGGTTTGGATGGCGGTGTCTTTGTTGGGTGCTATTGGTCTGGGTGTGTTCGGTCGTGCTTATGCCGAGCGAAATGGGCTGAACGTGGCCGACAGCGAAACGATCTTTATTGTTCTTGCGGAATTGTTGTTTAGCCCTTTGGTGACCGGTTTTTTGCTAGCTGCATTGCTGGCCGCTGTCATGTCGACCGTATCCAGCCAATTGTTGGTGGCATCTTCTTCGCTCACTGAGGATTTGTATCGTTTGTTTTTTCATCGTGATGCGAAGGACAAAGAACTCGTCATGATAGGCCGCCTGGCCGTTATCGCGGTTGGCGTGGTGGCTGCCGTCGTCGCACGCGATCCATCGTCCAATGTGCTGGCATTGGTCTCCAATGCATGGGCAGGTTTTGGTGCGGCGTTCGGACCCTTGATGATCTTGTCACTGACATGGCCACGAATGACCGGCACAGGTGCCGTGGCCGGTTTGGTAACCGGTGCCGTTGTTGTCATCGGTTGGATCTCGATGGGCTGGAATGCATCGTTCCTGAGTGGTCCGGGTATTTATGAAATCATCCCGGGTTTCGTGGGCGCGTGGTTGATGATTTATGCCGTGAGTTTGGTGACGAAAGCGTCCGGGGAATTTCGGGCGGGTTGAGACCGCAAGCGTTCGCCGCTAAGGCAGATGCAAACCGTGTGGTAACCTAAATAGATGTCACAACGACTCACAATCTTCGCATCCACTTGGAACAATGGTCTGTTCATACTGGACGATGATGGGCTGGTACATGAGTTGCCCAATCAGCCAGTCCGGGGTCTGTCGCACGACGCTAATGGTGGCGTTTTGGCCTCCGTAGACGGCAACGGGCTCTATCAGCGAACCGCAAAAGGAATATGGCGGCTTCTCGCGCGTTGTGACGGTGAAATCTCTGTAACGCTTTCCTTGGCAGGAGAAATATACGTCGGCACCGACGATGCCAGGGTGCTGGTTCTCGACGGCGATGGGAACCTGCGGCAGATAGATCATTTCGACTCAATCGACGGTCGAGATTCTTGGTTTGCCGGGACGGCCGTTGTCGATGGAAGAGAAGTCGGACCACCATTGGGTATTCGTTCTCTGCATGGCGCAGCGGATGGACTGCTCTTTGCTAACGTTCATGTCGGCGGTATACCTCGTTCTAATAATCACGGTGCCACTTGGGAGCCAACAATTGATGTGAACTTGGATGCCCATCAGGTCTGTGTTGACGCTGACAACAGTAGCCTTGTCGTGGCCGCAAGTGCGATGGGCTTATGTATCAGTGATGATGGTGGCGATACCTGGAAGGTTCAAACCGAAGGGCTGCACGCGACGTACTGTTCTGCCGTAGAAATTGTAGGCGATCAAGTGTTCGTGGCCGCCTCTGACGACCATTTCGCATCGAAAGGCGCAATTTATCGTCGAACGGTTGGGCGTCAATCGGAAGCGCTTGTCAAAGTTGCGGGTGGGTTACCTGATTGGCTAGATGGCATCGTCGACACCGCTTGTATCGCATCCCGATTGAATCAAATGGCAATAGTCACCGCATCGGGCAGCGTCTATGTATCCGATGATAATGGCAATGCGTGGCACAAGAGAGAAGAAGTCGTGCCTGGCGTAAGCAGCGTTTGTATTTTGTGATGAACAGCAAGCGTAAAGTCGATGGCGGGCCTTCTGTTATCACCGTCTCAAGCGCAGTTGAACTCAGGGGTTAGGTGTCACAGAAATGTCAGGCAAGCATTAAGTAGAAAGAATAGTAATCTAAGAAGAATCACGGGGCCTATCTAGCCTGACTAAAATAGACAGTGACCTTTGGTTGAATACCATCTGAAATAACGAGATCGCCTTTTCCGTCATCGTTCAGATCAGCGATCGCCAATCCCCAAGGCGTGCCAGTGTATTTCAGTCGGACTGTTTGGAATTCGTTTACGCTTCCCAGGATGATGAGAACATCTGAGTTCCAGCTACTGATCGCGGCGTCACTGATACCATCACCGTTGATGTCGCCAACCGCGATCGTTTTCGCGCCTGCCGAAACGGGAAACACCCAATTATTGGCAGACTGAAATTCACCTTGGCCATTGCCAAGCATGATCTCTGCGCGCGTTTGACGACCATCTGATGCCGCTATCAAGTCCAGATCTCCATCACCATTTAGGTCGGTCAGCCCTACAGCAAACGGGGAGGGCATTACTAGTCTTGATGGTTTAGCAAACCCTATATCTCTCAGCCCCGTGTTTAGTATGACTCCAATGCCATCGGGATTAGGTGTCACTATATCGAGTCGACCATCGTTGTTGACATCACCTATCGCCATTCCGAGGTAGGGGTCGCCACCCACATCAACAATCGTACCCGGGGTTTTGAAGGCACCTCTGCCGAGCCCTTTAAGAACCAACACTCCGTGCCCAGTTCGATGGTCTACTACGATATCTGCATGACCATCGGCGTCCAAATCACGCACGGCAACGGCGTGGGGGTGCGGGCTGACATCAATTTGAAGTGGTGAGTTGTAGGCGAGTTTAAGATTGCCATGACCGTCGCCGAGCAATAATGACAAATACGTGGTCTCGTGATTGGCCACTACCAAGTCAACAAAACTATCGCCGTTGATGTCCGCCGCGCTTAACCAATCAGGGTTCTGGCCAGCCGGAAAAGATCCAAGACTGGTAAGTTGCTCATCTTTTTCCTGGAGAAATACAGTGACGCTATGGTCCGAACCACTAGATACGATGAGGTCGTGATCACCATCGTTGTCCAGATCCGCAGAGACTACTCTCGATTCTCCATCACCGGCTTCCAATGTGTGCGGCACGAAATCAATACGATCGATTCGAACGCTATCTGTACTACCAGCGGCAATAAGTACCGCCGCGCATAGAATTAAGATGTTCACTTCGGATCCTCTTCAGCTTGACTGCCTAAATGATACCCCAGTCTGTTGTCAGATCTTTCTGCTAAATTTGGAGAAATGCACCCAACCGACTTTCCACCCTCGCTAACTGCATCGATCCGGTAGCTGCTAGCCCAGGTTCCACGTATGGTTTAGCATCAAGCTATGAGGCTCACATTTACTAGCGGCATGATCTCTTCAGAGCGAGTCGCCTGCATATCGTTGATTATGTAGTTGGCCCATTCGTTGATTTATGACACGCCGACCATGCGGCAGGATGATGTGGATAGGGGATTGATTGGAAGTTCCCCGGAAGAATCCAGTACCCCATCGAACGGCGACGAATAGGTTGGATCGGACATAACAGCGTCTTTCCGAAAGGACATTTGGCCGAATAGTCGCCGAGGTTGTCGTGCAACTTCTGCGATGCGTTATTCCGTCGCTTGACTACTCGATTGAAAGAAATCACTAAAATTCTTGAACTTTATTCAGTGATCTGACTCGTAGTATTTACGTTTGGTCGTGCTGTCTTTATCAATTTCGGTTTGGACTCGCGGCAACCTAAGCTAGGTTCCGTCAGGATTTTTGTCTATTTTCTAAACTGGATATGTGTGAACAACTTTAAGGGAATAAATATGCACAAGATTTTTGGTTACGCTTGCGCTGCGCTTGCTGCCGCGCCTCTACTCGCGAATGCGGAGGACTTCGACTACGAGGCGAACTTCGGATTTTCACAAGTCGACATCGATTCCACGGTAACAACTATGTTTCCGGATCTACCGGCCACGAGCACCAGTACTGATCTGTCCGTTCGCAATTTGTCGTTAGGCGGGACCTGGTTCTTTGAAGGACTATCGGATGACAAAGGGCCACGTGCGCTCGCGGCGTTTGTTGATCGTGCTTCTTCATTGACTGTCCGCTACAACGACGTATCAGGCGATGCCGATTCCAATGGTGTTTCGCTGTCGGGCCGTTACGTTTGGAAAAACTCCGGATGGTTTGTTCGCGGCGCCTTTGCCAACAGCGAACAAAACAATGGACCGCAAGAGATTGATGTTTCGACGATCAATGCGACATTGGGTAAATACATCGGAGAGACAACCAGCATAGAGTTGGCATTGATCAGTCAGGACGTGGATTTTGCGTCAACCCTTTTCGGATCCCAGAGCAGTTCAAATAGTGGTGTGGCCTTGTCGTTTGATCACTTGGGTGACCTAAATGCTCAATGGCAGTACTCCGTCGGCTTGTCTGCCAGCAGCGAATCTTTCAATGGTTCAAGTGGGCGCTATACAGGGAATTTCTCTCTTTATCCCAATCGCGACATTTCCTTGGATCTCGGCATTACTAGCGAGTTGGGCGGTGGCGGCAGTGACGGTACTGCGGTCAGCATCGGAGCAGGCTGGTTCTTCACGCCACAGCTAGAAGGCAACCTACGCCTTGGATTCTTCGATGAAGGTGATGAAAATCCGGATAGCGCCTTCGTCGATGTTGACACGGATAGGACCGAGGTCGGCATTTCTATTCGCTATCGTTTTTAGTCCACTGCCCTAGGAAACACGTTGTTGCGAGCGGTCTCGCAGCAGAATATTCGTCAATTTGGTATCTTTGAGTCTTATTGATGAGCAAAAGGAATGCGTATGTGTAAGCGGGTGCTTTCAGTGCTAGTTGTGCTCTGCGCGATTGCTGCGACCGGCTGCACGCGGACCCAGGTTGCAGAGAATGCCAAGGGCGCAGGCGGCGCGCTGGCAGAGACCCTTATTGTTGCCGCACTTGACGTTGCTTTTGGCACTAGAGCGACGGATAACCTTTCCCAAGCGGAGCTTGAAGAATGTGGTCCTACGGGTAGCTGTCTGGTGGCGGCGCAACGCAAAGACCAGTCGACCAGGGCACACATCGAGCGAGCCCGGCAGGACTATGCCCGGCTAGTAGGGCCTGCCGACTCTAGCTTGTCGAGCAGCTTCTCGGAATGGGTCGTATCTGAACAAGACTCAGATACAGCTACGAGTGAAACTCGTTCGGTCATGTTGGAGAGAACATCTTACCAAGTGACGGATGAGATGATCGAAGCGCTGCCAACGTTAACGCTTCGATAACTCGGTTGTCCGATGGCTTGATCATCAAACAAGCGACCTAGCAACCCGTTAGTGAACCCGCATTGAAATCTGGAATATTGGATAAATGCAAAAGCGCCTAATTACGTTTGCGATTGTCGCTGCGCTTTGCATGTTTGGTGCCTATCTTTATTTTCAGGGAAAGATGTATACGTTTCGATTCACCGAGTCGGAGCTTCAGGAAAAGTTGGCGGAGCGTGTGCCGCTTCGCAAATCGTATTTGCTCATTTTCGAAGTGGTTCTAGACGAACCGCGGTTAGCCTTGGTTGAGGGGTCGGATCGCGTTAACGTCGGCTTTGACGTGACCTTGAATATCAAAATCAAAGGCGAACAGTTGCCACTCGGTGGTGCGCTGGATGTTTCCGGTGGCGTGCGGTACGAGGCCGCGGCAGGGCGGTTTTTCTTAACAGACCCGGTAATCGAGAATCTTACAGTTCAAGGTATCCCGGCGCAGTACACGGGTAAGGTGAATTCGATACTGACCAAAGCGGTTGCTTATTTTTACTCTGATCGTCCGATCTACACGCTAAGGGCGTCAGATGCGAAGAAGGCGGCCGCGAAGCTGTTGTTAAAGAATGTCATTATTGAACAGCGCGTCCTCGTCGTGACGCTAGGGCTGTAACGACCAGTCGATCGGATAGCAGAGTGTCGTCAGCTTGAGGTGTAGGCTTCGTTCAAAAGCAATCCGCATATTCGTACGGCAATTTGCACCGTGCGTAGCGTCGGAATCCAATCAGCACAGCCGCTCTTGGGCTGCTTAACAGCCTCCCGATTTGAGCTTTTTGCAACAAAACGGTAATGTGCGGCGCGTTAGTCGGAATATCCAAAGAACAAGCCAATTGTTGTTCCCCAGCTTGACGAGCGTAAGTCGTCAGCACCTTCTCGCCTTGGGGTAGAGATAAAAACATGAAAAACCACACTATTTTGACCAAACGGTCAATGATCGTATCTGCCCTTAGCATACTGTTGCTACTCAGTGTTGGTGCGCATGCGCAGACCACGTCTGGCGCAACGAGCGAGGAGGGCGAGCAACAATCGATCGACCCGAACGCCGTTAAGGCGAGCTACGGTAGCAAAGGGTTCCGTCTCGAGACCAACGATGGGAATTGGCAAACCAATCTGCAGTGGCGTGCTCAACTCCGGTTTACGAACCCAAGCAGCGGTGATCCGCGTCAGCTTTCGGCTTTTGACGACAACAGCCAATCGACTTTCGAGGCGCGGCGTCTGCGAATGAAAATCGGCGGCCACGGTTTTGCACCTTGGTTGAAATACTATTTCGAAGTTGATCTTCAGCCCAGTCGTGATGTCGATGACAGCTCTTCATCGTCAAGTGCGCGCGTGATTGATTGGCGTATTGACGTCGCCAAGTGGAGTTGGGGTGGTTTTCGTGTCGGACAATGGAAGATCGATTACAACCGTGAGCGGGTAGATTCCTCAGGACGTCAGCAGTTCGTTGAGCGCTCCATCGTTAACCGCGTGTTCACCGTTGACCGTCAGGTCGGTGTCCAGTTGCGTGGTCATGCCTTTAAAGGTACTGGCGCGGATATGCGTTGGTATGTTGGTGCTTTCACTGGGGCAGGTCGAGGTGTTCGCAACACGGATAACAATCTGATGTATGTCGGTCGTTGGCAGTGGAACTTCCTGGGTCGGGATTTGGCATTACGCCAGACTGATGTCGAGTTTACTGAAAAGCCAACCGCCAGCCTGGCTCTTGGTGCATCGACGGCAACAGGCGCTTGCACGCGTTGGTCATCTTCCGGTTGTGGCAATCTTGATGGCTTTGAATCTGCTGGTTCAGCAACGCTTGACCAGTTTGATGTTAATCAGTTTGTTCAGGAGTTCGCCTACAAGTATCGTGGCTTGTCGATCCAGCAGGAATACCATGAGAAAACCGTCAAAGACCGCGTGCTGTCGACCAGCAGCGATCTAACGGGAGGCTATATCCAGTCTGGCTACTTCTTCCATCAGATCGCGCCTTCCATTCCTAGAGAATTGGAGTTCGCTGTTCGCTATGCATTTGTCGATGAACCGAACCGTGATGACCGGACGGCCGAGAATGCTCGAGAGGAAATTACGCTGGGTGCCAATTGGTTCTTCAAGGGTCACAACAATAAGCTGACGTTTGATATCTCGCATTTGACGCTAGATGATGTTTTAGTCGGACGTGATGTTTCCGAGAATCGGGTGCGTTTGCAGTGGGATGTTTCTTTCTAGCAGTTGTGTTTGCGAGCGCGTCGTAAAGATGGCGTTACCGTTAATCTTGTCTCCTGATCAGGTGTTGCTGATCGTTGAACTGCCGGAGATCATTTTTCCGCCCAATAATTGTCAACCGCGGTAGCGCGGCTACTGGCATGGGATTTTAGGTCATCGATCGCATTGTAGAAATCGTTGGCTCCATTCAAGAACGAATACCCGTTACGCTCGGTGGTTGCCCAGGGCTCTATCAATGCTGAATAGGTGTCGTAAAGCATCTGCGTAGCGGTGGTATCAAAAGCGGTACCAATCACATCCAAGAGGTAGCTGTCATATTGGGCTTTGTAGATCGGGTCTGCATAAAGGAACTCGATCAGCGGCCAATTATTGCTCTCCAAATTTGAGAAATCCAACGCAAGTGCTCCACCTCGCTTACCCACCTGCAGTGCTTCATTGTGGTCCCATGGAATCCAGGTCAATTTGGACGTCTCCGGATCGTTGTATAGATAATAGTTTTGCGTCATTTTTCCGTAGGAGTCCCAGTTCTGGATGACTTGATTGACGGCCAAGTATTTTAGGAAACCATCGACATTGAATATGGCTTCGAGGTTGGTACGCCAAGCGACTGGATCAGTGCTGGCCGTGTCGTCATGCAAGGCTGCGAACAGTGTCAGGACATCGGTCCAGTCTTCATCGTCTTCATTGGTCTTTTTCTCAAAATCTTCCTCTGAAAACGATCCGTTGACGAACGTCGCACCCGCGTCCTCCGGCTTATAGAGATTGCCATCATCGCTCGTGAATTGCGTGTCGAGGACTTCTCCGTCGACTTCCTCTACCAAAGTGTAGAGGCCGAAATACTCTGGACCATTGCCATGGTCTACATAGAGGGTGTAGAAGCCTGTATGGGATACCGGCACGCCTGCTTTGGCGAACACATCGGACGCAACCTTTTCACGTACCTGGGATCGATCATCGAAATTGTTCTTAAGGCTAAACTTCTTGAAGCCGAAAAAGCGTTGATTGTCGATTTGTGGGTAGTCATCTTCAAACTCATCGAAGTCCATCTTGAAAGAAAGCTTCAGAATCCCTTGTTGCCAGCTGCTTTGCAGACTGGAGTTGCCCTTAAAGCGCACGCCTACGCGATACCATTGCGTACCATTGTAGAAGACGTCGGCGGGCACAAAAATAGGGTCTTCGTCGGTATCGATCAGCCCAGCGCCAGCGGATTGACCCAGTTCGCCATACGTTGCCGTCATGTCGTCTAACATGCTTTGCCAGCGTTCTTCGGTGATCACAAAATCAAAGCGCTTGACGAGGGTATCGTCGAATACCTCGTCGTGATTAGGATCAACATCGTTACTGTGTGTTTCTTCGGTCCAATCCGCAGCTTCGAAATCGGCATCGGTTATAGCCATCGTTTCGGGTGTTGTTGAAAGCGATGATGAGGCACTGCTGGTCCCAACGCTATTCGTCGCGGTCACGGAACAGTCATAGGTGATGCCGTTCGTTAATCCGGCTACCGAAATGGGACTAGATGTGCCCGTTGTTGTAGAACTGGCGTCGCCCACGCAGGTGACGTCATAACGCTCAATCGTCGCTCCGCCATCATTGGCTGGTGCGGTAAACACAATAGTCGCGCTGGCATCTCCCGCGGTAACGCTTTCGATCGTTGGCGCATCTGGCGTTGTCGCCAAAGTCGTTTCATCGCTATCGCTGTGGCTAGTGCCGCAGCCCGTAAAAAGGGCAAAGATCGTCGTTGTTGCGAGAAACTTGGAAACCGTCTTTCTGTTCATGAGCGTTCCTTCTGTGTAGATGCAGGCAGTCTTCGATACCAACAAGCTAAGCTGAGCCAATTGAGCCTTGTTGGTCTGCGTGTCAACATCTGACTGAGAATGTACGTGTGTTGTAACTTGCCGACAGTGTCGGCAACAACTAAGGACCAGTCATGAACAAATAGTGTAGAAATTGTGCAACTGAATAGAGAGTCGCAGCGGCACAATTTCTGGCCTCAGTTCTTCAATACCTTTTTTCAAACATTACTCAACAAAAGCCGGAATGATCCGCTCGGCAGTGAGTTGTAGGTAATTGATATCGTTATCATGCGCTGTGAACACAACTATCAAATCCAATTCATCAATCAGAATGATGAATTGACCGTAACCCCCTTGCGCCGATGGTACGAAATAGCGCTTATCGTCACTTGTTAAGTCTGCGCTCCACCAAAAATATCCATAGCCTTGATTGGAGACGTCTTTGCCGCCGTAGTGCACTTCATAATCTTCGTCAGTAGTGAGAACCCTGTCGGTTGCTTTAGCCATAAATGTTGCCGGAATCAGCTGCTCGCCGTTCCATTTGCCCGTGTTGCTGGCCAATGTGCCAATCTTTACCATGTCGCGCGAAGTCAATCTTGCTCGCGATCCAGATACCGGTAGACCGGTTTGGTCATGAATGGGCCAGCGATAATTTGTGATGCCCAGTTTGTCGAGCAGCTCCTCTTTAGCAAAGTCCTGCGCCGATCCGGGTACGATCGCTTCAATGACTTCCATGACCAATCCTGCGCCGCCCCCATATTTAAACACTTGCGATTCTTCTGTGATTGGCGCGCTGTACTCAAGTAGTGCTTGAACCTCTCCTTGACCCTTTAGTCGGTCTGGGTTTTCCTCCATGGCATCTCTCTGGTCGTCACTGATGCGTATACCCGAACGCATGGTTAACGCATGGTTCAAAGTTATGCTCTCTGCACCATCCACAAATTTCTCTGGGTCCAGATCTTTGAGGAAACTCACCAAAGGCTTGTCCAAATCATCCATGGTGAGATAACCGAGCTGGATAGCGCGGCCAAGTAACAAACCTGTATAGGCTTTCGTTGCTGACGCTTGAAAATGGGGTAGGTCGATGCGGCCGCGTGCGTAATAGGATTCAAATATCAGCTTGTCATTGTGAGCAATTAGAAAACTGTCGAACCGTCCATGTTTATGGTCTGCAATCTCTTCTGCCAGGGTTAGAATCTTCTCCTTATCGCCTGCATCGACGCCTAATTCGCCGACGAGAATGCCATCCTCTCTATCCTCAGGGGTCGTGTTAATAAAGGCTTTGTTGAGTATTGGGATTTGAAGAAATGAGCGCTCAGGATCGTCAAATGAGATGTCGCTTATCAAGCTCGATAACCAAGTGACACTTTCCAGCGAAACCCGTGGGAACGCGGTTTGATGATCGCCCTCAAGTGCTTCAGTTTGTATGGCCAAACCTAGTTTTCTATCGCCCAGTAGCTTAATAAAGTCATCGGTAGCTTCGGCCGCTCCTTCTTCCAATGTGCCGTAGGCGATAAAAACGTTGGCATTTAGGGTATCGCTATTGTTTGCGTCGAATGTGCCGAGCTCAGAGTCAATCTCAGCAAGGTAGGCGACCAAGCCGCTGTTTAATGGACTGCCAAGAATGTAGTTGTCAAAACTATCAGGTTGGGTCAGTAATATATAAGCGCCGAAAGCGCCGCTTAATGAGTAACCGAAATAGCTACGACTGTCTGGGTCTGTGCGATAGTGGTTCTCTACGTATTGGATGACATCGTCGCGAATAAATGCCAAGTGACTTTTAGCTTGGCCAAATATTAGTTTGGGATGACGAGGGTTGGTTTTTTCCCAGAATGAGTAGTCGGTGAATCGACTAGCGTGATCACCATTTGCTTGCCTCAAATCATCAGCGATGTCTTGCCGCCAGGAAATGCCCACCAGAATAACGTCTTCCAACATGTATTCTGTTGCGGCAGAGAGCATTTCGAGGTGCCACACCGCATCTGCGTAGTAGATGACTGGATATGCTGTATCTTGATTCTCTGCATATTGCTCCGGCAGTTTGATATACAGCTCATATTGCCCGCCATTCTTACTGTTCTTGATCGGTACGACTTGTGAATTTGGCATTTCATAGGCCGCTGGTTTTACACGGCTCGCTGCCTGTGAATTGCTGGCATAACCCGCCATCAAGAGAGTGGCTAACAGAATAACGAACTGTGAAAAACGTATCATGACTATTCCTTTTGCGAAGAAAACGAGGCCCGCGATACTGGTGACAATGTGTCGTCGATGGCGTCTCTGACCTTGCGGTGATTTGCGTTTCCTAGC
Organism: Woeseiaceae bacterium; assembly: GCA_045110335.1. Lineage (GTDB taxonomy): Bacteria > Pseudomonadota > Gammaproteobacteria > Steroidobacterales > Woeseiaceae > CALBPI01. The sequence goes on from JBGCGB010000030.1 coordinate 15,505, forward strand.
ATATGTGCCGAATGCTAAATGCCCAATGGCGATGTTGTATCCAATGTTCGAAACAACGCGGGTTGCGACAAGTTGATACAAAATTATCTAGTCTCGAGCTTTTTTTGCCTATGGTTGGTGCAATCTAGGCTTTATCATCGACTTATGAATGCGATTCAATCTCCACATATCCTGATTATTGACGACGACTGTGATATCCATCGTCCGCTAGCGAGATATCTGTCGGAAAACGGTTATCGAGTTAGCGTCGCTGAAAGTGGCCGTCAAATGGACAGGATTCTGCCCAAGGCCAATATCGAGCTTATTGTTCTCGATGTCATGATGCCCGGCGAGGATGGGTTTTCGATTTGTAAGCGTCTGCAGGCGTCGACGCGTATACCCATCATTTTGCTCACTGCCCTTAAAGATGATACAGACCGCATCGTCGGACTAGAGCTTGGCGCGGATGACTACGTTTCTAAGCCGTTCAACCCCAGGGAGCTCAAAGCACGGATCAAGACGGTTTTGCGACGTACACAAATGCTGCCGCCGCGCAGTGAACGTCAGACTGGTTCGGTGCGCTTCGATCGCTGGCAGTTCGACATGTCGCAAAAGCAGATCGTGGGACCGGATGATCTGGTCGTACCACTGAGTTCTGGTGAACATGCATTGCTATTAGTGCTTATTGAGCATGCCGGGGCGACATTGTCGCGCGAGCAATTATTGGATCTAACACGCGGCGTTAGCGGGCATGTTTACGACCGCCGGATCGATAATCAGATTAGCCGATTGCGCCGGAAACTGGAGAATGATCCCAAGCACCCGACTATTATTCAAACCGAGTGGGGCGGCGGGTATGTGTTCTCGGCAGAACTAGCGTGGTCTTGAAGAATAAACGATCCAGATGGGTTCTGGATACATTGGAAAAACAGATCTTTGCGATATTGGCATTTACGCTGGTCGCAGTCCTGATTGGCGCGATGATTTATCAGTTCTCCCAACATCGCAACGTCGAGCAAGAAGCAGCAAGTGATCAGACAGTTAATGCGATCAGGGTTAGGCTGCCCATTCTTGAGCGAATCAAGCCCGAGGAACTGCAGGATTTCGTCGCGACAACATCAATCTGCCACAAAGGGTTTTCCGTCTCAGAGGCACCTTTTGGGGCTCATTCGAATACCGTTAACACTGATTCAATTAGGGCCTTCATCGCCGAAAAGCTGCGGCGAGCGCAGGAGGATATTGTCGTCAGCTACGCGGATTTTTCGGGAGATAATTTCGCCTACGGGCAATGCGCTCCGGGTGAGTTTGATTTTCCGGTTGCCGGCATTGTTGTTAGTGCTCGAATGGTCAGCGGACAATGGTTGAACGTTGAAGTCCATGCCCACAAGTTCGAACTAATCGGCGACCAACTAGTTTCAATCTTACGGATCACCTTGTTTTTGTTCCTCGTTGGCGCAGCCGCGCTCTTCTTCATTGGGCGGTTGACGCGTCCCTTATCAAAACTCACTGCGGCCGCGTCGAGTTTTGGTAGTGATCTTAGAGTGGAGGAGGTCGAGGAGACTGGCCCCATCGACATTCGCCAAGCAATTCGTTCGTTCAACACAATGCAGCGGGAAGTCCGCGACGAAATAAAGCGCCGCACACACATGCTAGCTGCTGTGGGTCACGATATCCGCACCCCGTTGACCGGTTTGCGCGTCAAAGCGGAATTCATTGAGGATGCAGAGATTCGCAATGACATTATTAAGAGCATACAAAAGATGGAACGTATTACGGAGTCGGCTTTGGACTATGTACGCGGCGAGTCCAGGTCGGAACCCAAGCAAAATGTCGACTTGAGAGCACTGATCGAGAGCGAATGCAGCGAGTTTGAAGAACTAGGCGAGACTGTGACGTTTTCGGAAGACCAGCCAGTCCACTATCGGTGTCGGCCAGTGGCGCTAGGTCGGGCCATTCGAAACCTTGTAGACAATGCAGTAAAGTATGGAGGCGGTGCGACGGTCGAGCTACTCAGTGGCAACGGCAACATCCATATCCGTGTGATTGACGACGGACCAGGCATCTCGGATCACCGTAAATTGGAAGCGTTTGCCCCGTTTACGCGTCTCTCTCAAGCACGCGAAAGCGAAAAAGGCGGGTTCGGTCTTGGTCTATCAATTGCCAAAGCCATCGTTGAAGGTCACGATGGTGCGCTGAGCTTGGAATCCAATAAGCCACGAGGGTTGATCGCTGTTATCGAATTGCCGCAACACCCGAAGGATGGCCTGTAGACACCGACCTGAGAGTCGACTTTGCACCGTCAACGGCGATCGAAGATCTACGGACAGCATACAACGCGAACTTCGCTCGGCAACTTTTATTTCGCAGCAAACGCATGGCCGTCAACGGTGACCAGTCATCCGCACATCAAATGGTGAAAGAGGCTCTGCTACGTGCGCCTGACTGGGACAGAATTTGGTTACATGCGGCAAGGATTTCCAAGGAAGAGGGTGATGAGAAAGAAACACTTCGCCGAATTTGCCACTTCAAGGCTCTAAATCCCGTCTGGGCAGGTATGCTGGATGATGAATTCAATTTTGAGGATTGCCAACGTTGACGCTGACTTGACGAGGATGAGTAGCTTCATAGCACTGAATTCAAGTAGTCTGTGGCTTGGCGTGTAGGTTACAGTTTGCAAACATTCCGTGGTGTTTTTTTTGAGAACTTTATGATGAAAAAAATTAGTATTTTCGCGATCTCTGTTCTCGCGCTTGGCTGTACGTCTGAGTCATCAGTCAGCGATGTCTCCTCGTCAAATGGCGTAACTGAAGCGACCACTGATGCATGGGATAAAGGTGCCATGGTGGCGACTGCGAATCCGCATGCCACGGCAGCAGCCATTCAGATGCTGGAGAAGGGCGGACACGCGGTTGATGCAGCTATTGCTGCACACGCCGTCTTAGGGCTTGTTGAGCCGCAAAGCTCCGGTTTGGGGGGTGGTGGCTTCATGTTGGTGTTTGAGCGTGAAGGCACCCAGCTCACCTTTCACGAAGGGCGCGAAGTTGCGCCGGCCGGCGCTACCGTAGACATGTTCATGCGTGACGGTGTGGTCATGAGCTTCTTAGAAGCCTGGCAAAGTGGTCAGTCGGTCGGTGTGCCAGGTGCCGTTGCGTTATATAAAAGTGCTCACGAACAGCATGGTCGATTGCCGTGGGCTGATCTATTTCAGCCCGCTATCAAGCTTGCGACTGAAGGATTCGAAGTCTCGCCGCGTCTGGCCGGTTTTTTACCACGAGTAGCAAAAGCCGGGCGCTTGGCAAAAAACCCACCAACGGCGGCGTATTTCTTTCCGAATGGCCAACCTCTGCAAGTCGGTCACCTCTTGAAAAATCCTGAATACGCCAACACGCTATCGCGTATTGCGGTTGAAGGAATCGATGCTTTTTATCGTGGTGACATTGCGGCGGCAATCGCGAAGGCAGCGCAAGCGGAACCGAATCCAGGAACGCTCACGATTGAAGATATTGCAGCTTACCAACCGGTTAAAAGACCGGTGATTTGCGGCGCTTTCCGACAGCTGAGTATTTGCACGACGTCGCCGCCATCATCTGGTGGCGCACAAATCATGATTGCCGGCTTGTATGACCACCTCGTAAAAGACGCGACCACGCAGAAAGATAAGGTCGCAGCGTTTGTCGACGCGCAACGACTGGCCTATGCCGATCGGGACCACTATTTCGGCGATCCGGATGAAGTCGATGTGCCAATCGATGATTTGCTGAACCCAGAGTACCTAAAGCATCGTGCCACAGAGCGCATCGCGCCTGGCGCAGTACCCACACCGGGCGATCCCGGATTGGTCCTGCATCAGGAATCCGCAGCATCCCTTTGGGGAAGCGATACTACTGAGGAAGCCTCCGGGACCACACACTTGTCCATCATTGACGCACAAGGAAATGCGGCATCTTTGACTGCAACGGTCGAAGCGCCTTTCGGGTCATCACGGTGGGCAGCAGGTTTCCTCTTAAACAATGAGCTCACGGATTTCGCGCGTGATGTTTCTGCGGACGGGCCACGACCGGCAAATGCCATCGCGCCCGGAAGACGGCCACGTTCTTCGATGTCGCCCAGCATGGTATTCGATGCTAATGGCGAATTGTTAATGGTAACCGGATCACCGGGTGGCAATTCCATCCCAGCCTATGTTGCCAAATCTATCGTTGGCGTTTTCGATTGGGGGCTCACTCCGCAGGAGGCGGTGAATCACGCAAACATCATTGCTCGGGGTGAAAAGGTTCGCGTGGAGGTTTCCGTTGAGCCTGGCCAAGCCATAGCCGACGATTTAAAACAACGGGGCTACAACGTTCAGGAGCGTCAAGGCGAGAACTCCGGGTTACACGTGATTGTTGTCGAGGATGACACACTGAAAGGTGCTGCAGACGAGCGTCGCGAGGGGACGGTTGCTATACCTCGCGATCCAACAGCCAAATGAGCCGTAGATAAACAGTACAACGCTTGGATTTGTGATCGATACACATGCGGATCGAATGTATGGTGAGATCCGATACTCTGGGTCCGTAATGAGGTCGCGAATATTGCCAAGGGCAAGGTGAGGTGGCAGGAACACCCGCGTATCTACATGATGTTATGGAAGCCACCAGAGTGTCTGCGAAAGAAAGCACTGTATTAGGTGTAGCATACTTAATTTAACATAATATATATTATGCGAAGTGTTGTTATGAATGCAAAGTAGTAACGCAAGTGAGTTGGTTATCGATCTGTAGATCCACGTAATACCACGAACGATCCAAGCACAAACGTGCGAACTCCTTTAGTAAACCTACGTACTTCGTAGCCAATACCTGAGCAAATCTGCGAACGTTGTCCCGCGGAAACAGCTGAACACTAAGAGTTCTTGTCGAATACTCTAGCTAAACACACCATCCAGGATTCTCACCAGAATCGTGTAAACCTGTTTACGCCCGCTGGGGTCACCAACAAGAGACTGTGGTGTTTTACCACCCAGAGTGTGATTAACAGTTTCAAACCAGTTTTCAGACTGTTCAGAATCGTCAAATACGTTGCTCGCCAGTGATCTAATGTCTGCTACAGAGATTGACCTGCCTGGCGTTTTTCGGACCACGAGCTAATTGAGAGTATGGTACTCCTTGGAGGGAGATACCATGAAGAGAACGCGTTACAGCGATGAGCAGATCGTCAGGATTTTGAGAGAGGCCGATAAGATGCCGGTGGCACAAGCGGCGAAGAAGAATGGCGTAAGCGAGGCGACGATTTATGCCTGCCGTAAGAAGTTCGGCGAGATGGAAGTGAACGATGTTCGGCATTTGAAGCAGCTCGAGCAAGAGAACGCTCGGCTCAAGAAGTTCTTGGCAGAGCGAGATCTCGAGATCGAGGTAATGAAATTGATCAGCCAAAAAAAGTGGTAGCCGCGCGTGCGCGGCGACAACAAGTCGCCTATGCGATCAAGCGCGGACTCTCACAACGAGCATCATGTCGACTGTTATCTGTCGCACGTTCAACACTCGGCTATCAGTCACGACTGGAGAAGAAGGATGCCCCAGCGTTGGTCGCAATGCGACGGTTATCGCGGCTGTATCCACGCTTCGGAACTTAGAGTTACTGCACTAGCGGTCTTTCGAAATGCTTCACACAGTCTGCCTGGCATTTGTCAGCCTTTGCTGAAAGCGCACTGTTAGAGCACCACTCTACGTCCGGCGTTTCCGCGCAACCTAATCGACGGATTACGTTGTCTCTAGCACAATCGCTAGAGCAACCTGACAAGCCAACGTCCATGACTGTGGTTTCGTTCTTAAAAAACTCTAGGACGCCTGCGGTATCGATCAAATCGCTCTTGATATTCATCGATTTCTCAGCGGTGGCCGCCTGGGCTTCGAGTGCTGCGACCCGTGCTTCAAGCTTTGCTATCGCCGTTGCTTGCGAGGTGTTTGCTTCGTTGACCCGGTCGCAACCCGTCAAGAGACCTAGGATTATTACAACAAAAAAGAATCGTGTTTTCATACATACCCCCAATGGCTATTCGCCATTTGTCTGTGAAACTTCCATCAAGTGTCGAATTCCGCCACGATCGGTGCATGATCTGAGGCGGGGAATTTTGTGTCGAAGGCGAACGCGGTGGTTTCGTCTCTGACAATCTCGTTATGAATTTCTGTCGTCTTGTAGCAATGCAACAAACTTTCTGACACCAGTAGGTGATCCAGGAGATTCTTCTGACCGCGGTGGTAGAGCGTGAATCGCGAGGACTCGGGGACGGTGTGCTCCAAGGGATACAAGATCCGGCCATTAAGAGCCGGATTGCCGGTATCTCCGACATCGCCTCTTATCGCTTGCATGGGCACTTCCGATGTTTCCGCGTTGATATCGCCACAGATGATGATCTTCGCCTCTGGATCATCATCAAACAGCGTGTCAACGAAGATCCGGGTCTCAAGTGCCTGCCCTACCCGCTTTAACGACGATAGGAAGAATCCTTCCGCCCAACCGGCCGCCGAGGCCCATTGGAAGTTATCAGGCCCCTGCCCTGCTATTCGTGTGGGACGCTTGGATTTGAAGTGTGCATTGATGACATGTAGCACATCGCCGGTAGGGGTTTCGATCGGGGCATACAGCAATGGACGTTCCCAGCCGACATCGGTGGTCTGCCCTACTCGGTTGCCCGTCGCAAACTTATGCACGGGTTTTTCGACATGATCATTGAGAATCTCTCGCGCCGGCGCCACAAACCGATAACCTGGTGCGATCATGAATACGAGGTTTCTGAAACGCTCAACGTCCCGGCCATTGGCCAAACGGGTGGAATCGAGTGTGTAGTTCTCGTAGCGCGTACCCGCCAGTAACGTTTCAAGCGCGCTGAGATCTCGAGGTGCACCATCTACATCCTGACCATGCACCTCCTGCAGACAGATAATGTCTGCTTTCAGTCGTTCAAGCTGCGCCCTCAGTATTGGCAACCGTGCAGCCAGACTCGGCAGCTGACCCGGCTGATCATCAAGGTTTTCGATGTTGAACGTTGCGATCCGCATCATGCACCCTCCCCTGGCGCTGATGTTTTTGTAATTTGTCGGTCGGCAAATGTGCTGACATGCCCACCTAATAAAAACACTGTCACCACATCACGGGGCATCCCACCCAAATTGAAATTCGTTTCTGGTGGCAATTGGTCGTGCTGATCTCATCGTGGGTATCTTTCTGTAGATGTTGACTAAGAGAAAATCACGGTCATACTGTATAAAAAAACAGTTAAGCAAGGCTGATGCCCGCTATCGTTAGAAAACTCAATCATCGCAATATCGAGCTATATGCGGGCACGTCCGGTGAGACGATCGGCGTGTTTATGAAAGACGGTTCCGTATCATTCAAAAAATGGCTGGGGTTCATCTGTTTGCTTGAAGCTAAGCAACTCCAAGGTGCAATACCTGTTCGGCTCTGCGCATCTCGTTATTCCAATGATCCGAACACGTCCGGGAACTGGGTTGATCTGCAACAAGACCAATTCGTCCTAGGCTGCCTCACTACGGGCGGCGTTCACCAACGTTCGTAGTTTTGCTAAAGATCTCCGCCAAGTTCGTAGTATTGCTAAGACCATCCGTTCGCACATTTACGTGTCGGCTTACGATTGAGGCGACAAATCAGAGGCTTAGGAATGGTTTTTGTCCGTACTATCACTAGGATCTACACGATCCGTTACAGAGGAATCTATTTTGGCAAGTATTCCACGGGTACTGTCACGCCCGTCTCAGATTCTATTCGACGTAAATCACTCGAGTCCGTGTACTTGGCTGGATGGCGGATAACTGTGATATCGGCCTGCGGGAAAATTCCAGGCATCATTTCTGATTGCCATTTTTTGAATAACAACCAATCGTCCTTTTCTAGACTACGTAATTCAGCAAAACTCAACGCTATTTGAAATTCTGCTGCCATGTCGGATTCGTGGCCATGATGAAATGCCACGGTGACCTGTTCGTCATAAGGGTCTTCGTTCGAACTAAGCCAACGAAAACCACGACGAGCGTTATCAGCAATTGCACTTGATCGTGATTCATATCCATTATCGTGCAGCACGGAATCTATTTTCCTCAAGATTTCTGCTTTGGATTGAAATGACAAAAATTTAATTTCGAACCTAAAGTTAGGCTTTATAGTGCCAAATTGAAACTTGTGTGCAGCGTCTGGTCCACACGCGGCTAGTAAAGCGAAAAGAGCCAGCAATGCTAATGCCCTTCTTGCTGTTAACCTCTGTCTTCGTATGTGTTTTCTAAGGGGCATTTGTACACACTATCGGTTTGTAGTCGTCGATGTCTGGCTTCTGAAAACTAGACATTTGAATCTGGCAGGTGTGCGGACATCTGGATCTTGCGGTGACGTACAATGTAGCAACCATAGTGCGGTAGATGGTTTGATTTCTCCACAGCTAAGCAAACGATGAATCGATCAGAGCGTACAAGATCTAAATCTCAAATTTCAGCATCGTCTGTGCCTTGCGCTGCAATGGCTTACCATCGACAATGCGCGGAGAAAATCGCCAGCGGCGCACTGCGTCTTTGGCCGCGTCAGCGAATACATCGGTGTTTTCGCCATCGATGATTTCTATATCGACAACACGGCCATCTATATCAATCAGCATTTCCATTCTTACGAATCCCGTCAATAGACTTTTGACGGCCTTTTTCGGATAAGACGGTGCAACCCTGAATATTGGTTGAATATCTTTGTCGTCAACATCGGTCGATGCACGCGCGATGATCAGCGTGTGTTCAGTCGCCGAGCTACTGTTTTCGGTGCGCTCATAGGCCTCGATCAGCAGCGCATGCGTCGAAAGCCCCATTGCCGTGCTGGTACCGTTCGACGTTTCGAATTGACCGGCGGCCTCCAGTAGAAAAGGTATTGCGCTTTCATAGCGTTGTTCACCAATATCGATTCGGCCGCGCCAGTAAGTGGCACGCGCGCGCATTGGGTCCGTCTCTGGCAAGTGTTGTGTCGCTATTTCGTACGCACCGACCACGAATTGGCGCGCCTTGCGTGTCGGGCGCGAGGCTAATAAATTCGTTCCCACTCGAATCAACACATCAATATATTCCGCCGACTGCTCGCCAAAGAGTTTTTTTGCATTCTTGATGGCCTTTTTGCCGCTTCCAATGGCATCCCGTGTCGTCGGTTCTGCCTTAACGAGGCTGAGGTAAGCATCCACAAGCGGTACGGATGGACCTCGACTGACCGCGACGGCGTATGCAACAGCTCGCTCAAATTGGTTGCGGGCTTCGATCGTGTTTCCGAGCCGCAATGCCGCCTCGCCATGATTGCGCGCCAGCATCGTGAGCCGCACATCGTCTTGACTCAGTGCAGAAATCGCGAGTTCGTAGGCCTGCTTCGCGGCACTATAGGCATCGTCTTTCTTGTATGAATCTCGACTAGTTTCATATTGCCTGGTGAGAGTGATCAACTGTTGATCAATGTCTGGCGATGCTTGTCCGAATACAGGCGTTACGTAGAGTAGGCAGGCAATAATGAAGAGCATGGCGGGCTTCGGTGGCTTCATGAGTTTTGCATTGGCATTGAGTGTTCCATCTTGCATGGGCGATTCTCCGGAATGGCTTGCACATAAACGAGTAACGGCCATATTACCTTTGCAATCGTCTGTATTTCTGGCCGATTGCGGATATGAGTATCTTTCGTTGACAGGTAGCATTGATGGGTATTGCAGACATCTGCGCGAAGCGTGATTACAACACGATTCCTGAGTTCAACGGCGCTCAACGAGTCACGTTGCACCGTACCGCCTGGGCCCCCAGTTTGATGGTGGGGTAAGGACCTGCACCGCCCGGTTACTGTGTTTGCGGAAAATCATACTGCACAAAATGCCCCCTCCTCGCGCACTGATCATATCAATGAACCTCGCGGCGGCTGAGGTGGATGAGCGTGAAAGGTATCAAGATGACAGCGATAGAAGTCGCCAGTTGCACTCTCACAAAAGCCGCTTCTGGACGCGTGACTATTAAAAATGGTTGTGCGTATGGCGCCCAGTCTGCTTTGGTAGTCCCCGTCAGGGCAATCGCAAGTGTGATTAGAACACCAACGATACCAATGCTGATCGGTACGACAAAAGATCGAAACCGTAGTCCGATCCACATCTGTAAAACAGTCAATGGAAGCGCACCCGATGCGACTAACGTCGTAACCTTCATGATGGATGCGACATCAAACTGTCCCGGAATTTGTTTCCCCATGATCGCTGCCACGCATGAGGCACTGGCCCAGACGACCAAGGGCATCAGCCAACTCATCAAGTAAACGGCAGAGATTGCTAGCAGAATCTTCGCTGAAAAGATCGACCACCGTGATGTTGGAAGCGCTAAGAGGTGCTCAAAAGCCCGGGAGCTATGTTCCAATTGAACGAGGAGCGCTGTAAACGCGACCACTAACATTGGCAATAGAAAAAGAGACCACAAAGGCAAGATAAGACTGTTTAGCAATGCTTCCCAACCCGGTGTTTTGTTCGCACTAAAAATGGCCAGTCCGGCCAACATGCCAAGACCTACTGGTCCAGCAACCGCCAAAGGTAGCAGCCAGGATCCCCTTAGCTTTATGAGCTCTGCTTTAAGCGTTTTTATCACGTGTCTGACCCTTGGGATTGCTCTGCTGTTTGGTAATAAAAGTGTTCTAGTGTCGCAGGCGCAAGATGGATTTGTGAGACGGAGTGACCCGCTTCTACAAGCCGCGAGTTCCAACGGGCCAGCACTTCATTGATGTCACTCGTATCAGGCGGGCGGATGGTAATGAGCTCCTCCGATGTCCCCACAATATCTGCGCCCATGGATGCGAGATGCTGAGCGGAACGCTCTATGTCAGCGGACACTATCCGTACACACTCGTTTTTCCTCTTTAGTGCTTTCATGGGCTCGGATAGAACGATGCGTCCGTCGCGCATGATGATCGCGTGGTCGACGATTTTCTCGACATCCGAAAGTACGTGACTGGAAAGAAAAACGGTGCATCCAGTTTCTTTGGATAGAGACAAGATCAACTCGCGCACGATGCTTGCACTCTCAGGGTCGAGGCCATTTGTGGGCTCGTCCAGGACAAGCAAGCGGGGGCGCCCTAACATGGCCCGAGCCAGACCAAGACGCTGCCGCATTCCCATCGAATATGCATTCACCTTGCGCGATGCGGCGTCACTCAACCTAACCAGATGAATGACGCGGGCAACCTCTGTTGAAGGGATACCTAAAAGCTTCGCCGTGACCATCAAATTATCGCGGCCCGATAGGTGAGAATAGAGTGAAGGCTCTTCTATTAGCGCCCCTACTCCATTCAAAGCTAACGCCCGATTTTGGGCCAGATTCTCTCCAAACAGGGCTATTGTCCCCGTATCTGGACGCAACAAGCCCAACAACAAACGCATCAATGTGGTTTTTCCGGCCCCATTTGGCCCCAAGAAACCGAAAACGGTCCCTGCCGGTACGTCAAAGGTAATCGACTCAATTGCACGTACGGCACCAAATGATTTGCTTACATTCTCAACGCTAATGGCTTTCATTCCGGAATACGCTCTGTGTGAATTATTTAAGTTTTACTTATATAATAGGATTTATTTATTAAAGTAAAGCTTAAATTTCTAGGAGCTGTAAATGAGTGAGCAACGATTGAAAGGCATACACCCGGGTTACAACATCGTTCTCACAGCGATGTTGGTTTTGATCACATTAATCTATGTTTTTAGTCTGGCCATCGCGTTACAAGCCACAACGGGGATTCAGAAAGGCTTGGAACTTATGGTTCAACACACACCCAACCTGCTCTATATTTCGGCGCTTTGGTATGCCCGAGCTGCGCTCAAGCAACTAACAACGGGACAGGCTTACGCGCAACTATTGCCTACGATGTTAAATCGAACCGGGCAACTGTGTTTCGTCGGTGGCGCTTTTCACGTGGCAGGACAGGCATTGGTACTTAAGCTACTAGACGGCGCGTTGTATAAATCATTAGCCACATACGATCCGGCGAGTTTTATCATCATGTCGTTGGGTGCCATTTTGATCATGCTTTCTCAAATCTGTGCGTCAGCCGCAGAGATGAAGCAACACCTTTACGAGATCGTATAATGGCTATCGTCATCACTTTGGACAGTGTTCTCAAAAGAAAGCGGATGACCGGGAAAGCTCTGGCCGAAAAAGTAGGAATAAGCCAAACACAGATGTCGATGTTGCGATCTGGGAAAGTACGCGGCATTCGGTTCTCAACGCTCAAACGTATATGTGCCGTTCTGCAGTGCCAGCCGGGAGATGTAATGGTTTATCAATTCTCCGAAGAAGATCTGAATGAGTTGTAATCCCCCCATTTCTGATCGCCTCTTCGATTATTTTCCGAGGGGATTACAGTTGGACTTGGCAAATTCAGATAAGCGCAAAGCCGTGACGCTATTGAAAATTCGCGGTCACCGACCGGTTTGCGTTCATCACCAGTACGCACGCGTCTGCGTTGATCGAGTCACACTCCTCGGGCGCCCAACCATCAAACACTGATGGCGTGAAACCAAACGCATCCAGCGTCAGTTGTGTGCCAGCCGCGATACCGAAGATAAAACACTCATTGCCATCACAGCTGCTGTCCGGCAGCGACAATCCCAACGGCGCAACGTCGACTCCGCCCGGCCCGTTGATGGTGACGATCAGCGTAAACTCGACGCCTGTGGCTGCGTTGACGACAACAGTTTGCACGGTCTCATCAATCTGACCGTCTGCATCGACAACACGCAACCGAATCGGCACATTTCCGGCAACCGGCGGTGTAACCATGACTGTTTCGCCCAAAGCATCGATGCTGCCGTCGTCACCGATGTCCCATGACCAGGTCTGAACACCCACATCATCGGTACTGGTGGTTGCATCCAATGTCAGGACGGTACCCAGCGTCGTTGGTCCGCCTGGCGACACTGTAAACGCGGCTGTCGGCGGCGCGCTGAGCGCTGCCACCACATTGAACGGACGTATTTCCTGGCCCGTGAGACCGCTATCGTCGGTCACGGTCAGTGTTGTCGAGTAGCTGCCCGCTGACTCGAAAGTTCGGGTGACACGCTCGCCCGTTGCGTCCTCGTTACCGTCGCTATCGAAATCCCAACTGTAGCTTACGATAGTGCCATCCGAATCGGTGCTTGCCGATCCGTCAAACTCGATCGCGATCGTGGTTTCGAATCCACCGGGCGGTGTCAGATTGATACGGGCAACGGGCGGCTGGGCGTCTACCACGAAAGTTGCGACACACTGCGTCACGCCCTCCACGGCGACGAACATCGGCGTCGTCGAAGGCGATTCGCACACGGCATCGCCGGACCAATCCGAGAACACCCAGCCCTCGGTCGGCGTGGGCTCCAGCGTCACTTGCGAACCAACTGCCACGGCATTCGTACAGTCACCGGTGCATAGGGTATCGAGCGTATTACCTGCGCGCACCTCCACGCTGCCGTTGCCAACAATGACGACGGAGATCTCAGCATTCTGCGTTGTCGTGAACGGGTCTTCTTGTAGGTTAGTGGCACGACCAAAGCACTGACGCGCTGTGGTCGTGCTTTCCAATGGGGCTGTTGTCGTGGGTACCGTTGTTGTCGTTAGTTGCGTCGTCTGGAACCCACGCAGATCTGGAGTCCACGGTGGCAAATCGACGCGTAAAGCACCATCCACTGCGCGACGCAGTTCGGTATTCGCGAAATCGCCGTCCTCCGTCAACAATACGGCCTGACAAGACTCCTCACCGTTAGCATCAGATGCGATACGTCCGTCGATGCCCGTCTTAATCAACAATAGATCCTGACTGGCGGGTGTCAGCGCATCGACACCGTCAGACATCGCGGCGATCGCATAACCGTCAACGGTTCGAATGATCTCTGTCGGGAGATCATCGCCAGCCGTGCCGTACACACGCATCCATTGCGTCGCACCTTCGGCGGTTAGCTTGACCAAGGCGATATTGCGCTCGATGCCGATGGTACCCGCATTCGAGCTGCTCAATGAGTTGATATCCAGTGTGGCAATCATAAGCATGACGACGCCGCCATCATGCGCCAGCACTGCATCTTGTATTGACAGACCGCTAGCGTTGATTGCCCAGCGCGTCGCATCGGTCGCGCCGTAGTGCTGCAACTGTAAGGTCCTACCGCGGCGTGCGAGGCGAACATCGCGGGGCGTAGGCTCGGGCTGCACTTGCATGATTCTGACTAGTGTATCGCCGTCCGCGTCACCATTGCGCGTATCCAAATCCATAAACAGTCGACCGCCGCTGAACTCCTCGTTAGAGAACACCAAGTCATCAAGGTCATCAGCAAGGTAGCGAATCTCGAACGTTTGCGGCAAGTTCTCGTCGAAACTCAGTTTGAAATAGCGATATGCTGGCCCGTCAACACCGTCCGACACGCGCCCGCGACCGATCATGTGGACCCAGCCACTGGCAACCGAACCATCGTCGATCGACATGATGTCGAACGGACAGTAACTGCCCGATCTGATGACGTCCCTCGAGCGCCAGAAGCAAGTCAAAAGATTGAGTTCTTCCAGAACTCGATTATTCCCAAGACGAACGAGCGGCGTGCCACCCTCTTCTCCCGCTATCCAAACTTGATTAGCCCCATCGATCACCGGACTGGTGAGTTGCTGAGCACCGAAGTTCGAAAAATTGATATTGAATGCCGGCGCGCCGCTGTCATCAAACCCTTGTATCTGCCCTTCGCTGCCGGTCAGCACAACAAGACCAGCCCCGACCTCTGTTTTGCGAGCAGCAATACCCGTCGGGATGGTATCCACAGGATCGCCATTCAATGAATCGAGCGTTGTGGCTAACGCTCGAGTCGTGCGGTCGAAACGATAGATTCTGCGACCGGACCGTACGTCAACCACCGTTTCCACGCCACTACCATCTGCTGAATTACGGCTGGAAAACTGTGGCTGATTCGGCAACCGATCAAGCACGCTACGTAGCACATTCGAGTCGGCATCATAGCCACGAATGTCACCTTGTATGTCGCAATCCGTATCGATAGTGATCTCCCGCAATGACGGCTCGTCCGTCCGCTCATCCTGCACGGCGAGCAACAGGCGCAAGCCGGCGTCACCGCGCTCGATGGCGACCACCGTACTTGCGACACCAAAGCCTACAACGCGCGGTGGGAAGCACTGCGCCACCACCTGCCCATCCAGCGACAGACTCCAGACCGATGGTACTTTCTCACCATCACGCATGGCCGAACCAGCCGCCCACAGCGTCGTCGTAAATTCCCGCGTGTTGCTGGTGACATTAATACGTTCTGCTAGTGTCCATGCTAGATCGTTCACCTCTGTGAACGCATCATTCGCAAACTCCCTTCCCCAGATTGCAGTTCCAAGTGAGTCATAGCGAACCACTTGATAGGGTGCGTTAGGATTAGCCGGTCTTGGTTTTCGCAAGTGCAAGAATTCGCTATAAAGCGTTCGACTACCGCGGAACGTACCAACATAGGGCTCGAGTAGACTGCCGTATTGATAGTCATCGTTAGCATCTGTCGATGCACCAAAGCGCTCCGTGACGCTTTCGATTTCGCCACTCGCATTACGCCGCAATCCGACCCAGGCGATGTTGCTGATCGCACCTGATGGGTTAACCGCATGTAGCAGCACGCCCAAACGCATGTCCTCACGGTCACTGTCTATATTGCGATACACCGTCGATCCAGCCACGCGTGTTGCAACAGCATCGGTGATCGCGCTTTCAATGTCTTTTGGTCGCGGGTCTCGCGTGCCGAATGGAAACGCCCCGTTCGGATTCACAGCACCATTTGCGGCGACAAACCAGACAAACACAGACGGTGCACCGAACACGGATTGATTGAGTACATCGACACCATCGGCTTCTGAATGTGTGACGATCCACCAGCCGATATCAGGCTCACCATGTACGCCGACAACGAATTCATCGGACGCAGGTTCAGCGGGTAAAAAAGTGAGCCCCGATTGTGTCCATAGTGATGTGCCATCCAATTGCACCTCCCAAATCACATCGCCGTCGGGGTTGTGCCGTTGAACGATTACATTGCGACCCTCGAGGGTTTCCGCTTCACCCACAAAAAGTGCGCCGTCGTCCGGTGTCGCCTCACCGTGTTTCCACTCGATACGTGTGCGACCACGCTGATCTGTCGGCGACAACTGCCATGTAAGATCGCCGATTCCGTCAAGATTACCGAGCCAAGGTTGATCTGCTATCGCTACACTCATGCCGGGCGCCGTGCCTTGAAAATTTCCGGCAAGCCAGAGTTCGCCATTGGCATCGCTCGCAATGCCAGCGAATACATCCGGACTTGATTGACCGAACGAGCGTACAAACGTGGGCGGCGCAGGATCGGCTATGGTGCCGTCATCGTTAACGGTTGGCGGCGTCGTTCCGCCGCCACAGGCGGTCAGCCATAGGGCTGTCGCGATAATGAGTGCACAAGCGATGCGAGTCTTCTTAGGGTTGTACATGATCTGCCTTCCCGTGAGTCGGTAATGGCAGTAAGTCTAGATCGCGAGTCGATAGCGACGTGTCACATGTTCGAGTGACAATGATGATTGATCACATAAAGCGAGCCAGTCTATTGATACAGCAGCGCTCTGCGCTGTGGCTCAAATCATCACAGGTTTTGGGCGCTCCCGACACGCTATCGCTGACCGTATGCATCGCGTGCGTCACTTTGTTACTCTGAGCCTACATGATTCATCTCGCGCTGCCAGCGTGAGAGCGTGTTCGGATTAATGCCAATCGCTCTGCCGACTTGAGCCTTCAGATAGGTATTGCCATAGATCAAAAAAATCACTGTTCTAAAACCTACTCCCAAAGCAACGCTTTCACACCCACAAACCGCGCCAATCGTTTTAGCTCTCCGGTCAGTCGTGCTTCGCGGGCCTTCGACCATGGGCGTCCCGGTTCTGGCCACAGGTTGTTCACCGTCAACGTGCTGGCTTTGCGGTCCGCACGCACCTCGATACGCCCCACAAATTGATCGCCTTCAAGCAACGGGTAGATATAGTAGCCATAGCGTCGTTTTGCCGCGGGAACAAACATCTCTACACGGTAGTCGAAGCCGAACAATCGTTGCAGTCTTGTTCGATCACGAATCACCGGATCAAACGGATTCAAGATACGGAGCCGCCGTGTTGGGGTTCGAATCGTCTCGAGTCGCGTCTCAATATCGCCTGGCGCCATTAGCTTTCGCCAAATTCGATCCGCACCTTCCACCTCGACCGGGACAAGATTTGCTGCGGTCTTCGCACACCATGACTTGACCTCGGATAAGTCCACGGCGTCCCAGAATCGCTGAATATCCCCATCACTACCAAATGCAATTCTCTCAAGCGCTTGCCGACACAGCCAATCGACTTGTTCGGCGTCTGCGAGCTTGTTTCCACGAGTCTCAGCCGGAATAACGCGCTCTGCTAGATCATAATACTTCACGAAGTTCTTGCGGTATGCCGTTGCAAGTTTTCCCGAATACCAAAGGTACTCAAGCGCCCGTTTATGCGGTGGTAACGACCAGGCGCCCTTGCTCTTCGAGACGGCGCGTTCAAAGTCTTTGGTGCTCAAAGGGCCTTCTGTGACGATGCGTTCATAAACCAATCTATGATGCTTTTCGCCCTCCTCGTCTACATGCCAACCGCGTCGTCGCAGGTTCGACGCCATGCGGCGAAACTGGCGTGTCCACATTGGATAGAAATCCATTGGGATAACCGATGCATCATGCGTGAAATGTTCGAAAACGCCGCGCTGCTCAGTCATATATTGGTCAAGCAGCGGCTCGCGATAGTGCTGATTGCGGCTCCATAGAATGTGGTGGTGCGCACGAGCAACAATCTGAATCGTATCGAGTTGTACGAAACCTAATTGGCGAATGATCCGGCCAAGATCCAACGGCCCGGTCGGCGCTTCGGAAATACCCTGCGCGTCCAAAAACAGGCGCCGAGCGTCACGATTCTTTATTCGATAGGCTGCTGGCATTCTGGATCGCACTCTCTACTCATTGCGGCTCGTTGATCATACCCTGACTCATCGGCATTCGTCCGCTGTTCATGTTGTTGGCTATCTTAGTGTGCGTTCTCGTGCTATCACCCGTGGCGCCTGAACGTCTTTCCTCGAATGATGCCGCGCGACGGGCGAAACACGCCAGAAGAACAATCCATAAGCATTTCAAAAATTTTCAACATCGACTAAACCATTGCAGGCTTCACACCGTCTAATTTTGGAGTAATCTAGAATGCGAGTAGACCTAATGATAAACCTCAGAGCAAAAGGCGTTAACGCTATGAACCAAACAGCCAATACCTGCCGTGCATCGTTGATTTTTACGGCTTTGATACTAATGACCGCCGCGAACGCAGACGATAACTGCCGTCACCGCATGGATATCTTTGAGGAAGTTCAGCTGGACGGCATCAGTGAGATCGTAGTTGACGCTGGCGCTGGCAAGTTGATCGTGGTTGGTGAGCCCGGTGTGACCCAAGTCCAGATAGATGGGGTGGCATGCGCCACAGACGAAGATGATTTGAAACAGATTTCGGTAAAGTCGACTCGAGACGGCGAAACGCTGGTTTTGCGCACCGAAATCCCTCGTCCCGCGAAGTCCTGGATGGGCAGTAAATATGCTCGACTGGATCTTGAATTGAACGTACCAGACAACTTGCCAATTCGAGTTACCGATACCAGCGGATCTTTGAAGGTCAGCGATGTTGCGGCAGTTGCCATCGAAGACGGGTCAGGTTCGATCCAGGTTCAGGACGTGTCGGGCGACGTTGAAATTATTAGCGACGGTAGTGGCAGTATCAGCGTGGTGCGTTCCGGAAGTGTGCATATCACGGAGGATGGCTCGGGCTCCATCACGGCGGCTCAAATTGAGAACGATGTCTACGTGGGTCGTGACGGCTCGGGTAGTATTTCTGCCAAGGATGTTGGTGGCAACTTTATCGTCAAGAGTGATGGTAGCGGCAGTGTAAGTCACCGACGCGTTGCGGGTGCGGTGAAAATCAGCGATTAACTCGCTGCGACTCTATCGGCTTGAGTCAGTGAACAGTTGCTCCTCATCGAGCAGATTGAAGCTCCTAAGCCGTTGTGATGCCCGGCTGGAACAACAGGTCCCGCCATCGTGCTGCCGCACTACTCCGTGTGCGGCAGCACGTGCTTACTATGCCGCGAGCACACCTTTGATGTAGTCAGTTACCTCGCCATCTTCGGCGTTGGCGATGAACAGTTCCGAGAAGCGCTCGCCAGCGATAGTGGCCTTCAAAAGATCCTGATCGATGTTTTTCAACACGGTAAGCATGTCTTGGCTGGCCGCGGCTTTGACATCACTGAAAATCTGACGATTCTTAGCCATGATCGCAGCACGTTCTTTGGGGTAGCCTACACCACGCTCAACTTCGAACAGCTTTCTATAACAGTCTTCAAGATTCAATTCTGCAGCCCAGCCGAAACCTTTCGCATAGGGCATCGACATCGTGTTGCCATCGTTGATCTGTCCGAACAGGAAAGCATCGGTGGGGTCGATCACCAAGCCGCAAACAACGCCCGGCATAGTGTTGCAAGCCAGCATTGAGCCCATGCCCGTGCCGCAACCCGTCACGACAAAATCTGCGGCTTTTGTGTTGATTAGAATTCCAGCGAGGATGCCGTTCATAATGTAGGTGAGGCTTGCGGCATCATCGGCGCTATACATACCGTAGTGATGTACGTCATGCCCTAGCGGCTCGGCAACGTTTTTCAACGCTGTATGCACAACATCACTTTTTGCGGCCTGGCTGTTTTCAATGATCAAGGCGATTTTCATCGGTGTCTCCGGTTGTCGATATGTGTAAATGGCAGTGCGTGCAATGTTCAAGTCCTTTCGGATTTGCCGTTGGCATGGCGACTGTTCAATGCGGCACATGGAGGCGAACAACTCAACGCTCGCCGCTGCTTCGCGATAGTGTGCCACATGCCTCATGGCACAACAGAAAAATTTGGGCATGCCTATCGGTCGCTTGGAGGTTTCGCCTTCATCAACACCAGAATTCGAACCACCCTCCGTTTCGGCCTTTGTCCAGGACAATAGGATCGAGTGTTTGGCCGGTCATAACCTTCCGGAAATCTTTCCGCATACCTTGGCGAGCGCGCTTCGCTTTTTACAAGAACATTCCGTCGCAGATCATGCAGCGCCTCTGCCACTAACGTCCAATTATTGGCGACTCGTCAAAGCGCCGTCATTGCTATTGTCTGCGAGACAATTTAACGATGATCAATCATTTCTATCGCGCCTGAGGTATTCTGTTGCCATACTCGTACTCTAGAGTTCTGATGACAATGAAACTATTCCTAGTTGTTCTATTTTCCAACTTCCTGTTTGTGTCCGGTGTAGCGCAAGATGCCGTTTCATCGATCACCACACATGATGAGTTCTTTAAGGCAATCAGTGAGCATTGTGGCAAAGCCTATGCGGGTAAGGTCACCGTCGATAACGCACCGGATGGCGGCTTTACTAACAAGCAGCTCGTCATGCACGTCATGCGTTGTGACGAAACACAATTGCACATTCCTTTTCATGTCGGTGAAGACGCCTCAAGAACCTGGGTAATCACCAAGACGGGTTCCGGGCTATCGCTCAAACACGACCACCGTCATCGCGACGGTTCAGAGGATGCGCTGACCCAGTACGGTGGACATACCGTTGATGCGGGTTGGTCGCAGGTGCAATCGTTTCCGGCAGATCAGTACTCGAAAGAACTATTTGTCGACAATGCGATCCCGCAATCTATTGGCAATACTTGGCAAATGTATATTTACCCGGAGCGGTTTACGTATCGGATGATTCGGCAAGGTCGGGAATTTAGAGTGGATTTCGACTTAACGAAGCCCGTTGACCCGCCTCGAGTGCCATGGGGGTATCCGGACACACTTGATTAGGCTCGGCAGTTCTAGGCGCTACCAGAATACGAATTGAGATTGGACTCGATCGTTAACGACTTACGCAATGCGTAGAGCGTGAATCTGGGTTGCTCATCTGTGCGATAGCCTATTCGCCATGTTAGCGTTCACCGATCAACTTTGACGCTAACATTCCAATGTCTTGCAGGGGGAGTTGTGCGTCGACGGCACCCAGTCGGACTGCGCCACCAGGCATACCCCATACTGCGCTGCTGCGTTTATCCTGTGCAATGGTAAGGCAACCGCGTTCATGGAGCGAGAGCATCCCCTGCGCGCCATCTGTCCCCATACCGGTGAGTTGAATGGCCACCGCCGCATTGCCGATAGTCTTGGCCAAAGAACCAAACATCAGATCTACCGCGGGCCGATGTCCATTGCACTTCGGCCCGCCATCCAGCGACGCAATCAAGCTATCGCCGAGGCGCTTGAACTGCAAGTGACTCCCACCGGGTGCCACATAACCGCGGCCGGCTTCGATCACCTGATTATCAGTAGCTTCAGCGAAGGTGTACTGGGACATAGTATTCAGTCGATTGGCAAATGCTGACATGAAGTAGTCTGGCATGTGTTGGCAAACGATGACCGCGCAATCGTGTTTCTCCAGCTGAGTCAACACCGCTTGAAGCGCCTCCGGTCCTCCCGTCGAGGCACCGATCGCAATGACTTTGGATAGCCTGGCGTTAACTCGTCGGCAGCGCTTTACTTTCTGCTGCCACTGCTTGAACTCCGGGTAGTTCTTTAGGTTGGTTTGCCGCTGGGTTCGATTAGCAACATTCGCGCGCGCCGCATTCTTGACGACAGTGATAATCTCATCGGCGTAGCGCTGGAATTCTTGTGCTCCACCGGGATGGCGCTTAACCATGAAATCGACGGCACCGATCTCCATGGCCTCAAGCGTCACCGCGGCACCGGCGGCGGTCAAAGACGACAACATGACGACCGGCATCGGGCGTAATCGCATTAGATTCCTCAAGAACGTGATGCCATCCATACGTGGCATCTCAATATCAAGTGTCAACACGTCCGGGCGAAGCGTTTTGATCATGTCACGTGCTTCGTAGGGATCTTGTGCCGCGCCTACCACCAGCAACGAGTCGTCAACGGAAAGGACCTTTTCAAGAAACTGACACATCGCTTTGGAATCGTCGACGATCAGTACTCGGTGCCGCTCAGTGGCCATTAGAACAGCTCTACCGAACCGGCAACGGGCTCTTGCTTGATGCTCTCAAGGAGCTTGTTCTCCTGCGAAACGACCAACCCGTTATAAGACTCTTGAAGGCGTTTCATCCGGGTTCGACCACTCAAGGGGTTATAGATTACTTTGCGAGCAAAATTATCGCCGACGTTGCTGGCCGAGACCGTCAGATTTTCGACATCGATGTAGTCCTTTACAAAGGCAATATTCTTCGCGCCGATGTCGCTTGATATGTTCAATACGCGACCGCCGCCAAAGAGCTTCACTTCGAGTCGATTTTTTTGTGCGCCATGTTTGATTAATGCATTGATGAGATTCTCCATGGCGAAGTTACCAAAACGGTTTGCGGCGCTCATCCCGGCGCCCCATGCATCCGTTCGATCGTTTTCACCAATCGGCAGCATGAAATGGTTCATCCCGCCAATTCCAGCGAAAGGGTCACGGATACAAGCCGCAATGCATGAGCCCAACACCGTCATGATTTCTTCAGGGTGTTTGGTAACGTAAAAGTAGCCTGGCAACACCTTCGCTATGGTCTTGCCTGTCGACTTATCAACAAAGCGACTGGCATCACCGCTGTCTGGTAATGGCTCCGGAAGCGTCTTCGCACTAACTTGCACTGCGTCAGACCCTCTCGTAGACCGTGTTTGATACGCGCTTATATATGTTGTCAAAACCTCGTAGCGATTCGGAATGACCCAGGAAAAGAAACTGTCCGGAGCGTTGCACGTTTGAAAACGCTTTGACTACTTTGCGTTGATGTTCCTTATCAAAATAGATGAGTACATTTCGACAAAAAATAATATCCACGCCTGGTCTAACGGGCGTCGTATCGAATAGGTTCAGTTTCTTGCAGATCATGCCACGCTTTAACTCAGGGATAACCGCAATTTCTCCATCTCCCTCTTTCGTGAACCACTGGGACCGACGTGAGGAGTCCAGACCACGTGTTTGGCTATCTTTGTAGATACCGCGTTCCGTTCTGGTCACCATTTGCGTGTCGATATCAGTACACAATAGTCTGTAATCCGTTTCACCTCGTTTTTCCGACTCGGCCAACACCATCGCAATGGAGTAAGGCTCTTCGCCTGAAGAGCAACCGGCCGACCAAATCCGAAGCGCTTCGCCTTTCCGTGCGGCGGCGGCCTTTGGAATTACCGTGTCTTTCAAGAAATCGAAGTGATGTGGTTCCCGAAAAAAGTAGGTGAGATTAGTTGTGATTGTATTGACGAAATGCTCAAATTCTTCGCCATCACGATTGGCAGCAATCTTGAGATAGGCGCTAAAGGAATTTAAGTTAAGTGTCCTCAGCCTACGTGTGAATCTAGAGTAGATCATTGAACGTTTTGAGCCACTAAGTTCGATGCCTGTCGCGGAGAACGCTAACTGCTGGAATTGATCCAACTCAGCGTCACTGATCGATGTCGGCATGCCCGATTGCGTATTGTTACGCTCGTTAGTCATGATCATGCTCGCTGGATCCTTCAAGAATTGTTGTTGCTTGTTCGAGGCACCAGTTAGCATCATCTTGGTGAGGTGCTCGATCGGCATATTCCTTAATAACTCGATGAAGTTCGACAGCGCTACCGTCGGTGTTCAATGAGCGTTCTATTGCCTTGGCAAAGTAGTGAGTGCGTTGCTGCAGCCGGTCAAAATACTGAAGGCTGGTAATCAGTTTTGGAACAGCCTCGTCACCGAGGCCTATCGCAGCGTCGTTGTCTACCAATGCAATCATATTTTCGCAAACAGCGGTGTGGCACCCCTCCTCTTCATCGACGACATTGGTCAATCGTTGAACGAGTTGTTGCGTTAGCGCTCTAAGCGCGCTAGTCGGCATGGTCTTCTAGGGCGAGAAACTGCAGGGCACCCATGTCTTCTGCAGCGGCTTTCAAAGTATCACTGGGTGATTGCCACGATACCGTGTTGCCATGAGATCGAACTTCTGCAATAAATGTCAGTAACAACTGCACACCGCTATAGTCGATAACAGCCAAGGCCGCGCCGTCGATATCGACATTTCCGCCTTTTTTTAATACGGTGTCCATGGATGCTTTGAACTCACCAACGATGTCGATTTTTAACGATTCAGGGAGTGATAAACAGTGACTAGTCATCCGTTACGATCTCCGCAAGATCGGCGAGTTCGAGACTGCTCATGATAATGCGATCGAGATTGATCAAGATCACGAGATTCTCTTCGGCCTGCGCGAGACCGCGAATATAATCGCCATCAATTGAGCCGGCGATATCAACGCTATCCTGAATATTGCTCTCCTGGAGGTGATAGACCTCCGCGACTTCGTCGACGACAAGACCAGCGATACGTTGCTGGTCGGAATTAGTTGCGCGCACAATAATCACGGCGGTCGATGGTGTGTGGTCGATATGTTCTAGACCAAATCGACTGCGTAGGTCGATTACCGGGACTATCGCGCCTCGAAGGTTGATGACGCCCAGAATGTACTCGGGAGCGCAAGGTACTGGTGTAACGGTACTCCAGCTTTTGATTTCCTGCACTTTTAGAATCTCGACGGCATACTCTTCGCGATCGAGAAGGAACGTCAAGTACTGTTCGCCCACGTTACGGATGGTGGGTTCGGTTATCTGTTGCTCGGCACTTTGCATGGGTGTTCCCTGTATCTAGCGATTACGCTACTTCGGATAAGGCATTGGTGGCACCGGATAATGCCGGTGGATCGATAATAAGCGCGACACTGCCATCGCTCATGATGGTGGCTCCGGCGATTCCCGGAACTGTTCGATAGTTGTCCTCAAGGGCTTTGATGACGACTTGCTGCTGACCGAGCACCTCATCAATGGCAATGCCAATGAGTTGACCATCGACTTCTACGATGACAACGAGTTCATCGGAAGACTTTCCGCGTAGGCGCAATCGCTTCGAAAGATAAATGAGGGGAATAAATTCACCTCGAAAACGACAAACCTCGCCGGAACCAGGCAATCGTGTGGCACCAGAATCGGTCATTTCCACCGTTTCAATAATGCTCAACAATGGAATCACAAAGACTTGTCCGGCGGAACCAATCATCTGACCTTCCAATATTGCCAGCGTTAACGGTAAGCGTATGCGAATGGTTGTTCCCTCGCCCATCACCGACTTAATCTCAATTCGACCACCCAAGTCCAGAATGTTCCGTCGAACGACATCCATACCAACACCCCGGCCCGATACATCGCTGACAAGTGCGGCTGTTGAAAATCCTGGTGCGAATATCAACTGGTTTATTTGGTCGTCAGTGAGTTCATCGTCCTCACTCACGACTCCGCGCTTAACGGCAATGGCGAATACTTTGTCGCGGTCAATGCCGTGTCCATCGTCAACAATTTCGATAATGACCGCTCCGCTTTTGTGGAAAGCGTTGAGGGTTAGTTCGCCTGTCTCTGACTTGCCAGCGGCGAGTCTTTCAGAAGGTGTTTCGAGTCCGTGGTCTAGTGCATTTCGCACGAGATGAACCAGCGGATCCATCATTCTTTCCAACACGGTCTTGTCAATTTCCGTTTGTCCACCCTCAATTTTGAGCTCGACCTTCTTGTCCAGTTTTCTTGATAGGTCGCGCACCAATCGCGGTAAACGACCGAACCCGGATGACATAGGCATCATTCGAACACGCATGACACTTTCCTGCAGCTCGCGTGTATTGCGTTCCAATTCCGCAAGTCTGTCCCTTAACTCATCGGCATCCGGCGGTGAGTCAGCTTCACCAATCCGGTTTAACATCGATTGGGTGATCACGAGTTCGCCAACGAGATTAATCATTTGATCGATCTTATCGGTTGCAATTCGAATCGACGTAGACTCGGCGGCTGCAGGCGGCTTGGCTGGTGCAGGCTTAGCGGGCTCTGCTTCAGCGGCTTCGGTCGTTACCTTAGGCGGGGCGCTTTCGTTAGCCTTTTCCTGAGTGGATGCCGACGTGACCACAGGTCTCGGTGTTTCGGATTCTATGGGCTTTGTTGCTTGCCCAGTGCTGTCGCTAGCGGCCACTTTGTCATCGACTATAACGGCGGTTTCCGCGGCTTCGATCGTCGTTTCTTTAGCTCCCCTCAATGGCATCAGCGTCACGTCTAGCTGGCAATCGAATTCAATCCACTCAAAGATTTCGGTGATCGCTTCCTCGTCGCATTGGGAAACGAGCTCAGCCGTAAATCCGAGATAGCAGGATTTAGGATCGAAATCGGCCCAATTGGGCAACGCATCCGTTTGCGGTGACAGCGTTAATTCCCCCAAACGATGTACTTCTCGCACCAGTAGCAAAGGATCATTGCCGCGCACCAATAACTCTGGCGCCGGCTTGAAATCGATACCCCAAATCTTTGATGTGTCGTTTTGTGTCTCCTCCGGTACTTCCGGCTCATCTGGCTGACTGCCAACCGCACCGGCAAGTTTCTCTTGCATGGCGATGCGCTCGGGATGCTCGTCTTTTTCGGTAAGCTCCATGAGATCCCGTACGATATCGACGGCACCGAGTAGTAGTTCGAGGTCAGCTTCCTGGATGGTCTTGTTTCCCTGGCGCATCTCATCCAGGAGCGTTTCCATGTGATGGGTAAGCTCAGACAACTTCATGAAGCCAAACGTGGCGCCGCCGCCTTTGATGGAGTGCGCCGCACGAAAAACTTCGTTCACGAGTTCCGGGTCGGCATCATCGCCACCCATTTTGAGTAGTCCGCTCTCCAGAACGTCAACGTTTTCTCGACATTCCTCGAGAAACATTCCACGGACTTCTTGTAGATCTAGTTCATCCATCGCATAGACTCAAGTAATCACGCGACGAAGTGTGGCGAGCATCTGTTCCGGGTTGAATGGCTTGATCATCCAACCAGTGGCGCCAGCTTCTCTGCCTTGACTCTTGCGTTCCGCGCTCGTTTCGGTCGTCAACATGAGAATTGGCGTGTGCGCATATTGCGGCAACGCACGTAATTCACGAACTAATGTGATGCCATCCATACGAGGCATGTTGACATCTACTATGAAACCTTCCACGGAGTTTTCCTTGGCGACATCGAGCCCCTCGACTCCATCGCACGCCTCGAGAACGTTATGCCCCGCGGCTTTCAGGCTGAACGCCACCATCTTCCGCATTGAAGCTGAATCATCAACAGTCAGTATCGTTGCCACGCTGTATATCACCGTTTGTCATCAAATCTTTGTGTATAGCGGCGACGGCTCCAAGAAATTTAGAAAAAAGACTCCAGTTTTTCTGGGTTCCTGCCGATGAATCTTGGTACATGAAATTTGTTCTTGCGAATCAACATGAAAAAATCTATCGATGAGATCGTTGCCCGCGCGTTGGCATCGATTCGAATCCCCAAGTCAGCGTTCGAAATTCATCGTCTGGCAACTGACCCGGATGCCGAGTCGGCAACACTCCTAGCGGCAGTAGA
The DNA here is from genome assembly GCA_045110335.1 of Woeseiaceae bacterium. Classification (GTDB taxonomy): domain Bacteria; phylum Pseudomonadota; class Gammaproteobacteria; order Steroidobacterales; family Woeseiaceae; genus CALBPI01. Next base: position 43,043 of record JBGCGB010000030.1, read on the forward strand.
GACCGATCCGGCCCTCGCCGCCCGCCTGCTGCGTTTGGCAAACAGTTCGATTTATTCGAGAGGTATCGATGTCACTAGTCTCGATCAAGCGCTAAAGCGCGTGGGTAATCGGGAAATCGCCGACTTGGCGCTCGCGTTGGCCAGCGCCTCTCAGTTCTCTAACATGGAAAATGAGTTGATGCGTACCAGCAGCTTCATGAATCACAGCTTATCAACGGCTGTTTTGGCACGGTCTATATTAGCGAGATGCAAACAGCCTACCGATAGTGTCTTTTGCGCGGGTCTACTGCACGACCTTGGACTCTTGGCCTTGTTTGCGATCAATACCGACGAGATGTCCGATGTTTTGAACTATTCGCTAGATCTTGATCAGGTCAATCTGGTGGCTGCCGAAAATGCGTTGTTAGGTTACGATCATACGATGGTTGGAGAACTCATCGCTCAAGACTGGGGACTACCCGAAGCGATCGTGCAAACAATGCGGCATCACCATAAGCCTTCGGATGCGGATGAGGAATACTCTCCGACCGTAGCCAGTGTTGCATTAGCGAATCTGCTCGTCAGTACAGGCGTCTCGAAAAGCGAATTTACGGACCAAGAAGCATTGGTCTACGAGCAGGCTGGTGAGATTCTCACGATGGAAAAGATCAATGGCTTAGAACGCCAGATGCTGGACTCCGCGGAGAAAGAAACAGCCGAACTACAAGCTGTTTTCTAGAGCTGCGCTTCAGATTGATACAAATTGGGCGATGCCTTTTCCATAAGCGCCGGCTTGAACCTCAACGATCGTATTCAACTCGCATGGCCCTGTCAGTTCTGGGGTGTCTTCTACCGCAATCACTTCAGTAAGCTTTAGATGCGCGGTTGAGTCATCCATAAACAGACTGGAGAACATATTCATGACTTCATAAAGGTTGCTCAGCGCGATTGAAGATAGCGCCTTGTCGGATACCATGTCCTCCGCCGCCGCCGGCGGGATCATTGAAAGCGATGCGCCGAGTGCCGCACCCAGTGGTAAGTCAACACTGCATGCTGCAACAACGTTGCCGTCACCATTCACAAAAAGAGCGGCATGGGACTTCTCGAAATCAGCCGCGGCCGCGGCTTCGGACACGTCGACCCCATTGGGTATGAACATGCTGATCATTTCCTTCACTTCTTCCGAAGCAGGTGCTTTATAGACCGCCACTGTGTTCTCCTATCCAATAATGGGTCGCAGCTTCTTCTCAAAAGACTCTGGCGTAAAGGGTTTAGCGATCAAAAATTGAGCGCCCGCTTCTCTCGCTTGGGATCGCATTTCCGCGGTAGATTCGGTGGTGATAAATCCAAATTTCACTGGATTCCCGTCCTCGCGAAGCTGCCGTAGTACATCAATACCATTCATGTTTGGCATGTTCCAATCGCACAGGATGAGCTCCGGTGCGACTGATTCGATGCTAGCAAGGGCTTCCGCGCCATCACCGGCTTCGCTCACTTTCAAACCGGAGAACCCTGCTTGCCGTAGGGTTCTTTTGACAATCATGCGCATCGCAGGACTGTCATCCACAATCAGTACTTTCATGTTCCCACCACAGTAGTAAATTCATTTTACAAGAGGGTTGTCGACCGATTGTGAATGACCTTTAGGAAAAATTCGAAAAGAAAAGGTTGTTTTCTTGATTGAAAGCCTAAACTTTTCTGACGGCATGCCGATACCTATTACGTCACTTATAAACTTGGTAAAACGATAGCCATGTCTAAAATATCTCTACGCCAATTGCTCGTTGTCAGCTTGCTTATGGCTGGCATAATTCCTGTGGTAATTGTTGCCTTCGTCTTTGATCGTCAAGCAAGCGTCGCTCTAACGGAAAGGGCGAGCGAACAGTTGACATCGATAAGCGCGGGTCGCCAGACACACATCGAAGAGTTTCTTGAAGTAGTCAAGAGCCAGAATATTGCAATGGCTAGCAACCTAATGACGAAAGAAGCCATGCGCGGGTTCGCCGAAGCGTTCCCAACGATGATTGATGAAATGGCACTTTCAGAAAATCAAATTCAACGTTTCAAAGAACGCGTGAGCGGCTACTACTCCGGCAGCTTTGGTACGGCCTATGCGCAACGCAATGACGAGAGTATATCGACACAATCGCTCTTGCCTTTGACGGAGGAAAGTCTGCTTGCCCAGTACCTCTATTTGGCCGACAACCCGTTTCCTTTAGGGCAGAAAGATCAGCTGAACAGCTCCGATAACGACTTGCGCTACGATCAGCTACATGAGAAATACCATCCGGTCCTGCGCGACTTTCTTACTAGATTTGGCTATTACGATATTTTCCTGATCGAACCTAAGAATGGTCGGATCGTTTATTCGGTTTTTAAGGAGATCGACTATGCCACTAGTCTATTCGATGGGCCACATCGCGATTCGAATTTTGCTCGCTTGGCAAAAGAGTCGTTACAACTGTCTGAGGGCCAAGCACGTATCATTGATTTTGAAGGCTATCTGCCATCTTTTGAGGCTGCAGCGGCATTCATTGGCTCGCCGATTTATGACGACGGAGAGCTTATTGGCACGTTGGTGTTTCAGATGCCTATTGAGCGGATCAACAATATCATGCAGGAGTCGTCAGGACTGGGCGACAGTGGTGAGGCCATCTTAATTGGTGATGATGGACTATATCGCTCACAGTCCCGGTTTATTGAAGAAGACACCATCCTGAAGCATGAATTAGCCACGTCAACTCTGGCGCAACTCACCAGCGGAGAGTCTGGTGTGATCGACGACTACGTTGACGAAGGCACCTACTTGACCGCGTTTGCGCCGCTGGATTTTGGCTATCTTGAGTGGACGATGATCGCCCGAATCGATAAGGCCGAGGCGTTAGCTGCCGTTGCCAGTATGCGCTTAACTACATTTATCGGTGGTCTTACGGCGGCAGGTGTCGTTTCAATATTCGCCTTTCTACTGGGTCGACGATTGCATGCACGGCTCGGCGCTGATCCCTCCGAGATTCAGGCGATTGCGAAGCGCATTGGGGATGGTGATCTTAGCGAGAGCGACTCTGGTCAAATTCATTTCGGAGCGTATGCAGAGATTTTGTCTATGCGTCACAAGCTCCGCGACACGCTGGATAACGCCAACCGAATCGCGACGGATGTACAATTAGGCTCCAAAGAGCTTTCGGAAGGAAATCTCGGCCTCAGTGACCGAACGGAGCAGCAGGCGGCTAACCTCGAGGAAACAGCCTCGAGCACTGAGGAATTGACCAGCACAGTTCGTCAGAATGCCAAAAATGCACGTTCGGCGAATGACTTGGCAGTCTCTACTAGCGCGCGCGCGAGCAGCAGTGGCGAGACAGCGGGTAAGGCCGTTGCCGCGATGCGAGAGATCACTTCCGCAAGCGAGGAGATCTCGGCGATTATTGGCGTGATTGATGAGATTGCGTTCCAAACTAACCTACTAGCACTGAATGCGGCTGTAGAAGCGGCACGCGCTGGGGAGCAAGGTCGAGGCTTTGCCGTCGTGGCAAGCGAGGTCAGACAACTAGCAGGTCGAAGTGCATCGGCCGCAAAAGAAATCAAAGAACTCATTCAAAACAGTGTGTCCAAAGTACGCGGTGGCACAGAACTGGTCGAGGAATCGGGTCGAGAACTCGAACATATCGTCGAAGCAGTCGGGCAACTAACTCAAATCGTTGGCGAAATCAGTCACGCAAGCGAAGAACAGTCCGTTGGTATCGATCAGATCAATCAAGCCCTCATTCATATGGACAGCGTAACGCAGCAAAACGCGGCTCTGGTGGAAGAAGCTGCTGCTACGAGTAAGTCTATCAGCGACAAGAGCAATGAATTGACTGACTATATTGCGTACTTCTCATTCTCAGAGCAGAACGCCAGTGGTTCAAGTTCAGATTTGGCCAAGAGTGCCCCCGTTGGTGATCAACCGGTAGAACGACGGGCAGTGGATCGGCCATGGCAGTCGACGAAGTCAAACACCCCACCACCAATCGCTGAGCCAGCTGTTCAACGTAAAGCTGTGTCTGGCGGTGATGCTGAGGTTTGGGAAGAGTTCTAGTATCAGACACCATTATCAACAGTAAAGTCGAATGTGCGGTGATTGTCGCAACGCAAGGAAATTGCAATGAAGAAAACGAAAAGAATAGGTTTGGGTATCCTGGCTGGCCTCGCGATAGGCGCGGGCAATGGTTACAGCGATGAGCTAACTGCGAATGCTACGGCGTCTAACAACTATATCTGGCGTGGTCTGACGCAAACCGAAAATCTTGCCGCCGTTTCCGGAGGGATAGATTACAGTAAAGATAGTGGGTTCTACGTTGGCACCTGGGTCTCGAATGTGAGTTATGCGCCGAGTGATGTGTTCTCCTATGAGCATGACGTTTACTTTGGTTTCTCGGGAGCGCGCAACGACCTAAGTTATGACTTTGGCTATCTTTATTACAACTATGACAAAGAAGCGGAATTCGATTTCGGCGAAATTTATGCATCGATCAGTCTTGATGCTTTCAGTCTCGGGATCAACGTACTGGCTAACACGGAGGCCGACGAAGGGCCGGAACAAGACTTTGGATTTGGTCAGGCGTTCTATATCTCACTGGACTATGTAGCCGAAGTTAGGGATGAACTCGAGCTGGGGTTACATGTTGGCTATCACGATGGTGACTTTAACGAGGCGTTTAACGGTGTCCCCGGAAGCTATGTTGACTACGGTGTGTCATTGACTAAAGACGGCTTTTCGCTTGCGATTACGAACACAGATCTCGATGACGCTGGGCCGGATGGCTTAGACAATGATGAGGTTAAATTTGTCGTCGCCTATACCATTGACTTTGCCTTGTAATTATTAACAACGACCCCCAGGAGCCATATTGCTCCGAAGACTAGTCGCTAGATCGCGCTTAGAAGCTTATTCACGATCAAGCAGCTTTCGAGAGCAGGACTGAGCGTCTTTTATGTCAGCGTGATTTCCATCGATTCATTTTTGCCAACGCACAAATCGGTGATGAGTCACACAGAATGTTTCAAGGCTTTGTACTGGCCGATGTTGCTAGTGTGATCCGGTCTTCGCAAGTCATGCTTGAGTTCGGTTTCCTGGCGATCAGTTTGTTCGCGGTTTGGTTTTCGAAGCTGCAAATCGAGTTGGCGCGATTATCTTAATCCGTGTTTCTCGGATTGTTCCACTTGCGTTGTGTCCCGCTTGCCACCTTTAAAGTGTCGAGTTGGTCAGCGTTACATCTGCCTTCTGCCATGCGATATCAAATCGGCGTTCGATATCGGACGCATCTTTGCTTTGCGCCTTAAGACTTTGGATCAGGCCAAACATCGCCCATCCATTTCTGGGATACAGCTCCAAGTCACGCCGATAGACGGCTTCTGCACCTTCGGCATCGCCCATTTCGATCAGCGCCTTGCCAAGTGTATGTCGGGTTGGGTAGTACCAAAACGGTGGCTCGGTGTAAGGCAGTGCATCCTGAGTTTTTACTGCCCGCTCAAAATGTTCAATCGCTTTGCTGTGATCATCGGAGGCAAGGGCGATTTCGCCGGCGACCAATTCGTCAGCAATTTCCAGAAGCATTGTCGCCGGATACTGAATGGTATCCAGGAATTCGACATCGGCAGCTTGGCGAAGCGGAACTAACTTAGCGTACTCATCCTCGGCCTCCACCACCCGATTGGTACGAGCGAAAGCCGTGGCGCGAGCGTAATGCCAAATTGCCGTAGAGTATTCATGATCAGCGGGCGGTGGCGGCTCGGCGAGAATCTCATCCCAACGCCCGAACTGTGTCAGTGATAGCAATGGAATAGTCTTGAAAAACTCAACGCCGGGGTACGCAGCGACCATCTCCAGCGCCACATTGTCGGCTACTTTTCGCGCTGATTGGATGGCTAACTCACTGCGACCTTCCATGCTGGATGCGGCCCAGAGAAAGTGAATATTGTGGGGGTAGTAAAGCGCCGGATAAAACCCTTGGGCATTACAGGCTGCGATGTAGTCTTCATCTACCTGAGCGGCCAACACATTGGCCTTCGACGCATCGTTGTAACGCCCTACCCGCCAGTAAATATGCGCTGGCATGTGAACAAGATGTCCTGCACGCGGTACCAGATTGAGGAGTGTGTCCGCTGCTTGCTCAGCGCGTTCCGGACTTGAGGATGCTTCTACCGCATGGATATACAAATGCAGCGCCATCGGATGATTGGGTGTCGTTTCGATAACCCGTTCCAACACTTCAATGGCTTCAGCAGCCAATGGCTTTGGGTTTTCGGCATCCAGCCAGTAATCCCAAGGCATCGTGTTCATGATGGATTCCGCGAATAGAGACGCCGCATCGGCGTCAGCGGGATACTTCACATGGAGATCCCGCATCGCATTCATATAGGCAGTGTCTAATGGTTCCCGCGGCGTTGTTGGATCGCCGTTATAGCGAACGGATAACGCATCTATATAGTCGCGTTCTTTTTTCGTGACGTCGGTGGCCAGGCGCTTCGCTTGCTGAATCGCCGCGAACGCTTTGAACCTTGCTTCATCAGTCATGACCGCTTTGCCGTTGCTGGTGACATTGATGTTAGGACCCAGAGCTAAAGCTTCACCCCAGAAGGCCATCGCAGCATTCGGGTCGAGCTTTTGCGCCGCCCGAAACGATCTCGCCGACTCTGCATGATTGAATGCAAAGTCTATGACTAGCCCCTGATCAAAGTAGCGCTGAGCATCGGGGTCATTTGTGGTGATCGCATGATGATGCGTACCCATGCCTTCAAACAAAGGCGCGCCCGCTCGCTGCGCCAATGCATTGGCATCTTCTTTACGCTCAATTCTTGCTGGATCAGAAGTGGCGCATCCAAATAACAAACCGGCACAAATCACAGACGTCGCAAAAAACTGGCTTCGCATCACGATTCCCCCATTTAAATGTTCTTCTATCTGTCCTAACTTACGCGCCTATCTCACAGATGCAAGTTCCGATAATCGAACGGTGCCGAATGGATAACGTCATCTGTCATTGTTGCAAGCAAGGCGAGGATTGAACGCCAGCTGATTACTGGCGCAACAACAAAAGGTCTACATCGGTGGCAAACAAAGCTGCGGGGCTCGGCTTGGATCCCAAAGAAGATCTTGCGCTTCAGATTAGGCAGGACTATCGAAGGACAACGAGCGCGACGTAGCTAGACCGAAACTTCATCTGCATTAAAAATACGCATGCTGGGTTTGCCATCAATCATTTCGCGTAGTGTTGTGACGAACAGCTGTGATGATGGTTCGGCAAAATGTTGTTTCAACGCATTGAGGTCTGACCAGAATTCCACAAACACAAACTTGTTCGGGTTATCTGAATGCACGGATACGTCGTGTGCGATGCAGCCGGGCTCCTTTCGGGATCGCGCGACATGCTGTTCCGACAAGCGCCGTACGCTTTCGCATTGATCTGGTTTAGCAACAATGGTTCCAATCACGATAATCATTATCTTACCTCATCGGTTGAGCTACACACTTCATCACTGTTTACGTTGGCCCGGTAATTTCTTAGCAAAGCAGCCGCTGTCACTTGTTCGGTCTGTGTTAACGCTTGATATTTTCGCTCATATGGCCATCCATAACCCCAGCGATACCAATTATAAAAATAAGGGCTGCCGCCGACGCGAACGCCCTCATACATCATACTCGCCAATACGCGATTATCGGTTCGATCCGCAACACACTCGCGCAATGCGATATCAGCCGCTTTCCTGTCCTCTTGCGTGCCGCCTTTCCAATAAGCAATGTCATGCTCGAAGCAGCATTGGCACCAGTCTTGTTCGCTGATCGGAGAACCATCGGGGAACAGACTGCAGCCGTCGCTGGTAAATGGTCTCAGCGAACTATCCGAGCGGCACGCGGACAATACGGCGATCATGACAATGAGCGAACCCAGTCGCTGAAAATTATTTGGATGCATGACTGACTTTCCTCTAGTCCGCAAACATTAGTCTGCTCACGGCTGACTTGCACGTATTAGCGCGTGCGCTAGTGCGTCGATGTCACTCTCAGCGGTCCGTCCGTTCGTGACGCAGACTTGCGGGGACTGCTCACGCGCGCTCACCCGTTGTGTTTAGCTGCCTCATCCCTAAAGTCGTCGCCATAGACCGTGGCTGTGCCATGCGTATGGAATGTTTCCCAAGCAACGCCCTGTGGATCTTGCACCCATTTTTTCTTGGAGCTGGCATAGCAGCAGGTTACCTCATTTTCGTCGTAGGAAGGTCCATCGGTGCGCGTAAGCAATTCATGCACGCCCGCTAGTTCTTCGAGGTTATCTGCTTCGATGCCGAGATGATCAACACCAGGCGTCCGGCCATGCGCGCTGATCGCGAAATTGATCCGTGGGTCCTCCAGCATCCATTTAGCATAATCAGGCTTGTTAACCGCGGGCTCCGCGTCGAACAGGGTCGAATAAAATTGAATGGACGTATTGATATCGTCAACGTTCACATGCACATGCATTCTCTTCATAGTTTTGGTCCTTCGGTGGCGGGACAACACCCTGCCTGGATGCTGTCGAGTGCGGCGTCGCAGGCGATGGGTGCACCGCGACAACAGTCTTTTAAAAGAAAAGCTAACAATGCCCGCATACCGGCGAAATCGACACGATAAATGATGCGTCGACCTTGTCGCTCAGTCACCAGCAGGCCGGCGCGCGTCAAAATAGCCAAGTGTGTCGACATCGTGTTGTGCGGTACAGCAAGTCGCTCGGCGATTTCGCCGGCCGGCAAGCCGTTTGGACCTGCCTGAACGGCTAGCCGAAAAGCAGCTAACCTGCTCTCTTGCGCCAACGCGCTTAGTGCTTCAATAGCGTTTAATGATTCCATATGTCGAGATTAATCGACATAAATATCGTTGTCAAATTTAGTTTCTTGGGTAGTCTGCCTAAATTCAAAGATGATTAACCGGGCACAAATAAAGCACACCGTTGCGTTCCATCGACATCGAGCCGTGCCGTCGTTAATCTGAAGGTAACCACAATGACCTCGAGAAACCTATGTTGACCCTCTTCGGCCACCCGGACTCCGGCCACGCCTACAAAATAAAACTGCTAATGGATGTTGCTGAAATCGATCACGAATATGTCTTTATCGATATCTTCTCTCCTCGCACATCGCGGCCTAAGATTTTTCGCAAGCATGCTCGGTTTGGCGAAGTCCCACTGCTACTGGATGGTGACCATGCCCTCACCCAATCGAACGCCATATTGCTATATCTCGCCAAGAAATTTAGTCGTTGGGGTGGCGAGCATTCGGCCTTGCTCGATAACGCCACCGAATGGCTTTTTTGGGAAGCTAATAAGATTGGACTTTGCCTTCCCCAATTGCGCGCCGACAAACGCTTCGACGATTCCCGTCTAGACGACGGCGCTCGCGATTGGCTGATGCAACGGTATCTTCATGACGTCGGTTTGCTCAATGACCGCCTTGGTGACACCGGCGCGTTTATCACCGGCGATACGCTGACCATCGCTGACTTTTCGATTTGCGGCTATCTGTTTTTGGCAGATGAAGCCGAAGTTGACGTACCCAAACAGGTTCGAGCATGGTTAGCCCGCCTTAGCGAGCTTCCCCACTGGCAAACACCGGGTGAGATATTACGTGCCTAGTAGCATGGCGACACGTTTACATGGCTTGTCCCGTTTTTGGGTCATCGTATGCTTGTTAGGAATAGCAGGATGCGTGACGACGAACCCAGAATCAGACGGCCACGACACCGTGATCATTGATCGTTCTACTTATCGCGATAAGCTCAGAGGGTTCTGGCTGGGTAGCAGCATTGCCAATTGGACCGGACTACCCACCGAAAATGTGAAATTCGCACCGCCCTTTTTTACCGACGATGACTGGGGTACTCGTATCGGGCGCGACGGCGAAGTGGTCAACATCGTCTTAGACAATAGACCGTGGGGTGCAGACGACGACACCGACATCGAATACGTTTATCAATCGGCCCTAGAGCGACACAACACCTTTCTGCTGACACCCGAACAGATTGCCGCGGCATGGACAGAACATGTCGGTCTCCCGTCGGTCTGGGTTTCCAACCTCGCCGCGCTAGGACAAATGCAACAAGGTGTTGTGCCGCCTGCAACGTCATTGCCCGAAAACAACCCGATGTGGGAAATGATCGATGCTCAACTCACGACGGAAATTTTCGGCGCATTGGCGCCCGTCAGACCGGATGTTGCCCTAAAGATCGCCCACCTGCCGATTCGAACGACGGCCTATCAGCACTCTGAGTGGGCGGCAGAGTTCTACGTGATTATGTATTCGCTGGTTTCAGCGGTTGATGCCTCAAAACCCCGGGCGGAGCAGTTGCAATGGATGGCTGCGGAGGCACGAAAGCGTTTGCCAGCCGGCACCTATATTGCGGACATGTACGACTTTGTTTGGCGCGAATACCAACGTAATCCGGCGCCCAAGCACTGGGCTGTAACCAGAGACAAGATTTATCAACGCTATCAGCTCAATACAGCAGCGCGATACCGTTACAAATATCCCTGGGATTCAGGTATCAATTTTGCTGCGTCGTTGGTGAGTCTATTTTACGGCGAAGGTGACTTCCGAAACACGATCCGTATTGGCACGTTGGCCGGTTGGGATTCCGACAACCCGACGGCTACCTGGGGTGGCCTTTTGGGTCTGATGATGGGCCACAGTGAATTGGAGGACTACTTCGATAAGCATGACTTCTCCGATGAGTATGAGATTTCGAGAACGAGATTCGGGTTCCCGGCAACACCCGATACCTTTTCGGCAATGGCAGAGCGTGCGTTGCCCATCATTGACCAGGTTGTCGTTGACGCAATGGGTGGGCGGATTGCTAACGACCAATGGCTTATTCCGGTTATCGAGCCTCGTGTTCAACAGACATCAGCCATACCTGTCGACGTACGCTGGGAGACGATTGAAGATGCTGATCCCCGGTGGGATTATTCGGGTTTCATCACCCGCGATCGCCAATGGAACGCATCGGGCGCTACATTGACCACTGGCTTAGCGGGATGCCGCGCAACCATAACCTTTAGTGGCACGGCGGTGCAGTACTATGCGTTCCGCGGAAACACCTCGGGACAAGTCAGCATCATTTTGGATGGCCGCCATCAAGGTACTTTTAGTTTATCGACTCAGGTAGACCACCGCGGACAGTTTTACGCCAAAATTTTTGAGCGATTTGATCTTCTTCCCGGTGAGCACACGCTGGGTATTCTTTGCGACGATACCGAAGCGCCGAAATCAATCGACATGTTATCGGTGATCCCTAACTGATAGTCTTAAAACGCGCCGTTAACCAACACGATAAGAGACAACTTATGCCAAATCTCATTCGAATCAGCTCGCTCCTGGTCGCCATAGCCCTGCTGTCAGGTTGCGGTGATGAACAATCGTCATCGCCGACAACCGAAGCAAAGCCTGTTGTGGCACTTATCGTGAAGTCACTCGCCAATGAGTTCTTCGTAACCATGGCAGACAGTGCGCGCGCCCATCAAGCGGCGAACGCGAAAGACTATGAGCTGATCATCAATGGCCTTAAAGATGAAAGTGATCTTCGCCAGCAAGTGGCGTTGATCGAGCAAATGACCGCACGGGGCGCTGACATCATTGTGATCGCCCCTGCCGATTCGAAGGCTTTGATTCCGGCCATCAAGCGTGCACGGGAGCGCGGCGTTGTTGTCGTTAATATCGACAACCAGCTTGACCGTGATCTATTAAATGAGGCGAACGTTCAAGTGCCCTTTGTCGGTCCCGATAATCGCGCCGGAGCACGATTGGCGGCAGATCACTTGGCAGCTACGCTGGCAATAGGTGATCAAGTCGGCATCATTGGTGGTATCGCGACCGCCTTCAATGGGCAGCAACGCCAACTGGGTTTTGAAGACGCGATGACCGCTGCTGGTATTGAGGTGGTTAGTGCTCAGGCAGCCAATTGGGAGCAAGCTAAAGCCAGCGCGGTAGCGGCAGCGATGATTGCAGAGCACCCTAGACTCCGGGCGTTGTTGTGCAGTAACGATAGCATGGCGATCGGCGCGGTTGCGGCGATACGACAGGCCGACAAGCAAACGCAGATCGCCGTGATTGGTTATGACAATATAGACGCCGCGCGTGCGTTACTCCGCGATGGCGACATGCTCGCGACGGTTGATCAGTATGGCGATCAGTTAGCCATCTATGGCATTGAGTATGGCCTTCAAATTCTTGAAACGGGGCTCGTTCCAGCCGACAAACAAACGCCGGTGCGACTGGTAACCGCTGATCTCCTGTAGGTCGTTTTGAACGTACCATTCCTTCGAATAGTCGGGCTCCGGAAAAGCTATGCGACGCGCGTCTTGGACAATGCAGAACTCGATCTTGCGTCAGGTAAAGTGCATGCGTTGATGGGCGCAAACGGCGCCGGCAAAACGACACTGTGTAATGTTATCTGCGGTATTACACCTGCCGACAGCGGCACGATGGAGTGTCTGGGCACAACTTATTGTCCCGCGACGATCCTGGATGCGAACCGTGCCGGTATCAGAATGGTGATGCAGGAGCTGAACCTGATTAACGACCTGACGGTCGCGGAAAACTTGTACTTTGGACGATTGCCAACGCGGTATGGTGTTGTCGACTTGAAGCGGTTAAACGCAGAAGCTCAGACGCTGCTCGACACGTTGGGCATCGACGACTTGTCACCGACTGACAAGGTCCGCGATCTCGGTATCGGTCAACAGCAGTTGCTTGAGATCGCACGTGCATTGGCTGTTCCATGCCAGCTGCTGATTCTTGACGAGCCAACGGCGGCGCTCAGTGATCCTCAGGTCGCGCTGCTGTTCGATAATATCAATCGCATCAAGGAAGCCGGTACGGCGGTGTTGTATATCAGCCATCGCATGGAAGAGATAAAGCAGATCGCCGATGAGGTATCCGTGTTACGAGATGGTCGAACAGTATTCTCGGGCAATGCGAAAGCAGTACCGACTGAGACATTGATTCGTAATATGGCGGCACCGATCTCGACACCGATAGAAAACACGCAACGCGCTGTTCAAAAAACGCGTGCGCTTCGTTTGCAAGGTATCCGTACCGAGAGGTTGTTGCGCGACGTTAGCCTTGATGTTCATTACGGCGAGATCTTGGGTATTGCCGGCTTGATGGGCTCTGGCCGTACAGAGTTATTACGCGCGATCTACGGTGCCGACCCGATCAGCAATGGTGTGATCTTCGGCGAGTACGACGATCAGCCATTGCCCATAGCATCACCCGTTGATGCGGTTAAACAGGATATTGGTCTGATCCCCGAGGATAGAAAGCAACACGGCGTTTTTCTGACACAGTCGATACGACAAAACATCACGCTATTGTCGCTCGACCGGTTCGCGAACCGGTGGGGATGGATCGACAGTGAGCGGGAGTACGACGCCGTGCAGCAACAGGTGAACGCCCTATCGCTACATTGTGATCACATTGAGCAAGTCGCGGCCACATTGAGTGGTGGCAATCAGCAAAAAGTCAGCATCGCCCGCTGGTTGTTACTTGACTGTCGTATTCTGTTGTTCGATGAGCCGACCCGAGGCATCGATATTCATGCTAAGTCGCAAATTTATGCGCTGTTACGCGCATTGGCTGCCGCCGGCAAGGCGGTCGTCATCGTTTCCAGTGAAAATAGCGAGCTAACAGCGTTAAGCGATCGCATCGCGGTCATGTCGAATGGACATTTGACGGCAGTCTTTGAGCAAGGCACTTGGTCGTCGCAAAGCATAACAGCAGCATCTTTCAGTGGCTTTGATGCGGACCCACAAACAGCGGTGCCGATATGAGGAATGGTCGATGTTAAGACGTGCCGTTGATTGGTTGGGTCACGATTTTTTAGGCTTGTTGCTGGTTCTATCCGCGCTAATCGTTTTTTTCGGCTTTCGCAGTGAGTACTTCTTTACGTCATTGACGTTTGCCACGATGGCCAATCAGCTCCCCGCCTTATTGGTCGTCGCCGTCGGTATGACGTTTGTTTTGATTATTGCTGGTATCGACTTGTCCGTCGGCTCGGTGATGGCATTGTGTGGCGCTGTGATGGGCGTCTTTCTGATCGTGCTCCAGTGGCCGCTACCGATCGCAATCATTGCGTGCCTGAGTGTCGGTTTTCTGTGCGGGCTAGGCAATGGGTTAATCGTCGCTCGCTGGGGCGTGCCGTCCTTTATTGTCACCCTGGGCATGTTAGAGATTGCTCGTGGCGGCGCGTATCTAGTCACTGGCTCACAAACGCTTTTTGTGGGCTCAACGGTAGAGTGGATCAGTGCGCCTTTGCCCTACTTCGGCGTTTCGTCCGCTTTCATCGTCGCGCTCATTATCGTTATTCTTGGTCAAACCACGCTTTCCAGAACCGTGTTCGGGCGTCACATGATTGCCGTGGGTAGCAATGCAGAGGCCGTTCGATTGTCAGGTATCAGTGTTCGTTCGGTGCGCGTGAAAGTCTTCGGTCTGGCGGGATTCTTGGCGGGTCTCGGTGGTTTGTTTCAGGTGGGTTACCTGCAATCGGCAGACCCCAATGCCGGTGTCGGTCTTGAGCTTTCGGCAATTGCCGCGGTGGTCATTGGTGGCACCAGCCTCGCCGGTGGTCGCGGATCCGTTACGAATACGCTGTTGGGCGTCTTGATCATCGCCGTGCTGCAAACCGGGCTCGCCCAAATCGGTGCGAGCGAACCCAGTAAACGCGTTGTGACCGGACTCGTCATTATCGCAGCAGTGATTGTCGATGTGCTGCGCCACCGCGGCGGTAGCGTGTCCCGTTACTTTAAGGCGCTACGTGGATCAAACTAACGTTGCTCGGAACAACGGTCTTTCGCCTTAGCCAAGGCGTCAGTCATGTTTCCTCGTTACCGAAAAACACTCACTGTCGTCGATGGACACCTCGCGCCGGCGGTCTCGATGAGTCGATTAGTGACAAATTGTCTAGGCCATTAATAACACTCGGCAGCTATTGCTACATCGAAGGGATGGCAACCTCATTGGACTCCATGAAGCAGTTAACGAGTATCCATTTCAAGTTGATACCGACCCGTTCTGCCGATGCTTCCGTGAACGTATATGAGATTTCCTTCTGGCCTTCTTCCGTTTTCTCGTTGACGTAAAGCACAAGAGAGTTGCGTGTAAAGATGCCCTTTAGATTGTTGATCGGCCAATCAACACGCAAAAGACTAGCACCCAGTTCACGGCCGTCCTTATCGATGAACCAAAATTCGCCGCCTTGATCGTGAATGTCGAAGCCGTCATAGCGCTTGTAATCGATGTCCCGGCCACCGCCGACACCCGGCATATCCGCATAACATTGAAAAGCCCTTGCACGATGCATCTGAAACGGTACAGGGTCATTCGTTCGCCCCAGCCACAATTGATCTGCACTGAGCGACATCGTTGTCGGCAATGTTGGTTCGCAGGTCTCAAGCGCCTGGCCCTGAAATTGACCGGCAGATCGAGTCCAGTAGATATCGCAGCCTGTCGCCGCATTGTCAGTCATCGTCAAAATCGACATCCTAACGGCACGTTTTTCGTTGTCAGGCATCAGCTGCCAACGTTGCTCGCTAATAACGTTATCGAGTTCGATAGAAACTTCGAAGATGGTTGGTTCCAACTGCCGGACGACGGCATTCATTCTTGCATGCTTGTGAGGCCGATCCACTCGCTGGTCAAAATAGGCCTGATTGGCATTGCTGAAGGTGCCGTCGAGCATTGTCGCAATTACTTGAAGGTCACGCTCCCAAGGATGGCTATCCTCACCTTGAGCAAAGCTAACACTCGATAGAACCCATAAGAATAAGACAATGACGATGCGCATAATGAGTTTCCTATTGGCAGCCTGATACTGCGCTTGCGTAAATGGAGGGTGTGACTGATGGTCTTATGTAGTCAGGTAGTTCGGATTCCTTGTAAACGACAACGGTGTAATCACCTGCCGATGGATTGAGCCGAAGCGGTTTGATGTCCTGTTGATAAATTGGCGATTGCCAGAAACTGCGTGCCGCATCCAGTGACGGAAATCGCACCATTAACGTTGCATGATTTTTGGGAATAGTGCCTTCGAAGACTTCTACAGGAATCGGGTTATTAAGATAGTAGCCATGGGTGTCGACATAAAGGCCCGACTCGGCAATGGCTTTGGCATAAGCGGCCATGCGTTTTCTATCGAGAGTCACCCCGGAAACCACCATGATGACCGGTTGTTTACACGATGCCGCTACTCCTGCCGCAGTGGACTCCGTTGTTTGGCAGGCGCCCAGCAAGCTAGAAACCAAAAAGCACCATAGCAATCTCAGCGTATTCGGTCGTTTCACCTCACGGCCCCTTGATCCTGCCAGAACGGCTGAAAATTACACATAATGTTAGAACATTATAGCAATTACCTTCGTGCTAGTAGCATTTGTGGCGATCTTCGGGAAATGCGCAAACCTGTTGTGTTGCAGCGCGGCAATACATTTATGGTTCTTTTGACGCATTTCTACGTAATTGTCCGAATTTATTAAGATTTTGGCCGTAACCTTCTGTAGGTCGCTATTGAATCTTTCGGACCATACTTGCAAACGCTAAAGTAGCTGGCCTAGTTTCGGTAGCGGGACTTATCGGGGACGAAGCGGCGGAAGACCAGCGCGCCTCCTTCACTTTCATTGGGGATTTCTCATGAATACGAACCTTCGACGGGCCCTTCGCGGCTCACGTGTTGGTCTTGCCATTGTTGGCGCAGCATTTTCACTCTCATCCTGGGCAGGCGGTGATCCGACCGGACAAGCTGCAACGGTTACGCCGGGTCCGCAGTCTAACCAGATCATCGTCAAGTACGCCGGCGGCGGATTCTCATTGTCGGCGATGGAAAGCATCGGCTACGCCAATGGGCAAGCGGCTGCACGTGCCCAGCGCGTTACCCGCATGATCGGCTTGTCAGCCAAGCTAAAACGGCGAACCGCAAACGGTGCTAGCGTGTATCGGTTGCCGCAATGGCGAACCCAACAAACACTTCAGCAGGCAATTGCGACGCTGAACGCAGATCCTGAAATTTTGTATGCAGAGGTTGATCAGTTGTTGCAGCCGATGGCGACACCGAATGACTCGCGATACAACGAGCAATGGCATTACTTTGAATCTACGGGTGGCTTGAACCTGCCGACCGCATGGGACACGACGACCGGTGCCGGTGTTGTCGTCGCCGTCATTGACACGGGCTACCGCCCTCACCCGGACTTGAACGGTAACTTGTTACCCGGCTACGACATGATCGATGACACTTTTGTTTCGGTGGATGGTAACGGTCGGGACTCCGATGCACGCGATCCGGGCGATGCCTCGGCAGCCGGCGACTGCGGCCCCAACGAGCCCGCGAGAAGTAGCAGCTGGCACGGCACACACGTCGCCGGCACGGTCGCTGCCGTTACGAACAATGGCACCGGCGTGGCAGGTGTCGCCTACGGCGCGAAAGTCGTTCCACTGAGAGCACTGGGACGTTGCGGCGGTTACACCTCCGATATCGCGGACAGCATCATCTGGGCGTCTGGTGGCAGTGTCAGTGGTACGCCTGCAAACGCTAATCCGGCCGATGTGATCAACATGAGTCTGGGTGGCGGCGGCGCATGCTCGACGACGACTCAAAATGCGATCAATACAGCACGTGGCAATGGCTCTACCGTTGTGGTGGCGGCCGGCAACTCCAATGCCAATGCCTCCGGTTTCAATCCGGCGAATTGCTCGGGCGTTGTTTCTGTCGCAGCAACCAATCGGTCTGGTGGGCGAGCTTACTATTCAAACTTTGGTAGCTCTGTCGACGTCGCTGCCCCGGGCGGTGACGTTCGCGGTGGTGCGGCCGGTGGGGTGTTGTCTACATTGAACTCGGGTACTCAAGGCCCTGCTTCTGATAACTATGCGTTCTATCAGGGCACCAGCATGGCGGCGCCGCACGTCGCCGGTTTGGCGGCGTTGATGAAAGCGGTTGATCCTTCACTGACGCCAACCGAAGTGGAAAATACGATCAAAAGTACCGCACGTGCATTTCCAGCAACTTGTACTCAATGTGGTACGGGTATCGCTGATGCGACTGCGGCAATCAATGCCATTAGTGGCGGCGGCAATCCCGGTGGTGGCGATGATGTACTGACTAACGGTGTCGCCGAAACAGGTTTGTCAGCGAGTACGGGTGGCGAAATTCGCTATACGATTGAAGTGCCGGCGGGTGCGAGCGATCTTTCCTTTGCGATGAGTGGCGGTTCCGGGGATGCGGATTTGTATGTGCGTTTCGGAAGCGCACCAACGACGGCAAACTGGGACTGTCGCCCATATCGGAATGGCAATAGCGAGACCTGTAACATTTCGAATGTTCAGGCGGGTACCTACCATGTCATGGTTCGCGCCTACGCTACCTTCTCGGGAGTGAGCCTGACCGCGTCGTTTGACGAGCCGGGTAACGGCGGTGGCGCTCAAGGTGGCGAAGCTAGCGCAACCGATTTATCGGCGTCACGACGTAGCTGGTTGAGATACACCATCGACGTCCCTGCCGGCATGTCTTCGCTGACGGTGACGACATCCGGTGGTTCCGGTGACGCAGATCTCTACCTGAGATTTGGTAGTCAACCATCTACCAGTAACTATGATTGCCGGCCCTACCAGAATGGCAACAATGAAACCTGCCAGATCAACTCGCCACAAGCGGGCACCTGGCATATTGGCATTCGGGCTTACTCAGCCTTTAGCGGCGTTGATCTCGACGCTGCCTGGACGCCATAACGACGCGTTTGGAAACATAGAAAAAGTCGCGACGCCCGGAACTCATTCCGGGCGTCGCTTCTGTTAACGAACTGCTGCTTGTTGGTTGGTGGAGACCCATTGATCTAGCGTTGCGTTAATCAAATCGTCCTGTTCTTGCGCCGAAGTTTCAGCGGCGTTTTCGGCGGCTTCGAACGAAGCAACGATGATCGGCATACCGTCGACTTCCGTCAAGAGGTGAATGTGTCCATTTCGAGCGAATCGCTCGTTCCATGCCGATCGCATGCGCTGCCAGAAGGCCGCGGTTTCCGCCCAGTAGTCTATCGCCGGAGAGAAATCAAAACCATCAATGCTACGGTAATCGTTGAAGCCGAATTCCCGTGCTAGTGTCAGCTCTGTTGAGCGACCGTTGCGAAGAGTCTTTGTGTTGTCTTGCTCGTGAGTCCAGCCATTGGGCGTGACTGTATGGCGGTTCTCTGCGTTAATCGCATTGTAGTCATCGCGCTTTGTATATTCACGTCGCGGCAAGGGTCGCCAGGTACGATCGCTGGTCCATGTTGACACGCCATAGCGGTGATTCCACTTTCCGGTACCACAATATCGGGGCGCATCGGAAACCTCAAAGACACATTGCGTCCAGGCGCCGGCCGTTTTCTCGGCCGCTAGTGATTTGACCTGCCAGTTTTGGTCTTCAACGAATTCAAATCGTTCTTTGGCCTCAAAGTGCCAGTCTTGCCGCCAGTGTTTCACCACATAACCATCGCCAACAACAAGGATATGCTGCAAAACAATTCGTCCCGGCGTGTTCTCTACAACAATCACTTTCTCGAAGCCGCCCGTATTCTTGCTGTCATGTTTTTCGTAGCCAGCTTGCAAGGCTACCGTTTCATCAAAGTTAAACTTCACATGATATTCGCCCTGCATCGCGAGAATCGCGCGCCTACCCTTCTCGGCTGCATCATCTGTTTCAACAATGGCATTGAAGTAAGGATTGCGAACAGCAGTATGTGCAGGCAATCCGGTTTCTCTAGCCACAGATTCGACGGTAGACGGTTGTGTCGTTGCACAGCCCGTTAGAAGAATCAAAGTGATGGATAATAGTGTGCTCTTTTTCACGTTCATCGTTTGTCCCTTTAATTAGAAAGACCAGTCCAAAGCCAGACTGAACTCGCGCCCAGGTCGTTGAAACTGAGCGCTGTTAACGTTGTCGCTGCTCAGGCCCTGAACATCCAGATAGTTGAAATAGGTGTGATCGCCAAGATTGTAGACACCCGCGCGAACGCGCAGACTGTCCGTCGGTTTCCATGCGGCCAGCGCATCAAAAACCACGTAGCCAGCTGGTGATAACAACGCACCGGCGCTCTCGTCGAGATCATCTTGTCGGGCGGCGGCCCGCGCCACTACGCTTCCGCTGATACCAGAGTCGGGGTTCGCATAATCAATACCAATAACACCGTTGAGGGGTGCGATGGAATTCAATGGTTGCCCTGTGCTTCGGTCTTCGCCATTCGCGTAAGCCGCCGACATACGCAATGTGATCCCGGGCAGTTTGGGTAGGCTCGCTTGTGCGGAAAATTCGACGCCGGCGATTTCAACATCCTCTAAATTGATGGACTGAAAAATCAGCAAGCCATTGTTGGGGTCAACACCAACGTTGGTGAATGATTGAATGAAGTCGTCATAGCGTGTTTGGAAAGTGGCGAGTTCCGCCGACCAGAGTGGATTGACGAAACGGATGCCTGCCTCAAGCCCACGACTGGATTCGGACCGCAAGTCGGGGCTGGGCATCGCTGTATAGCCGAATTGGAAATTGGTGAAGCCGACATTGACATCATTGACCGGTGGCGCTCGGAAACCCTCTGCATATTGGGCATACCATTGGACGGATTCGTTCACCTGCCACAAGGCCCCCATTTTTGGCGACACTTGATCATCGTCGTAATTGACAACGGCAACGCCGGGATTATCTTCGATAAAGATTTGATCAATATCCGGGACCAATTCGTAGCGATCCCAACGCAAGCCCGGTGTCAAAGTGACATTGCCCACTGTGATTTCATGTTCTGCATAGATGCCCATGCGTTTTGTTTCGGATTTCGGAAAGTCCCGCAGTGGAAAAATATCGGGACCGACTTGTGAGCTGACGACGCCAGTAAGCAGGTTTCGTTCCAGACCGTCCCTGAGTTGAGCTGTGTCTGTTTGCTCATATTCAATACCGAATGCAGTCGTCTGGGCGATCGCTCCCGATGCCCAATCAATCGCCGCATTGACTTCGGTTCCGAGCAGACGTTGTTCGAACGAAAAGGTACGGTTCCTGTCAACAGCACCCGGCATGCCAGCAATGAACGTCTCCCGTGACTCTAGCGTTTGTTGACGCGTCTCACTGTCTTGTTGATAAGCTCGCCAGCGAACATAGTCGAGCCCTAACACGCCAGTCCTCCACTCTTGGCCAAGACTGACGCGCGTCCGGGTGCGGGTATCATTTGCCGATACCACCGTTGTGTTAATTACATACGGAAATCCGAAAGCGGCCGTAAAGTCCTGAGTACCCTCGCGCGAGTCAACGTCGGAAAGGCTATCGCTGTCGAAATCCTCGAGGGTGAGTTGCACGCCACCGGCTGCCACATCACCGAAATCCAGGCGCGCGAGTAGGTTAAGGCTTTCGGCATCTAGTGGATCCGAAGCGCCAACATTGAGTTCTCCACCTTCGCGACGGGTAATGCGCAGCATGCCAGCGACCTGACCTAATCGAGCGGCCGCCGTTGCACCAATGACAAGGCTGCTATCTGTGCTGTTGAAACCGGCATTCGTGGTTGCGGCAAAATCTTTTGCTTCTAGTAAATCGCTCGGACTTTTGGTCACAAAGCTGACGACGCCACCTAGCGCATCGGATCCGAACATGGCGGAAGCTGGACCTCGTAATATTTCGACTTGCTTTAAGCTATCGATATCAAAGAAATCGCGACTCGCATTTGAGAAACTGCCGATGGAAAATGCGTCTGAAGTGGCTACGCCGTCAACTTCGATGTGGACCCGATTACCGCCGACACCTCGTATGCTAATGCCTGACAGACCAAAGCGACTGCCTTGATTGACGACGTCGACACCTGGTTCATAGCGAACGAGATCGGCGATGTCTTGAGCAAGTTCGCGTTGGACGCGTTCTTGATCTACCAACGTAATTTTGGTGGGCAATGAGGTACTGGATACCGGCCGTTTGGTAGCTTCTACAACAATGGTGTCGATCGAATTGACAGCATTTGCGTTCGGGGTGGTTGTCGCGGCGGCAGTCATTGACGCGATCAGCATAGCGAGCATAGCGCTTTCTCCTAGAAAGGATGCTGGCTGGCTGGCGAGTGGCTGGCTGGCGAGGCAAAGATTATTTAGTCAGGATCAGTTTTTCGTTGCGCGTCACGGTGAGTCTGTAGATCTCGCCTCGGAAAACCAGTTTTATCACACGTCGCCCCGCTAATAACGCATCCACTTGGATGGGTGCGCTGGTTGTATCCGATTCCCTAGGATCACGAGGCTTCATTTGCGAACAATAATCATTCTCATTTGCATTTGCAACCCCTTCCGCCCAAATGGTGCCCCATCTCGATTTTTGCGGCAAAATGAATACCGACCTTTTGATCTGCTTTTTAACAACACCTTTTCCAGGGGTTATGCCAAAGATGCCACTAACAGACAATGAAGGAACGCCGCCTCTTATTAGCAGGCGACGCCTTATCGGCACTGGCAGTCTTGCCGCCGCAACGCTAGGTGCAACCCGTTGTGGCCGTGTCGTTGAAGAGGCCGATGTCATTGTTCTGGGTGCCGGGCTCGCTGGCTTAGGTGCTGCGCTTGAGCTCAAAAAAAATGGTCTGAAACCTCTCGTTCTCGAGGCCAAGAACCGGCCCGGCGGGCGAATTCGCACGCTTAGAAGCTTGCCCGGTCGACCCGAAGCCGGTGGCACCCAAATCAGCTCCAACTATCAACGATTCGTGAAGATTGCTGACGAGCTGGGTATCGCACTAAAGGAAGACTCGCCGATGCGACGCGATCGGCCCGAGTTTTGGATCTCCTTGGAGGGTGAGCCGATATTGCCCGAAGCTTGGGCGAGCCATCCTAGTAACCCTTTTGAGGATGCATTCGCAACTGTTCCGCCCTGGGCGCTGCCTTTCGTCAGCATGGGCAAAGACAACCCCCTACCCGATGTCGGTAGTTGGAAAGACCCGGCTTATGCGCAATACGATGTATCGGTTGCTGAGCATCTTGGCTGGCGTGCTGACCAGTTGGCGATCGGGTTTGGAACGAATCCCGGTTATGGGCCGGACGCCGCCGGCCAATCAGCGCTCATGTGGTTCCAAATTATGAAAGCCATCGCGACGCCGGGCGGGAAGCTGCTCACCGTGGCCGGCGGCAATGACCGCGTGCCTTTCGCCATGGCGGATGCGCTCGGTGACGCCGTCCGATATCGCGCCGTCGCCGAACGCGTAGATGTCACACCTAATGGTATCGATGTCTGGACAAATGATGGTCGACGCTATCGGGCAAAGCAGGCGATCAGTACTTTGCCAGCAGAGGCTATACGAAACTTGGCATTGAATGGCCCACTCTCCCAGCCACAAGAAACAGGCATTCAGCAACTACGCTATAACCGTGTTGTTAGAGCGTACTTCATACCCAAGAGATCGTTTTGGGACGATGACGGGCTGCCGCCATCGATTTGGAGCGATGGGTTGGCTGGACGTGCGTTTGCGTTACGAGGCTTCGGGGATGAGCGGATAACGATGATTCAGTCGTTCATAACGGGGCCGGCCGCCGACAAACTCGATGGCATGAGCGAAACCACAGCGCTTGCTACCGTGCAAGCATCGCTAGAATCGATAAGACCCTCTTGCGTGGGTGCACTGGAACCCGTCGCCATTGTGAGTTGGGGTAATGACCGGTATGCGGGCGGTGCCTATGCCTGTTGGCAACCCGGGCAGATTTCGACATTTGCGAATGCGATGGCCAAACCGGCTGGCCAGCTTCATTTTGCGGGTGAACATACGGCACGCTACTCACGTGGCATCGAAGGCGCGTTGGAGTCGGCTGAGCGAGCGGTGAGTGAGCTTCTTGCAACGGTCTAAATTCAATGGGTTCGTTCAACAGCTACCGAGGCAATCAGGGTTCCCTGTAGGACATTGGTTTTCGTTTCGCGCGAGTGCAGTTTTGCTTTTAGATACGGAGCTTCATGGTTGATGAATTGCGTAACGAAAGTCATTGGTCAATTGATTCTCTGCGGGCTCACTTTACTCGGTTCGATCGGCGTCGCGGCAAGCAGCGAACGCGTTGTCGTCGCGGCTGCATCAAACTTCGTGGCGACCGCAGAAATTCTCGCTCGCCTATATGAACAGGATACCGGGCAAGCCGTCGTTGTCGTTGCGGGATCGAGTGGCAAACATTTCGCACAGATGATGAACGGCGCGCCCTTCGATATTCTATTGTCAGCCGATCAACAGAAACCGGCAGAACTGTTTGCCAGAGGCTTGTTGGGTGAAGCGCCTAAAACCTATGCGATCGGCCGACTCGTCGCGTGGTCAGCGACACAATGCCGGGCGGATTCAGACCTAGCTCTCGCGATTGACGAGTTGTCAGGTCAAACAATTGCGATCGCGAATCCTGCCGTTGCACCCTACGGTGTAGCTGCCAAAGAGGTTCTAACGGCATTGCTAGACACAGATACTTTGCTATCGCAAATGGTGTTCGGAGAAAACATCAGTCAGGTTTTTCAGTTTGCGATCTCCGGCAATGTTGACTTCGCTTTTCTTGCCCGTTCGCAATGGATCAGGAATCGGGTGCTTCATGCACGCGGTTGCCATTGGCTTGTACCGAAGCAATGGCATCGGCCGGTTATTCAACAGGCCGGCTTGTCAGCGCGAGCAGTGAGTAATCCAAGTGCGCGGTCTTTTTACCGATTTTTGTTCTCGGATGCAGCCAGAAAAATTATAGAAGATTCAGGCTTCGAAACCATCGACACGCCATCACCGACAAAGGGAAGTCATCCTTGATCACACAAGATGACTGGTCTGCGATCTTGCTGACGCTAAAGTTGGCGACCGTCGTAACATTGTTGCTTACCATCGTAGCAACGCCTCTGGCATGGTGGCTGGCGCGCACGCACTCGAGATGGCGACCGGTCGTATCGGCAATTGTTGCGCTTCCGCTGGTACTGCCACCTACCGTGATCGGCTTCTATTTACTGCTGGCGTTTTCCCCGAATAGCGCATTCGCGAAGATGCTTGGATGGATAGGACTTGAGCGAGTAGCGTTCTCTTTCGAAGGCTTGGTCATTGGTTCATTGGTGTATTCATTGCCCTTCGTTGTGCAACCGTTGCAAAACTCAATGGCGGCTATCGAATCCGAACTGCTGGAAGCTGCGGCATCGCTCGGTGCCAGCGCTTGGGACCGTTTTCGCCAGATTGTTGTTCCCCTTTCAATACCGGGCTACGTCATTGGCGCAACGCTCGGTTTCGCCCACACGATCGGTGAGTTTGGCATTGTATTAATGATTGGCGGAAATATCCCCGAAGAAACCCGTCTGGTGTCCATCGCTATCTATGACCACGCGGAGGGACTAAACTTCGCCAGCGCGCACCGCTTGTCGGCAATCATGCTCGGCGTTTCTTTCGTCACGTTACTGGTGGTGTTCGTTTGGCAAGCACGCAGCCGGACCAATGTGTCCCGTTTGCCGGAGCAAATACTTTGAGCGGCGAGATCAGTATCCAACTCAACGGTGCGCTCTCGGACGGTCGGCGACCATCTTTCGCCTACGATTTTGAGGCAGCCATACCCGTATCAGGGATTACTGTCGTTTTCGGCAAGAGTGGCAGTGGTAAAAGTACACTGCTGCGGTGCATCGCCGGTTTTCAGCCATCATTGGGTACGCTCACGTTTGGGGATACGGTTTGGCAGGATAAGCACCATTCCGTGCGGGCTAGCCAACGGCGAATCGGTTACGTTTTTCAACGTCAACAGTTGTTCCCGCATATGAGCATCGCGGAAAACTTGAGGTTCAGCGAAAGCCGCCGGGGTGGCGAAGCACCACCGCTGGCGCGAGAAGACTTGATTGACTTGTTTCAACTTGATCATCTTCTGTCAGCGATGCCGAACAGGCTTTCAGGCGGCGAACAGCAGCGGGTTGCGATTGTACGCGCGCTGCTTAATGCACCACGCCTATTGTTACTCGACGAACCGCTAAGCGCCTTGGATCAG
The DNA here is from genome assembly GCA_045110335.1 of Woeseiaceae bacterium. GTDB lineage: Bacteria > Pseudomonadota > Gammaproteobacteria > Steroidobacterales > Woeseiaceae > CALBPI01. The sequence goes on from JBGCGB010000030.1 coordinate 69,014, forward strand.
GAACGGCGTCAGCAAGTGATCAGTTGCCTTTTGACAGTCGCCAGGTCCGCTGCGCTTCCAATGATCTATGTGAGTCACAGTTTGCGTGAAGCCAGTGCGTTAGCTAACCATCTTTTGTTGGTTGACCAGGGCTCGGTCACGACGAGCGCCGCGAGCAGTGAGATTTTGACTGACGTTCGTTCCGTGCTCGCTACCCGACCAGATGCCAATGCTATTGTTGACGGCGTGATTACCGAAATCGATACGCGTTGGCAATTGGCCAAACTCCGCGCTCGTGAGATCAGCCTTTGGATGCCGACGAATCAACATATGGTGGTCGGAGAGGCAGCCCGTGCGCTCATTCCCGCAGCGAATGTTAGCCTGACAAAACATCGCGATGACAGTGGTAGTATGCTCAATCAGCTGGATGCCGAAGTTACAGACATTATTCAAAGCGACCACTCGGCCCACGTCACTGTTCGTTTATTAGTTGGCCAGACGATCTTGCTGGCCCAGATCACGAAGCGCTCGCTGGAACTTCTGGGTCTTCACCCGGGCATGCTAATTGTTGCGCAGGTGAAAGCATTAGCGGTGCAATAGCTCAAAGACTACGTTAAGGAAACGGGCATGGAATCACTAGCAGGCGATTTGAATCAAATGCAACGCACGCCGTTGTTTGCGGAGCACGTAGCCCACCTGGAATCGATCGGCAAACGCGTCTCGTTCAGCGACGGAGATGGGGTTTATGACATTGGCCAGCCGATGGATCGGTTCGTCTATGTGTTGTCGGGCGAATTGGAACTCGTTAACCCCATCACGAATCAACGACATTTCCCGCATGGCATCGGTCCTGCGCAGTTTGCCGGTGAAATTGCTTTTCTGAATGGAGGCGTCGTGACAATGCCGATGCGGGCCGCATGTACGACCGAAACCATCGTCGTAGAAAGAGTAGCGATGCTGAAAGCGATGAGCCAAATCCCCGAGATGAGTGACATTGTGATCTCCGTTTATGCCGCACGTCGCCGGCGTCTCCTGGAGGCCGGTGACTCCGGATTGATCATTGTCGGCGCCGAAGAAAATGCGGAGATGCGACTGATCGCCACGTTTGCCGCGCGCAACAAGATTCCGGTCAATCTGCTGGAACTCGGCTGCCCCGATGCATTGGAAAAGGCAGAGGCTTGCGCGATTGCGACACAGCAACCCGCGGTCATTTTTGGTAAGGATCAAGTGATCGAGAATCCAACACCGGCAAAAGTCGCAAAAGTGCTGGGTCTTGACCTATCCCTCGCGGAAGATGCGGTTGTCGATACCTTAATTGTCGGTGGTGGTCCATCCGGTGTGGCGGCCGGCGTCTATGCTGGCGCAGAAGGCCTGTCAGCGCTGGTGGTAGAAGCACTGGCGGTAGGTGGACAAGCTGGTACTTCATCGCGGATTGAAAACTATATGGGATTCCCAACGGGCATCTCTGGTGCCGATCTCGTCTGGCGTGGCGAGATTCAGGCAATGAAGTTCGGTACACAATTTGCTGTTCCCCGACGTGTGGTGTCGTTGGCCCAGGAATCCGGCAATTTGTTTTGTGCGACGCTTGATGATGGTTTTCGAGTTCTGGCGAAGTCCGTTCTGGTCGCCACCGGCGTTCAGTATCGCCGACTGCCACTGAGTAATATTGAGCACTTCGAAGGTGCCGGCGTTTACTATGCCGCAACAGAGTCCGAAACCCGTTATTGCCGCGATACAGAGGTAATCGTAGTCGGCGGTGGCAATTCTGCGGGCCAGGCAGCAATGTATCTCAGCCGATCGGCCGACCATGTCCATGTGTTGGTCAGACGTGATTCATTGGCGGCATCCATGTCTGAGTATCTGGCGAGCCGATTGGACGCCGACCCGCGCATCACCGTTCACTTTGAATCGGAAATTGGCGCCTTAAAGGGCGACCAGTTTTTGCAGTCCGTGGTGATCAATCACAAAGGCCAAACGGCTACTCGAGAGATTCAATGTGCGGCGGTGTTCTTGATGGTCGGTGCTGCGCCAAACACAGACTGGCTTACCGATCTCGTGCACTTGGACGACCGCGGGTTTGTGTTGACGGGCGATTCGGCAGAAAGAAGCTCGGCATTCGAAACCAGTTGCCCCGGCATCTTTGCCGTAGGAGATGTGCGCTCAGGATCCGTCAAACGGGTTGCATCATCGGTAGGCGAAGGCTCTGTTGTCATTTCTGCAATTTGGCAATATCTGCAGGACGCGGAAACGTGATGACCTGGCTGGTGGACCACGAAAGCCTCGCCCGGCTCGGCGTCTTCTTGATGGCCCTCATTCTATTTGGCTTGCTCGAACATCAGTTTCCCAGGCGAGCCCTCCATCGTTCCAGCCGAAGATGGATCAATTTGCTGATGCCGGTAACCGCCGCGGCCATCGGTCGATTACTCGGGCCATTAGTGCCGGTGGCGGTCGCTTGGTGGGCGAACGCAGCTGGTTTCGGCATGCTTCACCTCTTCAATGCACCACTCTGGCTCGCCATCATCATGGCTTTTGCGTTACTGGATTTAAGCATTTATTGGCAACACCGAATGATGCACAAGATTCCGATTCTTTGGCGATTGCACCGAATGCATCACAGTGACATCAATATTGATGTGACGACGGGTGTTCGATTTCATCCACTGGAGTTTCTGTTGTCATTCTTCTTTAAGTCGTTGGTGGTCCTTATACTTGGCGCGCCAGTGGTAGCCGTCATTCTCTTCGAGATCGTGTTAAATGCCGCCGCCCTCTTCAACCACAGCAATTTGGCGCTGAGTCGACGCGCCGACTCTTTGATACGTTGGCTCCTCATTACGCCGGATTTACACCGTATCCACCACTCGGCCAAACCCGAGGAGACCAACACGAATTTCGGGTTCAGTGTGCCGTGGTGGGACCATTTGTTTAATAGCTACAAAGCGGAGCCTGTTGATGGCCACTCCGAGATGATGATCGGGTTAGAAGAGTTTCGTTCCGACGCCGATCAGTCGATAGTCGCGCTATTAAAGCAACCTGGTCGCTCATAAAAAAAAGGCCGCTTGCGAAAGCGGCCTCCGTGAGTCGGGCCAAACGGACCCGTCAGCAACAGTTCGCTACTGAAGTAGACTCCCTACTGCTGTTGATCCAATCGACCTCAGTTCTTGCTCACTCGACATGTGATCACCTCCTACGTGCTCTGCCAAAACAAAGTAAAGACTATCATAATGTCGAGCCATTGGAACCCGTCGACAAATGCAGGACAAGGCTGGTTGCGTGGGCAGCAACTTTTTTTGCTCTCGCGTAAACCTTTGCCTCGCGACGTGCACTAACTTGTCATGGATACTCATTGTTCCCGCTTTAAACAATCAGTGTTGAAATAGGCTGAATGAAGATGAAACGCATTTTGAATTTGGAAAAGTGCTCGGTCGCATTGATCATGGCATTGCTGAGCGCATGCGGAGGGGGTGGCTCAAGCGACACATCGCCGCCGCCCGTCAACACCCCTGCACCATCGGCGCCGATTTCGAAAGCGCAGTTACGGGATGCAGCACGTCTTGCACAACAAGCGACCTTTGGTATGCCATACGAAGCGTTGGAGCCGATGGCAAGAGCGGGTTTGGAGCAATGGCTGAGCGAGCAATTTTCAGCGCCAGTAACACTGCACGGACCAGCGGTCTATGACATTGTGAATCGACGCGCAGCCGGCGAATTCGATGCATTCGAAGACGATATCGAGTACTTGGTTTTCGCCAGACGCCTCGGTTGGTGGCACAGTACGATTACGGCTGAGGATACATTGCGCCAGCGTGTCGCATTCGCGCTCAGTCAGATCTTTGTTGTCTCGGATAACGTGGATATTCTTGAGGTTTACCCGGGAGCACTGACGACCTACTACGATAACTTACTACTAAACGCATTCGGTAATTTCGAGGATCTCCTGAGAGATGTTGCGCTTAGCCCAGCAATGGGTGTTTACCTAAGCCACTTGAACAATCAGAAGGCAGATACCACACGCAATACGTTCCCTGATGAGAACTTTGCCAGAGAGGTCATGCAGCTATTCTCGATAGGGCTTTTTGAACTCAATCCGGATGGCAGTGAACGACTCGACTCAAATGGCCAACGTATTCCGACGTATGACAATCGTACAATCCAGGAGTTTGCAAAAGTCTTTACAGGCCTTTCTTACGATGGCCCAAGTGCTGCTTTCGGGAATAACGCATCACCGGTGTTCACCCAGCCTATGATCATGTTCGACGAGGCACATGAGACCAGTGAAAAAGTGCTGCTCAATGGCGTCGTCATCCCCGCCGGACAGACCGGTCTAGATGATGTTGATGTTGCTATCAATAACCTTTTTGAGCACCCCAATGTTGGACCATTCATTGGTCGCCAACTGATACAAAGACTGGTGACTTCGAACCCATCTGCTGCTTACATACAGCGAGTTAGTAGCGCCTTTGATGACAATGGTTCGGGCGTCCGCGGCGACATGCGGGCGGTCATTAATGCCATATTGACGGATGTTGAAGCGCGAACGCGAGATGCGCTGACCACGGGCAAGCTGCAGGAACCAGTTGTGCGGTATGTTTCGTTGTTGCGGCAGTTCGGTGCTACGAGCGACGATGGATTTATCGCGGTGCTTGGCTATTTTCTGCAGAGTGTCGGTTTGCAGCATCCTCTCTCGGCGCCTAGCGTCTTCAATTTTTACTTACCGGACCATCAACCCGCCGGCGATCTTGCGGCATCCGGCTTGTTCGCGCCGGAACTATCGATTACCAACTCAAACTCCATTATTAGTTTCCCCAATTTTCTCGATGCCATTCTGTTCGGCGACTTCGTGACCGATGCGCCCCAGGGTTTTGCTCCGGTGCAGTTAACGTTGGACCGATGGGAATCGCTGGCTGCAGACTCCGATCGGTTAGTGGACGAACTGAATACGCTGTTGAGTGGTGGCGCACTGGGCAGCGAGAGTGTGGCGGCTATCGTCACTTCGGTCGATGCTTTTGAGGACCTTCAGTTGCGAACGGTACTCGCTATTTACTACGTCTCCATCGCGCCAGAGACGGTGATTCAACGTTAGGGGGATTTTATGCTCGACCGTCGACGATTCTTGACTCACACCTGCTCGCTTGGCGTTGCCGTGCCCACGCTAGCCAGCGGACTGCTTAGTCTCGCCAGCATGCGGCAAGCGGCAGCCGCGGACAATGAATACCGGGCCCTCGTTTGCATTCTTCTGGCAGGCGGCAACGACTCATTCAATATGCTGGTACCGACCGACACTGAACAGTACTCGGCTTATGCGGCGATTCGAAGCGATCTTGCATTGGAGCAACAAAGCCTGTTGCCGGTCACGCTCGCAAATCCTTCGGAGCGGACATTCGGCCTGCATCCGTCGATGGGCGCGTTGCAAACGCTCCTGAACAACGGCGATGCGTGCATGCTGGCAAACACCGGTACGTTACTTGAGGCTTTTGATGCAGCCTCCGTTCAGGCAGGCACCGCGAATTTGCCGGTGGGTCTATTCTCGCATGCAGACCAAATTCAACAATGGCAGACTGCCGTTTCGAACAACCGCACGGCTGAGGGTTGGGCGGGTCGGATCGCCGACCGCGCCGCATCGGCTAGCGCGATGAATGGTCTATCGATGAACATTTCATTATCCGGGTCCAATATCTTTCAAAGCGGTCGGAATACAAACCCCTACAGTATTTCCGCATCGGGAAACGGGGCTGTCTCGATCAATGAGTACAATACCCCAGATTTTTTCGGTACAAATCGAAAAACCGCGATCGATGCCTTGTTAGCGGCATCGACGACTGATCCTATTCAGGCCGAGTATCAACGCCGGTTCCGCAATGCACTGGACAGCCAGGCCGTGTTTGCCGATGCGATGCAACAGGCGCCGATGTTGACAACCATGATTAGCGAAAACAACGCCTTGTCCAACGCGCTCGCCCAAATTGCACGTGTGATCTCTGTTCGAGACCAACTCGGTGCTTCCCGACAGACCTTCTTTGTCACCGTTGGCGGTTGGGATCATCATGATGAAGTCCTGGATAACCAAGCGAGAATGCTGCCGCTAGTAGCGAACGCAATGGCAGACTTTCGCGCCTTGCTTGGCGAATTGGCTGTTTTTGACCAAGTCACGACATTCACGACGTCCGACTTCGGTCGAACACTGACATCGAACGGACGCGGTTCTGACCATGGTTGGGGAGGACATCATGTTGTCATGGGCGGATCGGTTCAGGGCGCTCGTCTGTTTGGTGAGTATCCATTGCTAGCGACCAATGCACCCCTTGATGTCGGTCGCGGTATCTATGCGCCAACGACGTCGGTGGATGAGTACTTTGCGGAACTGGCTTTGTGGTTCGGTGTATCAGCCAGCGATCTCACGACCATACTGCCGAATATCGGCCGCTTCTATTCGCCGCAACCCGGAACGTCACCGCTTGGTTTTCTTTCCTGAAGCAACGGCGGTGGCTTATGATTACTAACTTATGGCACTTGAACCGGACGTTGATGTCGATTTGTTGCGCGCCTTCAAGCGTGGCGATGGTTCGGCGTTTGAACAGTTGGCAAAGCGTCACCAAGACCGTATTTATCGGCTATGCGCCGTCTGGCTCTTCGATTCGCAGTTGGCCGCCGATGCGACCCAGGAAACCTTTCTACGCGCGCTTAATGGGTTGCGTAAGTTTCAGTTCAGAGCGAAGCCAGCGACTTGGTTGTATCGAACGGCCCAACTCGTTTGTATGGAATTCAACAGGAAAAGAGAATTCGCACCATTGCCAGATGTCGTGCGCGACGAGACACCCGGACCAGCCCAACAGCACCTCGACCAATTGGTACTTGATGACGTAAAGGCACTCATTGAGCAACTCTCCAGCCGGCAACGTGAGGTGGTGCTACTGCGAACTTTTGAGGATCTGAGCATCAAAGAGACAGCGAGCTTGATGGGTATCCGCGAAGGAACGGTGAAAGCACTAATGCACAAAGCGACTGAGAAACTGAAAATGCGAATGCGAATGCGATCGGCCAACGAATGAATACAAACAATGACATTGACGAACTGGCTGAAAAATATCGGCGTCTATCGGCGCCGGTTGCGTTGCGGCTGCCTTCGCCTGAGCCGGGATCAGCGGCAAAGCCATTCCATGCTGGCTTGATTCCACTCATGGCAGCGCTCATTGCAATCGTCGCGCTAGTCGTCTCAATGAATGCACCGAATCCAGGCGAAAGACAGGGAAGCCAACTTGTCGCGCAATGGTCGATCGCGACGCCCGAGTCTTCCGCTGATCTCTCTTCAATAAGAACGCGTTTGTCTGCACCAGTATCACTGGAGACACCTAGGCGGCCTGCTCAAACGCGTGATGTGATCAATGAATCAACACTCAAGAACTCTTCGATAGAGTTGAACGAAAAGGACTAATCCATGCGTAAAGCTACTTTCTATCCGATGCTAACGATTCTGTTTTTGTCACTCTTGCCGTATCCCAATACCGCTCATGCGAGCGATGCGGATGAACTGAAAACAATGCAGAGTTTTATCGAATTGATGCGGGGCTACTATGCGATCATCGAAGTGACACACTCGATCTCATCTGATCCCGAGCAAGCCGCGATTATGCAGCTCCAGAAAATCAAAGAAGTGATGGATGAAACGGGTCAACGCAGTCGAGCAGCTGAGATTTTTCGCGATGTCCTTTCACGAACAGAAAACCGGGCGATTCGAAACGCGGCCTCGTTACTGCTTAGCGAGACACTGAAAGAATCCGGAGACAGCAAGAAAGCCATTACGGTATTGCTGGATTCCCTGGAGGAAAATCTAGAGGCGACCCGTTGAGTTCAGTTACCAGCCGTCACGAGGAATCGTCAGGGATCGAATGGTTTCCAAATGATGTGCGAACTCTTTGAAGCGGTGACTCATGTCATGACGGCGCTTGCTAATGCCCGGGTCGCCGGCTTCGACCAAACCCTGGTTTTCGAACAGCTTGTAGGCATTTTGAAACAGCAGCTTGCCGATTGAGGCTTCACTACTGATACGCCTTTGTAAATAGGCTTGCTTGCCTAACGCGAGGCTTTGTTCAAGCGATGCTTTGGCATCGAGTCCTGAACTACTATCCAGGCGGGCAAAGATATTAGCGACAACTTGATAGGCTTCAACGAACGGTAGCAATGTGGCTCGCGAAACCAGTGGCGCGAAGTGCTTCATTCTGTGCTCCGAATAGTTCTCGTCGGCTTCTATGGCCGTTTGCCAATCGCCATCATAGCGTGACATCTCTTCGTCAAGCTCCCGCTTGAAAGCTTCTCTGGGTGCATAGAAAAATTCGAACTTGAATAAATCGCGTAGCGCTTCGGCGGCTTCGTAGAATGCATCGAGTTTGGACGGCTTCTTCTTATCCATCGACAACAAAGCTAACTCGGCAATCGCCTTGTTTACGAAGTGGTGAATGGTGGTGTTTCGATAGTAACTGGCCACGCTGTGCTGGTCCGGTGCGATCGCATAAACGACATCAGGGCCCTCATCAAAACGTGTCACAAGCCCATAGTCTCCCAACACATCGGCCAGTGCATTGAGTTGATCCGGACCATGCTGATCAAAATCGCTAGCAATACGAATATTCCTGTCGCGCGCCCAGCGTAGATAACGGAGCATCTGTTTGCCAAGCTCGCGACGCGTCAATGCACGCGGCGCGACACCCAGCAGAACAGTGGTTGCGAGTGAAGCCAAAGTAATGGGCGTCACTCGGTTCGCCTCAACGCCCACCTGCAAAGCGGTCTTCTTCAGCGCTAGTGTATCCTCGCCGGTCGGTGGATCCTCGAGGACAACCGGATCGCCGAAATCGATGTAGATTTTCCCCAATGGACGCCGCAGTCCGCGCAGGTAGCCGAGAAACCATCGTAAGGACTCGGGCCTTTTTACCGCGCCGGATTGTTCTTTTACATAGTCCTTTACATCTCCAATCAGGTCGTAGTTCAGTGCGACCGGAATGATGTGCAGGTCCTTGGATTCCGTTGTATGCGCGGCGTCAACGACATATTTCAACAAGCCATATCTCGGTGGCATCAGCTTGCCAACGCGTGAGCGCGTCCCTTCAAAAGCCCAGGTCAGCGGGAAACGTTTCTCAAGCAGGTAACCGATGTACTGGCGAAGAATAACTTTGTAAAGCAAATCATCCTGAAAGCTGCGGCGAATAAAAATGGCACCGGAACGTCGCGCCGCATAGCCGAGCCCGGCAAAGGCCATATTGACGCCGCCAAGCACATGCGGCACCGGGAAATCGTTCTCAAATAACATCGAATAGACGGCGAACCCATCAACATGTGTTTTGTGCGTCCATAGCAAGACCGCAGGTTTGTTGCGTACTACACTGCGCACGCGTTCAAGGCTTTCCTGATCGACGACGAGTTTGGGCTCGTATCCCATGCCGATCACTTTACGGTTGAAAACCGCCAGTACGTCTTGCCAAAAGGTTCGCGGAATCGCGATCAATTCTTTGAATATCTCATCTGCTCGTTTTTCAAGTGTATCAACCGATTCGCCTGTTTGACCGGAAACCTCACGTAGAGCATCCTGAAATCGCTTACTAGCCTTTAAGCTCTGCGCGACCCGTCTCGGGACCTTGTAACGGCCACCTCTAAGTTGGCGTTCGGCAATATCGAGTACAAGTCCTGCCTGATCGGCGATAAAAAAAGCCATAGCAGCGGGTTCGGAGACCTTGCCACCTAGTGCTGCATATTTGGCCTTAAGCTCTGCCATAGTTGCGGAGGCACCCGCCAGGCATTGGGCACGCTGAGGATACCGGTTAACGATTTTTTCGGCCCGCTTGGCATTGGGCTTACGATCCCGAAAAACCAGATCTCTAAACCGGGGCGCCCGACGCCTTTGATCGTCGCCGTCATGCCAGACCACACGTACTGGCACGATAATCGTCTCATCTGGCATCGTCAGATTAGCCATCAGAGCCGTCGCGTCAATCGTTTCCTGCTGCCGTGCAATTGAAAGGATGGTTTGAACACCGGGATCACTACCCTCCGTATTGGTCGAACTTATCCATGCGCTGAGTAGTCGTGACTCTACATGGTGCGCGGCATCCAACAGGAACAGAACAGGTGTGCTCGAGCTGCGCGGCCATGGTTGCTCGGCATCAGGACCCACTGGTTGATCCGCTGCTGTTATCCGTCGACGCCGTCACCTTCGTGACCACCTTTTTTTTCCGCGTAGTTTTTTTTCGAGTACGCTTTTTCTTAACTTTTTTCACCGGCTTTAATTCATCGGCCTGTCCCAGAGTTTCTAAAAACAACTGGCGAACTTCGGCAACATGATCATCAATCGTGGTTTTCTTCCAGCGACTCGTGTCGACCGGATCCAATACATCGACTTTCACTGTTGCCGGCCTAAATACAAAATCGCCTTTCGGCGCCACATCAATCGAGTTATGGATCACGATGGGTATCATAGGCACCCCCGCCTCTATAGCCAGGTGGAAAGCGCCTTTCTTGAATGGGTTGAGCTTGGGGGTAATGGTGCGAGTGCCTTCGGGTGCCATCACGACAGACTTACCCTCGTCCTGCATGACATCAACCAGCGGTTGCATCGCATTGATGGCGCTGCGCGCGTTCTTGCGATCGATCAGGACAGTCCCGCCAAGTTGCATCACCTGCCCGATGATCGGCATATTCCGAATTTCCTGCTTGCCTACGCCTGCTAAGTCCTTGCGGAGCAATTGCAGAATGATGACGACGTCAGCCTTACTCTGATGATTGAAAACGAATACCGCCGGCCGTTGTTTCCAGACATTCTCCTCACCCGATATATCCAGATCCAAACCAATCAAAGCCGCCGCAGTCTCTGAGAAGAGTCCATACGAAAAGTTCTGCATACGTCGTTTGGAGCCAGTCAGCGCCAATATGGGCAACGCCGCGGCAAAGGAAGTCGCGAGACTGCCCGTGGCCGCAATTGAACGTGCCCACTTCATCAAACCAGCACGCCCCCGACTGTCGAACCGGGCTGACGGCCAGTCCCTTTCCTTGGCGATTTCCGTCAATCGTTTGTTGGCATTCAATGTGACAGGCTTGCCGACCGCTTCGAGCAACTCGATATCGTCGGTGCTATCGGTATAGAAAAAGCTCTCACCCAGCTCAGCGCCAACCGTATCGGCGACAGACTGAGCGGCGGTCACTTTGCCAGGACCAAAACAGGTTGGATGGCGCACTCCGCCGGTAAATTTGCCGTCCACTAGCTCGAGGTCGGTGCAAAAAACATGCTCGATCCCGAGATCACGCGCCGCTGGGTCAACTTGATACTTTGTCGCTGATGAAACAATGGCGACCGTGTGGCCACGTGCTTGATGTGCTTCGATCAACGCACGCGATTCAGGATAAATCGCCCGCGCAATGTGTTTCTCATACATGTATTCAGAGAAATCGATGAAATCCTGTTCCTCTGAATCTCGTAAAAATTGCATTGTGGTTGCCATCATGGCGGAAAAACCGAGATCACCAATACCAAACCGAGTCATCGCGGCAGCCATCTCGGTCAGCTCTCCAATGGAAAAATCACCTCGTCTTAATTGCTGTTTAAGATACGCGATTGCGGAAAAACCACTAATGATTGTGCCATCAAAATCAAAGAATGCGCATATCTCAGGGCCGGATGGCGCGGCATTGATATCCGAAAGAATCTTTAAAAAACTTTTGCTTTTCAATTAATTACCTTCACTTTAAAAACAGCAACCCATAAATTGCCAATGAACGATGAACGACGCAAAGCATTATTGGCACAATGTCACTGAAAAGCATATGCTAATTTTAATTTCTAGTGGCTTGTATCAAGGACGTTAAGCGCTTCGCTGGACACCATTCTGAAACCAGTTTTTGCACCACGAAGACCGCGTCCGGAGTTTTAACGAATGGCTGCAGCAGTGGCACCAGAAATCCTATTAGTCGAAGACAACCCGGCTGACGTCGAGCTATTGAAAGCGCGACTCAGCGCTGCTCGCGCTTCTGATCGATTCTTGCTCGATACTGCCAATACGTTAGAGGCAGGTCTGGAGTCTCTCGCTAAGAAGGAATACGATCTCGTTCTGCTTGACTTGATGCTGCCAGACAGTGAAGGGCTCGACACCTTCGAACGAATTTTCCAACGCAAGCCCAACACCCCTATTGTCGTTTTCTCCGGTATCGCTCAAGACGCTCTGGCGCGCCAGCTAGTTGCTCTCGGCGCCCAAGACTTCATCGAAAAGGACAACGTCAGCATCAACGGGCTGAACCAACAATTGTTATTTGCCATGGGCCGCCGGCAGGCCGCCGATATGGCGAGGCAGCAGGTTCAAGAACGCAGCATTTATTGGTTGGCTGATACCATCGCGCAAGAGTTTAATGTCATTTTGGCGAATCTGATGTCTGATCTGAATGGCATCGAAGCCCCATTGAAAGACGCGCCCGATGCGCTCAAGCGCGCGCGGCAAGCATCGCATGGTGCTTTGGCGGGTGCCGACGTGATGCACTTGTTGCTCGCACTGGCTCGTCCCGCTTCCGCCGGCGCGAAACAACCTCTGGGTACGCTAGTTGACGATATGTTGCCTTCACTCCGACAGCAGTTCGGCGAGACTATTGATATCGACATAACCGGTTCTGATGCGAGTTGGGTCAGTGTTTTCGACGATTCCCAGGTACGCACCATTTTGTTCACCATTATCGGCAACGTAATGAGTCAATTGACGCCGCCTGTTGCGTTGAAACTCAGCTGCAGTAATGGGAAACCGCAATCAGAACGCAACGCCCAAGTCACGATGGAAATGCCGCGCGGCGAGTTTTCCTCAATTCAGATCAGCGCCACCGGTTCCCAATCGCTCGGCGGCAATGGTAACGGGAATGATCTTGCTAATCAGCCCGGTCAAAAACTGGTTCAAGGCTTCATAGAAAAATTGGGCGGTGCTTTGTACTCGCGTAGTCATCCAGTGCTCGGTGTCACGCTCGAAATATTGTTACCAAGAGACACTCGCTCCAGCGATTTTTCGAATCAAATTCAGGAGGCTGCCCGAGTCGACGTTAGGTCCATCAATGTCGTCACTGTCGGTCTCGATGCGACGGGTGGCAGCTCGATCGCCTCACAGATTGGAACGCTCGGCTACCATACGGTCATGGAACGAACACTAGATGATGTCGTCAAGAGAGTTTCGGCCGGATTTCGAGTCGACCTTCTGGTGGTCACCGACAGTGTACTAAGCACGCCCGAGGCCATGGAGAGCCTATCCGTCATTACGGGCTACTCATTCGAGTCGAAACTGCTGGTCGTTTGTAACGATAAACCACTGGAGCGCCGCGTCAGAAATCAGCTACCGCTGCCGCATACGCTTTTGGTTGCGCCGGATAGTTTGGCGGAGATAGACGCAGGACTCCGGTCTGCCCATTTTGCCGAACTGGATAGCTAGCCGGACAAAATGCTACGTCAGGTATTGATCATTGACGATGATGAATACGATCGTCTGGCGCTCACTAGAGCCTTAGGGGCTTTCTCGGAACCTATCGAACTTACCCACGCGACCTCCGGGGCACATGCGTTATCGTTGCTCGAGCAATCCCAATTTGATGCCTTGATTATTGACTACCAGCTACATGACATGACGGCTGACGATTTAGTTGGGCATATCGTGCAGTCTGGAGATCGTTCGGTGGCAATGGTCGTCGTGGCAGGCCAAGGCGATATTCGGCATGTTACTAAAATCATGCAAAAAGGTGCGCATGACTATCTCATTAAGGATGATCTAACACCCCAACGGATTGAACGCGCTTTAACCACCGCCTGGCGTACGGTCACTATGGACAATGCGCTAGAACGCCAAAGGCTCGAACTGCTTCGATCAAATGCCGAGCTGGAACAGTATGCCGTTTTGGCCTCGCATGACCTTCGTCAACCGCTGCGTAGTATTACCGGATTTTTGGAATTGCTTGAAGAGCGTACAAAGGGTGTTTTGGATGATGAAACGAGCACATACCTAAAGCATGCCATTGAGGGTGCCGATCAAATGCGTGGCTACGTTCAGGGGCTGCTCGAGGTTGCCCGTCTCAAGAATAGCCCCGAAGAACTTGGTTTTTTCGACAGCGGCGCTGTGTTGCAAAGTGTTATCGCTATTCTCAAAGGAACAATAGGCCAACATTCAGCTCGCATACGAATCAGTGGATCACCCGAGCTGATTGGCGAGCGTCAGCACTTCCTTCAAGTGACTCAAAACCTGGTTAGCAATGCATTGCTGTATGGCAAGCCGGAAACCGCGGTGGACATTGTGATTGAAGCAAACTACCAAACAACGTTACCACCCCATACGTTGCCCAACCTTGCAGAGAGAACGGGCCTTTGGCGATGGACAGTATCGGATAATGGCCGCGGAATTCCGCCGGAACAACGTGCCCGAATATTCAGGATGTTTCAAAAAGTTGAGCCCGCCGAACAGGATCAAGGATCCGGCATAGGGCTTGCGATTTGTCGCAAGCTTATCGCGGCTTCTGGCGGAAAAATCTGGTTAGATGACGACTTTTCTGATGGTTGCCGATTTCATTTTACGTGGCCCGGCCAATTGATTGAGAACGTCTGACTAACGCTCGCGATCAAACTCGGCGATGACAGCCATCAGTGCATCACCATAATTCATGAGCTTTGCTTCACCGACACCGCTAATGGCGAGAAATTCGGCGTCTTCCGTTGGGCGCTTTCTCACCATTTGCAACAATGTGGAGTCGTGAAAAACGCGATACGGGGGTATCCCCTCGGTTTTTGCTAGCTCGAGACGGCATTCTCTTAATGCTTCGAAAAGCTCTTCGTCTTGCGGTGTATCCAGCGACGTTTGTACTGCGCTGACTTTTCGCGCTTGGGCTTTGCCTGCAACATCTTTTCGCGCCTGAAATGTTTGGTCTCCGCGTAGTAAGGATCGACAAGATTCGCGCAGCAGGAGGCCACCATAGGTCGGATCAATAGCGACTAAATCAGCCGCCACAAGTTGGCGCGCCAAGGAACGCCATGAGGCCGCCGACAAGGCCTCACCGATTCCGAACACGTTCAACTGATCGTGACCGAATTGTTTTACCCGTGCGACGGATTGACCTCGTAACACATCGATGATGTGCGCTGCGCCGAATCGCTGACCCGTTCTATAGATCGCCGACAAGAATTGACGCGCGGCTTCACTGGCTTCCCAGACAGGCGGCGGCAACTCACAGTTATCGCAGTGGCCACAATCGTCATGGTGCTGTTCATCAAAATAACGCAGCAACGGCGCCCTTCGGCAACCGACGGTCTCACCCCAGCCGAGCAATGTATCCAGTCGACGGCGGTTCGCCCGGACATGTTGATCCGAACCTTGTTCATCATCGATCATTTGCCGAAGCCGGACGACATCCTGCATGCCATAGAGCATCCACGCGTCACTTGCTAGCCCATCGCGCCCCGCCCTCCCTGTTTCCTGATAATAGGCCTCCATACTCTTGGGTAAGTCGAGATGAACAACAAATCTGACATCCGGCTTGTCGATACCCATGCCAAAGGCAATGGTTGCTACGACCACATTGATCTCTCCTCGCAGGAAGTTCCGCTGGGTACTGCGCCTCAAATCATCCGGCAAGCCAGCATGATATGGCGCTGCCGACCAACCTTGATCAATCAACCATTCCGACGTCGCCTCTACTTTTTTTCGAGACAAGCAATACACAATGCCCGCTTGGTCTTGCCGACCTTTCAGGAAGGCCGTCAATTGTTGTCGCGGCTGGGTTTTTGGCTGCACGGCATACCGGATGTTCGGTCGATCGAAGTCGCCAACGATGCGGCTCGGGTCCCGCAACTCAAGCTGTGTGACGATATCGTCCCGCGTATCACGAGTCGCTGTGGCGGTAAGCCCAATGCGAACCGCTGTCGGGAAAAGTCGTGAGAAGTCTCCCAGTAATCGATAGTCTGGACGAAAATCATGTCCCCACTGAGACACGCAGTGAGCTTCATCGATTGCAATCATCGAAACGCCACCCTTTAGCGCTTTTAGTCTTTCGCGCGTTTGGCTCACGGCTAACTGCTCCGGGGCCAGGTAGAGCAGCTTAACCTGCTTGGCGCCTAGTCTGCGCCAAACATCGTCACGTGCCCTAGGCGCTAGTGAGGAGTTAATAAAGGCTGCAGCAACACCCAACGCAGCCAAGGCATCGACTTGATCTTGCATGAGTGCAATCAATGGCGAAACCACGATGGTTAGTCCCGGCATCATCAAAGCCGGCAGTTGGTAACAGAGGGACTTCCCAGCCCCGGTTGGCAATATGACCAGCGCATCACGTCCCTCAAGCACACTGTCGACAACCGCTTGCTGCAATGGCCGAAACTCATCATAGCCAAACGTTTTCTGAAGAACTGATCTAGCGGAGGCAGTCAATGTGGTCTCTCGTTCATGGCATTCCCGGCGGCACATTCTAGCGTGTTAGCGGTTGCCATATATGCGAAAAATGGGTCCTTTGTGTCGAGAAATTGTGTAGAACCGAGAGCTAGTTCGCAGCAGCTATAGATGATTATGTTTAACCTCTTTTTCACGAGCAACACAGCGGCTGGGGAGATCGCGTTGCAACTGACATTGGAAACACTCATCACGCCTGCAGGCTTCGCGATCTGGTTCTTGCTGGGCAGCGTCCTATTGGTAAGTCCGGATCATCAATCAAGCGGAAGACCGCATTGGCTGATGTTCGTGTTGGCGCTTTGGATTAGCGGCGGCATCCTTGAGTCCGGCGCGACGACAATGGGTGTATTTTTCAGTGGCATCATGCTTGCCCACGTGGCCGCCATTTTGATTCCGCCGGTTGGCTTCAGTGTCCTCGAACATTACTGTTCTCTAGCAGTGCCCAAGGCTGTTCGAACCATCATCTGGATGATTCCGGTTGCATCCATCGTGGTGTTAACCGTGCCGGAGTGGCGAGCTTCGATGTGGAGTCTTGGCAGTGCTTTCAGCCTTGAACAACGCCCAGTAACCTTAATCCGCGGTGAATGGTTCAAGATGATCCATGCCCCATTTTCGTTTGGGCTTTGCGCTATTAGCATTTTGTTAATGATACGCCACGGTTTTCGGGTTCCCGCTTGGGCACGGTTTTCCACCCTCGCTTTTGCCGCGCTTGCTGTTTTACCAATGCTGGCAAGCACCGCCCGAATTCTTGGATATCCAATTCCCTTTGCGACCAGTACTGGTACGATTATCGCTATCATTGCGCCGGCTGCTGCATGGCTTATCTTAAGGCATGGCGTTTTGCTCGCTGGCAATCTCGAGCACCACGCGTTATTTGATCAAATGAAGGATGCCGTTGTCGTCGTTGACACGGAAGATACCCTGATCGGTTTCAATAGTGCCGCGCTAGATCTGCTAGACGGCGCCGCACGCGCGCTGAAAGGTCAGCGCTTGGCGGATGCTTTTCCGGCACTGGCGAATGAACTAGCCGATTTTCACTCTGACGAAGAAGAGACGCGCGAGTTCACCGTCAATGATCGTCGAATCGGCCTACGGGTCAGCGGGATCATTCGGGAAGGCAATCAACAACGCTTGCGGCTAATCATCGGGCACGATGTTTCTCAAAGCTTCAAAACGCGCCAAGCGTTGAAGCGAAACGAGGAGCTTCTGCGGACATTGATTCACCATTCGTCCAATGCCATTTTGCGGGTTCGTCTTAAAAAAGACGAGCATGGTGTTAACGATTTTGTGGTTCTGGTGGCCAACCCGGCGGGTGCCGAGCTTTTTGAAACGACAGAAGCACAGTTGATTGGCAAAACGTTGAGCCGTCAACTCTATGGCTCGGAAGTCACCAACCGGCAGTATGCGCTGCAGAACATCGTGCCGACCTTGCAAGAGGCGCTAGCAAGCGATGAACGGCGCGACCTTGAATTTTGCGTGTCGCAACATGGTGCGAAACGATGGTACCGCTTGCTTGCAGATCCCGTTGGCGAGGATATCGGGATGACCTTCATCGATATTAGTAGCGAACGTGAACATCATGATGCGCTCCAATCAGCGGCGTTACACGACCCTTTGACGCAGGTTTTGAATCGGCGCGGATTCGAGCAAGCCGCTGGCGGTCATTTAGCCTCAGCCGATGACTTGTCGCATGGGGCTTTACTATTTATCGATCTGAATGACTTTAAGCAGATTAATGATGTGCATGGGCACGCTGCCGGTGATCTCGTTTTGCAAGAAGTTGCCCGACGACTGCATGCGGATCTTCGACCGCAGGACATTATCGGTCGTCAAGGCGGTGATGAATTCGTCGTGTTGGTCACTGATAGTAGTTTCGAGGACTCGGGCACTTTGCAAAACCGGGTTTCAACCCGTCTCGCGCTTCCGTACCGAATGGATGGAAAAGAGCTGCAATGTTCCGCTAGCGTCGGCATCGCCAAATATCCCGAAGATGCTGTGACACTGACATCACTGATGCGCCATGCCGATGCATCGATGTACACCGAAAAAGCCTCCAGGCGTGCCAGTCAAACGAAGCTCAGCAAAGACCGCCACCTGAAGATCGCCGACTAAAGCGCTAGCGCAAGACCGTCGAAATACCGAACGACCCGATCCGGAAAATCACTGAAGATGCCGTCGATACCTTCGGCCACGAGCCAGCTCAACAATGCCTCCAACGAATCGAAACCTGCCGGTAAATTATCGGCACGCAACGTATACGGGTGCACGGAGAGCCCGAGCGCATGCGCTTCTTCGATGAGATGCGTACCCAATACGCCAGTTGCCCCATTTTGCAAATACAGTTGTGAGATCCATGGCCCGATCGCGTCGACGATACCTTTAAGGGGCACTAGGCCACCAGGAGCGAGCAATGGTCTGTACAAGGTGGAAGATTCATTCCAAGCGTCCTCGCCGATCAACTGCACAAGTCGATAGGGTGCCCGCCAGTGTTGGCGCAAGCGTCTGTTTTCGTTCAGATCAAAACACTGTAGCCAGACCTGATCGACAGTATCGTGATAATCGAAAGTTTCTAATTCGGCGAGCAGCAACGGGGCAATATCAACGCCCTCCTCACGGTGCCACGCCGGTTTCTTGATTTCTGGGTAAATGCCAACCTGTCGACCGGTCGACTGATTCAAACCACGGACCAGTGATAGTTCCTCGGAAAGCGTAGGCACCCGAAACGGCGTAACGCCGGCGGGATAGCGGTCGGGAAACACACGTTTGCCATCAGCGCCTCGGCGCTCAGTCAGCTGTAATGTTTGAATCTCGGCCAACGTAAAATCTCGGGCATAGAAACTGCCATCCGTTCGCTGCCGGTCCGGGAACCTGGACTCAACGTTGGTGACGCCGTCAAGATGGATATCATGCAACACGATCAATCGATCGTCTGCGGTTGCCACGACATCCTGTTCGAGAAAATCGGCACCCATTCCGAAGGCTAACGCTTTGGCGGCCAACGAATGTTCGGGCAAATAAGCGCAGGCACCACGATGCGCTATGGTAACCGGTCGTCGGCGAAACTGTCTGGCACGGCTGGTCATTGGTGGCGTGCTGAGCTAGGGAAAATCAATCGTCTCCCAACGCTGGGTATCCTCGCCCCTCGCGAGCTTGCGAATCGCGTCCACAATCTCGCGTTCGTTCCAGTCAAGCACCTCATTGGCCTTGCTGATCAAATCACCCGGTGACATGGTGACGCGCCCAAACGAGTTAATCAGCAGTAATGGTTTGTTCATGGCTTTCGCCGCATTGATCTGGAACTCAACCCAGTCCTTTTTTTGCTGATAGACGGTGGCTAGCAAGATCACAATCTCGGATTGCTCAATCTGTTTGCGGAGCGTCTCCTTGAAGCCTTCCGAGCCTCCCTCAGGCACGACATTTGGATCGCTGACATTGATGTAAAAGAACCGGTCGACGCTTTCCAGATATTCAAACACACGAAGGTAATCGTCGCTTTCCGTGAAAACGTGACTAATAAACAAACGAATTGGATTGCTTTCTGACATATCTACACCTGTCGTGTCATCCTGAGCATCTGTCAATTGTACCCAAATGATGCGAATCATGGCGACTTTTGACGGTACAATATTGTGTTATCAGGTTGGAGAGGCCTTACGCCATCCGCCCACACATCACTAGGTAGAAAACTTCGGATGAGATTGGTTCTATACAATATCCGCTATGGCGTAGGTAGCGGTATTTCCACCCACCTGCCTGTGCCGGGTGCCGGTTATGTGTTGGGTAATCAGGCCAATCTCGATAAGCTTGTGTCATTTCTCAAAGAAACAGCGCCCGATATTGTCGGCCTGATCGAAGTCGATACCGGGTCTATCCGTAGCCGCAATGTGAACCAAGCTGACGTTATTGCTGAAGCGCTGGGCCATAAGACATCCTATGAGACGAAGTACGGCAGTAAGTCGCTAAACCAGCTCTTGCCGATCATTCGAAAACAAGGAAATGCCTTTTTGGCGGCGCCTACGATTCATCACGAACGATTTCATTACTTTGACACAGGTATCAAGCGCTTGATCATCGAGCTTGAACTTGATGATGTGGCCATTTTTCTCGTCCATCTTTCTCTGAAGTATCGCCATCGCCATCTCCAGTTGCGCCATCTCTATGACCTGATTGAAAAGACCGACAAACCAGTCATGGTCATCGGTGATTTCAATACATTCTGGGGACAAGATGAGATCTATTTGTTTCAAAAAGCGGCCGGATTGAGCAGTGCTAATGTCGAGGCGCTACCCTCATATCCCAGTCGCTCGCCTCGCCGTGAACTCGACTTTATTCTTTACCAAGAAGGTATTGTGATTGATGACTTCGCCATTCCGGACGTTAAGCTCTCTGATCATTTGCCTTTAGTTTGTGATTTCCATACGACCTGAGAACTGAAGAACCAACATGACTAATTATCTACATTGGCAACTTGAACGTGATTCCGACAATCGTCTATGGCTAGGCATCGACAAAGCTGATAGCGGCGCAAATGTCTTATCGGGCGATGTTTTGAAAGAGTTGGACAGCATTCTTGATACCTTGGAATCGGAGCCTCCGACTGCGCTGATCATTCATTCGTTGAAAAAGAGCGGCTTTGTGATGGGCGCCGACATCAACGAATTCACGACACTGAAAAACGCCGACCAAGCGTATCAACTGATTCATTTGGGTCAGCAAGTACTTGATCGCTTGGAAGACGCTAACTTTCCCACCGTCGCAGCCATCGACGGATTTGCATTGGGTGGTGGGCTTGAGCTGGCCATGGCTTGCCACTACCGCGTAGCGGTTGCTGCCAAAAAACCGACGATTGGGTTACCCGAAGTTAAGTTAGGCATTCATCCCGGTTTCGGGGGCACCGTACGTGCCATCCAGTTAGCTGGTGTCACAGCGGCGATGCCGCTGATGCTGACAGGCAAGTCAATAACGCCGGATAAGGCGCTAACATTGGGGCTCGTTGACGTTGTTTGCGCCGCTGATCATTGGCGCAATGAAGCGCAGGCCATCGCACAACAAACACCGCCGCGCCGCCGTGCCCCGCTAAGTGCGCGACTGATGAACCTACCAGTCATTCGTGGTTTTATTGCAAACAAGATTGAAGCGCAGACTCGTCGCAAGGCTAACCCTGCGCACTACCCGTCGCCATTCGCCATTATCGATTTATGGCGACAGCATGGTGCGAGCACATCGAGCGGCTATGAAGCAGAAGCGCGTTCGATTGCCAAGTTGATGGTGGGTGATACCGCCAGAAACTTGGTCCGTGTCTTTTTTCTACAAAACGCACTGAAAGGACAAGGCCAGAAAACCAATACGACGATCAAGCATGTTCATGTGGTCGGTGCGGGTGTGATGGGCGGTGATATTGCCGCATGGTGTGCGTACAAAGGACTCGAGGTTTCTCTTCAGGATCGCGAGCTCAAATACGTTGAGCCAGCGCTGCAACGCGCACGGAAACTTTTCGAAAAGAAAACAAGATCCCCCGAGCAATTGAAAAACACATTGGCTCGGCTTCGCCCCGATGTTGAAGGCAATGAGGTTGCAAAAGCAGACCTCGTTATCGAAGCGATTTATGAGAATGTTGAGGCAAAGAAATCGCTCTATGCGGCACTCGTCAAGCAAATGAAGCCGGGCGCAATCCTCGCGACCAATACGTCCAGTATCAAGCTTGAGATCCTCCGTGAAGAACTACCAGAGCCTGATCGTTTTATCGGATTGCATTTTTTCAACCCGGTCGCACAGCTACCTCTGGTTGAGGTGATTCGAACTGAAGACACCCAGTCAGACGCGATAGACATTGGCATCGCTTTTGTTAAGAAAATCGCGAAGTCGCCGCTAGTCTGCCTAAGTTCGCCCGGTTTTGTGGTCAATCGAATTTTGGCGCCTTACATGGGTGAAGCCTTTAGATTGGCGTCCGAAGGCGTTTCATTGACAGCGATTGACGAAGCAGCCGTCGCGTTCGGTATGCCCATGGGGCCCATCGAGCTTGCCGACTCGGTCGGGTTGGATGTCGGCCTGAGTGTAGCTCGAATTTTAGGCACGAAAGACGAAGAAATGACGGATCTCATCGCGATGGTCGAAGACGGTCGGGTTGGCCGCAAGAGTGGCCAAGGCTTCTACGAATGGCAGGATGGTAAAGCGATTAAGCCGGTGGCGTCGGCAACGGCGTTGCCAAACGACCTGACGGACCGCTTAATATTGCCTATGGTAAATGAGGCGGTCGATTGTCTCGCTGACGGCGTTGTAACGACGGAAGACCTTCTGGATGGTGGTGTCATCTTTGGCACAGGATTTGCGCCGTTTCGAGGTGGCCCCTTGAAATACGCCCATGACCGTGGCGCAGAGGAAATCGTGGCGTCTCTCAATCGACTAGCCGAAACGCACGGTAACCACCTATTGCCCGATGCCGAAGCTTGGGTGAAATTTGTGGGCTAAGACACATATGCGACGGCGCACAAGGATTATCCTCTAAGGCTCGGAAAACCTGAGAAAAATGCTAACATAGGCCGGCGTAGCCGTTCGAAAAGTTCGAAAGCGCGCCAGAAACAAGCAACACAAAACAAGAAGCCAAATGACAGAGCAATCATTAACAATCGAGGATCTTCGGAGATTTTCACCTTTAGACGGGTTGAAAACAGAAAATCTTGCAGCTTTGGCGAAGAAAACCAAGGTTTTGACGCTGGAGCCGTCACAATTGTTGTTCAATGAAGGCGACAGCGAGAAACGGACGTTTTACATTCTTGAGGGAACTATTGAGTTACTGGAGAATGGCCAGGATGCGGACATGGTGCGTGGCGACAGCAAGCGCGCGCGTAACCCGATAGCCCCGCTGCTCCCGCGTCGCTACACAGCGCGCGCCCAAAATCAGGTCCGCTATCTTTCAATCGACAGCGATTTGCTGGATGTCATGTTGACCTGGGATCAGACAGGATCCTATGAAGTTGGCGATCTTCGTAACGATGTACAAGGCAATGATGACTGGATGACTACGCTTTTGCAGAGTAAAGCGTTCCACAAGATCCCGCCGGCCAATATTCAAGCGATTTTCATGCGCATGCAGCAGGTCAACTTCAAGAAAGGCGATCAGATCATCAAGCAGGGCTCCGACGGGGACTTTTTCTACGTGTTAACTGGCGGCAACGCTATTGTCACGCGTGAAACGCCACTCAACAAAGAAGGCATCCGGTTGGCAGATCTGGTGGTTGGTAGTACGTTTGGAGAAGAAGCACTGATATCGGATGCGAAACGCAACGCAACCGTCACCATGACGACCGATGGTTCTGTCATGCGGCTGGGCAAAGAAGACTTTCGCACCCTCCTCAATGAACCGATGCTCGATTGGGTGGATATGGCCAGTGCTGAGGAAGTTATCGCTAACGGTGGTGTTTGGCTGGATGTTCGCTTGCCGAGTGAATTTCAGAACTTCAGCAAACCGGATGCGATTAATATGCCGCTGTATTTCATTCGTCTGAAGCTCTCCACGCTGGATCAATCAACACCCTATGTCGTTGTCTGCGACACTGGACGCCGAAGTTCTGCTGGCGCTTATATTCTCAATGAGCGTGGTTTCACGACCTACGTGCTGAAAGGTGGTCTTGCGCAAGGCTAGCTTCGCGCTGCCTACATCGTATGTGTCGCTTTTTCGCCGCCCAACGCACCGGCGAGATAATTCTCAATTTTCTTCTGTGTATTGCCGAGATCCTGTTCGGAAAACTGGACGCCGATTCCGGCAGTCCGTTGGCCTTGAGCACCTTTGGGTGTCATCCAAACGACTTTCCCTGCGACTGGCAACTTCTCGTCTTCACCCATTAGGCTCAGCAACATGAAGACTTCATCACCGAGACGATAAGAGCTGTTAGTAGGAATAAACAGTCCGCCATTACGGATAAACGGCATATACGCTAGGTAAAGCGCGCTCTTATCCTTAATGGTCAATGTCAATAATCCGGGTTTTGTCATGGGTCTTGTCGTCTCAATTTAGTGGGTTGGTCTTGTCGCGGCCTTTTCGTAATAGCCGGTCAATCCTGCAGACCACGGAATCAGTAATTGTTCTACGGCAATTTCAGCGTTAAAGCTGCCTCGCGGGCGAACCAGAATCCTGTTCAGGGTATCTAGATAACAAAACGCATCCCTGCTGTCCATAACATAACGTCGAAAATCCGACTTGGATCGCATTCCAGCGTTTTCCGGATAGATGAGCTGCTCAACAACGGCTCGCAGTGCCCTGAACACCAAATCGGTAGGTACTTTCTTTAGACTGCCAGCAACGGCTAAAGGTTGACGGGTGCCCGCGAGCAAATCACCCACGCCATCGCGGACAATCTGCATCGCTGCGAAGCTTCCATCCTCCAACGCTGTCTTAGCCGCAACAGGCGCACCAACGTATAAATCCAGCGCCTGGTTGGCGTCTGACGTGTTGTGCCCGTAGCCGGCGAGCCAATCGATCGACTGCCGCCGATCCGGCACGGGAATGCGGTAAGGAGCACAACGGCTGATAATCGTCGCTGGAATTCGCGACAGGTCGTTCGCGATCAAAATGAGCAGACTATCTCCGCTGGGTTCTTCCAAAGTCTTAAGCAGTGCATTAGCGGCTGCAACCGTCATGGCATCGGCCGTTTCGACGATCGCCACCTTCTTGCCGCTATGGGCACTCAGCGACAATGCCGTTGTAAGCTCTCGCACCTGGTCCACTGAAATGGACGTTTTATCCGGCATAGGCGTCAGATGATGGTAGTCCGGCATTTCTGCCAGCCGGATCTCGACTTCCTCAGTCGCATTCGAAAGTGTCACGTTCAATGCGGATCCGGCGATTTGGTGCGCCAGCCGCTGTTTACCAAGCCCGCGACGACCGGTCAGCATGACCGCATGCGGCAAGCCGCCATCTCGCAACTTTGCATCAAAATGCGTCTTTAGATCATCAAGCCAAAACATTATTAATCAGTGGTTTATCATTACTTTATTATGTGAATTCTTCGGGAGCGTTGATCATAGACTCGAGATAGTCGACTAAGCGTTCGCGCACCGTGGCTAGTGATTGCCCCGTATCGACCGGAAGAAAACGGTTTGGCTCGTCCGCGGCTAGCTGCTGGTACCCTGCCGCGACGCGCGAGAAAAAAGATGCGGGTTGCTGCTCTATTCGGTCACGACCCTGATGGCGTTGTTCCATTCTTTGTTCGATCACATCGGATGGCGCCGAGAGCAGGAATGTCTTGTGGGGCCACAAATCACCATGCACCCAATCCGCGATCTGCCGGATCTGCGCTTTGGAGAAACCTCTTCCAAAACCCTGATAAGCCATCGTCGCATCGGTGAAGCGATCACACAGAACCCATAAGCCCTGTTCCAGTGCAGGCCTGATCACTTGGGACACGCTTTGCGAGCGCGCCGCGAACATTAACAACAATTCCGTTGTATCCGTTAGTGGTTCGTCATGCGCACCGAGCACAATCTCACGTAGTGCCTCCGCGACTGGCGTTCCTCCGGGTTCCCGGGTCCCAATCCAATGAATGCCACGCTCATCCAATAACTCACCGGTCATACGCATCGTTGTCGTCTTGCCGACCGCCTCGACACCCTCGAAACTCAAAAATCGGCCAGTAGGCTGGACCTTATTCGCTTTAGTCATGCTAGCGCTGCCTTAGCCGTTTGAGGTAAGCCGCAACGGCCGTCTGATGTTCTGCCAGCGTATCCGAAAAGACATGGCCACCGTCGCCGAGACCGCTCGCTACAAAGTACAGTTCAGTGCCATCTGCCGGTTGCATTGCTGCTTCAATCGACGCTAAACCCGGCGCGGCAATCGGCGTCGGCGGCAAACCATCAATTGTATAGGTGTTGTAGTCAGTCTTGTTGCTGAGGTCCTTGCGCCGAATGTCGCCATCATAAGCAGCGCCAATACCATAGATTACCGTCGGATCCGTTTGCAATCGCATGCCTTTTCTAAGCCGCCGGATGAAAACGCCGGCAATCTTGGCTCGCTCATCGGAAACGCCCGACTCTTTCTCAATGATTGATGCCAGTGTTAATAGTTCATCCGGGGACTGAATTGGCGTTGGCGGCTGACCATCAGACCATACGCGATCAAGTCGCTGCTGCATGAGAGCGGCACTTTGCTGCAATAAGCGACTCGCTTTGGTACCTGCGGCAAAACGCAACGTATCAGGCGCAAAACGCCCCTCCGTGTGGCTGGTCTTTAAGCCAACGAGCGATGCCAATTCGGTTTGATTCGCATCATCCAAC
Organism: Woeseiaceae bacterium; assembly: GCA_045110335.1. Lineage (GTDB taxonomy): Bacteria > Pseudomonadota > Gammaproteobacteria > Steroidobacterales > Woeseiaceae > CALBPI01. The sequence continues at coordinate 95,689 of JBGCGB010000030.1, forward strand.
CAAGGCTCGCCGTTAGCACGTGCGCCCAGTTTGATCGGTAAGTCATTCTTGATCGCTGGGTGGTCCATCACGGCAGCTACAAATTGAGCAGACGTCCAGCCTTCCAAAAAGGTGACGGATTCCAAATCGACATCACCCTTGATGAGCTGTTCCAAGAGTCCAGCGGGCGTCGTGCCAGCCTCGACCGTATAGTCGCCGGCTTTGATCTGGCTAGCCGTCTCATCTAAACGCGCTCGAAATAGCAACCAATGCGTATTCGTGGAGACGCCTGACTTGCGCAACTTGCGAGTAACTGAGCGTAGCGTGTCTCCGGCCTCGACGGATAGCGCCATAGGTTTTTCGAGGGTCAGCGGCGTGTGTAAATATTGCTGCATACTGTAAGTCGCCCAGCCGTAGACCAGGCCGGCCAGCATCAGCAGGACCAATACAATTTTCAATAACACCTTCATTGCGGAAAACCTGCAGCCTGAAGCCCTTTGCGAAGCTTATCACCAATAGGTGTTTCAGCGCGTAACCGGTGCCCACAAACGCTTGTGGCATTGCGGATGCCACGCAGCCCATTGGAAAACAAAACCTCATCGGCCAGTAAGATATCTTCAATCGTCACGCGTTGCACAAGCACTTCGGTATGCCCGAGTAACCAATCACGCATCACGCCGGCGACACCGAAAACACCAAGGTCAGGCGTTAACAATTGACCTTCTCGAACGATATGAATGTTATGCATGACGCCGCTGATGACGGAACTCTGATGATCAAGCATAAGTTGCTCATCAGCATCTTGCGGGCATCGATTTGCGGCCATGACCTCCGAAAGTCGACTCAAATGCTTCAAGCCGGCGAGAACGGGTTGTGCCGTTGCTGCGTCCGTCGCCAATGTGACAGTCATTCCTTGACGTATTGGCGTCAACAGTCCCGTGCTAAGAATGAGCGTCGGGCCATCCACATCCTTCGCCGCATAGCCGCGCCCACCACGACCACGCGTCAAAATTAACTTGGCCCAATCGCGAGGCGACTGCTTTGCGACCAACCCGAGCACATGATCAAGCACGTTCGATGCACTAACGTTGGTCAATTGAAGTTGATGGATCGACTTTTCGAGGCGAGCCGCATGCCAATCAAGCAATGGTATCCCGCCGTCGGCGATACGCATCGTTTCGAAGCAGCCATCGCCATAGGTAAGGCCGCGGTCGGCGGCACTTACCCGTTCTCCGTCGTCAGCGTTAATCACGCGCATCAAGTGACACCTCCAACGCGCGGATCAAACCTCTGGCTTTTGAACGAGTTTCCGCAAGCTCGGCTTCCCGAACCGAATCCGCTACGATGCCGGCACCTGCTAGGAATGCGACTTGATTCTCTTTCATCTCAAATGTCCGGATCAGAATATTCAAATCCAGGTTACCATTTAGATCGAGATAGCCCAGCGATCCGGTGTAGGCGCTGCGTGGTCGTCTTTCTAGGTCGGCGATCAATTGCATGCAACGTATTTTAGGGCAGCCCGTGATCGTTCCGCCGGGAAACACTGCCCGAATAATATCTCCGACGGTGATCCCTTGTTTTAGGTCACCAACGATGTTCGAAACAATGTGGTGCACATGAGCATACGTCTCAAGTGTCATGTACTCATCGACTTCCACACTACCAGCCTCGCAAATTCGGCCTAGATCGTTCCGCTCAAGATCAACGAGCATGACATGCTCTGCTTGCTCTTTCGGATGGCTCAGCAACTCCTCAACCAACATCCGATCTTTGGCTAGATCAACGTCTCTTCGTCGTGTACCTGCAATGGGTCTGCTGCTGACTTTCGAGCCGACCACATTAACCAGCCTTTCGGGCGATGACGAAATGATCGCCATATCATCAAATTGTGCCAAGGCTGCAAACGGGGCGGGATTACTGCGACAAAGCGCTTTAAAAACATCGGTAGCGTTACTTGTCGACAAAGCGGCCTGCCATGCACGAGAAAGATTGGCTTGATAAACCGCACCCTCGCCGATCGCCCGCTTCGCTTGGTCAACGGCATCGAGAAACAGCTCCGGGGGCTCCTCGCGAATTTCGTCGACCTCGAAACTTTGCGCCTCTCGTTTCAATGACGCGTTCGCCAGTTGCTGACTCAATATGTCCATCAGTGCCGCGGATTCGGCGACTATACGCGTCTCAGCATGGCTGCCCGTTGTCTGAATAAGGGCCGCAGGGGTTCGCGTCGCAACGGCGACCGGGACATCCTCGGGAATAGGCAAGACTAAAGTCGGTTCAATCTGCTGCGCGAGTTCATAACTGAGGTAGAGAAACCAGCCGCCCCCGAAAATGTCAGCGGGCGTGCTCGAAGAATCTGAGACTACGCCCTCTGCCACGACCCAGCGATCCAATGCAGTCAGAAAATCGTCTGAACCGGTTGATGCGGGTACGTCTCCGCGGGTTTCGAGTCGCCACTCACCGGCGCGATACCACAGCTCAAGCGCGCCGGACGGCAGCGCGAACAAAATATCATGGGCTTCACTTTCATCCGATGTCGCGACGCTTTTCAACAAAAAAGGGAAGCGTGCAGGGTCGGCTTGATGAAGATCAACGAGATCGAATGGTCTCGTAACGACCGTCGAAAATAAGCTCAAAGGATAGCGCCTGAAAATCCGGCAATAGACTGCAGATCAATCCGCCTTGGTAAACACCAAACTGCCGTTCGTACCGCCAAATCCGAATGAATTGGAAACGACCGCGTTGACGCTCGTGGAACGCGCCTCTCCCGGCACATAATCGAGATCGCACTGCGGATCCGGCGCGTCCAAATTGACCGTCGGCGGGATGATTTGGTCGCGGATTGCCAACACCGAGAAGATACCTTCAACGACGCCAGCCGCCCCCAATAAATGACCTGTGGTTGACTTGGTCGCGCTGATCGCCACTTTGTAGGCGTGATCACCGAACGCTCGTTTGATCGCCGTAGTCTCTGCAATATCGCCTGCAATAGTCGACGTCGCATGCGGGTTCAGGTAGTCAATATCTTCCGGCCGCAAGCCGGCGTCTGCAATCGCGTTTAGCATGCTGCGTGCCGCTCCTGCGCCGTCTTCGGGTGGAGAAGTAATATGGAATGCGTCGCCACTCATACCAAAACCGCTAAGCTCTGCATAGATTGTCGCGCCGCGTTGTTTGGCGTGTTCATATTCTTCGAGCATCATGCAACCTGCGCCATCGCTCAACACGAAACCATCACGGTCTTTGTCGAAAGGTCGGCTCGCTGAACCAGGATCATCGTTTCGTGTTGATAAAGCACGAGCCGCACAGAAACCGCCCAATCCAAGCGGTGTTGTTGCGTATTCCGCACCGCCGGCAAGCATCGCGTCGGCGTCGCCATAAGCGATTGTGCGTGCCGCCAAACCAATGGCGTGAGTGGATGTCGTGCAAGCCGTGACCACTGACAAATTCGGCCCGGTGATGCCGTGCATGATGCTGACATGACCTGAAATCATGTTAATGATGCTACCGGGTACAAAAAATGGTGAGATCTTACGTGGATTGGCGTCGGCCAAATATTTTTCGTGATTCGCTTCAATCGTGCCAATACCGCCAATACCTGCCCCCATCAGCACGCCGACGCGGTGAGCATTGTCTTCGTTTATCGGCAGTCCGGAATCCTTGAGCGCTTGATTACAGGCGGCGATGCCGTATTGGATAAACAGATCGATCTTTCGGGATTCCTTCGCAGGGATGCCCTCTTCGACCGGGTCGAATCCTTTGACACAGCCACCGAAGCGAGTCGTAAATCGACTGACGTCCATCGCCTCGATTGCACCGATGCCGGATTTTCCGGCAACTACGTTACTCCAGGCATCTTCAATCCGATTGCCCACCGGAGAAATGATACCCATACCAGTCACAACGACGCGTCGCTTAGTCATACCACCATCCCAATAAACGCCCGGCGCCAATCGGCGCCGGACTGATCAATCCAAAACTCAAGAATGCCGGGTCTGAAGACCCAAAGCACCGCGGCAATGTTTGCGGCGATGCAGACAAGCCGTGTTAGCTAGCGCGAGCTGCTGTCACGTAATCAATCGCTTGTTGAACGGTTGTAATTTTCTCAGCGTCCTCATCAGGAATTTCGGTTTCGAATTCCTCTTCGAGCGCCATAACTAATTCGACGGTATCGAGTGAATCGGCACCCAAATCATCAACAAATGAAGCCGCGTTGGTCACTTCTTCTTCTTTAACGCCAAGTTGCTCTGCAACGATACCCTTGACTTGCTCTTCAATACTGCTCATTAGCTAATCTTCCTTACTTGGAAACAAAACTGCGTCCCGGCACGTATGCAGGAACATGAATATTATACAAAATCTGGCACATCATTGCGCCGGACCGCCAGAAGTCATTTTTCTGGCGCGCGTATTGTATGGGAAATGTCGATCTTCCGCCACAAGCTATGAATGGGGGCTCGCAAATGATTTTCAAGCCCAGACTTCCGCCTAGACCATCCACATACCGCCATTGACGTGGAACGTTTCACCGGTCACGTAGGCACCGCCATCGCTGGCTAGAAACACAGCGGCTGCAGCAATGTCGTCGACATGCCCAAGCTCGCCTAACGGCACTTGCGCGAGCATGCCGGCCCGTTGATCATCGGTCAATGCATCTGTCATGTCGGTTGCAATAAACCCCGGTGCAATCACATTGGATGTGATCCCGCGCGAGCCAAGCTCCCGTGCAATGGACTTGCTGAACCCGACTAACCCGGCCTTTGCAGCCGCATAGTTGGCCTGTCCGGGATTTCCCATGGTACCGACGACGGAAGATACGGAAATGATGCGCCCGAACCGCGCTTTCATCATGCCGCGAATACAGCCTTTTGTAAGCCTGAAAACGCCGCTGAGATTGGTGTTGATCACCGAGTCCCATTCATCATCCTTCATTCGCATCAACAGATTATCGCGAGTGATGCCGGCATTGTTAACCAAGACGTCAGGTGCGTCACCCTTGAGGTCGGCGAGCAACGCGGCAATCGACTCTGCGTCCGAGATGTTCAAGACTTTACCCGTGCCTGCATCGCCGAGCCTCTCAGCGATTGCCGCGGCGCCCGCATCGCTAGTCGCAGTACCGGTTACCCGGGCACCGGCAGCAATGAGGGCGTCGGCGATGCCACGACCAATCCCTCTTGATGCCCCCGTGACTAATGCGTGCCGACCGGCTAATGCTTCACTCGAAAAGATACGATTTCCCATGGCTCACTCTCCCGTCATTGAATTGGTTAACGCTACGCGTCAGTGATGAGCGCTGCCGCGGCAACGAAGTTTTCGGCCGTCTCTAACGGCGCAGTTTTGACTTTACGGTCAATACGTTTGTGCAAACCACATAGGACTTTTCCAGGACCGCACTCAAAAATGGTGTCGACATCTTGTCGACCCATTTCGCGCATTGACTCGACCCAACGCACGGGGCTGTGCAACTGTCTAACCAAAGCTTGTTGAATAGCTTCGGGCGATTGCTCAATCTGGACATCGACATTATTAATCACCGGTATCGACGGACGTTTTATGGCTACCGCCGCTAACGTTTCAGCCAGCTTCTCGGCCGCCGGCTCCATCAACGCGCAGTGCGAAGGCACACTAACAGGCAACGGCAAAGCGCGACGTGCTCCTGCTGCTTTGCAACGCTCGATGGCGGCATCGACAGCGGACTTGTCACCGGCGATGACGACCTGACCCGGCGCATTGAAATTAACAGCAGCAACGACACCGGTATCCACATCGTCGCAAGCGGCGACAACAACGTCATCGTCCAATCCCAGTATCGCAGCCATTGCCCCCGAGCCGGCCGGCACAGCGCTTTGCATAAACTCGCCGCGTTTCCTGACTAGGTCGATTGCGTCCCTAAAATCCAACGCATCAGCACAAACGAGCGCTGAGTATTCGCCAAGACTATGGCCTGCCAACAGTGCCGGCATGGCGTGCCCCGCTTCGCGCCATGCCCGCCAAATAGCAACACTCGACGCTAACAGCGCCGGTTGGGTGATCGCTGTTTGCGATAGCTGCTGATTGTCGTCAGATTGAACCAAAGCCCAAAGGTCAAACCCAAGAACCTCAGAAGCCTCCGCAAACGTTGACGCAATCGTTGGATGAGCTTGCGCCAAATCGGCAAGCATGCCGTTGGCCTGGGACCCTTGCCCCGGAAAAACAAATGCTAGTTTCATTGATCGCTCCCTGGTTGGCGCAAAATGGAACCGGATAATCGCACATTCGGCTTAAAGGCGCGACGTGTCGCGCCGGGACACGAAGGTGATCGCACCCAACAAGCAACCGCCGATAGCGCCATACAGATGTGCATTGGTAATGACACGCCCGCCAATTAATGACTCGGTCGTTGCCGTTGGTCCGGCCCATTGCTCAAACGCAATCTTCGCCGCTAAACCCAGCAGCAATAAATACGCTTCAAACCTGTTGGATCGAATGCTGGCAACAGCGCCGCAAGCGACCAACCCATGGATGACGCCCGAAGCCCCGACATAACGCATCAGCTCCGGATCCAGAAACAACAGACCACATGATATCCAAATAGCCAATATCGCGTAGATCATCCACCACATACCGGCGTGATAACTGCGGCCTACCAATAGGCCTACCAAGATCAGTGCTGCCGCGTTCATTAGTAAATGGGCCATGCTCAAGTGAACAAGATGTGCAGATAACAGACGCCAAATCTGACCCTGTCCGATCAACCCACGATCAAAGTTTAGGGCGCCTGTTGCCAAATCGCCGAGCAACGCCAGCATCATCATCAGCGCCGCCATCGCATACCAGAACGCATTTTGTCGGAAGTTCGTGAAACTCAACACAAATCTCTGAATCTTCGGTGGTGCAAGCTGATCGACCTGATACAATTGGAAACTGAACTAAATCATATTTTGCTGATCAAAACAGCCACCTACGCTGGTTTTAGTCCAGTTGTAAGCGCCCTAAACCCGGAGTTCCGAAACAATGTTGCAACCCGCCGCTTTTTTTAGCCGCCGCCAACAAAGCGGTTTTACACTGATTGAGATCATCGTCGTCGTCGTTATTATCGGGATTCTGGCCGGCGTTGTCGGACCCAAAATTTTTGGCAATGTCTATAAAGCGCAGTTACAAAGAATGCGCCAGGATATCCGCACGATTGAATCTGCGCTAAAGATCTACCGTTTGGACAACTTCTCATATCCATCGAATGAGCAAGGTGGTTTAAAAGCGCTGGTTGAACGACCAGCGGATCCGAACCTCACTAACTATGACCCGGAGGGTTATCTGGATCGAATGCCTAAGGATCCGTGGAACCGTGATTACTTATACGTTTATCCGGGTCAGCGCGGCGATGTTGACGTTTACTCGTTGGGTGAAGATGGCCGGCCCGGCGGCGAAGGTCCCAACAAAGATATTGGAAATTGGGATCTTTAACGCTTGAGCAACAGGATGGTCTTTTGCCATTCCTGAAAACACAACGAAAGGCGTCGGGGTTTACCTTGATCGAACTGCTGGTCGTCGTCGTCATTATTGCGATTGCGGTTGGTCTTATTCTGCCCCGTATCAGCTGGATCCGATCCACACCGGAGATCGAAAAACCCGTCAATGAGTTGGCCAGTTTAATCGAGTTGGCGAGGGATGAAGCAGCGCTCCAGGGGCGCAACTTTGGACTGCGCTTTTATCCGGACCATTACCAGTTTCTGGAGCTTGACCCCGACAGTGGTGCATGGATCACGATAGAAGAAGATGACATGCTCGTTGATGGTTTCTTTAGTGAAGACTTCTTGCCAAGTCTCGTGATGGAAGAACGCGAGGTCGAGTTGGAGGTTGATGACGATGATGAGCAAGATGCGAATGATGAAGTGTTGTTGGATCAATTCGGGCAACCTATTTCGACCGCAAGCCAACCACCGCATATCGTTATCCTGTCGAGCGGCGAAGTGACGCCTTTCAAGTTTATGCTTGATTCGATCGTTGACGATGCCTACATCGGATTGGAAGGCGACTTTCTAGGTAGCCTTTCGATTAGCCGGGATCCATTGGATCGTTAAATGAGATCGAACAAAGGATTCACGTTAGTAGAAGTAATGGTGGCGTTAGTCATCGCTGCATTAGGGCTGACCGCCATCGCTGTGTCCCTTCAGCAACACGCCGATACCAGTCGCAAACTTCGTGATCAAACATTGGCTTTATTCATAGCCAGCAATGCTATTGCCGAGATCCGGCTCGAAGGCGGCTTTCCAGATGTCGGGCGAAGTACCGATGAAGTGACGTTCGCCAATCGAGAATGGATCGTGGTTACGGTCATTCAGGAAAGTGGCATCGAGGGTCTTCGCCGAACGGATGTATCGGTCGCCGAAAAAGATAATCCAGATCGGAATTTACGCACTGTCGCAGGTTTTGTCAGTCGATTACCAACACTGCCGGCAGCCACTATCCCCGGGTACGCCAGTCTCGATACCGTCAGTGGTGAAGAGTCATGAAACGCGTCAATCAGCATGGCTTCACGCTACTTGAAATCATGATTTCGTTGGCGATCTTCTCGACGATCGCCGCGTTTTCGTATGCCACGTTTTCAGTCGCCGCCCGCGAATCGCGCGCGATTAATGAGAACAATGCGGCACTGGGTGAGCTGCAGCGTATGCTGCAATGGCTAACCAATGACTTGATGCAGTACCAACCACGCAGTGTTCGCGATCCTGTAGGTACCATTCGCCGTGAAGCCTTGTTGGCTGACAGCCGGAACGATTACTTGCTGGAAATCACCCGCGGCGGACATGCGAATCCATTGGGTTTGCAGCGCGCTTCGGCACAGCGCGTCGCCTACCAATTGGACGAAGACACGCTGCTACGCGTGCAATGGCCCGTTCTGGATCCGGTTATTGCCACTGAACCGGTTTCGATAGAGTTGATGAGTGGCATCGAACGTATCGAAATCAATTTTCTTGGGGATTCGGCAGACAGCTGGACCAGAGAATGGCCAGGACCCGCGGGACGCAAACGCCCGAGAGCGGTCGAGATCATCATCGAGCACGAGCGTTGGGGCGAGATCCGGCGACTGCTGGAGACCGGTTACTGATGCGTCACGGTCAAGCCAACAAGCAACGCGGTGGCGTCGCCATTCTCTTTTCATTGCTGATTGTCGCGTTGACGGCGAGCATTGCCGCTGCCATTGCCTATGACGTCACGCTCGATACGCGCAGAACCCAATCGCTACTGTTACAGGAACAGGCGCGGTTGATCGCGTTAGGTGCCGAAGACTGGATCAGCGATATCTTGCGACAAGACAGTATTGACACTGAGGCGGATCACCTTGGTGAGCTGTGGGCGCAGGACCTGCCACCTTTACCCATCGAAGGCGCCGGCATGCAAGGTGTGATTACCGGACAGATCATCGATCTACAGTCAAAGTTCAATCTAAACAACCTCGTTGACGGCAATGGCGAGTTGGTCGTGCTTGAAGTTGAACGATTGAAACGCTTGTTGGTCAATCTTGGACTGTCGCCCGACGTGACCGATGCGATCGCAGACTGGATCGATGGCGACCAGGATTTCAGTTTTCCAAACGGTGCTGAAGACGATGTCTACACATCACGCATTCCGGCACTCCGCGCCGGTAATCAGGCATTCCGATCTGTCAATGAACTCGCCATTGTAGAAGGCATCGACAAAGCAGCGATGGACTTATTGAGGCCGCATATCACGGCACTCCCGGAACGCACCCCTTTGAACATTAATACGGCAACGCCGGCAGTTATGATGGCGCTGGATGCCAACGTTACCGCCGCTGATGCAGAAGAGCTGGCAGAACTGCGGTTTGAGAACGGCTTTGACGATCCTGCTGTTGAACTAGCCGGATTAGTACCCGTCGATGTCATCGACACGCTGGAGACCGAAACGCGTTATTTCGAATTACGCTCGGTTGTGCGTATTGGCACTGTAAGGTTCACCATGTACTCTTTACTATATCGCAGTGAACAAGGCGATATCGCCACCGTCATGCGCAGCTTTGGTAGTTCACTGTAAGCGCTGTGAATGATGTCACCTGACAGGAGTTTTAGAGACTTGGAAGACACAGTTTTCATTTATCTTGGTGAACCAGAGCAAACCACGGCAACTTGGTTCCGGATGGATGCGCATGGGTCCGCACGCAGGTCTCTGCAATCGGGTTTGCTAAAGGATGCTGCCGGGTTGACCGCCGGCAAGTTGGTCATCGCAATCGTTGATTATCCGCTCGTAACACGAACGACCAGCGATTTGCCAGTCAGGGGTAAGAAGTTAATGGCCGCGCTGCCCTACGCACTGGAGGAGCAATTCGCTGGCGATGTCGATGAGTTGCACTTTGCCGCCGGGACCGCCAACGAAGACGGTGTAATGACCGTTGCTGCGCTCGATCGCGACGTTATGACGGCCTATACCGAGCGACTCGCGGCCGCCGGTATTGTCGCCAATGAGATGTACAGTCTCCACGATAGTTTGCCCAAAGTGGCTAACCACACACAATTGTTAATCGATAGCGCATGCACGATTCTTCGCGAAGAACATGGTGCCGTCTCGGCATTGGCTGATATGCCACCCAACATTCTGTTGGATGCATGGCACGCGGGTATGGATACCGACGATATTCAGGCTGCGGCGACTAATCACCTGAGAATCTTTGTCACCCGCGATGGGCAAGAAGCACACCAGGACGCCGTTCGAAGCATTCGGGATCAATTCCCCGATGCCGATATCAAGATGCTGGACGATTCAGTCGCGGTGTTTGCAGCAGGTACCATTGCCGCACAAGGTGGCGTCAATCTACTGCAAGGCGATTTCGCACAGCGTGGCGATGGCTTCGCGTTCCTCAGGCCCTGGGCGCCGGTGGCAGCATTGCTAGCCCTCGCTTTTTTCGTCAGCGTCTTTGCGCAATTTTCGGAGATGCGCCAATTGCAACAACGTGCAGCGGAGCTAGACCGTGAAATTGAGAGCTTGTTAGCGACACAAGGTACGCGAGGGCTCGATCCGCAGGCCGGCGAAGCCACTTTGGGTGGCATGGTTCGAAAGAACGGCGGGAGCACGAGTACTGGTACCTCGTCGAGTTCGGATGCCCCAGCCTATTTGCCCACACTACTCACGCTGGCCGATGCGCTTAAGGATGATAAGGACACACAAATCGATGCGCTTTCCTATCGCAATGGCATTTTCGATGTCCGGCTGCTAACCAAGGACACCGATTCGCTTGAAACGCTGCGAAAAAATATCGGCAAGAATGCGAGCTTGCAGGCTCAAATACAACGCACTGAGCAACAAGACGGACAAGTACGGAGTTTCCTGCAAATTAAGGCTGCCTCACTATGAACCAATGGTTAGCATCGCTTCAGCCGCGTGAAAGAGTCATGGTCGTTGTTGGCGCCATCGCCGTCATCATCACCCTCTTGTATCTAGTCGTTTGGGAGCCGTTGCAGATCGGTCACCAGCAAGCACTCGACGACATCGACCGAAAGTCCAGTCTCGTTAGTCAAGCACGGACCGTTTTGCCGGCTGGTCGACCCGTTTCCAGTGGACCCGGGGACACACAGACGTCGGATCAGTCCCTGACCAGCTTGATCGTCAAAACAGTCACATCAAGCGGATTGGCGAGTGCGTACAAAAGCAGCTCACCGAGTGGAAACGATGGCTTGCGTGTTTCCCTTGAGAACGCGAGTTTTGACGCGATTGTCGGTTGGCTCGGTGTACTGGAATCACAACATGGCATTGCGGTTGACGCGAGCTCCGTGACGCGACGTCCGCAAGACGGTCGAGTGGACGCGAGCATCGTCGTTCGTCAGTTGCGATAGCTCGGAGCACGGACTTGAATCGAAAGCATGCAATCATCGCGGCGGGTGTCGCCCTGACGGTCGGGCTCATTGTAAAACTACCCGCCTCTGTGTTTCTGAACTGGGTTCTTCCGGACGACGTGCAAACCAGCGGCATCACCGGTACTGCCTGGTCGGGTCAAATCGCAGCTGTCCGTGTTCGCGGATTCGATGCGGGCCCTATCGAATGGAGCATCAAGCCGGCGTCGTTATTGTTTGGTGCATTGCGTACCGATATCAATGCAGAGATCACCGGTGGTTTTGCCAGCGCCGATGTCACATTACGCATGTCTTCGATTCGTGTACGGGATGGCAAGATCGCCTTGGACCTTGCCCCGGTTACGCGGCTGTCATCCATCGGTCCAACGACGGGTCGTGCACAAATGACCATCAACGATGCCACTTTCGAAGCCAACTGGCCCGTGGCCGTGGACGGCGCTATGGTGCTTAACAATCTGCAGTACAGCGGCCTCGGCGACGCGACATTAGGCAACTATCAGCTAACGTTTTTGCCGGATCTCGCTACTGATCAATTTCCTGTCGTGGCGGAACTTGAAAGCCTGGACGGCAGTCCATACGAGCTTGATGGCACCGTATCCCTCGGTGCTGAAAGATCTTACTCGATCGAAGCCGGCATCAAACCATCCGGCTCCGCCAATACCGGCTATGCCCGTCAACTCGCCATTCTTGGGCCCGCCAACGCCGATGGTGTGCACCAAATGTCGTATACCGGTAGCCTTTAGGCGTCGTATTCACGCAGTTCACCGTAGTACGGAAAGAACAACGCTTTTCGAATTGGGCCGGTCTCCCGGCCGCCGGCTTCATACCAGCTGCGAATGACGCTGGCATAAGCGTTTAACTGTGCACGATAGCGCTCTAGTTCGTTACTGAAAAACGCCTCAATATCGCCGCCTTCGTGGAAAGACGTTTTGTAATCGACGATCCAAAGGTCTCCGTGTTCATCCCGGAGCACCCGATCAATGACCACACGTCGCGTGCTATAGCCAATCTCCGCGACCAGCGCAAGTTCGGCGGCGCTATCCTCGTGTTGGTTAGCCAGAAGCCACTGGCCAGCATCACTAGCCACGCCAATCTCAAGTGCGCGTTGTGTACGCGCAAACGCTTCATCCATCGCATTCTCGGGCACACCCTCGATTTGCAAGAGACGCCGATGACGTTGCCCAATATTGCGCACCGCTTGTAGCTTTTCGACAGGGTCTTTGGCGCCGCATAACCATTGCAGCCAGTGATGCACGACGGTACCTACATGGCGAGCGTTATCCCCGGCCCAACGAAATGAAACAGCCTCATCTTCAAGCTCCTCGCTAGTGCCGACCGGTATGGGCGAAGATTTGACCCAATCAGCTACCGGCACTTGCCAAACCGACGGCAATTGGCGAATCACGGGCATTACCCAAGGGGATAGTTCCTGACTATCTTCGATGTTCTCTTGGCGACCATCCTGATCATGAAATTCTATTTTTGCGATGGGCCATAAACGATTCAACAACGTGCCCGCCGGAGGCGTTCTTGCGACCCCGTCCTTGAACTCGACGCTTCCTACAAGATGCAGTGTCTTCCGAGCGCGCGTACACGCGACATAGAGCAATCTATCCAGCTCGTTATAACCACGCTGGCGTTCCCGCTCATTCAGCAACTGATGAAGCTTGTCTTCATCGCGCTGGGCTACCGGACTCGCGACGCTAAACAAAACGGCCGGATCATTGTCGAGCGCGCCGGACACTTCGAGAAACAAGGGCGGCTTGGTGTTATTTCTGGCGCCACGTTGCAATGCGGGTAAAACGACATGATCAAACTCCAAACCCTTACTCTTGAAAATGGTTAGCACCGTCACATCAGGTTTCTGGGCTATCTGGCTAACGCGTCTTTGATTTAAATAGTCCTCAAGCGATCCGAGTCCATCAATCTGGCCATGTACTTCCAATGCTGCTATGACGTCTAAGAACTGGACGACGTTGTCTAACTCGAACTCGGTTTTTAACAAAGCCGGACCGCCCAAGCGGCAATACACATGTTCAACCTGATCACGTAGGGACCAACTGCCCCCTTTCGAGCGCGCTTCGTCAAGCACCGAAAGAAAATGATCTAAATGTCGTGACGATAATGGTGAAAAGAGATCCTCAAGCAAACTGGATCGTATGCGAGTTTCAATCGATTCGTCCGGCCCATCATTGCGACAAGCAACTTGATCGATTTCTTCAAAGGTCAGCCCCACCATTGATGACCTTAGCAGTCCGAGCCAACCAACGCGATCTCCGGTATGTTGAATGGCGCGCGTGATCGCGAGCAAGTCGGTGATTTCCGGGCGCTCGGTTAATCGCTGCATTTCCACGGCATCGATCGCCAGTCCATCCGCTTGCAATGCCGAAAGAATGGGCTCCAAAGGCGCACGTGATCGACATAAGATGGCAATCGAATCATCCGGATACTCCTCACGAAGGTTCGCGACAATGTTTGCGACCTCCTCGGCTGGATTAACCTGCCCCGTTTCGCCTACATGCCACTGCACCCTCCCTGTCTCGGTCACGCCGGGACGAGGCACCGAAGGGCTATACGCCACTTGGTCCATCAGGGCATCTGCAGTTTGTCCCATCACAACGGCGAAACATTGATTCACCCAGCTGACAATCCGCTCATCGGAACGAAAATTGGTCGTTAAGGTGAGCCGTGTTAAGGGAACATCTCCGATGCCAATCGCCCATGCATCCAAGAAGCGACTTACTTCGGCGCCGCGAAATCGATAGATCGACTGCATCGGATCGCCAACACAAAACAGTGTCCGTCCATCCGACGGTATCCAACCCTCTGTGAGGGTCATTAACAATTTGTATTGGGAAACCGAAGTGTCCTGCATTTCATCGACCAGAACATGTTGAATCTGATAGTCCAATCGCAATGCGAGATCACTAACGTAGCCGGTGTCGGCGTCATTTAGCCCCATGACGGCACTGGCTGCTAACGCCGGATAGTCAATGCCACCGCGCTGGTTCATCAACAGTTGAAGTTCGGCCGCAGCCAGCGGCAGTATCGATAGCAATGCCTCAATCAATGCCCAACGTTCGTCGGTATATCGGGGCTCCGGCAATTCTCGGAGTCCTGCCCATAATTCTGCAAGATCGTCGACAGCAGACAACTCGGTTAGTAGCTCCATCATGCGTGCTTTTTCATCGACACACGTCGTCGGAAAACCGTGAGTAACCGTAAGCCGCTTAAAGAAGTCCGGTTTTGTCGCTTTGGTCAAACAATGGCTAGCGATGGTTTGCCAGAACCAGAGCGCGTGCTCATCGTCGGGGCTTGGCCATACCGGCAACAGCATTGCCTCATCTTGGGCGATGCGGCCTGCTTCACGTTGGCGTTCGCGTGCATCCACACACAAACCAAGCAATTCGTTCTTTTGCTGGGTTGTTAGGCGTCGATCGACAGCTTGAATGCGCCGCAATACAAGATCACTGATCCGTTGCTCACTCCGCATACGGAGCTCTTCGCCGGACCGCGTCGCATTGGCCAATACCAAAGGCAGCCATTGCTCGCGCTGACGTAGTAAATCGCTCAGCTGTCTACGCCACCTTTGGGCATCGCCGTCAATGTGAGCGAAAAACGATCGGACTTGCGCTGCTTCCTTTCCCGGTGTCTCGAGCCAATCAAGCAATGCATTGGCGGCCTCGTCATACAATTGTGTCAACGTATGGTCATCTGCGATCGATACGGCACCCAATCGCGAAGCAACCGGCATTGCATTCACTAGCCGACTGTTGAGCGCATCAACGGTCATGATTTGCAATCGCATCGGCATGTCGAGTAACCGCCAGCCCATGGCGGCATCCCGCTTTAGCGCGCGGCAGGCATCTTCGAAAATCGCAGCTTCGAAGCTAGCAGCCGGTCGCACGCCGGACGCGGCATTGCGCAGTGCCTCAATAATACGTCCGCGCATCTCTGCAGCAGCCTTTCGCGTAAACGTGATGGCGAGAATCGACTCCGGCGTGTCAACGAGCGCGAGTAGTCGCAAGAATCGCTGCGTGAGCAAAGCGGTTTTTCCGGAGCCAGCCGGCGCTTGCACGATGAACGATGAAGCGCAGTCCAGAGCCGACTCACGCGCTATAGCATCATCAAGCTGCACCGTTTCACTCATGCCAGCAAATGCTCATCATTGATTCGCGTGATACCGAGGAGCTTGATGCGATCTTTTACAGGTATTGCACGATTCAAACGCACATCCCCACGACAAAAGTCATGTGCCAACTGATGGGCCAACTCGCTCCAAGCTGCCAGTGCAACGGGGTAGTCATCAACTTTTTTGATCTTAGCGTGTTCATCCCATTTGGCGTTGTCTGAGTCCAGCCACGTCAATGCAGAGACCTTGTCGAAATTAACCGACACCAGAACAACACCACCAATCGCGGTGGAATCAAGCGCCAAGGCATAAGCGACCAGTTGCATTTGCCGTGATGGCAACTGATCGAACGCGGACATGGCGCCCAGGCGCCCGGTCTTGTAGTCAATGATCACCGACTGCCCGTCCACTTCGTCAACCCGGTCAAGTCTGAGCCGAATAGTCAATTCTCCCAACCGCAACTCGCACTGCTTTTCCAATGCGGCAACGCTGAAAGCAGGACGTTGAAGATCTTGCGCCAAAACGCGTTGAACCAGCTCAACGGCGCGCCGTTCTTCGACGCGCAACAACTCAACCAATAAATTATCTGCACTGGGGTACGCGGAACGAAATGTGGCAGCAACCGCCTCAACGACATAGCCTTGTAAACCCTCCGGCGTCCATGTCGAAAGTTCGGCCGAATCCGCGATGTTGCCGTAGAGCGTTTCGAGCGCCGCATGCAACAGTTTACCGCGCATCGCCGCATTGATACCGATCACAGGTTCATCAAGTGGCGTGCATTGCCATCGGTACCTGATTACCGCGCCAAAGGGATCAACCAACTGCTCAGAAAGAACACCATGCCCGCCGATTGATCGCGATCGTGATGGCAAGGTCGGCAGCGCGGCCTGCTGCGGTGTTGCTTCCATCATGGCGAGTGTTGCCAACAAGCTGTGCTGCTCTGTCGGGAAGCTTTCTATCTCAGTGACCACAGCTCTCAACATTGGCGCGGGACCGAGTTCGGCTTCATCCCGACTATTCGCATAGCTCAACACCACAAGATCTGCGCTTTTTAGCAAACGACTGAACTGGCCTTGCCAGAAATCAAGTACCTGTGCCGGACTCGAGTCAGGCATACCGTGTCGGCGTTGCAAAGCGCGTGGGATTAAATTTGACGGTTGCGGCGTCGGTGGCCAGGACTGATTATCCAAACCGACAATCCAAACACCATCAAACTGCAGACCGATGGCTTCCAACGGCCCTAGCACCAGCACATCATCCAGGAGATCTTCCACCTGGAATAACTGACGATCCATGATCCGACTCAATGAATCGACAGCAGCACCAAGCGTCCATTGACGCGAAAGATAGTCAAACTCGGAGAGCGTATTCAGAGTCTTGAAAATGGCGTCGCGCAGCTGAAATAGTTCACTATCAATGGCGAGACCCGCAAGCCAGCCGGCACGGGCCAATGCATCTTGAATGGCTTCTGCCCACGCACTCGCCGATTTTTGGGCGACACCACTACGCTGAAGTTCATCGGCCGCCGCTAGCCACGACGGAACAACCTTGTCTTCGTAGTTCATCCACCCAATCAGCAGTTTGGGCGTCCAAAGACGGTCTGGAATACGCCGCAATGCCAATTCGATCTCTACAGCATGGCTATCATTCCGAAAGAGCGGCGTTCGCAACAGTCGCGACAACGCATCGAATCGCGCGCCGGAAGCAGTAAATCGTAAGAAGGTAATCAGGACACCAGCAGCCGGGAACTCGCTGATCGGCTGACCCAATGAGACGGCAACGCCCAGATGTGCTTTTTGGTCCGGCAAAAGGTATTGATAGCCAGGGCAATAACCGTCCAGAACAAGGCGCCGCACGGCCTCCACATCAGATCCCATGCCGGGCACCACGATCGCAATGCGCCCGGTCGGCCGCTCATTGCGTTGCTGACGTGCCCAACGGCCCGCGGCACGAAGGCAATCATCATCAGATGGCCAACTACGTACCTGAATATCCGAGGCTACTGCCCCGTAATCAGCATCGAAAATCTCCGCTTTGTCCCCTAACAGCTGGACGATCCTCTCTTGTATCGGATAAAGCTGCGTGAAGCCTGTTAACAATACGCGACGATCTGGACAAAATTCGTTGGGGGTCATCGTGGCGCTCAGGAGCGCTGCGAGCTCATCTTCAATAATCCAATGCGATGACAACTGCGCCCGCCGATACTCGCGAATGCAATCCGCCAGGAATCGACTATCTTCGTCATCAACCGCCGAAAACAGATACTCATCCGTGAGTTGCCATCGTTGTAGCAATGAAAACGCTTTTCCGACTTCGGCCGCAAGACTGCCAATATTGTAGAAGGGTCGTGTCTTGTCTCGAATCTTTTCTTCGACGATATCGCGCCAAAGTGCATCGGACTGAGCCTTGCCGAGCAATTGGGTGCTAGCTAACCGGTCATCCTCAGCGCTAACACAGCCAGCCCGAAAAGTACGATTCATCCAAGCATTCCACGGAATAATCTCGGGCGATGCCCAAGCCTTGATCCCGGTCGCCAGCATCCTTTCGGATAGCGCTTGCTGAATTTTTCGACTAAGCCGCTGATTCGATGTAACAACAAGACCAAACTCGCCGGACGCTACACGATCAATCAGACCGTCAGAAACAAGCGCGTTCATCGTGCCGTCCTATCTACCTATGCCGGCTTTGTGCTTAGCACAGTACGAATTTTCTCGAATACTTGAAAGATCTGTGGTGATTCCGGTAATAACGTCATCCGGAAGTGATTCTTGTAGGGGGTATTGAAACTGCTGCCGGGTGCTAACAACACGTTCTGCTCCTGTAGTAACCGAAGCGCGAACTCCTCATCGTCAAACTCCGGATGCTTGTCGGTATTGATACCCACAAAGGCATACATGGCACCCTTCGGGATCACCAATTCCAATGAGTCGTTTGCCGCAACGGCATCAATAACCGCTTGCCGGCTCTCGTGCAGTCGCCCCCCGGGCGCTGTTAACTCATGGATACTCTGGTACCCGCCAAGTGCTGTCTGTACTGCCCATTGGGCAGGAACATTGCTGCACAACCGCAGCGCTGCCAACAATTCCAGTCCCTCCAGAAAATTTGCGGTGTCAATACTTGTTCCGCTGATAGAACACCAACCAACGCGATATCCGCAGGCGCGATACACTTTCGACAATCCACTATAGGTGATGCAGAGTGCGCCATCGGCAACCGTGGCCATTGGTACAAACTGTGCATCGTCATACAACATGTGATCGTAGATTTCGTCGGACATGATCATCAAATCGTGCTTGCGAGCCAATGCTGCGATCTCGCGCAATAGCGATTCAGGGTAAACCGCACCGGTTGGGTTGTTCGGATTAATAAGGACGATTGCTTTCGTTCGGGGTGTCACCAATGACGCCATGCGATCGACGTTTGGCAAGAATTGGTCTTCGGGTAAACAATCGTAATGAACTGGCTGCCCGCCATTGAGTGTGACCGACGCGGTCCAGAGCGGATAGGTCGGACTTGGCACCAAAACTTCATCACCCGGGTTCAATAAGCCGCGTAACGTCAAATCGATCAGTTCGGATACCCCGTTACCGATGAAGACTTCATCCACAGACACATCCATTACGCCACGGCTTTGCTGTTGCATAACGACGGCTTCACGCGCGGGAAAAATGCCTTTCTGATGGCAGTACGCCTCGGCCGAGGGCAAATTCTCGATCATTGCTAACCGCATAGTCTCCGGAGTCCGAAAACCGAAACGCCCGGGATTACCTATGTTCAGATGGACGATTTCGTGGCCCTTCTTCTCCATTTCGTGCGCCCGCCTTGCCAAGGCACCGCGGATTTCATAGCGAACGTGTTCTAGTCGCTGACTGGCTGAAATCATCAGAATTTGCTCAAATCGTTAGACACGAGAACTCTAACCGAAGCGAACCGATTAGCGAAGCAAAAAAAGCCCGATCAACCATAAGTCGACCGGGCTTTGGGTCCGCACGGAGAAGTACGGATGCGTTACACAATGGTGCTGGCAATCGCATCATCGTGTTGTGCCTGGTTATTCAGTACGCATATAACGGGGCAAGTATCGCCAAACTGTCGAACCTGTCGGCGATTGCCAAAGGGATATTGGCGAAATGACCGCGAACTGAATAGTTCTGAATAGGCTGTTAGGTTATCAGGGGAGCTACGGCTAGTGATATCTAGCTTAGCCATGATTATTGATAATAATTCTAGATAAATTTTATATTTATCTGATTTATATCGGTTTAATTAATCCTCAGAAAATAGAAAAAAGCGGCCATAAGGCGCTTTTAATAGGCAAATCAATCAGAAATGTCGCATCTCATCGCAAATCGTGGCTTTCCAACGCGCCTCGTCCAGACCAAGCCCCGCTTGTTTGGGAAGGCTCGGTCGGCGACAATATCGAACTAGTCGGTCGCTGTCAGTGGAAAGCTCAGGCAACCGACACAAATCTAGTCAAAAATCTACAAAACACTTGGATAACCAAGTGTGTCTGGAGCAGTTCGTTGGAAAAAATTATTGTCGGCTTGAAACGCGTTGTGGACTACAACGTACGAATTCGAGTGAAAAGCGACGGCAGCGGTGTTGAGACCGATGGCGTCAAAATGTCCATTAACCCGTTTGACGAGATCGCCCTGGAAGAGGCACTCCGAATCCGGGAACGTGGCGACGCAACGGAAGTCATTGTTGTATCAATCGGCGGTAGCGATGCACAACAACAATTACGGACGGGCCTGGCAATGGGTGCCGATCGGGCTATCCTTATCGAGACCGACAACGCATTGGACCCGTTAGCGGGTGCCAAGGCGATGCTGAAGATCGTTGAGGAAGAGCAGCCCGGCTTGGTCATTCTCGGCAAGCAGGCAATCGACAATGACAACAATCAAACCGGTCAAATGCTGGCTTCACTTTGGCACCGGCCGCAGGCGACTTTCGCTTCCGAAGTCGCGCTTTCTGGTGATACGGCAAAAGTCACTAGAGAAGTCGATGCCGGTCTGGAGACGATCGAGGTTGACCTCCCCGCCGTAATCACCGTGGATTTGCGCCTCAATGAGCCACGCTATGTGAAGCTGCCAGACATCATGAAAGCGAAGAAGAAGCCATTGGATGTAAAGGCTTTCGCCGACCTCGGCGTTACAACCGACGATGCCTTTACGGTAAGTCACTTTGAGCCCCCTGCACAACGCACCAAAGGCATCATGGTAGAAGACTCAGCTGCACTCGTAGCAGCCCTGAAAGAAAAAGGACTAATTTAATGTCTAGTGTTTTGATTATCGCGGAACACGCGAACGGCAATCTGAATGCAGCAACAGCCAAATGCGTTGCTTGTGCAACAAGTATTGATAACGCCGAAGTTCATGTGCTTGTTTTGAGTGACAACCCTGACGGTGTCGCCGCGCAAGCGGCTTGCCTTGCAGGCGTTTCAAAAGTGCTGACCGTGACAAACGGCGCGAACAACGAAGCGCTCGCAGCGGTACTTGCGCCACAAGTGGCTGAAGCTGCCGCCGGTTACGATTATGTTTTCGGGCCGTCAACAACCTTTGGCAAGGATCTAGTGCCACGAGTCGCTGCTCGACTGGGCGTCAACCAACTGTCAGATGTTATGGAAGTTGTCGATAGCCGGACGTTCAAGCGCCCTATTTACGCTGGCAACGCTATCACAACGGTTCAGGTCAAAGCCGACTACCAAATCGTAGCAACGGTAAGAGCAGCCTCTTACAAATCCGTTGGCGAACAATCGGCAGCTCCTGTTGAAGCGCTTAGCCTTACAACCGACCTGCCCGCCCACACGCGCTTCGTTAGCGTACAAACCGGCGCATCCGACCGGCCTGACCTTCAAACCGCAGCCAAAGTTGTTTCGGGAGGTCGCGCCCTGGGTAGCGATGAGAACTTCAAAATCATCTTTGATCTCGCCGACAAAATTGGCGCTGGGGTTGGTGCTTCCAGAGCGGCTGTTGATGCTGGCTATGTACCGAACGAACTCCAGGTTGGACAGACGGGAAAAATCATTGCGCCGGAACTTTATGTTGCCATTGGTATATCCGGCGCTATCCAGCATCTTACCGGCATCAAGGATGCGGGCACGATTGTAGCGATCAACAAAGACGAGGATGCTCCTATCTTTGAGGTGGCTGATATTGGATTAGTTGGCGACTTGTTTAAGGTTATCCCGGAGATCGAAGCCGCTTTGGGTTAAGCAGTCTCGCTTAACGAAAAAGGCGGCCCCGGTGGCCGCCTTTTTTTATGCCAGAATAAAAGTCGCCGTAGCGAGCGCACAGATGCCGGCTAACACAAATGGACGATAACGACGCATGAGTCGCTTGAGCGTGGCTTCTCTATTGGCATGAGACCCATGCTTTACGATGTGATCACCGACCACCAATGCCCCTCTTAGATAGGCACGAGAGGCGATAAAGAAGCCGAACATTAACGACAGGAAGAGCGCACCCACGGCGCTCTTATAAGTAATTGCCCACGGCAACAGGCGAATAGCCACGATACCCAACACCGCGAGAGCTATAGCGATCAGGCTGCCACCAAGGTTTTCGATACGCCTGAGCACAGCCCGACCTGGCAGATCGGGAAAAACGACGGTCACGACGACCAGCATTAAATAGGCGATGCCAAAAAGTGCCAACAACGCTTTCAGCGGCACGCCGTCGAGCATCGGAAACAAGTCATAGCGTTCGAACGAAAGGCCGCCGCCCACTAACATCGCCGTTAGCGAAAGCAACATCGTGCTGCTAAACCAACGCATGCGCTGAATCGTGACCTGACGCCTACGTAATGGCAGGTTGTGCTGCGTTAACTTAAAAGACTCTGTTAGCAAAGCTAACGCAAGTACAAGCCAACACGCACTGGAAATAGCCAATAGTGCAGTTAGAAACACTTAACCCCCTGCGCCATTCCATGGCAGCAGCAACACGAACGCGAACGTTAGCTTTTACAAGGCTTGCAAAACTGATTCAGCGGCGCTGACTTTGAACTCGCCGGGACCTTCAACCGCAACATGTGTCGCCGTACCATTCTCGACCACAATCGCGAAACGTTGACCGCGCATGCCCATGCCGAAACCGGTCGCATCGAGCTCTAGTCCCAACGCCTTACTATAGTCACCACTGCCATCCGCGAGCATCATGACCTTCCCATCGACCGAACGGTCTTTGCCCCAGGCATCCATCACGAAAACATCATTAACTGCCATGCAAGCAACGGTATCGACGCCTTTATCAACAAAAGCTTGCGCGTCGTCCACGTAGCCAGGCAGATGATTCATTGAACATGTCGGAGTGAACGCGCCCGGAACAGAAAACAAAACCACTTTTTTGTTCGCAAACAACTCATCAGAAGTGACTTGTCCTGGACCATTTTCGGTCATGATCCCAAACGCACCAGCGGGCATCTTGTCGCCATTCTTAATCGTCATAAACTGTTCTCCTGAGTATGTGTTGAGCCTGTTCCGTTCGAACGGGACGAGCCGCTAAGGATATCACCAAATGGGGCATTTTTTTGGACGCAAACGCCGTCAACAATGGAGGCATTTGGTACCCCATCGAACCGTCAGAAAACGCTATACCGCCGTCAGACCAAGACTGCCCGGAAAGACGCCGGCTTTGGGTAGCATCGCCGGCACATCATGGCCAAGAACATCCTTAAGCCAACCACTAATCGCGATGATTTGATCTAGATCGATACCCGTATCTATTCCCGATCGCTCAAGTAAATAAATCAGATCATCGGTCGGAATATTGCCCGTTGCCGCTGGTGCAAATGGACACCCACCAATACCACCAATGCTTGCATCCAATGCGCTGGCACCGGCCATGACCGCGGCCATCGCATTGGCCAAGCCAGTGTTTCGCGTATTGTGAAAGTGGCAGCGAATAGGCACGTCAGGCACCGCCGCTGTAACGCGTTCAATCAATCGGCTCACCTGCGGTGGCACTCCTACTCCGATACTATCGGCCAAAGCGATTTCGATGGGGTTTGCCGCAGCAACTGCCTCCGCCAATGACACAACACGATCCTCATCGACCTCGCCCTCAAACGGGCAACCGAATGCCGCAGAAAGCGTCACGCCGGCTTTCAGCCCGGCCGACTTAGCTTGCTTCGCGATTTCGAGCCAATCCGCGACGGATTGTTCGGTAGTACAACCCTGATTACGCTGGTTATACGTATTGCTAACGACAACGGGCATCGTGATCTCGTCGACGCCAGCAGCCAATGCCCGATCGAATCCGCGCTGATTCAAGACCAAACCGATGTAGCTAACGCCAGGTTGTCGAGGTAGCAAAGCCATCAACGCTTCTGCGTCAGCCATTTGTGGCACCCGTTTCGGGTGAACGAAGCTCGTCACCTCGACACGTTTTACACCCGCTTCTACAGCCCGTGCAATCAGCGCTGCTTTCTGCGCCGTCGGCATGACTTCAGGTTCGGATTGCAAGCCATCACGTGGGCTAACTTCAACAATTTCGATCGAATTCTTCATAGTGCAAGCGTAGCAGAAAATCGCTCTACATCCGGTCCTACCTGCCATGAAACCGTTATGTTGCGTTGCACAAAATGATGCATTGGATTAACATATATACCTATAAACTAACGATCAGAAAGGCGTGCCCATGCAGTTTCAGTTGACTGAAGAACAAGAAATGATCCAAGCGGCTGCGCGTGATTTCGCCCAAAATGAAATCGTACCGATTGCTGCCGATTTTGATGCCAGTGGTAAGTTCCCGACTGAAACCATCGCCAAAGCGGGCGAATTGGGCTTTATGGGTATCGAGATTCCTGTCGAATACGGTGGCGCTGGTATGGACGCGATTTCATATGCGCTACTGCTAGAGGAAATAGCCGCTGCAGATGGGGCACACAGCACCATTATTTCAGTCAACAATTCGCTCTACAGCAATGGGATCATGGGTTTTGGCACCGAAGCACAGAAACACGCTTTTGTTACACCGGTAGCGACAGGGGAAGCGATTGGCGCTTATGCACTAACAGAACCGCAGTCAGGATCAGACTCGAGCCACATGCGCTCACGCGCTGTGCTTTCCGATGATGGCAGCCATTACGTCATCAATGCAAAGAAGTCGTGGATTACCTCCGGTCCGGTGGCACGTTTCATCGTCTTGTTTGCCATGACCGACCCCGAGGCAGGCTCACGTGGTGTTACCGCATTTGTCATTGATACCGCGAAAGACGGTTTCGCGACCGGCAAGACCGAACCCAAATTAGGTATCAGGGCATCGGCTACTTGCGAGATCGAACTGACTGACTATGTTTGTCCGGTTGACCAACGTTTGGGCAAAGAAGGCCAAGGATTCAAGATTGCCATGGCGGTATTGGATGCCGGTCGGGTTGGCATCGCTGCGCAAGCTGTGGGTATAGCACGAGCGGCCTACGAGGCAGCGGTTGCCTATTCACAGGAACGCGTCGCATTTGGTGCGCCCATCGGCTCTTTTCAAATGAATCAAGCAAAGATCGCTGATATGAAAATGCGTCTCGATGCCGCGCGACTCTTAACGTTGCGAGCGGCCTGGTCAAAAGATGAGGCGAAGAAATCTGGTGGACGCAATACGCTAAATGCCAGCATGGCGAAGCTCTATGCTTCGGAAGCGGCGATGTTTATCACGCACGCTGCGGTACAAATGCATGGCGGCATGGGATACAGCAAGGAATTACCGGTCGAACGCTACTTTCGTGATGCCAAGATTACCGAGATCTATGAAGGCACGAGCGAGATTCAGCGTCTTGTGATTGCGCGATCAGAAACCGGACTGCGCTAGGCAGTCCGGGCTCAACTACATTTCGTTATCTGCGACGTGGACAATCAGTCCATCCAACGCGTCTGTAATTTCGATCTGACAAGTTAGGCGGCTGTTGTCTTTACGCTCATACGCGGCATCCAGCATGCTGTCTTCCATGTCGTCCATTTCAGGTACTTTGCCAACCCAGGCCTCGTCGATAAAACTGTGGCATGTGGCACACGCGCACGCACCGCCGCACTCGGCGACGATGCCATCGATGCCATTGTTAACGGCAGCTTCCATGACGGTATAACCGGTTTCCACGGTCACTTCTTTACGAGTTCCATCGTCATTTACAAATACGATTGTCGGCATCAAAATTCTCTCTATTCTTACCCACCAACGATATGTGGTGGTTTTTTACATTTTCAAGTTAAAAAAATGGCGGGTTGCCCCGCCATTAATCGTCAAACCAGTTGCTCAAGTGCTAGTCGCCGGCTGCCTCTGTCGCCGCAGCCTCTTCCGGTTCCGGCGTTGATTCTTCGGTCGGCTCAGGCTCTGAAGCTTCCCTGTCACGACGTACTTGCTGACGCGCGATACGAAGTTGCTCAAGTCTTGCTTCATCGGACTCAATCACTTTGACCCATTGAGAGGCCAATGTGCGACTGCGTTCGTCGTTCATCGCTTTTCTAAATTCTTGCTTCGCTGGCCCGAGGCGGTCCATGTTGTAGAGGCACATACCAACGGTGATATTGCTATCAGACGGACGACGTAGTCCACCCTTACGAATGCTGGCTCTACCAGCATCGACACATTCAGAATATTGGTCGGTGTTTAGATAGGAAATAGCCAACCGCGCATCCAAGTCACCGTCAGTGCTAAGTCGGGCAGCTTCACGCAATGCCGGAATCGCCTTAATGTCTTCGGCGGCCAATGCCCAGGCCTGCGACAACAAGCGGTAGTTCTTAGCGTTCTTGCTGATCGTACCGTCGTTCATTCCATTTTCTAGAACGACAGCGCCCTTAAATGGGATCTCGCCCTGCAGGTACAATTGCGCCATCGTCACCTGCTCTGATTCACTGTTTAGAACACCGGCGGTAAACATCGCTTCATAGACCCCGAGCATATTCTTCTCTTCTTCGAGCTCAGAATAAATGCCACCCAGCGCCATCCAATAGGACTTTTTAGGCCAACCAGCGACCAGAATTTTCAGCGTGTCACGAACGCAACGATAGTTCTCGGTCTGATAGCAAGCGTAATACTTCAGGTTGTACCAATCCTCACGAACCGGTACTTCACGCCGCTTGGCTTCGGCAATCGCCTTATCCAAAGGATCGAGCATCTTACGAAACTCATTGGTCTGTGAATAAGCCTGCGCTAAGAGCACATAGGCTTCCGGCGGCGGATTGTTAGCTTTGGTAAACCAACGATCTAGGTACTCAATCGTTTTCGGAAAACGTTCCTGTGCGGCATAAAGCTGAGCAATCGTGTAGGTCGTTTGCTGCTTCATCTGCTCTTCGACTTCGGCGATGCCAATCAATTGTTCGTAAGCACGAATCGCACCGTCGATGTTATCCCGGCTGTACTCAATGAAGCCTTTAAAGTTGTAGACATTGCCACGTTCGAAATTGGTAATCTTTTCGTCACGCAAAAGGCCGTCGATGATACGAATCGCACCCTGCCAATCTTTGGCGTCAACGGATTCTTGTGCTTTTGTTAGCTTGTCATAGACAGCTTTGGAAAGCGCTTCCGCTTTCTTGGTCTCGCGTTTTTGCGGCTCCTCGTTTTGGGCAACGGCGATAGACGACGTTGCGCCAATACTGAGGACTAGCGCCAACGAGAGTGGCAGCGCTTTCTTAACCAATGATTTGATCGGTCGTTTCATAGTTTCGATCCTTGCAACATGGCCATGCCAAGTTACCGACTTAATTAACCTATTTTTGCAGCTTGAAAGTGATTTGCGTCTGTACGCCAGGCACTTCAACCGGCTTGCCATCAACTACCCGAGGCTTGTACTTGAACTTGAGCACAGCCTGCGTCGCCGCGCGATTAAACAAGCTACTGGTTGTCTCAACCACCAGAGGGTCTTTGACCGTACCGGTTGTCGTCACCGTGAACGACATGATCACGTAACCTTCAAGACCACGCGACTGGGCCCGGCTTGGGTAAGCTGGCGCCACGCGAACGATCGGCAAATACTCCCCGTCCGAATAACTGATCGCACCGGGACCCGCAATATTGGTTCCGGAGTTGACCGACGGTGCACGGACACCAATCGCACCGATGTCTGGGTTAACGTTATCCATCGGTGGCGGCGGCACATCAGGTGGCGGTGTTTCCGGCTTCTGGGGCTTCTCGGGCTTGCGCTCTTCGCGATTGACCACTTCTTGCGGTGGTACCCGAACAAAATCCAGCAGCTGACGCTCTCGCGGCGTCTGCAACGCGGACTCACCATTCTCGATCAGGAAGTTCATCAAAAACAGTAGGAAACTGGTCACTACTGCTCCGGAGATGATCGCTACGACATATCTCATGGCTCTACCTCTATCCTCGCGCTGATACGATCGGCACTATGTGCCGTTATTCGCCGCCAGCGAGACATTTTCAACACCTGCTTCACGCGCCGCATTCATGACAATAACCAAAGTCTCGTTGTTGGACTTCTTATCCGCCTGAATCACAACCGAACCTTTCGGGTTCTCAGCGTGAAGACGCTCGATGTTTGCACGAACAGCTCGTGGATCAATGCGACGGCGATCAATCCAAATCTCATTGGTGTCGCCGATCGCGACCAGAATGTTGGCGTCGTCAACCTTGGGTGCTGTGGGCGCATCCGGACGGTTAACATCAAGCCCTGACTCTTTAATGAACGAAGCTGTCACGATGAAGAAAATCAACATGATGAAGACGACGTCCAGCATGGGCGTCAAATCAATTGCACTTTCTTCTTCGTCGACGGCACCAATGGCACCATTTCCCTTACGCATAACGCGTTCCTCTTATTTAGTCTAGTGATCCATCGTCAGGGAGTCTTCGAGCAGCTCGATTTCCCGTTCTGAACGACGAGTCAAAATAGTGATCAACAAAACGCCTGATAACGCACCGACCATGCCTGCCATGGTTGGAATGGTTGCCGATGAGACACCATCTGCCATTGAACGTACGTTGCCTGATCCGGACAGCGCCATCACTTCAAACACTCTGATCATGCCTGTCACTGTGCCCATAAGGCCGAGCAACGGGCAAAGCGCAACCAGCGTTTTGATGAACGAAAGCCACTGTTCACTGGCAAGCTCGACGTCCGAGATGATCGCTTCACGAATCCGATGCGCGTTCCACGAGCGACGCTCTGAGCGTGCTTCCCATTTTTCGCGTGCCTGTTTGATCAACGCGGGCAAGCCCGTGTTGTAGAAGATCGTCCGTTCGACGATCAACAGCCACATTACGAAGATGGTAGCGGCGATCCACAACAACAGTGGACCGCCCGCCTCCATGAAATCACGTACGGAAAGAAATTGGTCTTCTATCCAACGCATCGTAAGCCCCTATGCTTTGTGAGCCGCTTCGGAATGCTCAGCAATCAGGCCGGCACTTTGCTCTTGCAGAATGCTCAGCAGACGTCTCGCGCGGCCTGACAATACGGTGTGTAGCAATACCATTGGAATCGCAACCACCAAGCCTAGTACCGTTGTCATCAAGGCTTGTGAAATACCACCCGCCATCAGTTTCGGATCGCCGGCGCCATAAAGCGTAATCACCTGGAAGGTCTTGATCATACCGGTCACGGTACCGAGCAGACCGGCTAGCGGTGCGACGGCAGAGATCACCTTAACAATCAACAAACCACGATTAATCTTAGGCACTTCTTTTAAGACCGCCTCGTTCAACTTAAGTTCCAGTGTTTCGGTATCGACGTTCTTGTTTTCGGTGTAAGCCATCAAGACGCGACCCAGCGGATTGTCCGCTGATGGATTGCCAATCGACTTCAGCTGCTTGTTCACTTTGCCGTTGGCGGACAACAGGCTCATCAACAAGAAGAACGCAATCAACAAACCGACAATACCGAGCGCGATGATGCAATAACCGACGATGCCGCCGTCCTTAATGCGATCCATCGTTGATTTGGACTCAACCAATGTGGCAAGAACACCGCCACGCGTCGGATCGATACCAACGACAACCGTTTCGCCTGCTGCTGCACTGAACAAATCTGATGTGCTTGAGGTAAAGCGACCTTGTGGTTGCTTCGGCAAGCCTGAAATGGCACCCGTCTGAGGGTTAAACGCCAGAAAACGGCCATCACCAACAGTGACAAAGTTACCAATACGAATCACGTCATCGGTCGTCACGGTGTTGTCAGGCTGGATCACTTCGGTCTGGAAACGCGACACTTTGCCGGACTCTACGACTTCTCGCTGCAACTCAAACCAGAGTTGCTCGATTTCTTCGATCGAGGCGAGTGTGGTAGAACCCGCCATCTTCTTACCCAATGCTACGAGGAATTCCTCACGATCCGGGTATTCAAGGCTGGTCAGCGAGTTACTGAACTTGCCTTGTGTATCGCCAGCAACCTGCTGCAAAACACCAAACAGTTCTTTCAACTCACCAAGCGCTTCATCGAGCTCGGCTTCTTTTTGCGTTAACAACGTGTTGTTAGCTTCGAAAGTACCCTCTAGCTGTGCGCCGCGACGCTCGGCCGCTGCGCGTTCGCCGCGAGCCGCGTTCAATAAGTTCTGTTGCTCCGATTTACGGGCATTAAACTCAGCTTCGCGCTTACGCGATTCCGCAGAGTCTTGAACCTGGCCGCGTTCGATTTGGCGAAGTAGCTCATTTAATGAGCCAACTTCCTGAGCCTGCGCGGTCGATGTAACAGCGAGCGCCAATGTCGCTAGCAGCGACGTGATTTTTAGTGCTTTCATTTTAGTTAGCTCCCCCGCTTGTCACCGGTACTAACAAGAGCTCTGGTGCAATCTTCTTCGTTGCGACCTGTAGCCCTTTGGTAACTTCAGCGCGATACTCGTTCGCAATCTCGTATTGTTTTGTTTCTGGGTTGTAACGGCCCGTCGTTTCGCCGTCAGCCGTCTGGAACAACAAAGCAACGCGACCCAAGCGCAAGAACTGCACTTCGAGTGTCTTATCCCCGATTTGGATAATGTCCGCATATGCTTCGATGGTGCGGCCATAATCGACTTCGATCGAATACGCTTCCATCGCTTTACGGAATTTTTCCGCGGCGCTTACGCCCGGATCCGACATCAAGGCATCAAGGTTCGCGATACGCGTTTCACGTTCGTCCAACAGAAATGGAATATCTAAAGCAACCGATTGCTTCAGTCCCTCACTCATACGCGTGATCAGCGGCAAGATCTGCCGGTTAATCGCCGTCGCGTTTTGCATGGACTCATCAATCTCAGCGAGCTTTTGCGTTTGCCGATCAACCTGTGCTTGCAGCAACTGGTTGTAGATCTTCAATCCGTCAATCTCTTTATTAACAGCACGGAACTCATCAGTCACGGAGCGTGTCTGCGACACAATCCGGTCAATTCGAGTTTGAGACTGAACCTGGCGATCCAGGCGTTTTGATTCGGCACGTAATACTGAATCAACTGACTGTGCACTGGCACCACTGCTTAAAAGCAATGCAGCAACGGTCGTCATGATCACGCTTGCGCGTGCACCGGTTTTGAACGGTTTCATGAAAGCTCCTCGGCGATATTTATAGTTGTCAAGAACAAGTGAATACTCCATTTACCATACATGCCCCCAAAGGACATGACAGAAAACCCTAAAGTTACTTATGTAACGAAGATCAACCCTTCGTCAAAGTATGAAACAGGCAGGCATGCGGAAGGGACCGTCGCATCTGATGACGCGCGATCATTTGCTCGACCGGACAATCCAACTTCAAGTCGCATTATCTCTAGCATCCGATAAATCCCCCGAAAAACAGCACAAAAGTCACGATTAAGTAAACTTTGCCCGATTGATAATGAAAACTGCGTACTCCCCCATTGAAACACTGCAGCGCTCATGTCAGTCGAGAGAATAACACAGCGAAAGATATGCGCCAGTTGGATTTTGGCGCTCCGCGGTCATGCATTACCAAATTGTGCCAACTCGAAACTACGATGTCCGTTTCGCCTGTTGCGCACCGAGCTCAAGCTTGGCAATCGAAACACGATGAACCTCGTCTGGCCCGTCAGCCAACCGTAGCGTGCGGGCACCAGCCCAAGCGTAGGCAAGGTGGAAGTCTTGTGAGACACCCGCGCCACCATGGCACTGAATCGCACGATCGATGACTCGTAATGCCATCGATGGCGCAACGACTTTGATCATCGCAATGTGAGAGCGCGCCACCTTGTTGCCAACCTTATCCATCATATCGGCGGCCTTCAGCGTCAACAGCCGAGCCTGCTCTATATCGATACGTGATTCGGCAATCGATTCGCGAACGACGCCCTGCGCCGAGAGCGGTTTGCCGAATGCAACGCGTTCATCCACACGTTGACACATCGCCTCAAGCGAACGCTC
>JBGCGB010000031.1:0-19845 GCA_045110335.1 Woeseiaceae bacterium
GAATATTCGCGTCGGTCGACGACGCCGTCAGACGACCTTGCATACCAACGCGCTGCCATGCCGCTAAAGCGATCTGTATAAGACGGCTGCTCGGTGCAGTAGCTCCGGCAGGACGATCGCCAACCGGCTTCAACACATAAGTCAGTAGATCCGCTGTAACGCCACGATCGTTCTCTGCATCAACAGCTTGTTCGACGGACACCTGCAGAACGTTATCGAGTTCAACTAACAAGGCGGGATCAACGCTACGAAGATCTACTTCCATCCAGCTCTCAAACGGGATCGAATTAATCGACGTACCGCCACCAATCCGACCGACCGAAAAGGTCCCCTTACGCTCCGAGGCTGCCACCAAAGCACCGGCATTTTCGGTCAATTTGACAATCGCCAACGCCAATGCCTGATGGGGATGCACCATCCCGAAGCTTCCAAAGGAATGCCCACCGGGCCCAGAGATAACAACGCGGTAGCGCTTCGAGCCCACCGCCGTCGTCACGATTCGCTCCGGTTGGTTGCCATCAATGACAATCACCTGCTCGATCAATCGCCCTTCGGGCGTACCGAAAAGGTGCCTGACGCCACTCAGATCGCCAAGCCCCTCTTCACCGACAGAAGCGACGAACACAATGCTGGCTTCAGTGTCGATCTCCGATTCCAAAATTGCTTTGGCAAGGCTCCTCATCATCGCCAAGCCGCGCGCGTTGTCGCCAATCCCCGGGGCTCGATAGGTAACACCGTCGATGGCAACGGTAACGTCGGTACTTTCGGGGAAAACCGTATCTAAATGCGCAATAACGGCGATACGACGACTCGCGTCGCGTCCTTCAATTGTAGCGACAACATTACCCGCCGCATCGATCAGGGTTGGGAGCCCCATCGCGCGGAAATCATCGGCGACAAATCTTGCTCTATCCGCCTCAGAAAACGGTGGCGCCGGGATCTCATTCACGGCGACCATGAATTGGTTGGTTTCGACACGCGCAGCTGACAGCCTGGAAGCCGCATCGCGAAATTCTGACGATGCCCAAATTTGGTTAACACCCGATTCCGCATGACTAGACGTCTCTGCCGTCGAGACAGGTACCAAAACAACACTCGAACAGGAAAAACAAAACAGAGCTAGTCGTATTGAAAATCGACCAATGTTGGGTTTGCTCATGATTTTTCCTGATCACAATCTTTGCGGCCAACTAGGTTATCGCAGCGCCAAACGGTTGACGATTCGAGCAGGTTTGATAACCATTAAACATAACGCTTTTAAGTGTTGTGATTCTAGGTCAAGCTGCGATCTAGATCACACGCGGCCATTCCTTCATGTTATATAATAGCTTTAACTTGAACAATAACTCTTAAACGATTGAAAATAAT
Source organism: Woeseiaceae bacterium (assembly GCA_045110335.1). GTDB lineage: Bacteria > Pseudomonadota > Gammaproteobacteria > Steroidobacterales > Woeseiaceae > CALBPI01. The sequence goes on from JBGCGB010000031.1 coordinate 1,369, forward strand.
CTTTATTTATATTTCATAGTCGATTTTCTTTTCTGAGTTATGGGTCGAATCTCTACGATTCCACCGTCAACGAATCGGCACGATAAGCCGCTGGACTGGTGGTTCACAATTTGTGACTTATGCACATCGCATTCCTCGTCAATTTCCGCATAATAGTGCGATGGGGAATACATCTTATATTAGGAGCTGCGATTCATGAGCAAAGTTGATCGATTTGCGCACCAGGTCAAACCGCGGCTTGCCTCGCGGACTCGCGGCTTCACACTGTTTGAACTGATGATCACCATCGCCGTTGCGGCCGTGATCGCAGGTTTCGCCGTTCCATCGTTCGTCAATATCGTGCGAGCCAACCGCATCGTCACCGATAACAACGAACTGGTCTCTGCCCTCGCGCTTGCGCGCTCTGAAGCCATCCGGTCCGGTCTGCGGACGACAGTCTGCCGCAGTGCTGACCAAGCGACCTGTGCGGCCAATGGCGGTTGGGAGCAAGGCTGGATTGTGTTCACAGATCCAACGGGTGCCGGCACTGTCGATGGTGGCGAAGAAATTCTCCGTGTCTGGGACCCACTGGACGGCGGTACGACCATCACACCTGCACCCGCTTTCACAAGCTATGTCTCTTTTGTAGGTTCCGGAGAAACACGCGGATCAGCGGCAAACCGGGGAACATTTTCAGTGTGTGGCAAGACTAATGATGTGAACGAGGGCCGAACAATTAGTGTCGGCCTGATCGGCTACACCAGCACTCAAAAAGGAGTGGCAGCATGCCCTTAAGACGGCTACATCGAAAGGCACAGTCAGGGTATACCTTGCTCGAAATCCTGATCGCCGCGATCCTGTTGACTGGCGGTCTCGTCGGACTAGCAAGCATGCAGGTCAATGGCACCAGACTCAACAACAGCGCATATCTCCGCTCACAAGCTAACGTATTGGCTTATGACATCGTTGACCGCATGCGTGCCAATCTTGTTGATGCGCGTGCCGGAAATTACGACTTGGCGATTGGCGATGCCACGCCGGCATTGTCCGGTAACGTAGAAGACATCGATCTGGTTCAGTGGCGCACCAACCTCGCCTACTATTTACCAGCGGGCAACGGCGCGATCACGCGCGTCGCCGGCGCGACGACCGACGATCAAGCTCGCTTCACCATCACCGTACGCTGGAATGATGGTCGCGCTGCGGCTGATGTTGTCGATTTTGTGTTGGTGACAGATTTATGAACATGATCCACTCAATTGCCGGCCGCCAACGCGGCTACACATTGATCGAGCTGTTAATCGCCTTGACACTCGGCGCCTTTCTGATCGGCGGCATTTTGCAGCTCTATCTTGGTAGCAAACGCTCCTACAACGCGCAGCAGGCCGCGATTGAGCTTCAGGAAATCGGCCGATTCTCTTTGAACGCTCTGGTTTCAGACGTGCGCATGGCTGGATTTTTAGCGTGTGGACAGTCCACCAATATTGTGAATACGTTGAGCTCGAGTGCGAACTGGCTCTACGACGCGGCTAACCCTGTCATCGGCTATGAAGGGGGCGCGAGCACGTTCCCTGCGGCATTTTCGGGTGCAGCAGTCGCTGGAACGGATGCCATCAAGATTTCGCGTGCCATTCCCGACGATAGCTACGTGGTTAACACGCATGCCCCGGCGACAGGCACCTTAACTTTGAAAGACCCGCATGATATCGCCCAGAACGAAATCATGGTGATTACCGACTGCCTGAACAGCGCACTCTTCCAAACGACCAATGCCGGTGTCGGCACGAATGTCATCAAGAACAGCAATGCTGGAGGCACGGTCGGCAACTGCACACGTGGTCTTGGCGCGCCGTTGGATTGCAGCTCAGCCGGCGGCACACCCTACCAGTTCAAAGAGAACGCATTCTTGATGCGCTATGAGACCAACGCCTTCTACATTGGCGTCGGCGCATCAGGCCGCAATGCACTGTTTAGAATTTCGCTCGACAATGACGGCACCATTGGCACAGCTGTCGAGATGGCCGATGGCATCGCGGACATGCAGTTGGTCTACGGCATCGATACCAGTGGCGACGGATCAGTCGATGCCTATCGAACAGCCGATGCGATCGGCACCGCGGCATGGCCGAGTGTTGTTAGTGTTCAAGTGAACTTACTGACCGAGTCCAATATTGACCGCGTATCAGATACGTCGAATTCCTACGTTCTGTTTGATGGCTCCGCAGCCAGCCTGAACGCCGTGACACCGACGGACCGTCGGCTGCGTCGCGTGTTCTCTTCTACCGTTAACATTCGCAACCGGACGATTCCCTAATGCGTATCTCAACCAATCCAGATTTCTGCCGTCATTCGTTGTCGTCCCCACAACAACAGCAGGGCGTTGTGATCGTCATCGCATTGATCGCCGTGTTATTGCTTTCCCTGATCGGCACAACAGCGATGCGAAGCTCGACATTGCAAGAAAAGATCAGCGGCAACATGCGTGATCAAGACGTCGCCTTCCAGGCGGCCGAAGCCGGATTGCACGAAGCCGAAGATTTTATTGAGTCGTTGACCACACTCGCATTGTTTAATGCAAATGCAGCGGGACTTTACGATATTGGCGACGCACCAGACCCTTACGCAGCCTGGCCCGGCGACGCACGTGTCTACAACAACGTCGCATTCGGTAACTTGACCGAATCTAGATCACCGCCGCAGTACATGATCGAAATTCGCGGCACAGTCGATGAATCCGTCAACACGTCACTGAACCTCAGCGGCGGTTACGGCGTTGGCAGCGGCGCCGGCGATATCTATGTTTTCAAGATTCACAGTCGTGGCACAGGCTCGACTAATAATTCCCAGGTCATTCTCAGATCCAACTATGCGAAACGCTTCTAAACCACGAAGCGCTTGAACCACGCAACAGGCAATAGTTATGAATAACTTCTCTTTACTTACCCATTGGCGAAAAACAACGTTGGCGGCCGCGATCCTTGCGGCTTCTACCGTCAGTGCCGCGCCCGGCCCTATTTCCCAGTCACCTTTGTTCCTGTCGGACTCTGTTGAGCCCAACGTCATTATGGCGATTGATGACTCGGGCAGTATGGATTGGGAGATCTCGTTAACGAATGTACGAGATGGCTTGCCCTGGTATAACGAAGGCGGCGATACGTTTTTGAATGCTGATGGTTCATTTAGGTTCTCCGGCGGACGACGCTACGGTTACTTGTTTCCTAATGGCACTGGCGGTGGTAACGGCCCCAGAATGACTACATCCGGTGGCTTTGACCCATTGGCGCCGACTGACGAGAACGCCTGGGCAAGAAGTTCGGATTTTAACCGCGCCTACTATGATCCCAACATCGATTATGAGCCATGGGTCAGCACTGGCTTACGAACCTTTACCGACGTAACACCAACGGCAGCACCGTGGGATCCTATTGCCGAATCAACGACATTCACGATTGATTTGACGGCGACCGTCCCCGCATCGCCCAATAACACCGAGCAATTCCGAATCCGCGGTGGCATGCGTGACAACAACGGCAACATTTTTACCGGCGGCAACGTCCGTCGCGGTTTCGATTACTATCCGGCGACTTACTACACCATCGTCAACACCGGCGCAGGAACCAGAGGCGACATTTTGGCGGGTACATTCGCATTTTACGATTGCTCCACACCAGATCCGGACACCTATCGTGAATGGCGGCAGGATCTGCTAATCACCAGTGGCCCTGCCGATGTCTTTGGTCCCGGTGGAGAGTGCATGGAGCGCCATGAAATCCGGAATGATGGCAGCACCTATCCCAGTGGTAGAAGCTACGCTGAGGAGATCCAGAACTTTGCGAACTGGTTCACCTATTACCGCAAGCGCCACCATGCAATGCGCGCTGGCATGACGCTGGCCTTCAGCGAGATTACCGGCGTACGTGCCGGGCTGTTTACGTTCAACAATCGCGTCAACACCAACATGGTCAGTTTGACGACAAACAGCGATGACTTCCTCGATGACTTGTTTAACGCAAGAGGCACAGGTGGCACGCCGACTCGTCAAGTTGTAGATTTCCTGGGGCGCCAGTTTGAGCGAACCGATGCAACGGCGCCCATTATCGAGGCTTGCCAAAAGAACTTTGGTGTCATCTTTACCGACGGATTTGCCAACACCAGCGGTATTACGGTTGGCAACACCGATGGTGGTGAAGGCGTGCCTTATGCCGACACTGTATCGAATACGATTGCGGATGCCGCGATGGAGTATTACCTGAATCTGGATGCGCCTACCGGGTTCGCACCCGGCCAAGTCCCCACGCCAGCGGCTTGCGCAGGAACGCCCAATCCATTGTTGGATTGTAACGATGACCTCCATATGGTCACCTACGGTGTGACGCTGAACACCATTGGTGATCTATTTGGTGTGACTCACTTTGACCGTGAAGACGCATTTCTTAACCCGCCGGCATGGGACGATCCGAACGTTGCATTTACGCCAACGCAGGTTGATGATCTTTACCATGCAGCCGTCAATGGTCGTGGCGAGTTGTTGAATGCAACGGCACCCACCGAAATTGCCACCCAGATGCAAGATGTCTTGGCGGCGGTATTGGAGACTGAAGGTACAGCGGCCGCGGTAACCTTCAACACCGGCTTGCTTAGCAGCGACAGTTTGGTCTATCAGGCTAAGCTGGACTCGGAACTCTGGAGCGGTTTCATGACCGCATCAGCCATCGACCCGGTCACAGGGGACGTCAGCGGCACGCCTGTTTGGGACGCGGCCGATAATATTCCGGCTGAAAGTACACGACAAATTTCAACTTATGATCCGGCGCGCGGTGGTGTTCCATTCCGCTCCATTAACGATTTGTCAGTAACGCAACTGGCCGACCTTAACGCCGATCTGCCTGTAGGATTGACGGCTCAAGACTTGATGGATTATTTGCGCGGGGACCGCAGCAACGAAGCCGAAACACTGTTCCGTCAGAGAGCCGCGCGAACGGTCCTGGGTGACATTGTCCACTCAGGTCCTGTTCTGGTGGGCGCTCCTGCCAGTGGCTGGCCGGACGCAGCGCCGTTCCCGACCGGCACAAATCGATATTCTGATTTTGCTGAGGGTGCCGCTGCCAGTCGTCGTGAAGCCGTTTATGTCGGCGCCAACGACGGCATGCTGCACGGCATCTGGGCGGATCAGGGACAAGTCGGTTCCGGCGCCGAGTTTATGGGCTTTATCCCGAATTCGTTGTACACCGATACGGTTGGTGAAGGCTTACACGCCCTCGCCCAACAAAATTACACCCATAACTACTATGTTGACCTGACGCCTGTCGTTACGGACGTCTATATTCCCGTCACTGACGATGGCACTGCGGATTGGGCAACCGTTCTGGTTGGTGGTCTCCGAAACGGCGGTGCTGGCTATTTTGCACTCGACGTGACGGATCCTGCTGCAATGACGGAAGCCGATGCCGGTGACTTCGTTCTCTGGGAATTCACTAGCGACGACGATGCCGATTTGGGTGCCGCATTTAGCGAACCGACGGTCGCACTCATGGCCAATGGTCGTTGGGCCGCTATTTTCGGTAATGGCTACAACAACACAGGCACCACTCAAGCCGCCCTGTTCATTGTTTTCCTTGACGGTGGTCTCGATCGCACTTGGACGCTGGGTACGGATTACATCAAGATCTTGCTGCCGGGTACTGACAACGGACTCAGCTCACCTCAGCTAGCTGATCTCGATAATGACGGCGTGCCGGATCGCGTTTATGCGGGCGACCTGGAAGGACGCATGTGGGCATTTGACGTATCCAGCGCAAACACGAACGCCTGGGAGTCCGGCTACACGACAGGAACTACAGCGCAACCGTTGTTTATCGCTGAGAATGCGGCGGGAGACGCACAACCGATAACGAGCCGGCCAGTGCTGGCACGTTGCCCGTATGACAATAGTGTTTCGCCAGACATCATGGTCTTGTTCGGCACTGGGCAGTATGTCACTGAAGGCGATAAGGCGACGGTCGATGGGCAATCGTTCTATGCTGTTTGGGATCGCGGAACCGACCGACTCGATCGGAACGATATGCTGGAGCAGTTCGCCAATGATCCTTCGCTCACGTACGACACGACAGCCGTACGTGTGCCGAGCAACAACGCATTCGACCCGACCATTCACTTTGGCTGGAGAATGGACCTACCGGATGTCGCTGAACGCGTCGTGTCCAACCCGCTACTGCGCGGCGGCATTGTATTCTTCAATACGATTGTGCCAAGCACTTCCGATCCGTGTGTGATCGGCGGCGGCGGTTGGCTGATGTCCGTCGACATCTGTGACGGTAGCCGTCCGGACGCCCCGGTTTTCGATTTGAATCGGGATAACAACATCACTAACGGCGACACCGTGGCGGACACAATCCTCACCGATGCCGACGGCTACCCGATTACCAACCCGCCTGGTGGCGAGAAGTTTGACCCGAACGAAGGCTTGCCATGGCAGTCCTCAATCCTCGGCGATCGACAGTACACGCCGGGTAGTACGGGCAGCATCGAATCTCGAGACATTGATGTCACCAACAACACGTTGGACGGTCGCCTCTCATGGGAGCAGTTGATTAATGATTAAGCAATCCTCGATACGCCAGGCTGGCATCTCTCTCATCGAACTCCTGACGGTCGTGACGATCGTCAGTATTCTCTCAGCGATTGTGATTCCAAGTTATCAAGAAAGTGTACGCAAAGCGCACCGGGCAGATGGCCAAGCCGTCATTCTGGAACTCGCCCAGTTCATGGAGCGTTTCTACACAGAAAACGGTCGCTATGATCAGGATCGGGCAGGAACAGTTATCACGACTGTCCTCACCGGCTCGGCGCTGTTACGAGCACCAATCAGTGGTGGCGTGGTCTATTACAATCTTTCTCTCAGCAACATCGGTGAACGTACATTCACGATTACAGCAGCACCGGCGGGCGCGCAGACTGGCGACAAGTGTGGCAGTCTGACGCTGACACAGGCCGGCGTTCGTGGCGTGTCTGGAGCAACGGTTACGGCCGACAAGTGCTGGTGATTTGACCGCTTCAAACGCACTGACATCCATCGCCGTTTTTTGCGGCGCAAGTCAGGGTTTCGATACCGGGCATGCTGTCGCAGCAAGAGCATTGGGCAAGACCATCGCGGAGCGCGAGATGCGCTTGGTCTACGGTGGATCAGATCGTGGCCTGATGGGCGAGATTGCCGATTCAGCCTTGGCGCATGACGGCGAGGTTATCGGTGTTATCCCCTCTGCACTAGTACACCACGAAATTGCTCACAACGGGCTCACTGAATTGAGAGTCGTAGATTCCATGCACGACCGTAAACTGGAAATGGCCGCTGCCGCTGATGGCTTTATCGCGATGGCAGGTGGTTTCGGCACGCTGGATGAAAGCTTCGAGGCACTGACCTGGACGCAGCTCGGCATCCATCAGAAGCCACTCGGTTTTCTAAATGTCGACGGTTATTTTGATCTACTGCTGCAATTCATGGATCAACAAGTCGCCGCCGGCTTCGTCAAAGCAGCACACCGTGAAATGATTGTCCATGCGAACAACGTGGACGATCTGATCGATGCCATGCAACGCCAGCACATCCCAAACACCGGTAAGTGGGTCAAGCCTTAGTTGACGCTTCAGTCCGAACGAATGCTATCTGCGCCAGCGCGGTCGCTTTCGTTGCTTCAAACATCGGTATATGCCCTACGTTTGGGAGTACAAGCTTTTCCGCATCGGGAATCTCCGCTTCGAAAACGTCCGCGCAAGATACATCAATAATCTGATCATGCTCCCCCCAAACTACGAGGGTCGGGCAGCAAATCGACGATAGTGCTCCGACTAGAACATCCTGCTCCTGCGCCGTGATCAGTTGTTGGAACACGCGCTGCAAATGAGCCCCACGCGATTGATACTCGCGCAACATGTGGCGCCGAACCAAACCTGGCACAAACAAGGGTCGATGTGCCAACAAAGAAAGTAATCGAGCTAACGTCTCATCGGAATCAGCGAGCAATGGGTTTGTGCCCTGCTCCGCTTCCCGCTGTACAACCGACGCGTCGCGACCAAACACACCAGCGGCATTCATCAACGTCAGTGTTGCTGCATGATGTGGTGAATCAATCGCCAACCAGGCGCTAATGAAGCCGCCCATTGAGGTACCGACTACATGGTAACGTTCTGCGCCGTAAGCCTCGCAGAAATCTGCCAGACGCTTTGCTTGAAGCCTGGGAGAATAGTCGCCGTCAGGATCAATTGACGATTCGCCGAACCCCGGCAAGTCCGGCATGACAACGTTATACCCCTTGGCTAGTAGTGCGGCGTACGATAACCATGAATCCTTGTCAGCCGCATAACCATGCACTAATAGAAACACCGGCTGATTGGGACGGCGGCATTTTTCAAGGTAAGGCCATTCGGATCCTGATGCAGACAGCGAACGTCTGCGAAATCCCAGCGTCACACGTACAAGACGAAGAGTCGTCCGAACCACCCAGCTGGACGCAAACCTACCGAGGAAAAGCAGCCCGGCGACAACGATCAAAAGCAGCAATAAGAGACCTTGCAAGTCCATCGGGTTTGTTAAGCGCTACGATCCAACATCACTTGTTGTTTTCTGGCGATACTCACCATGCGGTCTTCAAAACGTTCTTGAATTTCATCGAGCACCCGACCGATGCGTGTTTGATTTCTGATTTTTTCAACGCTGGGCCACGTGGCACGCTCACCCATCTTGACGAGATCCAGAATCTCCTGCTTGGTACGCGGCGCTAGCAACCGGAAAGGATTGAAACTTCGGGTTGCCGGCAAAATGTTGATGTCGCCTGTATAGGTCTGTGACAGTACTGACCCGTAAGTGTTAATCATCTTTGTGACCGCCGGCTGACCGCGAAGTGGTTTGGATATCAATTGCGCCATCGCCAACGACCATGATTTGGCTGTCATCAGGCTGGTCTTGCGCAAGATATCCCAGGTCGTATTGCGTCCTTTGAATTCACTGACGAACGGCAATACGAGCGGATTCGTTTGGCTTACGATCGTATGGTTGACGCCATACAAGCGAGACAACCGTTTTACCGGCAAATCCTGCGCTACAGAACCGTCTACCCACTTGCGTGATGCCAGATATGGTTGCCGCTTGCCTGCTGCATTTCGCGCAGCCAACGTGACTGGTGGATAAACACCGGGTACCGCGCAGGATGCCAGTACCGCTTCACGCACCATGACGTTCGGTGATGTAATCGCATTCAACAGACGTGAAGCCTGATGTTGTTGCGATGGTGCCACCGAGATATTGATGTGAATGCCGCTGTGTTCGTAGGCTTCCTGAAAAGACATGTCCGGTATCAAACGTTCAATGACTTCCCAGACCTGATCGGCTGGCATCCGCGTGCCGGCTAAAGAGGCAAAGCGTTTGAAGAAACTCTCTTCCTCGGCCGCCTCTGATTCGAGAAATTCAGGGTCAAATAACTCGCCGAGTTCTGCACTGCTTCTGGTCCCGACGAGCGCCGCGATAAAGGCGCCACCACTAGAACCTGAAATAATGCTCGGCAGGATCGTCTGTTGCCAAAGTGCCTTAACGACGCCCAAGTGATAATACAACAAGCTACCGGCACCACTGAGCAACAACGCGCTGCGACCATAACAATGGCTCGCACGCTGGAAGAAATCGAGTTTCTCATCAAAGCTGATATTCCGGACGCGGCTACTTCCCAAATGTTCAAGCGAATCCACAATCTCTTGCGTGTAATCCACAATCAATTTCTTAGTGCCAAATTTGGCTTTCCGATAGAGGTCCGGCTTGCCCATACCACCGAGATTGCCGTGTATGCCTTCGTTCAGTGTGAACAGCAACCCATGGTTGTCTTTGTTAGCGCGCAGCTCACGGAGCTCATCCAGACGAGAGCGAATAGCTACAAAATCGTAAAGATTAGATCGATCACGCTTCTTCCAGCGATCGAGACGATGGGTCTTGTCATAACGAATCGCTGCACGTCGCCATTGCGCAAACGTCTCGGCATTTCGCATTTGTAATTCTTCGGAAGTCGGGAATTTCAGGACCAAGATACTATCTCGCTTGTTCTTATGAGTTAAAACGTAACCCTTGCGAGACCCCCGTCACCCACTGGTTCATAACGAAAATAGCGTTCCCGTCACACGTTTACGACAGCCCTTAGGATACTCTCATTAGCACCTTCAAACCAGTGACGCAGTGCAACAAATTGTAATATTACATAGTGTTCCATGGGCGCATTAACCGCGTCTATCAAACGCAGAAACAATCGTTGCCGCTATTACATCATGACGAAACAAAACAGTGTTGCGTGCTAGGCGTTTTGTTGTTTTTCCTGTTCTGTTTTAATAACAGCCGCCGCTTCCCGAATGTGATTGAGCAAGGTGTTGAACACCGATTCATCCGATAGCGGATTCATAACCGTAACTCGCAGCCAATGACGACCTGCCACCTTAGCGGAAGTAATGTGAGCAATCCCATCCTTCACCATACGGTCCCGAATTTGTTGCTGAAGATCGTCCTCGTTTCCGTATGCAAAGCAAAGAATGTTTGTCTCCGGTTCATAGGGACATTCGAAATCCGGCGTTTGCTGCAACAGCTGCCAAAACCTTTTGGTCATTTGATAGCGCTCATGAACATACTGCCCAAGCGCTGCCTCGCCACGCCAAGCGAGATTCATAAACACCTTAAAGCCTAGCGCCGCCTTTGTGCATTCCACAGCACGCGGCAGTGAGTCATAGCTGTCAACATCACGGCCATAAGCCAGATAGCTCGCGTCCTGATGAAAGGCTTCCTCAAAGCTTACCGCGTCCCGAAATAGAACGGCCGCGCAGATAGCCGGCACCTGTAACATTTTGTGCATGTCCCAGACGACCGAATCAGCACGCTCAATACCTTTCAATCTAAACACGTCCGGCGGACTCAACAACGCACTTGCCCCATGGCAGGCGTCGACATGAAACCAGACTTGCGCCTGTTCGCAAACATCGGCCATTCGATCTATCGGGTCGTGTAAACCGGTCGCTGTGGCACAAGCATTCCCGATCACAGCCATACAGCGCCGACCGCTTGCCGTAATTGATTGCAATAGTGCAGGTATTCCATCGGCTTGTACGACACCCAATTCGTCCGCTGGCAAATCGACAATCGCGGACTCACCAAGCCCAAGGATCGCCACCGCACGCGCAACCGAGTAATGAGAAGTCGGCGGCACGAGAACAACCAGATCATTGGGAACGCCATTAATCCAACTTTCCGGCGCAATCCTTGCCCGTGCGGCAAGCAAAGAAGTCAGGTTGGCCAAAGAACCGCCATGTGTCAGTACGCCTGCCGCATGATTGGTTTGTTCTATGGTTGCCTGCAGTGGCTGCGGCACCCAGCCTATTTTCTCCAACATCCAGTTGACGATTGAGAACTCAATGGCCGCCGCCGCAGGACCCATCTCATAGATCGCCATAGGATTGTTGGTCAAACCGTTGATCATGGCGGCCAGCGCCGACGGGTAGTCAGGCACGGAGACCTGATGCGCAATGTGTAACGGATGACGAAGTTTGACCGAATACTCCAAATAACGATCCAAGAACCCTCTAAATGACTCCTCTCGCATTCCTCCGGATCCAATCCAATGATCAATTTGCAAAGCACTCAATATCTCAGGCAATGGCGCATAGCCCGTCGCTTTTGTGTTGCCATACTGCTGCGACACGAGTTCATTGCGAATACGCAAAAAGGCATCCTGATAAACCGCTTCAAAGTTATCGATATCGTCCGTCGAATTCATGTTCTCTTTCATCCGTAACCTTTCGTCACGCATAGTACGTTGGTGTAGGCCGCTGTCCAACCCATCTCTGCCGTTAGCATTTCGGGTATCGCGAACCGTTGATCCGCAACGTGAAACTGCTGCCATCAAAGTTCCACAGCTACGACTGCATTCTGTTAACGTGGATGCCCACTTAGGAGAGCTTGCTGTGTCACAGACCTCATCACTTACGGTTGCTTCGCGGCAAGCGAATTACGTAAAAGCTGCCATGGTTGTTTTCCATTTGGCCTGCCTTGGCGCATTTTTCACCGGCGTTAGCATGACGGCGGCCGGTGTGGCGCTTACGATGTATGTCGTACGCGCATTCGGCATCACTGCTGGCTATCACAGAATGCTCGCACACCGATCGTTCAAAGCATCCCGACCGGTTCAATTTGTCCTTACCTTATTTGGCAGCCTCGCCGTGCAAGGCGGTCCATTGTGGTGGGTTGCACATCACCGTACGCACCACCGCTACACCGAAACGCCCAAAGACATTCATTCACCGAAAACGCAAGGTCTCTGGAACGCGCATATTGGTTGGATGATGCAATCCGAATCCTTCTTGGAGAACGGCGCTAATGCTCGAGATCTGCACCGGTTCCCTGAACTCAAGTTTCTACAAAGAAACTATGCCGCGATTATTCTAGTCGAGATCGCTGCACTGTTCTTACTCGGATGGTTGCTGAACTATTTCAATCCCGCGCTTGGCACCAGTGGTTTGCAGATACTCGTTTGGGGCTTTTTCATCAGCACCGTCGCCTTATGGCATGCCACCTTCATGGTGAACTCGGTTTGCCATCGATGGGGAAGCCAGCCCTATGACGCGGATGACGATAGCACCAACAACTGGCTAGTCGGCATACTCGCGATCGGCGAAGGTTGGCATAACAATCATCACAAGTACCCTTACTCTGCGAGACATGGACTTGCCTGGTGGCAGTTCGACTTTACGTGGATCGTGCTGCGCGCCATGTCACTGGTTGGTCTGATCTCAGAGTTAAGGTTGCCAAGGAAGATAGGCGCCTAGGGCACACATCTTGTTTCCCGACTGACGACCAAACTGTCGGATAGCACATGTCGAAAGTATGGTGAGCCCTTGCGGTACCGCGCTGCTTACCCAATACCGCTGCACTAAGAGATGGACGACTGCTTTTTAGGTAACAATGATCGACGCAATGACGATCGCAGTGCGATACCGGCGCCGAAGTAGGCTAACGACGTCACGACGAACCAAATAGATGTCGCATCAACGACATGTGCTGAGCCAATCGTACCCGCTTGTGCCAGCACGACTATCGCGCCACGCAGCAATCCGTATAGCATCAAGAAAAATGCCCAGACATAAAGCATGAACCGCCATAGGCGTTGCCCCACTAGCCAAGCAATGAGCAAGCAACACAGCACGCCAACAAAGAACCATGCGGGCACCGTAGACCCTAAAGCAAGATAGATGAAACCGCGCCATGCAAAGGCGCCCAGTGTCAATAGCAACAACCCCCAAACCTGCTGTTTTGCGGCTATCATCAAAGCGCCTTCTGATCCGAACTCAAAGCAGTCAGCGCGCGCATCATCAGCAGGGTGCTTTTCGCAACATACTCAAAATTAACCGACTCGACCGTATCGGTTGATTGGTGATAATGAGGTGTCCAGTCTCCAGCGGAGAATTGCTCCGACAAACAAACCGAATCGATGCCGAGATCACGGAACGACAGGTGGTCGGATGAATTGAAGCGGGTAGGCGATATTGCAATACCAAGATCTTCAGCGGCTGCTTCATAATGTCCCAGCAGTTCCTCGGTAGGAATTTCCATATCGACGGCGCCATCGTTGTCGCTATCCCAGCCAATCATATCGATGTTGTGCATCGAATGAATCTGACGCCCGTCTGCAACCATCATCTCGGCAAACGCTTTGCTTCCCGATCCACCGTCCTCTTCTTGGTCAAACCAAACGAACACAAAATGGAAGCGTCTCTTTTCCAGCGCGTTGATCGCGGCAGCGATACTCATGACCGCGGCAACACCGCTGGCGTTGTCATCGGCACCGGGACTCTCGGCAACGCTGTCATAGTGCGCGCCAACAACGATGTAGCGTTTCGCATCGACCGTCGTTGCAGGGACATTGACGACCACATTGCGACCTCGCATTGGCCGCAACAAAAAGTCGATGGCCGGGTTGGTATTCTTGTATTGATAACGATGATAGGCAGCATCCAAGCCGCGTGCCACCAACGCCTGTAGCAAGACCTCGGCACTATGCCGCCGTTCAGCTTCGGTACTGCGAGCATGCACAGTGCCAGCGTCCAAGCTACGATCGGCGCCGCTGAACATGGTAATGAAAGCCGTTTGCTCCGCCTGCAACTGGACCAACAGATCTTGATCGGCGACTTGCGCCTCTAAAGCCGTGGATAGCGCCAAAACTAACAGCAACGCGCCACAAATCTTCAAACAGCTCATTAATCAGCATGCCCGGATAACGGTGAGTGGTCTGTGACCATAGCACAGTAATCAGCGACTAAAAAAAAGGGCGCCGAAGCGCCCTTTTCCGAACCGAAGTTCCTCTAATTGACCTTAGTCAAAAGAGTAGCGATATCGCAGGTAGTAGAAACCACCGTTGAAACCGAATGGCGAGAACTGGCTGTAGAGGTTACCTACGCCAGCTGCCGCGCCCGGATTAACTTCCGGTACGGTATCAAAGATGTTCTGTGCACCAACAACAATCGAGGAGTGATCCGCAAACTGCCATGCAGCTTCAGCATCAACCAGGATAGCGTTGCCATACTTGCGGTTATCTTCCGAATCGAACCACTCGTCGAAGTAGCTCGTACGAACGAGGAAACGCCAATCGCCAACCATCGTGTTCGCAGACAGCGTCCAACGAGACTCAGGCAAGCCCTGCTCCAACTCACGAATACGCGTTGCATCCAACGTTGTATCGTTAAAGTCGGTGACTTCTGTCTTCGTACGGTTGTACGTGAAGCTCACGTCCGTCGTACCCGCATCGAAGTCAAGGGACGTCGTTGCAACAAGATCAACACCACTCGTGCGTGTCTCGAAGTCATTGGTAAAGAACCGGAAGTTCTGCAGGTTCTCGGCACTTGTCACACCAGCGTTAATCAAATCCTGCAGCTGCTGCGCAGACAAGTCATTGATTGAGAACAACTGTGAAACGGTAATCCGATCCTTAAGATCGATCTGGAAGAAATCGACCGTCAACGTGATCGGGCCAGTCTCCAGAATCGTACCCGCTGTGAAGTTGAGTGACTCTTCAGGATCCAGTGGCTGACCACCGAACAAGACAGCAACCGGGTTGGTCGCAGGAATCGTTCCGTTGTTAACCAAATCACCTAGTGCAACATCGAATTCTGTCGATACGTTAAACGCATTCGACTGACCCGGTGTTGGCGCACGGAAACCGGTGCTGATACTACCGCGAACAGCGATGTTGTCGTTTAGGCGATAGTTTGTCGCCACTTTGTAGTTGAAGGTTGATCCGAAGTCATCAAAGTCTTCGAAACGCGCTGCAACACCGACCAACCAGTTATCAACCGGATAGATTTCAACATCACCGTAGGCTGCATAGTTAGATCGTGACCAGTCACCCGCGGCGATATCACCGAAGCCCGGGAAACCATTCGAAGCAGCACTAAAGCCTTGCGCAGCGAACGGACCGATCTGGAAAGACTCGAGTTGACCAATGCCAATTTCGAAGTTCTCGTCACGATACTCAACACCACCCGCAACGTTGACCTGGTCATTGACCTGATAGCTCACGTCGAAGTTAACGTTCAACTCTTCCTGGGTGTAAGAACCCGGATCAAAATTGGTCGGTGTGTTCGGACCCAAAGATGCGTTGATCGTGTTGTTGATGAAGAAGTCCACTTCGTTTGAACCGAAGCCAACACTTGCATCCCAAATCAAACCGTTATCCATTTCACCTTTCAGACCGCCAACAATAGAGAAGTCAGTAACGTCTCCACCAAAACGCGGTGTGAAACCACCCGGGAACAGCTCCTGGAAGGTAAAGCAGTTAGGATCAGCGAAAACCTGAGCCAATGCCGTCGGATCAGGAATATTGTCCGTGATGGTTACGACCGGGCAACCTGCCGCACCAGCAGCGCCGCCGTTTGCTTCCAGAACGTCACCGACCAACAACGTTGCGCCGCCATCCGTGCTGTAAACCGATCCACGATTGTTCGGATTCCGGAAGTAGAAACCACCGTCAACCGTTTTGCTAGCAAAGTTACCATGCGAGTAAAGCGTTGTTCCGCCCGCAAGCTCCATGCCGAAGTTTGCAAACAGCTTCAAATCATCATCGACGATCGGAGAGCCCCAAATCTGAGCAGGGTTCGCGACTGCCGTGTTGCCCGCTGCGATCAAGCCCGCTGCGTCATCACGCTGGATACTGCGATCGGTATCGTCGGTGCTACCGTATTCTGCACTCAAGTTAACGAAGCCGCTGTCACCTACCGGTAAACCAATATTGCCGGAGATGGTGACCTGGTCGCCGTCACCTTCATAGAAAGAGCCATAACGTGCTTCGACGGAGCCGCCGCTGTTATCGTCTCTCAAAACGAAGTTCATAACGCCCGCGATCGCATCGGAACCATACTGAGCGGAAGCGCCATCACGCAGGACTTCGACTTGCTTCAATGCGATAGAGGGAATCACTGACAAGTCAGGGCCCTGAGCACCATCAGAAACACCGTTGCCAAGCCAATAAATCACAGCTGCACGATGACGACGCTTGCCATTCACCAATACCAAAGTGTGATCTGGCGCCAGACCACGGAGGTTAGCAGGACGAACAATCGTCGCCGCATCACTAATCGGCTGGGTGTTGACGTTATATGAAGGCACAACGTTTCTCAGCAGATCGCTTAGGTCGGTGCCGCCCTGGTTGATGAACTCATCAGCCGTAATGACGTCGACCGGAACCGCAGACTCGGTCACAGAACGTGGACGCGAGCGACTGCCGATAACGACAACCTCTTCGATCGCCTCGTCTTCCTGTGCGAACGCCGGCGCGACCATCGTGGCGCTTCCTAGTGCGCTCGCGACAGCCAGCGATAGCATAGATCGCCCGAATACTCTCTTTGACATATTTATTCCCCTCCGCCGAAGCGGGTGATTTATCGATAAATGCAAATAAACAGTCGTTAAGGCCACCCCCAGAGGTGTCCAAAACGCACCAACAGCCGGGCCAACATCTTGCTAACCACACACTGTCGCTTTATTGATACAGGAATATGTCACTAACAACAAGCACTAATCATCATTTGAGGCGTACTTCACACGAATCCAGCCTCATGTGTAGCAAAAAAACAACGAATACAATGGGCACTTGATGATTAGAAATAGAGACCGGATAGCATCGGTCTCCTATGAATACGGGAAGAACGCAATAGTAAGCCGCAGAACTCACCGCGACAAAACGACTCTTAAGCGGCGATCAGATATATCGATCAGATAATGCCATCAGCCTCGAGCGCCGCTAGCTGCTCATCGGATTTTCCTAGCAGATCTCCATAAATCTCACGATTGTGCTGCCCCAATTCCAACGGCCCCGGCCAGCGTATTTCGCCTTGAGTAGCTGACATTTTAGGGAAAACGTTCTGCATCTTGAGGTTATCGAAGCGCTCGCTATCGACGTCAACAATTGCATCTCGAGACTCAAAGTGCGGATCGTCCAGCATGTCCGGCGCTCTGAAGATCCGGCCAGCCGGGACGCCATGCTCTTGCATCAATGCGTCAACCTCGTCCATTGACAGCGTTTTCGTCCAGGCCTCGATTAACTCATCGAGCTCTTGCTGGTTGGCACCACGCGCTGTATGCGTCGCATATCGCTCGTCCTTCGCCAATTCAGGCTGACCCATCGCATCACAAAGGCGCCCAAAAACCGTGTCCTGATTCGCCGCAATCAAAAAGGAACCGTCCGTACAGTCATACAAATTAGACGGTGCAATATTTGGCAAAGCCGAACCGGTGCGCTCACGGATGTAATCACTGACGGTGAACTCAGGAATTGTTGACTCCATTACAGTCAAAACAGACTCATAGATCGACGCATCAATGACCTGCCCTTCACCAGTGCGGTCTCGATGATGCAGCGCCGCCAAAGCACCCAGGCAGGCATAGGTCGCCGCCAGACTATCCCCTATCGATATACCAGCCCTGGTTGGCGGGCGATCCGGCCAGCCGGCCAAATAACGCATGCCACCCATGGCCTCACCGACAGCAGCATAGCCCGCCCGCTTTGAGTAAGGGCCAGTCTGCCCGTAACCGGACACCCGAATCATAATCAAACCCGGGTTGATCTCTTTGAGCGTCTCGTAATCGAGCCCCCATCTTTCTAACGTCCCGGGCCGGAAGTTCTCCAACAGAAAGTCCGCATCTTTGACGAGCTCCTTAACCAACGCCTGACCTTCCTCAACCCTAAGGTTCGCTGTGACACAACGTTTGTTGCGCGCACAAACTGTCCACCAAAGCGGGTAGTCACCACGACCCCATTCTCGCATGGGATCGCCCTGGCCCGGCGGCTCGACCTTAATCACGTCGGCACCCATATCGGCCATCAACTGCCCACAGAACGGACCGGCGATAAGCTGGCCCAATTCAATCAGCCGAAGATCGGTCAATGGCCCCTTAGCCGGCACCGCGCTATCGTTGCTCACAGGCTA
>JBGCGB010000032.1:0-65583 GCA_045110335.1 Woeseiaceae bacterium
CGCACTCATCGAGGATTCTGTGGTGTGGAATCTGCTAATTTTTGGGGTTATGTCACAGCTCAATTCAGGTAGGTATGCGTAAAAAATAACGTACTTAATAGCTAGTAAACTTATAAAAAACAGTAACTAACGAACGCCTAAATAGCTATTAATGTGACAAATGGTTGGTGAACACAACTATTTTTCTGTGCGCTTTTTACAACACCAAGTTGGCGTTTGACCACTGCGTGCTATGATCACGCCACTCATTCGGAAGTCGAATGTGTGGATGGGCTGTCTGGAAAGCAATAATTATAAGGTAGCTTGCTACCGCCATACTGCTGATCACATACCCAATCTTGTATCGAAAAGAAACGTTACCTCAGGAGGAATTCATGAGTAACACCATGCTACGTCGCGCAGTCCGCACGGCACTGGCCGCCGGCGCTGTCGCTGGTCTGGCGCAGTCGCCTGCCGCTTTTGCGCAGTCATCAGAAGATGACGTTAAGGATCTGGGCGAAACCCAGGTTACCGGTTCGCGTTTATCGCGCGCCGACATCGAAACCGCCCAGCCGATCACCGTGATCGACCGCGAAGACATCAATTTGTCTGGTGACACCTCGGTTGCAGAAGTTCTGCAAACCAGTGTTTTCAACAGCTTTGGTTCTTTCCGCGCGACATCAGGTTTCGGTAACGGTCAGGCATCTGTCAATGAAGTCAGCTTACGGGGCCTAGGCTCTAACCGTACGCTGGTCTTGCTGGACGGCCGTCGTATTTCTGCGACTGGTGGTTCTGGTGGCGCTGCCCAAAACTTGAACCAGATTCCTCTGGCTGTTGTCGACCGCATCGAGATCCTGCGTGACGGCGCGTCCGCTATTTATGGTTCGGATGCGATCGGTGGTGTTATCAACATCATCACTCGTCGTGACTACGACGGCATCAACATGACGTATCAACAAACGGCACCAAGCGACGGTGGCGATGTCACCCAAGCAACAGCAACCGTTGGTGTTAGCTCAGCGAAAGGTAATATTTATTTCTCACTGTCTAGTGTCACTCAACGGCCTCAGTACTACCGCGATCTGGATTATGCAGCTATCGCACCTGAATCCGGTGGCATCACGTCATTCGGTCTTCCAGCAACGGCTGTTGGGCCGAGCGGTACTTTCCTGGATCCGCGTTGCCCAGGTAACATCGGTGATTCGGCTGAGTTCCCGAACTCTTACTCGTGGGGCTTTGACGATAGCCCGAATGGTTTCTTTATTGGCGATCAAGGTCCAAACGGCGAAGCACCGATTCGTTGCGGCTATAACTTCGCAGCGGATGTTCAGTCTGTGCCGCGCGTGCGCGACGTCAGTGCTTTGATCAAAGGTAACTACGAGCTGACACCAAACTTGCGTCTCAATACCAAGGTCCTCGTTTCCAAATTGAACTCGGATACGCGTTTCGCTGGAACACCTGTTACGACGCCTTTCCCAGTAATGCCGGGATTCTTGGCAGATGGTTCGATTAACCCGACCAACCCTTACTTGTTGTTCGGCTTAACGGATCCCGAAGACTTTACGCTGAGCCTTCGTACCGTAGCGAACGGCACCCGTGATAGCACCATTGATGAGCAAATCATTGATATCAACTTCGGACTCGAAGGCGATACAGACTGGTTCAATGGCAGCTTCCAATGGCAAGCAAACGCACAATTTAACCGTAACCAAACGTTTGTTAGCACATTCAACTTGGTGAACAAAGAAGTTCTGCAAAACTTGCTCGACGACGGCCTGCTGGATATCTTCAATGTCACACCGCAAGGCTTGGACGAAGACGTACAGCGTCAGGCGAACCACACAGGTACGTACAACGCAGACATTCACCGCTTGACGGTCGATGTACTAGCTCGTTTTGACCTTGGTGAATTACCTGCTGGTCCAGTTTCATGGGCATGGGGCTTAGAGTACAACGATACTGATTTCGATCAGGTCAATGACGTTGAATCTAACCGTGGAGTCATCGCCGGTTCATCTGGTGGCGACAACATCTTCGTAGGTCGCGTCAACTACTCGGCTTTCTTCGAAGCGGCTATCCCCGTTCTTGATAATCTTGATGCAACGATCGCTGGTCGCTATGAGACCTACAACGATCCGGGCATCGGTGGCGACTTCACGCCACAGCTTGGTTTGGCGTGGCGCCCACTCGAGAACCTCTTGGTTCGCGCTTCGTACGGCGAAGGTTTCCGTGCACCGGCATTCGACGAATTGTATGGCAACATCTCCGAAGGCTTCCCAGCTGGAGTTGACTTCTACGGTGCGGAGCTCGGCGTCTCTTCTGCAGTCTCTACGCAGTATCGGGCGTTGACCGGTGGTAACCCAGAGTTGCAACCGGAATTCTCGAAATCTTGGACATTCGGCGTGGTGTATTCACCGGTTGAAGGTCTAGATATCGACGTTAGCTTCTATCACATCGAGTTTGAAAACTTCGTCACGACGAACACGCTGGCTCGTGAGTTCAACCAGGACTTCCAGAACAACTGTACGGTTGATGCTAATGACGTGGCTACCTGTAACCCGTTCAGCGCTTACGTTGGTGGCACTAACATCACGCGTAATGCTGACGGTTCAGTAAATACCATCTCGTTGCAACAAAACAACTTCGAAGGTGTTTCAACGGAAGGTATTGATTTCAGCGTCGAATACAACCTGTCAACAGATGCTTGGGGTGACTTCGTGTTTGCAGTGGAAGCTGCGAAAGTGCTGAATTATGAGCAACAGATCTTCGCTGACGATGATGTGGCAGATTTGGCAGGCCTGATGGGTGTACCTGATCTTCGTATCAACCCGCGTGTCAGCTGGAGCTACGGTAACTTCAACGTTACGACGCTCGGCCGCTACATAAGTGGTCAGGAAGAACTTGCTGGTACCGTCCTTCAAACAGCTGCAAGCCATACCGAAATCGATCTTCAAGTCGGCTACACGCTGCCTTGGGATGCAACGGTAACGGTAGGTGCTCAGAACTTGTTTGACGAAGAGCCTGAATTGAATGCCGACTTCTACGGTTGGGAACCATTCGACTTCACGCTCTACAACACCTTAGGACGCGTCCCGTACATCCGTTACGAGCAAAACTTCTAAGCAGTTGGTTGCCTAAAGCAACGAAGAAGCGGGCCTCCGGGCCCGCTTTTTTTTGCCTGGGAGAAACTGTCGCCGCAACTGAGCTCTAGTTATAATGTTTGAAATCAAAGGATGGCAAAATGACTAGTCTCAACATTCAGTATTTGTTCTCAACACCTATGGCTGCGATTGAGTACGAACGCGCTACGGATCTTAATATTGCACTAAAGCGACGAATCCTAACGATGGAAGCTGCTGGAGATAAGTATCGTGACGCAACGGTGCGAGCGAGCCAAGGCGGCCCGCTATTTGAGAGCCATTTCGATCTCTTCAAGCTGCCCGATGCGGAATTTCAGGAAGTCGGCCAGTTTTGTCACCGTGCGTTGAGCAGCCTATTGGCACAGGTCAGCGATATAGACCGCGCCATGTTTGAAAAACTCAGCTTTCACTATGACGCTTGGTTTCATGTCTCTCGCAAACATGCATTTCAAGGTACTCACAATCACCAGAACGCAAGCTGGTCCGGCATTTATTGCGTCGACCCTGGTGATGCAATCCCGGACCAGCCACTCAGCGGTGTTGTGCGGTTTTACGACCCACGCTCCAATATCTTCATGTATGCCGATGCCGGCAACGAACATCTTAAGGACACGATAAAACACACCTGCTTTGATTTAACGCATAAAGCCGGCCGTTTGATGTTGTTCCCATCCTATTTGCTGCACGAAATCTTCCCCTATTTTGGCGAAAAACCGCGCATTGTTATCGCATTCAATTGCAGCGTTCGACCCGTTTAGCGATAGCGGTACCGTACCCGCTAAAGACCAAAGCGTTTGATCTTCTCGACCAGCGTGGTTCGTTGCACGCCCAACAGCTTCGCTGCTTTGGCAACCACACCTTCGCTTTGAGCCAGAGCATCGGCAATGATCTCACGTTCAACCGTTGCGATATGCGCTTTCAAATCGACACCCTCATCCGGCAAGATAATATCAACGGCTTTCGTCAGCTCAGCGGGTAAAGCCGACGCTGATTGCTCCGGCGGTAGCCCACTAATCTCAATCGGTAAATCGCGCGGGTAAATAGTGCCATGCGGCTTTAGCACAGCGAGCCGCTCAACCACGTTACTCAACTCCCGAACATTTCCGGGCCAGGCGTAACCACACAAAAGCGTCAATGCGTCCGGACTGAACTCCACCTCAACATCGTGTTTTCGCTTAACTCGCTGCACCATTTCGTTAACCAAAGGCACAACGTCATCGGGACGATCTCGCAAGGGCGGTAATTCGATGTCGACCACATTGAGTCGATAATAGAGATCTTCCCTGAACAATCCGTCTTCGATGCGTTGCTGCAAATCACGATGCGTCGCCGTGACAATTCGAACATCGATCGCAATACTGCTTATACCGCCAACTCTCTCGATCACTTTTTCTTGCAGGACCCGGAGCAACTTGACCTGCATGGCCGGTGGCATGTCACCAATCTCGTCCAGAAATAATGTGCCGCCATCGGCCTGCTCAAACCTTCCAACACGTCTAGCAGAGGCGCCTGTAAACGCCCCCTTCTCGTGGCCGAAAAGCTCGCTTTCCAGCAAATCATCCGGTATCGCTCCGCAGTTAACAGCAACGAAAGGTCCGCTACGCTCGGAAGCCAGATGGATTTGACTGGCAACGACCTCTTTACCGGTACCGGACTCTCCGGAAATCAGCACGGATGCCGCGGACGGGCCAACTCGTGATATCACACCACGTACATGCGCCGTTTGTTCACTTTCTCCAATGAGTTGACTGTGCTCCGACTCATCGGCAGCCGGCTGTGCAGCCAACGTCGTTAACAGATCACCCAACTTTTCGAGTTGAATCGGCCAACTCAGGGTCAATCGTTTTTGTCTGTTCGTCGCCATCCGGACAATCCTAACCCTGCTCAATGACGACGACTGGTACGCCCGGATATCGCATTTCTATGTCTTCGCATAGTGCATCCGCATCTTCGACAGAAAGGCCATTGCCAATAAAAATTGCATGCAACGGTTGCCTTGCGGCCTCAGTCAGCCAGTCGGCCGGGACGGCGACTTTGACGTTCGGTGTATCCAAGAACTCGATCATCCCCTTCAATGCTCCGGCCCGTTCTGAGTCGATATCAATGATTAGGATAGCGTTACTTTCAACCAACAGTATTGTCCCTAATTCATGGTTCAGTGTGCCGCACAGCATCCCTGTTATTCCCGTCATGACGGGAGTTACAACATGCTAAAGCGACCATCTACCGAAGACTTTAGCATGCCCCCAGCGATCAGGCATCAAGGACTTTTGCTTTCCGACGCTAAATACGCTGGAGTCGGAAATCGCTGGTTATGTTATGAATCTATTCTCGAAGCTCTTTGGATCTGCTTTGCCCGCCGAGCAGGCAGCACGATATCAACTAACGAGTCATTCGGACCTATTGGATGAAAGTCTCGATACGGTCGCGAGCCTGTTGCGTGGCATGGGCGAGTTCGATGTACCTCTTGAGGAGGAAGATCCACGGTTTCATGATCTTTGTCTGCAATATGCCCGGCATGTCACACACGGTGAAGCCATTATTGATGAGGGCATTCCCGCCTCAGACGACGGGACCCGCGAGTGGGCGCTTGTGCGGGCTTTTTTTATGGGTCGCAGGCAACAGGAAAGTGAATTCGTGCAACAGCGAATTAGAAACTTTCGCATTGTCGTCGAAGACTTGGTCGGCGGTCTCCGAAAGGTAGCGGAAGGCGAAATCACGACAGAAACCAATGTGGTCCAAGGCTTGCAACAGGTCGAGCATGCCGCAGAACATGGCGACGTGCGATTGATTCGGCAATCGATAAAAGCTGCTGTACGAGAAATTGGTGAAGTGTTTGCCGAGCAACGACATGTACTGGAATCGCAAATCGCACATGCCAACCTGCAGATGCAACAGATACAGGAAGAGTTGAGCCACCATCATGACTTTCTAAATCGAGACGCATTAACGAATACGTACAATAAGGCGGGGCTTGAAATCGCGCTTCATCACACGGTCAACATGAATTTTGTGCTTAGGAAGCCTGTCACCCTGGCGCTCATCGAAATCACTAACCTCTCCGAGATACAGGATCGCTTTGGCGGATCCGCCGCCGACGACGTAATTCGCAATATTGCCGATTGCCTCATCAGGTCATTCGTCCGTCGCAGCGATATTATTGCACGCATCGGCGAAGGCACTTTTGGCGTACTCCTGGTCGACATCACCACAGAGCTCGCGGATGAGAAAGTCGCAGCCGCCTTAAAAATGATCGCTGAAACGGTGCAAATCCCGTATTCGGGGGAACAGTCACTCGTCACTTGTCAGGCGGCATTGGTCGATTTGAAACCAGCCGATAGCGGCGAGTCTTTCCTGGCCGCCGCTCATCGCAAACTTGCAAGCCTTTAGACCTACTCGCTGGGCGAGATTGTGACAAAACCCACTAAAGTGTCTGAAAGCTCAGCCGCTACACGTAATAGCTGCGGGCGATAGGATCGGACCGACAGCACGCCAGTGCAATCACTTAAACGGAGGGGCAACAGTTGGATCTCGCAACCCTGATCGGCCTAATCGGCGCCTTTGCCGTTATTTTTGCATCCATTTTTATGGGTGGTTCAGTGAGCACATTCATCAACGGACCCTCGTTGACCGTAGTGTTCGCGGGCACCTTTATGGTCGTGATGATGAAGTTCAGTTTGAAGCAATTCCTTCGTGCGACATCAGTGGCCGCCAAGGCGTTCATGTTCAAGCTTGCCACGCCCCAAGAGCTTATTGAGAAATCGGTAGAACTCGCCAAGGCCGCACGCCAAGGCGGTATTTTGGCGCTCGAAGAAGCAGAGATAGACGACGAGTTCATGCAAACAGGTGTCAATCTTTTGATCGACGGGCATCAACCGGACATCGTCCGTGACATGCTAGTCAAAGACATGCAACTAACGCTACAACGGCACTCCGAAGGTCAGAACATATTCAAAGCGATCGGTGATGTAGGGCCGGCTATGGGCATGATTGGTACCTTAATCGGACTCGTGCAAATGCTATCCAACATGGACGACCCCAAACAAATTGGCCCGGCTATGGCCGTGGCGTTGCTGACGACTTTGTACGGCGCTATTTTAGCGAACATGTTCGCCTTGCCGGTTGCAGACAAACTCGCCCTTCGCAGTGGCGAAGAGAAAGATCGTAAGAAACTGGTCATCGATGCTTTGTTGTCGATCCAAGAAGGTCAAAACCCGCGTGTCATTTCCAGCATGCTGGAAGCGTACTTACCGAAATCTGCGAGACCTAAAGAAGAAGAGGCGTAGCAGAAATGGACGACGAGGAAGTTGTCGCGGAAGAAGGCGGTGGGGTTCCGGCGTGGGTCATGACCTTCGCGGATCTGATGACACTGTTGATGTGCTTTTTCGTCCTACTACTGGCATTCTCGGAAATGGACGCCGCGAAATTCAAAGAGCTATCCGGATCGGTCAAGAAAGCTTTCGGTGTTCAATCAGAAATTGAAGCCCGAACAATTCCCAAGGGAACCAGTGTGATCGCACGGGAGTTTAGCCCCGGGACACCTCAACCCACACTCCTGAATGAAATCCGTCAGTTTACGATTGACTCAAACAAGAATACGTTGGAATTTGACGAGTCGGACGACAACAAAAAAGAATTAGAAGAGGCGGCGAAAAGGATAAGAGATGCGCTAGCGGCGGAAATCAGCGAAGGCGCTGTAGCTGTAGAGACCGATGAAGAACGCGTCATTATTCATATCTTGGAAAAAGCCTCATTCTCATCTGGCGATAATCGTGTGAGGAATGATTTCAAACCAACCTTGGTCAAGATCAGTCGTCTGTTGGAAGATTCTACAGGCAACGTTGATGTCGCCGGGCACACAGACAATATACCAATTAGAACATCAAGGTTTCGGTCAAACTGGGAGCTCTCAACGAGCCGAGCAGTGTCCGTGGCCCACATCCTGCTCGAAAATAGCTCGCTCATTCGGCAGCGATTTACAGTAACTGGGCATGCTGAAACGAAACCGAGAAGCCCGAACGATACTGCAGAGGGTCGAGGTGCCAATCGACGCGTTGATATCCGAATTGTCATCGGCGAAGACGATGTATCTGGCAACGTCCTGCAAGCCAGTGATGCGGATACCGCAACACAAATCAATGAAGAGGAAACTACGGATGAACTCTAACCCCACAATGAGTGAAAGTGAGCGCACGATGCGCCGATCATTTCGAATACGAGAACATGCTTTTATTCAGTTCCGCGTACTGACCGATCGTGAGTACGAGGACATGGTAAATGCACGTGCCATTGAGCAACCGTCAAAATTTCGAAATCACGCCCAACTTGTCAAGCTAGAGGCACAGTTCAGAGAGTCATTTACCATGATGGCAAAAGCCCCGAAGCCCTTTCGGGAATGTCTCGATGCGCTCAATCAAAAACTAAACTTACTGCTCGAAGAGCAGCCCGACCGACAGGATGCGATGCGCGAAATTGTAAAAGGATCTCCTTACACTTGCGAGATAGGATCGACGGGCATCAGATTCGATAGTGACGAGCCACTCGAAGAAGGCGCAAAGATCTTCATCCAAGTAATGTTGACAGCCGACCGTCACTACTTAGAAACCGCGGCTATTGTTAAGCGAGAAAAGAAACCACTCAACAATGATCCATTGCGAATTCACGGAATCGCCGCTGAATTTGTCGGTTTCGGAGAGGCTGAATCCGAGCTGCTGATAAAGCATCTCTTTCAAAGGGAAAGCGAAAGCCTGCGCATGCGGAGACTGCAGCTGGATTAACTGACAAAAGCTAGATCACTACGAGTGGCGAAGCAAGAAAAGGCCGGCACATGCTTGA
The DNA here is from genome assembly GCA_045110335.1 of Woeseiaceae bacterium. GTDB lineage: Bacteria > Pseudomonadota > Gammaproteobacteria > Steroidobacterales > Woeseiaceae > CALBPI01. The sequence goes on from JBGCGB010000032.1 coordinate 8,955, forward strand.
ACATGTCCCGGCCTCCTAGATTCTTCCGAAGGCCGATCCTTCGGGATACTTTAACAAGATGTCTATTTGCTCAATGAAGCCAATTCGGCGTCCACACGCTCCTTAATAGCTGGGCGCAGCTCAGCTAGTCGATCGGGATCAATTTTCAATTTCCTGAAACTCAGATGATCGAAATCTTCGGCTTCCGTTGCTGGTGACATTGTGCAAACTCGTTCAGCGACAAGCACAATGTCCTTGAGGTCAGCCGCGGAGCCGGGGCGCTCATCCATATGATCACAGACATCAAGGGTATCTAGAATATCGGCACCGAACCCCCAACCCTCAACAATGCAGCGGCCAATTTGTGGATGCCAACTACTACCCGAATCGCTGCGCGCCATCAAATCAATCTGAGCTGCCGGGTAGTCCTTTGATTTGGTAAGCATGTACAGCTTACCGATGTCATGCAACAGTCCAGCCATGAATGCTTGATCAGGATTCACACCAGAGCATTTGTCGGCAAGCACTGCAGACGTCGCTGACATCACCATGCTACGGCGCCATAGCGTGCCCAGCGAATCTGCAATGGCAGGGTGCTGCTCGCCAATGAACAGCTGTTCCACAGCCAACGCGATTGCCTTATTGCGGACGTCTGTCAAACCTAAGCGCATCACGGCTGTTTGCAAGTCTGTCACGGCGTTACCCGATGCATTGTGATAAGCCGAGTTAGCGGCTTGAAGAAGCCGCGAAGTTAGCACCGGCTCCATGTTGGCGAGTTGAACGATTTTCTGTAAGTCACAGTCGTCGCTTTCCAATGCATCTCGAATCTTCATGATGGCATCGGGAAAAGATGGCAGGCTAATCGAATTCGATTCGAGCTCCCTGGCCAAAATATTCAAAAAATTCATTGCTTGTGCTGCTTCCATGTCAGTCTCCTTTTCTATCTGTTCTTGCCGGATTGCGGTGCAACTTAACCAGTAAGTCCGCTTCTCCTCTTGGCAAGGAAAAATGTTGTGCGATGTCATCAGCCGAAACACCTTGGCGAGCCATGGTTACGGCTTCCTCCAATGCAGGCGAAGTTGGTACGGGTCTCAACGGTTGATGTGTTTCCGAAACTTGATCGATTTGATGTCTGAGTTGATCGATTTGCTGCTCGAACTCACCCTGCAGGGCGCCTTCAATAGCCAGTTGATTCTCTGAGTCAGAACGATCCACCGCGAGAAGACTAGATAGCCGGGTGAGCAAACCGTCTTGGTCTCGCAATTGACGGCGTACACTGAGCAAAGTCAGGAACGTACAAACAAATAGCACCGCGAAAACAAGCACTAAAATCTGCGTATAGGTTAGTGCGTTAATCTTCATAACTTGTTTTCCAAATAATCAACGAAATCACCCATACGAGCTCGTAAACGCAATAACGCCTGACCATGAATTTGACAGACTCGCGATTCACTTACTTCTAGAATTAGGCCAACCTCTTTCAGATTCATGTCTTGCTGGTAGTAGAGTGACAGCACCAAGCGTTCCCTGTCCGGGAGCTTCGCAATTGCTTCGGTCAGCTGTGTTTCAAACTGACTTTCCGCCAATGCATCGTCCGGTAAAGCGTGATCATCTGAGGGTACCTCCGGCGTTCGATCAGAATCGGCGTAAGGTTGACTCAGGCTGAACAAACGGCAGCTTGCCGAATCGCGTAGGATCGCATGGTACTCGTCAATCGACATTTCAAGTGCATCAGCGACTTGTTGCTCAGACGGGTGTTGACCCATTTCCGTTTCGAGCCTTGCGATCGTGTCAGTGATACTGCGATAGCGACGATGAACAGAACGTGGTGTCCAATCTGATTTTCTGACTTCATCAAGAATAGATCCGCGAATACGAATCCCTGCATAAGTTTCAAAGCTCGCACCGCGACTGGCATCATAGTGCCCCGCCGCTTCGATTAAGCCGAGCATGCCGGCCTGAATAAGATCGTCAAGCTCGATACTGGGTGGCAATTTGGCCATGATGTGATGTGCGATACGTTTTACCAACACAAGATTGTCGGTGATCAACGTTTGGGTAGCCGTATCCATGGCCGGTGCTTTTGCTTTTGCATAACTCATTAGCGGATCCTTCCGACTGTTTTTTGTTGTTCCTGTAGCATGCGCTCAAAGAAAAATTTGAGCCCTCCACTAGGTTCATGCCTTTGTTGCCATCCGTCGACATAGGTAGCCAACTGATGAAATGCTTTCGCTGACCAGCTATCCGGATAGGCATCAACAACCGATCGCTGCTCTTGTACGGCTTTCTTTAAGTAACCGTCGGACGGAATAGTTCCAGCATGGTTTAGAACCACATCCAAGAACCGATCGGTTACGCGTAGCAATTTCTCGAACAGTTCTCGGCCATCAACACGACTCCGGGACATGTTGCTTAAGATGTTAAAACGACGAATACCATAGTCGCGGCTAAACACTTTTATTAGCGCATAGGCATCGGTGATTGAGGCTGGCTCGTCGCAAACTACGACCAGCGCATGTTGTGCGGCTTGCGTGAAACGCGCGACGTTCTCTGCGATACCGGCCGCCGTGTCAATAATCAATACATCCGGCTGTTTCTCGAGTCGGCTAAAAGCCGAGATAATGGCGGCTTGAGATGCTTGCGGGAGATCTGCCATCGTTCGGTCGCCCGACGATGCTGGTACGATTCTAATACCGGCTGGGCCCGTCAGAATCGCTTGCTCAATCTCTGCCTCGCCGCGAATTAAATGCGCCAAATTATGTGTCGGCTGCAGACCAAGCAAAACATCGATATTGGCAAGGCTAAGATCGGCGTCCATCAACATGACATCGCGACCTAATCGTGCAAGCGCGACCGACAAATTCGTTGAAACATTGGTTTTGCCAACGCCACCTTTACCACTGGTTACCGCAATGACCTTTGTGGGTCGGCTGGAAATTGCGCCTTGCAAGTCGGACGCTTGAGAAGAGTCATGCATGCGCTTGCTCCGTCATCATGTAACGCCGCGCCATGTCCCGCTCATAAGGCAAAAAGCGATCTGACTTGGCATACTCAAGGGCTTTGTTGAGCAACCACAATCGGCGTTTCTCGGCGGCGGCTATGTCATCCGGGACATGCTGTCCATCGGCGAGATACACCAGTGGCAACGCATGCCTGATCGCAACGGACATAGGCGCTCCCAATCGACTAGCTTCGTCGATTTTGGTCAGCACGATCCCCGCTAGGTCGACCTGACTATATTGCATGACAATCTCGTCGAGCAGGCTCTCATCAACGGTCGCCGCTAGCGTTAGATACAGTTCGACAGGCCGCTTTTGATTCGAAAGTCCGTCCAGTGTTTCAAGTAATCGTGCATCGCGTTGGCTCACACCCTCGGTATCAATAAGAATCAACTGATAGTCTTTCAACTGCTCAAGCAACAACGATAGTTCATGCGCATTGGCCGCCTCAAAAACGGAAGCGTTAATGATGCGTCCAAATGTTCGCAGCTGCTCTTGTGCGCCTATTCGATAGCAATCCATCGAAATCAATGCGATATCGCGAGCGCCATGAGCAACGGCATACTGAGATGCTATTTTCGCAATAGACGTTGTTTTGCCCACACCAGTTGGTCCGACGAAAGCAGCAACGCCACCTTGTGTCAGTAGCCGTTCCGCGGTGACCGGGATCGTTCGCGAAAGTGCTGAAATGGGTTGACGCCATGTGTGTCCCTGCACACTCAGATCCGGAGTGATCGTGGCGCAAAGATCAGAAGCGACATCATCTGCAATGCCGAGTCTGGTCAGATTGCGACGCATTTGTGCTCCGTCAGGATCCTGATTTACCTTGTCTTGCCAACGCAGTGCACCCATTTGATCCTGCATCAGACTTTTCAAAGAACCTATTTCGTCGCGTATGTCATCCAAATTGCCGCCGCTCGTTGCGGTCAGTTCGATGCCGGTAACATGGGTATCCTGCAAACGATGCGTTTCGGATAGTGCCTCGCCGCGATCAGCCTCGGCCAGCAGAGAGCGCACGCCTGAAACGATTTCTGGCACTGCATCGGTTGTGTCGTCGTTGACGTCAGGGCTCGCTTCAACCGATGCCTCATCAGTGTTAACCGTTCCAGTCGACGGCGCTGCGCGAGAACGACGCATGGTTTGGTTGATTAGTGCTTCGTCGTAATCTAACGCCGCAATAATCTCAATGTATTCACCCACACGTTGATTCGACAGTATGACTGCATCGGGACCTTGTTCGATCCTGACGGCCTTTAGTGCTTCGCGCATCGTAGGCGCTAAAAATCGTTTTATTTTCATCGTCGTAGCTCCATGCCACTCTCGTGTGCATCCCAGCACACATCGTTAACTGTTACTGCCCTACACTCGCGACCATCCGAATCTTGCGGTCATCAGGAACTTCGTTGTATGCCAGTACATGCAAGTTTCTGATGCCTTTCATCATCTTCGCCAGCCAGGGCCTGACTACAGGCCCCACTAACAACACAGCCGACTCGCCTGCTGCCTCCTGATCGGTGGCTTTGTCCGTCAGCGATTGATGAATGCGTTCAACCAATCCAGGCTCCAGGCCGGCGACAGTGCCGTTCTGAGAAGAGTTATTCAAGATCTGTTCCAACTCGGGCTCCAACGTCAAAACTGGCAGTTCATCGTTGTTTCCAGTGATGTTTTGGACAATCGTACGACCAAGAGCGACTCTAACCGCTGTTGTAAGAGCGTCGGGATCTTGACTCTTTGCACCCTGATCAGCCAAAGTTTCGGCGATTTTTCGGATGTTTCGCACCGGAATCTGCTCTGCAAGCAGGTTCTGCAAGACACGCAATACTGTCGCCATCGGCAAGGTTTTCGGCGTCAACTCTTCCACCAGTTTAGGGGCGGTCTTGGCCAGCCGGTCCAATAGCTGCTGAAGTTCCTCATGCCCGATCAACTCATGGGCATGTTCTTGCAATATTTGGCTGATATGCGTCGCTACAACGGTACTGGCATCAACGACGGTGTAACCGAGCATCTGGGCCTCTTCCTGCTGAGAGCGTTCGATCCAGAGTGCCTCTAAACCAAACGCTGGGTCTTTGGTTTTCAGACCATTCAACTCACCAAAAACTTGACCAGGATTGATGGCAAGTTCTCGATCAATCTCGATATGACCTTCACCGAGCGGTACATCCATCAATGAGATACGGTATTGCGAAGGCTGCAAGTCTAAATTGTCACGAATGTGAACTGCCGGAAGTAAAAACCCAAGATTGTCTGTCAGCTTTCTTCGGACACCCTTGATTCGATTCACCAAGGGGCCGCCGCGTTGTCTGTCTACGAGCGGAATCAAGCGATAACCGACTTCGAGTCCGATCACATCAAGTGGTGTCACATCCTCCCACGTGAGTTCGCGAGTTTGTGGCTCAGGCGCAGGTCCCGCCTCCAATATCTCCGGCTCAGGTGGCGGCTTGCGAGACAGCCGTACACTGGCGTAGCCGCAAATGCCAGCTAGCGTCATAAACGCGAAGTTCGGCATACCAGGAATCATACCGAGAATAAATAGAACGCCACCGGTTACGGCCAGAGTCCTTGGTTGATTGAAAACTTGCGCGACAATTTGTCCGCTCATATCTTGTGCATGAGAAACACGCGTCACGATTACAGCAACCGCTGTCGACAACAACAACGACGGAATTTGGGCGACCAAACCATCACCGATCGTCAACAACGTATAGACCTTACCGGCCTCTGAAAAACTCAGATCGTGCTGTAACGTGCCAATAAACAATCCACCGATGACATTGATAAAGAGGATCAGAATGCTTGCAATCGCATCTCCTCGAACAAATTTGCTCGCGCCGTCCATCGCGCCGTAAAAGTCGGCTTCGCCGGCCACTTCGGCGCGCCGTGTACGTGCGGTATCCTGATCAATCAAACCGGCATTGAGATCGGCATCGATCGCCATTTGTTTGCCCGGCATGGCATCTAGTGTAAATCTCGCCGTAACTTCCGAGACACGGCCCGCACCCTTGGTCACGACGACGAAATTAATAATAACGAGAATGCTGAACACAACCAGACCGACAGCGAAGTTGCCGCCAACAACAAAGTCTCCGAAAGCCTGTATGACTTTGCCAGCAGCGCCACTGCCAGCGTGCCCCTCAAGCAAGACCACGCGAGTGGATGCAATGTTCAATGCCAATCGTAACAGTGTCACTACGAGTAGGACTGTCGGGAAAACACCGAAGTCCAATGGTCTGGAAACGTAGATCACTGTCAATAGGATGGCTAGCGATAGTGCGATGTTGAAAGTGAATAACGTATCCAGCGCGAACGGAGGTAATGGAATCATCATCATCGACATGATGATTAACAATAGGACCGGCACGCCAAGTCCGCGCCCTATCTGTTTGAAACTTAGCCCCGCAAAAATTTTATTCATCATCTGTTACCGCTTCTTCAAGCTTAGGTTGTCGTTCTTTTACGTATTGAGATTCATCCACATCCGGAATAGGTGCCACAAGGCGTGCATCTCCTGGGCGCCTATCGCGGAGTTGAAAAATGTAAGCCAGTACCTGCGCGACCGCTGTGTACAAGCCGGCAGGAATCGCCTGGCCGATTTTCGTACTGTGGAATAATGATCGTGCCAATGGCGGTGCACTAAACAACGGGATACGGTGTTCATCGGCAAGTTCACGAATTCTCGCCGCCACGAGGTCCTGTCCTTTGGCAACCACTTCCGGTGCAGCCATGCGTCCATCGTCATAACGAAGTGCAACCGCGAAATGCGTCGGGTTGGTGATAATCACATCCGCATACGGCACGGCATCCATCATTCGCCGTGTCGCCACTTCCTGCTGCATCTGCCGAATTCTTTGCTTAACCTCAGGCCTGCCATCCGTCTCTTTAGATTCATCACGAACTTCTTGGCGCGTCATACGCATTTTCTTGGCATGCTCAAAGAGTTGCCAAGGCACATCGATGGCAGCAACCACAATCAAGCCACAACTAACCACCAACAACGTTGATAGCGCGAGCCAGCCGCTTTTGGCGAGCGCTGCGGGAACAGGCATGTCACCGAGTCTGAGAATGTCGTCAGAAACGGACCGCATCCAAACGACGGCAATCAGAATCACAAGACTCACTTTGGCAATTGACTTGCCAAGCTCGACCAGTGCTTTCAACCCAAACATGCGCTTAAGACCTTTTGGAATGCTGATACGTTCGAGCTTTGGTGCGAGCGAAGCCGGGCTAAACGATGCGCCACCTAATATCACAGAAAACCCGAATGCCGCGATAACACAAATAGCTCCCAAAGGAAGTAATAGCCAAAGTGCGTGAATCGCTTGCTCTGCTATAGATGCTGCCATTGCTCCCGGCTCGAACATTCGCCGCCGTTCAATCACAAATCCGGCAGCAAACGTTTCGGCCAGTTGACCGGATAACGTCGGCGCCAAGGCTAGCAAGCCTGCCGAGGCACTTAGCATGACTCCGGTCGTGGTCAACTCGCGAGAACGGGCAATATCGCCCTTCTTACGCGCGTCTTGCAATCGTTTAGGAGTCGCCTGTTCAGTCTTCTCCTGACCGTTTTCGTTTTGCGCGGCCATCAGGGCGTCACTAAAGTCAGATCACGAATGACTTCGAGTGATAGCGGGAAAAGTGTCATGAACGACTGCTCGATCACGCTAATACCAAAGTAAAGCACCAGGAATCCAAGCAACATCGAAATGGGGAAACCCACCGCGAAGAGATTCATTGACGGTGCCGCACGACTCATCACACCGAACGATAGGTTAACAATCAGCAGCGTAGTGACAGCCGGTAGAGCAATACGCATAGCGCCGACGAAGAGTTGACTACTCCATGTCAAAACGGCACTGACATCCGTTGTATTAAGATAGAAATTGCCGACGGGTGCTGCATCAAAACTATCAAACAACAGTCGGATCAATGCTAGATGCCCATCTACAGCCAAAAAAACCAGTAGCGTTAGCATCAAATACAGCTGACCAATCACTGGCACATTCACACCGCTTACTCGATCGACAAATACCGCGAAACCAAGTCCCATACTCATCGAGATCGTCTGCGCACCCAACGTAATCGCATCGAAGACTAGCTGAACAATGAAACCCATGATGAGCCCGAAGGCGACTTCTTGCATAGCGAGCACGACACCGGCAAAAGAGAATATTGCTGTCGGTTCAGCGTTAGATGCCGTCAATGGTGCAATCACCATAGTTAAGGCAACCGCCAATAGCGCGCGAATTCGTCGCGGCACGAAAGCACCCCCAATAGCGGGTATTGCGACAACGAAAGCACTAATGCGAATCAGTGGCCAAACATAGAGTGACAGAAGATTCAGTAATGGCATGATCGGTAGATCCATATGGCTAACCAATCATCGAGGGAATATTAAGAAAAAGCTGGCGCGTGAAGTCGGTAATCGTCGCAAGAATCCAAGGACCGCCGACCATCAAAGCGAGCCCCAGAACCATCAACTTTGGGATAAAAGACAAGGTCATTTCATTGATCTGGGTCGCTGCTTGTAACATGCCGACCAAAAGACCAATAAGCAATGCGGACAGTAACAAGGGCGAAGAGATAGCAAACGTTACCCATAGCGCTTGCTGACCGATCGAAAGGATAGATTCAGGTGTCATGACAGTCTCAGACGTAAAAACTTGATGCTAGAGTGCCGAGCAATAAGGCCCAGCCATCCACCAGCACGAATAGCATTAACTTGAATGGCAGCGAAATCAGCATTGGGGAAAGCATCATCATACCCATCGACATCAAAACACTGGAGACGACCAAATCGATGATCAGAAAAGGAATGAAGATCAGGAAACCAATTTGAAAAGCGGTCTTTAGCTCACTAACCATGAAAGCAGGAATAATGATCGAAAGTGGAATATCGACAACACTGTCAAATCCCGAGTAGCCGGCGATATCGGAGAACAACTTAATATCTGCATCGCGAGTTTGATCCAACATGAAGCTTCGTATCGGCTGCATACCCGTTGTTATCGCTTCCTGCATCGTCAGTTGACCTTCGTTATATGGCTGCACTGCTGTTTCGTTCACGGTAGTGAGTACCGGCGCCATGATAAAGAAGGTCAGGAACAACGAAATACCGATGAGCACCTGATTGGGAGGCGTCTGCGCAGTACCCAAGGCTTGGCGAAGAATCGACAGTACAATAATCAAACGAATAAAGGCGCTCATCGACAATAGCAACGCCGGCAGCAGCGTGAGCAGTGTCATTAGCACCAATATTTGTAAACTTAAACTCAACTGCTGCGTAGCCTCGGGTCCTACGTCAGGAATAGTCAGTGGCAAAGGTGCCTCTTGCGCCATGCCAGTTCCGGCAAGCATGACCGCGACAACAGCGACGACTATTTTTATGAGCCAGCCATTCATTGGTCGTCTCGCTTGTTGTTCTGACGAATCACATTTCTTAGTTGATTCGCGAAACCAGAGGTCACCGACTGGGTCAGCCCCGATACCTCTAGCGGCGTTGCTAGGGTATGCAAGTGATTCACTGCAGTTGCTGTAACACCTAGAAGCAATTGCTGTTGGCCGACTTGCACAACTACAATACGTTCGCGATTCCCCAGGGCTTTGCTGGTGACGATTTTCAAATCATCAGACGTCCCGCCAAGATGGCGTTGGCCGCGTGATACCAACCATGCAAACGCACCAATGACGCACAACACTAAAGCAAGGTTAAAAATCAGCGTTGCTACACTCGGCCCTCCCACAGCAGGCAACGCCTGGCTTGCATTCTCTTCTGCTATCGCGAGCAATGGTAACCAACCTGCTAACAAGAACAACGGCGAGCAGTATTTTCGGATCTTGCCCATGGTTAGTTCAAAGTCTCAATACGCTCGGCTGGGCTAACGACGTCCGTCAAACGAACGCCAAAATTACCGTTAACAACGACAATTTCACCATGAGCGACGAGTGTTCCATTGGCCAGAACATCCAATGGTTCTGATGCAAGGCGATCTAACGCAACCACCGAGCCCTCGGCCAAATTCACAAGTTGACGAATAGAAATATTCGTCGAACCAACGCGCAGCGCCAAGGACACTGAAACGTCGAGGATAAGATCCAGGTTGACATCATCTCGAGGCTTCGTTGCTACCGGCGCCTCTGCTTCAAGCTCATCGGGCGCATACTTTTGATCCTCACTGGTCTGTTCACCAACGGCTTCGTCGGCTATAGCATCTTGATTTGTTTCTACTTCGCTCATACTTATCTTCCTTGATAGTGAGGCGCTTTAAGCGCTAGGTGGTAACCACTCCACCAGACGGAATGCATTGAATTTGTCATTGGTGCCAAAACGCCCCATTGCACGTCGTACACCTTCAACATGCATGTCCGCGACTTCTGGATCGTCTAGCGCTAGTACCTGCCCAACCTCCAGACTAATCACATCTCTCAGTGGCAAACGAATATCTCCCACCAGGATATCGGCGTTCAGCGAAGTGTCTTGCAATTGCACCTGAATGTTTTTTTTCCAAACGGGATCGCCAAGCTCGTTTCGCGCGTTAACGGCGCCTTCGAGATCATCTGCAATAGCGGCGATTTGGGTACGCGGCAAGATAAGGTAGAGATAACCATGATGCATTCCCGTTTGGATTAGAAACCGACAAACAACAACCACATCCTTAGGAGAAACATCTACGCCGAAAGTCGGATCAAACTCTGTCTTTACGAAACTCGGTTTCACAGCAACGACTTTTTCCCAAGCAGGCGCAAGCGTTCTCAAGAAGCGATCGATCGCAATCTGGCCTACTCGCAACTCCCCAGCGGTAAACGGCGCTCTAACGGCAGCGCTTTCGGCAGAATCTACGCCAGCATCGCCGGTGATAAAGCCGAAGAAGGATTCAACGAGTGCTTTTAGCAACGCGTTGTCGAAGACAAGCACCGTATGCTCAGGCATTGGGCTCATCGAGAGTGAGGTTGTGAGGACTGGCGCCAACAATTTTTGAATCGCTACACCGTAGGTAGTCGAAAAACTTTCTTCCGCATTGACGCTCACTGGGCCCCTTACCATCGAAGACCACTCAACCGCTAATCGCTTTGCTATTTCCTGACAAATACCCTGCAATCGAGGCAAGCTGCCGTAGTTGATATAGGCATCCGGGCGTAACTCGAAGCGTCTGACGTCAGTCGCATCCGCTTGCGTGGTGCCATCACCAATCACACCGGCGTCCATGCCAGCCATTAACGCGTCCTTTTCATCATCCGATAGCAGTGCCTCTGCAGGCTCAGATTCAGCAGCTCCAATGACATCATCAGAAGTTTTTTCTTCATCAGTCATCACTGCACCACAAGATTCGTGAAGTAGACCGCTTCGGCACCCTCTTCGCCGGTATGCTCCAACAAGATCTTATTGATTTCGGCCTGAGCGGCGACAAGCATTTCCTGCTTGCCGTCACGGCTGCTTATCTGGTCAAGCTTAATATCGCCATACAACAGAATCAGGTTATTCCGAATGACCGCATTGTGAATTTTGATGGCATCGACAACCGCTTGATCCCGCGTCATCACTTCGAGGGAAATTTGCAGAAACCTTCCTTTGCCGCGATCATCCAAGAAATTGATTAGTAGCGGCGGGTGAATACCTTCATAGATCGCCTCTGCTTGAGGCTCCTCTGCAGGCTCTTCACCTTCTGCAACCTCCTCTGGCGGTTCCTTCAGGAACATCGGCACTGCAATGCCCGCACCGATTGCCAGCACGGCAACAACACCAATGATAATGAAAAGCTTCTTTTTACTCTTGGGGCCTTCTTCTGCAGCCTGTTCTTCCGGCATGACAACTCCGTAGCACAACTTTCGTTGTATTGATTAACTACAAAGTACTAAGCAAAGCCTATGCCAAGTTATTTTAATCTAATTTTTTCAGTAACTTACGAATACATCAATTCCAAGCCGCCGGTTTATTGACGATCATTCGCTACATCGCTACAAGCGTCACTTTTTAGACGAAAGTGTCTATTAGACCCTGTCGAATCGAAATCGCAGTGTCAGGCGTTGAGTCCGCTTCGATTGGTTCACCATCTCCGTCAACAGAAGAAAGCTTCACGTCATCGCGATCAGTTGACGATTCATTTCGAGCACTGGAACCCTGCTGACTAAACCCTGAGACATCCGCTTCAGTCAATGACAAACCTTGTTGTTCCAACGCCTCGCGTAGCCTTGGTATTGACTGTTCGATAGCCTCGCGTGTTAATCCATGCAATGCACTGAACTGAATGCGTGCCTGCTTGTCTTCTACTTCAACCTGTAACTCAACAGGCCCTAGGTGTTCCGGATTGAGTTTGATTTGAGCAGACGGGAGTCGTGCATTAATAACCCAACCAACCTTCTCACTAAATTCTCGGGACCAACCTTGTTCGCTAACGACGCTTTCGACAACGACTGTCGGTGCCACTGACACCGACGATTGCGCGCTGACGGTTGCCGCACCGCCGCTGGCTATAGCAGCAGGCAATACCTGCATAAGAGCTTCGGTAGGTCTTTCCATTGGTAATGAGACACGGCGTAACGTATCAATGGCGGCGACGCGACCTTGCTGATTTGATCGGCTAATCAAACCGGTCATGGCTGGTGACTGTATTGGCCCTGGCACTGATAATGGCGAATTATCTGCGCGCAGCGGCAGCCTTAAGTCGCTGACTTCTCCGGTCATCGGAGCCTTAACAGATGGCATCACGTCGCCAGCATTGTTCGGTCTATCGGGTGTCGGAAAAACACGGCCATCACGGGATGCGTCGGTGCGCAGCACAGTGCGCACTTGATCGATGATATCTTCGGGTACGCCAATCGGAATGGCGCTGAACTCGGCATCGGTTTGTGGTGACACTAGTCCCCGATTCGCCGAGTTAAGAAGACCCGCATTCGAATTCAAAACGGTCAAGACTGTACTGTCTACTTCGGCAACAGAGTCCGGACTTACGTCAGCCGTCGGTGCCTTCACCGGTGCCATCCCCGTCGTCATCGCATCAAGTGTATCGATGCGTTCTGTATGACCGATGACTGTAGCTAGTCGAGGAGATGCTGCCAGCTCGTCATCGACAACAGGAATTTCAGCGAACTGTGGTAATTCAATCGTCTCTTCAAAAAGGGCATCCTGCGAACCACCAACTACCATATCATCCGGCAATAAGTTGCCGGTGGTCGGTAAAACATTGCCTTCAGTAGCGGTTAGTAGCGCTGAAGCGAACGCCAATGCTGCATCCAAACTGTCCTGGTCTTGCGCATCCCCAGCGGTCATCCCGAGCGATTCAGATAGCCCGAAACCCTCAGAGTTGGTGCCATTGACGCTCTTTGGAATCAATATCGATAGAGTTGTGTTCAGTTGATCCATAATGCCGTCCATTTAGAATCAGCCAGGACTGGTGTACCTGACCTTGTTATCTTTGTTAGTGATACTGCAGAATGCATGCCAAGATGGCATTAAGAGCTTATTGGTTTCATTAATGCTCGAGCGTCGGCTTCCTTCTGTGTAATCCGATCGGCCGTCAAACGCTCTTCGTTCCCGAATCGTTGATCCAGGTGATCTAACGACTGCGTACGCGCATGTGTCTCTTGCCACGATCGGCGCAAAACATCGAGACTGTTTTGATGGTGACTAATGATTTCTTCCTGCGCCGCGATGGCCGCCGCCAGCCTACCAAGAAAGTCATTGTAATCAGCCCAATGCGTGCTGTCCCAGTGTTGGCGATTTGATGTTGCACCCATATAGTTGTCGCGATATTCCTGAAGATCACGCAATAGTGTCTGGGCTTGATGGAGTGCCTTTACCGCTAACGATACTTGGCCTGCTGCTTCAGATTCTTTCTGTCCGGCATACCGCCGCACGACCGCAAGTTTCTCGCGTCGACTCTTCAATCGACCACTTCACTTTCAAACAATGATTGCAAGGCGGCCAGACTCTCTTGCCGACCAAACGCCTCGTGATGGCCTTGCTTGAGGAAAACTTGGATCGCAGGCCAAAGTGCCATCGCATTATCCAAAGCTAGATTGGTGCCAGGCTGATAGGCACCAATATTGATCAAATCAGCGTTCTGTTGATAAGTGCTGTAGCAATCACGCAACTTCATGATCAGTGCTTGATGGTCAGGGTCCGTAATCTGCATCATCGCTCGGCTAACGGAGGCTTCAATATCAATCGCCGGGTAATGACCCGCTTCCGCCAAACTTCGCGACAAGACAATATGACCGTCCAAAATCGCTCGTGCAGCATCAACAATCGGGTCATTTTGATCATCACCTTCTGCGAGCACCGTATAGATCGCTGTAATCGAACCATGACCTTCGGCTCCATTTCCGGCTCGTTCAACCAGCTGCGGCAATTTAGCGAAAACCGAAGGCGGATAACCTTTGGTAGCTGGCGGCTCGCCTATCGCTAGCGCGATTTCCCTTTGCGCCTGAGCGTAACGGGTTAACGAATCCATCAACAAAAGCACGCGCTTTCCTTTGTCGCGAAAGTATTCAGCAATACTGGTCGCCAATGAAGCGCCTTGCAGTCTCATGAGCGGTGGATCATCGGCCGGACTCGCAACGACAACGGCTCTTTCCAAACCTTCTCCGCCAAGCGTTTCATCAACAAACTCTTTGACTTCACGACCACGCTCACCAATCAATCCAACCACGATGACATCGGCTTCTGTAAAGCGAGTCATCATGCCTAGCAACACACTCTTGCCGACACCGCTGCCGGCGAATAATCCGAGGCGCTGGCCGCGACCTATCGGCAGCATGGCGTTTACCGCCCGAATCCCCACATCCAACGGCTGACAGATCGGCTGACGCTGCAACGGGTTGATTGGAGCGGGATTCAAATCGACGGTGTCTTCACCTCGAATCATCGGTCCGCCATCCAGTGGCAGTCCGCGACCGTCAACGACTCGACCTAACAATTCATCACTTACCATGATGTGTCGCGCACTACTTGCTGGGATGACACGCGCATCAGGAGCGATGCCGTACGTCTCCTCTATTGGCATCAGAAATAACCGATCGCCGGAAAAACCAACGACTTCGGCTTCAAGACGTCGACCGTTGTCACTAACAACTTCGCAATAGGAGCCCAAGGCTGCTCGACAACCTTCCGCTTCAAGCGTCAATCCGACGGTTCGTCGAAGTTTGCCTTCAACAACCAGCGTCTTCGCTAACTCCGCCTTTTTCATTCGTGCGGCAAGCCGGTTGGTCAGCTTCTGGTGTGATGCCAAACTAACGTCGTTCATGACCTTTGATCGCCGATCAGACTGTTGGCAATACTCTCAATACGTGATTCGACGGTCGCATCTACATTTGACCGACCACACACAACTCGACAGCCACCCGTCGTAATCGCAGCATCCACCACGATGGACCAACGCGCTGTTGTCGTATCATCACTGTCAGCCGGTTGCATATCATTCAGACGTTCAGCATCAGATGGATGCACATGAATTTGAACGACGCTAGATGCATTAGGCAAGAGTTTCACTGCGTCGCGCACAAGCCCGCGAATTGCATCGGGGTCTTGATCAATCTGGCGACGAAACAGACGACCGGTCATAGAAACAACCATACGCACAATTTGTGCTTCCAGTTCGTCATCCAAAGTGCTCAATGGTGACTGCAAGTGCGCTACCAATGCATCCAAAATCGAGACACGTTTGGAAACCTCAGCTTTAGCGGCGGCCATACCTTCTTCATAGCCCGCTTTTTTCCCTGCCTCAGAGGCTTCGGCGAAGGCTTCATCGTAAGCTTGCTTCTGTAGTTGCTCTAGTTCGCCAGCTGTCGGCATCGCGCTATCGGGAAAACTCGGGGCTTGCCATCGATCCTGCTCGGACTCAGACATATTCGTCATCGCCATCACCTAAATTGATATCACCGGAATCAGCGAGTCTGCGTGCGACCTCGAGAATTTCCTTTTGAGCTTGCTCCACCTCACTAAGTTTCATGGGTCCACGAGCTTCCATATCTTCTTCAAGCAAGGCAGCCGCTCGCTTCGACATGTTGCCAAACATTTTTGTTCTGACCGCCTCATCTGCGCCTTTCAGCGCGATCACCAGTACATCATTAGAGATTTCTCGCAATAGTGATTGAATCCCGCGGTCATCCACATTGAGTAGACTTTCAAAGACGAACATCATTTCGGCGATTCGGTTACCGAGATCTGCATTCTGACGAGTAATGGATTCGAGGATAGATTCGCTTTCGGCACTGCTTAGCGCATTCACAATATTCGCCGCAACCCGATCACCACCCACTTTTGCCGTACGACTGATATCCATCGTCGAAGACTTGCTGGCAATGAGCGCCTCAATTTCGGCCAAAGCACTCTGTTGTACGTCATCCAACCGCGCGATTCGCATGACCACTTCCGCTCTGACTTCTTCGTCAAACAAAGCGATAGCCTCAGCGGCTTGCTCGCTATCAAGATATGACATCACGATCGCTACGATCTGCGGATGCTCGTCTTTAAGAAGTTGCGCGATGGCTTCCGCACTCATCCACTTTAACGTATCGAAGCCGTCCTCATTTGCATCAACCAGTATTCGGTCAATAAAGGCATCTGCTTTACTCGCGCCAAATGCATTGGTCAATACCGCGCGAATGTAGTCTTCCGCAGCCACACCGAATGAAGTCTCGTCGTCGACCGTTGTAACGAAAGTCGACAAGACATCATCTGCCGTCTCACGCGTCACATTTCTAAGCCCAGCCATCGCCAGGCCAACCGCTTGAACTTCCTTAGGCTTCATGTGCTTTAGCACTTGAGAAGCCTCTTGCTCACCAAGCGACATCAAGAGAATGGCAGCACGCTCGGTGCCAGACATGTCGGCATCATTAGCTGGCATCTGTATCAATCCATTTGCGGACCACTTGCGCCACGCGGGCGGGATCGTGACCGGTGATGTTCCTGGCAGCATCCACCTTGTCTTGATAGCTCAAGCTCGCGCTTTGACTGGGGGGCGCCTCCAAGGCACCTCCGACGGCAGCCAAAGGCGCATTTCCAGACGCCAGTAAGTTAGGCATTCCGGCTGTCGCCGCTGGCGTAACCACCCGCTTCAACATCGGCCGTACAATCCCGAATCCAAGCACGAGGGCAAGCACAACGCCGATACCTTGTTTAAGAATCTCACGAAAAGCGGGTTGCTCCCAGAAAGACGGCGCATCCATAGCTTCCAGTTCCGGAAGCGCACGAAAAGGAGCGCTGACGACTTCAACCGTGTCGCCACGCGCAGCATCGAAACCGACGGCTTTCTGCACCAATGCTTCGATTTGAGCCATGGTTAGAACCGTCGTTGTTGCAACTGGTATATCCGGGGCGTCTGCGTCCGCAGGATCCGCATCAATCACTTGCGCATTGAAGGCAGCCTCGTCAATTAACACCGCAACCGAAAGCCTCGTCGTTGTCACACCAGGCGAACGCGTTCGGCTAATCGTCTTGTCGACCTCAAAGTTTCGTGTAGATCGGCGTGAGGAGTTTAGCGTTTCTGCAGCATTCACAGATTCTGGATTGACCGTGCCGCCGGCTTGCGGTGGCGTATTGGAAAGCGCCCCTGGCACGCCAGCCGCCAATCCGTCACCAACTTTTCGTTCCTCTTCGCTGACTTGTTCGCTCTTGATCGCTGTTCGATTAGGGTCAAAACTCTCCCGAGTTTGCTCTACAACGGTAAAATCTAGATCGGCGACAACTTCTGCTCGTACATTGCCAAGCCCCAATGTAGGCGCCAGCAACTGTTCAATACGCTGTCGATAGTCTTGCTCAAGATTGCGCTTCATCTTAAATTGGTTGGCGCTCATTGCATCGCGACTGTTTTCATCATTGCCGCTCAGCATCCGGCCAAACTGATCAATGACATTGACATCACCAGCCAGCATTCCGGGAATACTGCCGGCAACCAAATTGACGATGGCGGATGCTTGCCCTGATTCTAGCTGTTTGCCACCATACAACTGCAGCATGACCGATGCACTCGGCAACTGTTGGTCGCGAATAAAGGCAGACTGCTTCGGTATTGCCAAATGCACCCGCGCATCCTGAATCGCGCGAAGCGACTTAATCGTTCGCGAAAGCTCCGCTTCCAACGCATGTTGATAGCGAGCCGTTTCCATGAATTGACTAACACCGAAGCTCGATTGATCGCCAACCATCTCCATGCCTTGAGCCGCCGACAAAGGCAGTCCTTGCGATGCGAGTTGCATCCGCGCATCGCTGACTCTTGAAGACAGCACCATAATACCGCCTGTCTTTTGATCGACGCGATACTCAATACCACTGGTTTGTAATGCTGATACGACAGCTGCTGCATCGCTTTCTTCGAGGCCCGGGAATACTGTCGTGTATTCTGGCTCCTGTGACCAGAGGACGAGCCAAAACCCCAGTGCGATACTCGCGGCGATGCCAACTAGTAGGCTAAGTTGGCGGACCGCCGGAATAGCTAGTACGTTAGAAAGTTGAACTTGCGGCACGGGTGCCGGTAGCTCAGCATTGGTTACGGTTCCTTCCATCCCAAGATATCCTTATCGACCTGTCCTTAGACAGGCATATTCATGACTTCTTGATACGCATTCACTAGTTTGTTGCGTACTTCTGTCATTGCTTGAAATGAAAGACTCGCCTTTTGCAGCGAGACCATGACTTGAGTGAGATCTGCATCCGGCGCACCCGCTTCGAAAGCAGCCGCTTTGGCTGCGCCTGTCGTTTGCAATTCATTCACTTTGGAGAGAGATTGATTAAGCAACGCGCTGAAGTCGACACCAGTTGCTTCCTTCGTTGTTACCGGACCACCTTCAATTTGTGCATTCATCTCGCGAATTTTCGCAAGCATGTTGGCTGAGCTTATTTCATTCATCATTGATTCCCTTAAGCAACCGAGGCAGCAATTGGACGAAGCGTCATTTGATCTGGAATCGTCAAGCCAGCATCCCTTAGGCGTGCAATTTTGTAACGTAATGTTCTCGGGCTAATACCGAGTGTTCGAGCTGCAGCTTCTCGATTTCCAGCATCCTGATCCAGCGCCTTAAGTATCAGCTTGTGTTCAACCAGACGGAGATCGTGAGTTAGGTCGCCACTGGTCGGCGCTTGCTCACTATTGGCGGAGCCGGTCGCTTGTGTCTCAAAGACCAAGTCGGAATCGCTGATCTGTGAGCCATTGAGCAAGATCAGTGTTCGTTGCACGACGTTTTCCAGCTCACGTACATTGCCTGGCCAGTCATATTGCATCAGACGTTTTTCCGCCACCGGCGATAACGTCGGCGTCGCGCGCTGACCTCTACAATAGCGATCCAAAAAGTGCTTAACCAAAGGCAAGACATCACCACGGCGCTCCCGAAGCGGGGGTATATACATAGGAAAGACATTGAGTCTGTAGTACAAGTCTTCACGGAACTTGCCAGATTCTACTTCGACGGCAAGATTCCTATTCGTCGTCGCGAGGATTCGAATATCTAACTCGATTGACCGCTTTCCGCCCAGACGTTCAACTTCACGCTCTTGCAACACGCGAAGTAATTTCGCCTGCAACGCGATATTCATTTCGCTAATCTCATCGAGCAGGATTGTGCCGCCATTCGCTTGCTCGAATTTTCCAGAGCAAGCATTGTCGGCGCCTGTATAGGCACCTTTCTCGTAACCGAATAGCGTAGCCTCCAACATTGATTCTGGAATGGCAGCGCAATTGATAGCAACGAATGGTTTCGAAGCGCGTGGAGAATTCTGATGAAGATAGCGTGCGAAAACTTCCTTGCCTGTACCCGACTCCCCTGCTAACAGCACTGTTGCATCGGAATCGGCAACACGCGCGGCCATGCCCAATAGCGTCATGGTATTCACGTCACCGCAGACAATCGCTCCGGTTTCAGTTGGACCAGGAGATGTTGACGGGTGTTCCGTGAGGCAGTCCTGTATGACTTCTAGCAGATCATCCGCAAGGAAAGGTTTAACCATGTAACTCCTCGCACCAGCCTGCATCGCTTCCACAGCCTTCGTAACCGTGGCAAACGCAGTCATCATAACGACAGGCAGACCCGGATATCGCTGGGCAACATTTGTCATCAGTTCTATCCCATCCATCGGCGTCATCTCGACATCAGTAACAACAAGGTTCACTGCCGAACGATCGAGAATCGTCAATGCCTCTCCGCCATCCTTGGCGATTAATACATCGAAACCAGAAGCTCTAAGCGTCGCTTTCAGTGCTTTAGACAAGGCGTTGTCGTCCTCGGCAATCAAAACTGTCTGCTTATCCATGTGCACACTCCTTGTGCCAAGATTTGGCCGGCGACACAGTCTCAGAAATGGCAAACTGAGACTGATCGCCGACCAAGGGGAACCTGGAAACACTGTCTTCGCAAGGCAGAAACATCGAAAACACACTACCCATGGCAGAGCTATCGACACCAACACCACCATCGTGGTCTTCTGCAACCGAACGAACCACGGCAAGCCCGAGCCCAGTGCCAGAAGAGCGAGTCGTATAGAAGGGTTCAAAAATTTGTTGACGTAATTCTATGGGTACACCACAGCCCTGGTCGCGTACCGACAGCCAGACCCTGCCCGATTCGTCAATTCGATCGGATAGGTGAATCATGCCCTGATCAGGACTATGCTGAATGGCGTTCGTCACTAGATTGTTGAGCGCGCCCATCAATGCGGAGCGATTCGCCTTGATCGAGAAGTTATCCGACGCCCATGAGAACGTGAGTTCGGATTCTGGCGACTGCAAGTCGGTGTGATGATCAACAACATCACGAAGTAGAGATGCCGTTGACAGACGTTCCTGCGGCGCAGGCGTACCCATTGCGAACCGGAGCATGTCATCGACCATCGCACTCATGCTTTTGAGACTATTCAGTACGGCTGCATGAGTCTCTGGTGAGGTTTTGGACTGAGATGCGTAGAGCATCGCAGCCGACAGCGGCGTTCTAATTTGGTGTGCCAGTCTCGCCGACATTTCACCCATTAGACTAAGACGTTGATGCCTTTGTTCAGTGTCTCGGCGATGACTGATCTCGCTGATATCCGTCAACATGATTAGACGGGCACCATCAGGAAAAACTTGTTGCGACAAAGAAAATAAACGCTCATCACCGAGCGTCACTTCGGTACAACTCAACCCGGTTGTCGCCACGTTGTTGTCACAGACTTCTGACCAAGCACGACCAACCAATTGTCCGCCAAATGCGTTGATTGCCTTGCCATTACAATCCGTAATCATGCCGTCTTGTGATGTAATCAGAACGATAGCCGGCAGGCATTCTATTATCTCAGCAAGTCGGCTAGCCAGACGTTCCTTCTCGATGAGTTCGCTCATACGATCTGACTTAGCTTTATTCAGCGCCGTCGTTAACCGAATCGTTTCACCACGCAGTTGCTCATAAGCTACGTCGAGCTTTTGAGAGTGCGTGTTAAAAGCTTCAAACGCTTCAACGAGCTGTAGGTTTTGTTTTACGACTGTGGCCACGATATTCCCTTTCATTGCCTTGCAGTTTCTTAGAGCAATTTGTGTGCCAAATCCTTTGGCACTTTCTTTTTCAATGACTTACAAACTAAATGATCTTCGCTGTCAAAATCTTGGCACTTTGACGACTAGGCTAAACGCAATTTTTCAACCAGTGTTGTCCGACGCATGTGCAACAGACGCGCAGCACGTGCCACGACACCATCCGCACGCGACAATGCGGAATCAATAAGCGTGCGTTCAACTTGCTGCAAATGCTCCTTCAATACAATCCCTTCAGCAGGACAGGTATTCAGCTTAGGCAGTGGCGCATCATCAAGTGGTGGCCGTGTTGTATTGCTCAGATACTTTTCTGGAAGATCGGCGGCTGTCACAACGCCCGTCGGATGCAAGATAGCCAAACGTTCAACCAGATTACCTAGTTCTCGAACGTTACCTGGCCATTCATAGTGAGCCAACACTGACAATGCGCATGGTTGCAATCGCAGTTGCTTAGATGGCTGCGCTTGGCCCAAAATCAGTTCTGATAACAGGCCTGGAATGTCGTCAAGACGCTTACGTAGCGGTGGCATCGCGATCGGAAAAACATTGAGCCGATAAAACAGATCTTCGCGGAAGTCGCCATCGCGAACAGCCGCTGGTAAATCACGATGAGTCGCCGCAATGATACGGACATTGCAACGTCGTGTTTTATTGCTACCCACACGCTCGAAGGATCGCTCTTGCAATACGCGGAGCAACTTCACTTGCATGGGCATCGCCATGTCACCAATCTCATCGAGGAACAACGTCCCACCATCGGCAAGTTCGAACCGTCCCTTTCTCGCGGCAACGGCGCCAGTGAAAGCTCCCTTTTCGTGACCGAACAACTCGCTTTCGAGCAGGTCCGCCGGAATCGCACCACAATTGATAGGCACGAAAGCCTGATCTGCTCGAGAAGACAGATCGTGAATCGTACGTGCGACCAGTTCTTTCCCGGTACCCGACTCACCTCCAATGAGCACATTGGTATCAAAACCTGCTACCTGCTCAATCTGTTCGCGGACTTTGCCGATTGAATAGGACGTTCCGGTCAATCGCTGTCTACGTTGCATGCCGCGGTAAGACTGCGCTTGCTTTAGTAGATGAGCTAGTCGCGCACGTTTTAGTGGCAATTCTACCGGCCAGGCTGGCGCAGAAGCTGTCTTCAACTTAGCTTCATCTTCGGACTCGCAAAGTACCAAAGCCGGGGTCGCTCGCAAGAAATCATTGACGCCCTTGCGACCATCATCCGAAATCTTGCGATGCGTCTCTGCATCCGCGATCAACGCTGTAAATTTCTGCCCTGAGAGTTCGCGTGAATCCAAACGGTCCACGATAACCGGACAAAATTGAAGAAAATTGAGTCGGTGAGATAGATCCGCGGCCACATCGGAGTCGGGGTGAAGTATCAACACCGCCGCCTGATGGTTCTCTCGCGTAGTTTCGTTCGTCATCTTGCCTGTCCTTATGCAACCCCGCTGTAACGAGGTGTCGCGACCTTGCGACGAAATACAGCATAGGCCGATCGCAGGAACAAACCGTGCGTCAGATCACAAAATACACCGGACATAGGGCAGTGAGCGTGAAAATCATGGTTTTTCTGTGACTTAAGTCAAATTCTTCGACGTTATTGTCAAGTGGAAAAATGGGTATATGATCGTTACGACGTAGAATCGCCGTACGCCGCCATGGCCTGTTGGCCTGTTCTTATGCGGCTGATCCGAGACTGAACCTCAGATTTTCGATGCGACAGACCGGCACTTAATCGTTGATCATCCGCGATTAACAACTGCAATTCGGCGGGACTCCAAGTATCGACCCTACCGCGTAACCAAGCATCGCGGTGTTGAGTCAGTTGTTCAGCGGCCACCCAGTCATCGGCGTCAACAGCATCGAGAATCTGCTGCGTTAACAAGGTTGCCTGGTTCTCATTACTCATTGGGCGCGATTGCATCCCAGGCATCTTTGACCTCGCGGAGCAAACCCTCAACCTCATCAAGCGCCGCAAGATCATTGTGAAGATTAGCGTGTAACAAGCGACGCGCCGCATAATCATAGAGCGAGACAAGGTTACCAGCGAGTTCCGGGCTGTGCTGCTCATCGATGGCGACTTGCAGCACACTGATGATTTCAATCGCGCGCGTTAAATGCTCGCCCTTCGAAGCCACATTGTTTTCAGAAAGACAGTGTCTCGCCATACCCAATCGTGCCATCAAGCGCGTTAATAGCTTTCGAATGAGTGTGTAGCCATCGTCGGTATCCACAGCGTGCTCGGCCGCGGAGCTTTGGTACAGCTTTGCTGGATCAGAAAGCGGTGCGTACATGATAGATCCTGATTAGTTGTCGCCAGGCGTCGGCAGATTCGCCAACTGAGCGGTCAAGAAAGAACTGGTCGTATTTAGCTGGCCCAGTAACGAATCCAGGCCGTTGAATTGTCTAAATAGGCGTGCTTCGAGCGAAATGAGCCGAGAATTCAGCGCTTCGCGTTGCTCGTCAATCAATTCAATGCTGGCCTCAATACCTTCCGTACGGGATTGGATGATGCCGTTGTCGCCGGTGAATTCGTCAATGATTGTCGTGAGTCGAGCACTGTAGCCGCTATCGCCGCCAAACAAATTTGAGATCGCCGTGAAGTCGTTTGCCAAGATAGCATCGAGTTGCTCGGCGTCAGTCGTCAACTGGCCAGTCTCATCGGTCCGAATACCAATTTCGTTCAAGGTATCCAGCAGACTGTCGGCGCCGGTCGTTGCTGCGCTTAGCTCCTGCCGAAGCTGACTGCTCACACTTCTCAATGCGGAATCGCCCTGCAAAGGACCCGCGACATTCGTGTCGGGATCGAATGCTGCCAGGCTATCGGTGGTATCCACGAAACCGTTGTAGGCTGACACAAAGGACTGCAGCGTACTTTTGAGACCGGAGGTATCGTTGCTTACGTCGATCGTAAACGTCTCTCCATTCGTCGCCTCAACAGCTGAGAAAGTAACGCCATCAATGACAGCACTGAAATCGTTGGTATCGCTAAAAACAGCAAAACCGTTAACAACAGCCGCTGCGTTTTGTGCGGCTTGCGTTTGCGTCAGATCATTCAGTCCATTTTCAGGGTCATAACTCAATACTGATAGACCACCGTCACCATCGGCCTGGGTGACCGTGATCGAATTATCCTCGCCGGTCTTAGTTCCGGAAAGCACCAAATAGCTGCCAGCGTCCGCATTAATGATGGTTGCTTGCACCCCGGTATTATTTGAAGAACCATTGATGGAATCTCTGATACCGGCAAGCGTGTTCGATTCGGCATCAATCTCTACATCAAAACTATCCGTGCCGATTGACAGGGTTAATGTTCCTGTTCCAACGATGGCATCAGATCCGGTAAAACTGCCAGACGTCAGTCTGGCTGTGCTGGCTTTGTTAACGATGTCGACAGTATAGGAGGCCGGAACCGCTGCCTCGGTCACACTCACTGAGACCGCGTCCTCATTGGATGTTGAGATTGTCTTGGCTGCGGTACTCTCGGCATTACTAAGCTTCTCAAGATTTGTCTTCAGCGAATCTAGCGCCGATGAGAGGCTTCCGTATGCAGAGAGACGTGATTGAAAACGCGTTTCACTCAGGACAAATCGCTGCTGCGCAGGCGCGCCCTCAGCCTCTACAAGCTGCTGGACCAAGCCCTGAACATCAAGGCCAGAGCCAATACCTGACGAGATAATACCTACCATAACAAGACCTCAAATCTGCCGGGTGTTAAACGCTTTCTTCAATAAGTGCGGGCAGTTCGCCCTCCCCGCGGCCAGCTGCATCGACGACTGCCTCAGGTGGAAGTTCACGAACCACTTCACCCGTAGTGCGATTAATCACTTTGATCACAACGACATCCGTGTCGCGATTTAACTCGAACTGGAGCGCAGGTGACGCGCTTTCGCCTAATTCGTTGAGCTTTTCGATAGCCCCGGAGACGGCGCTCGGCGATGGCGCACTTTGTGTTGCCTCCGATTTTTCTTCGCTATCTTCTTCAACAGGCTCAGCCGGCGCGATACCACTTACTGGCGGCGTCTTCGATGCCTTTTCCGCGTCGCTGGATGAAGCAGTTTTAAACGTAGCCGTTGAAACACTATCTATCGGGTTCATTACATTCTCCTGTGGGCGAGGTGGCTTCCATGCCGCCTCTTCAGGAAGTAATCAGTCGTTGATTACTGAAGCAGACTCAACGCCAGCTGAGGCTGAGCGTTTGCCTGGGTCAAGACCGAGACACCCGCCTGCTGGAGGATCTGTGCTTTTGTCAACTGAGCCGTTTCCGCCGCGAAATCCGCATCAAGAATTCGACCACGAGAAGCTGACAAGTTTTCACTGACCGTTTGCAGGTTAGCAATCGTTGATTCGAATCGGTTTTGAATCGCACCGAATTCACTTCGAAGCGAGCTGATGGTCGTCAAAGCGGAATCGATACGTTGAATCGCCGTTTCTGCATTCTCAACAGTATCCACAGTTACGGTATCGATACCTGTTGTATCGACAACGATATTATCGGTGAAACCCAATGCGGCCGCGCCAACTGAACCACCGAACGTAATGTTCTCTGAGGCAGACAATGTGACGTTGCCACGAGTCGTTGTTAGCGTACCTGCTGAGTCAGCCGCAACAGCAGCAGTCGTAAGTCCACCTACTACTTCTGTACCAACGTTGGTCTGTGTAATGTCGATATTACGTCCGTCGGAAGCCGTAAACGTTACGTTGCCGCCAGCAAACGTTGCGGTAACTCCGGTTTCATTAGCAGACTGATTTACGCGCTCGGCGAAATCTGCACCAGTAATATCATTGGTACCCGTGACATCTTCAGAACCGTAGATGTCAACGCCATTGATAACAAGCGAGTAGGCCTCATCACCTGTGGCGGTAGCACCATCAGTAATCGTGGTAAATGCACTAACTGCTGTTGTTTCTGCCGTCGCCGTCAGACCTGAGATACTTGCGCTGTTCACCGCCGCAACGGCGTCTTTCGCACTGTTTGAGTCCGCATTGCCGACAGCGATCGCAGCGCCACTGCCAATTGCGATCGTCAATTCACCGCCAATGACCTGTGTCGCCTGAACCGGGTTTGCACCCGTTTGCTGAGCAATTTGACCAATCTGCGATGTTCGTACGCCGGTGGTCAAAGAAATATTGATTTTCTCACCGACGTTAGCGCCGACCTGAAAAGCGGCATTGCCGAAGCTACCGTCCAGAACTTTCAGTCCATTGAACGACGTTTGTGAAGCAATCCGCTCTACTTCCGCCAGACGCTGCTGTACTTCGTTATCGAGCGCCGCACGATCTGAAGTAGAGTTGGTAGCGTTAGCTGATTGAACCGCCAACTCACGAACTCGTTGCAAGTTACTGGTTAGTTCGCCCAGTGCGCTTTCTGATGTCTGCGCTAGAGAAATACCATCACTGGCATTTCTTACCGCTTGATCAAGTCCACGAATCTGGGTCGTGAATCGTTCTGAAATTGCCAAACCGGCGGCATCATCTTTTGCACTATTGATGCGAAGACCGGTAGACAAACGTTCTAACGAGGTCGACAGAAGACTCTGCGAACGACTTAGGTTTCGCTGAGCATTCAAAGACGCTACGTTTGTATTGATTGATTGTGCCATTTTTTAAAACTCCTGGTTTTTCCTCACCCGGCATCTTTAGTGTTACCGGTCCGATACGCGATGGTGTTTTTTTAAGACGCCAATTGCGTTTCAAGAGGTTTAGCGGTGCGGGTCGTCAAAACTTGAGCATTTTTTGATCAACCCAGTGGGGAGTTGCTTTTGAAAGAAAGCGCATGCAAAACGGCTTAAGCGTTACGTGATCACACTGTGAACAAAGTCTCAGTTTGATGCACATGGGGCGTTCTTCTCACCCACTTTGTGGACCTGACACGCGTGAAGAAGCGCTGGATTTATAGGTAGTTAAAGAGCGATAGACCCTGCACACGAACAAATGACTGTTGAGCCGCCTCCAGTGCTGTCGCCTGCTGAGTTAACGCGGAGATCGCTGCGGCGTAATCGATATCTTCGATGTCTGCCAAAGATTCCTGCAGAACCAATCTTGTAGCACCGTTGTTGTCCAATTCGGTTTCAGCGACGCCCAGGCGAATACCTGTTTCAGACCTGACATTCAATACTGAGGTCAGCGCCTGATCCAAACCCAAAATGCCGGCATCGATTTCGGTTTGTAACTCAACACTGGTACGACTGGACGGTGTGCCGGCTTCAAGTGCACTTGCGAGTCCGTCTAAGAGCGTAAACACATCGGTTTGCCGACTGGGGTCGACACTGAAACTGTCGCCTGTCGCCGGCGAGCCCGCGATATTGAACTGAAAGTCGCCAATCGCGATATCGTCGCCAGACTCGAACACTCCGGTCGACAGAACAGCCCCGCCGTCATCACGAACCTCATAGTCTGTTGGCGTTGTGAACACGATGTCGTAGCGCTCATAGTTGTAACCTGACAGTGATCCGAGCGTGGTCACATTGATTACCCCTTCACCAGTGTTTGTAGTAGCCGGCCGCGCGACAATCTGGCCATTTCCCTCGCGAAGACGCCCAAAGACGCGATCACCCGGTTCACTATCTGTCAGTCGCCTAGATGGGCCAATTTGTACTTCTCGACGACCTTGATCGCCGTTGTAGTTGAATCCGTTCGCATCACGCGAATAGGGGGGTGTCGAGGTCTGAAATCCACCAAACAAGTACTGACCATTGCTATCTTGGGCATTTGCGGCGGCCAGTGTCGCGTCTAATAAGCCACGCAATTCCGCGGCGATAAAGCCTCGTGTTTCATTGGTCTGAGTCGCATTGCCTGCTTGGAGCGTTAACTCACGGGCACGTTGCAAAAAACCTGTTGTTGTCGTCAATGACTGCTCTTGTAGCCTTAGCCGACTGACTGCCAACTCTGAGTTTCTTTCATATTGATCCAGCTGGCCAACGGATTCTCTGATATCCAGCGCCCGTGATGCGCCGACAGGATCATCAGAAGGGCTTTGAATACGGCGTCCCGTAGCAATCTGTTGTTGGATGTTATTGAGCTCCGACTGCAAACGCTGCAATGTCGATACACTCTCTTTGAAAAAAGCCTGGGCTGAAACACGCATATGAGACCCCTACCGTCGCGTTGCAGCGATTAGTGTGTCGAAAAGTGTGGATGCGACAGAAATCACCTGTGCCGCTGCTTGATAAGACTGCTGGTATCTAATGAGATCCGCTGCTTCCTCGTCGAGGTCGACGCCGGAGACCTCATCACGCCTAGCCTCGGCGCTCTGCAACAAGACATTCTGCGCATCTGCACTTGAGTTGGCTTGGCGTGTCGCGCTGCCGATTTCTGCGACCAGGCCGCTGTAAGCCTGCCCTACGCTGCTAGTGCCGTTATTGAGTATTTTAAGATTCTGGACATCTGCAAGCTGCAGTGCATTTCGATTATCTGATGTCGCATTGGCATTTCTTTCTATTGTGAATTGATCACCAGCGGCCGGACTACCCGAAATCGAAAATTCTGCGCCGTTAATTGAGATCGGAGTACCTGGCGTTAGCGTGAAACTGCCTGCACCGTTCACCGAATACGTGGTCGCATCGCTGAACACAATCTGTGATGTTGTGAATAAGCCAGAATCATTGATATCAATGATCGTGCCATTATCGATCGATGCATCACTCACATTATTTGGACTAGAAAGACCGCGTAGCGGCGCGGCTGCCGCAAGCTCACGTCCTGTTTCAATAAGGTTATTGAGTCCGTCGATTGCTCCGAGCGTTGGCTCAATCTGAAATTGATCACCCGCGTCGGCACTACCACTAACAACGATTGAAAGGCCTCCGCCAACAAAAGGATCACCCGCACTCCCAGAGCCTGACAGTGTAATCTCTTCACTGGTATCCCCCCTAAATAGACGGAATCCGCTGCCATCATTGATCAATCTATAGTCCGAGTTTGAAATCGATGACAAATCATCGATCGTGGCTGTGACCGATGCTGCGCCGCTGTTCAGGCTGGAACCTACAACCCCAGGCGAGCCAACCTGCAGTAGATCTCCACCAAGATTGTCGTCTGCATCGAGACCTTGTGCATTTTGCTGATTCAAACTCGTAACCAGCGCTGCAGCGGTTGCACCCAAAGCCCGACGCGAGGGCGCCAAAACCGAAGCATCGAACTCAAAAAGCGCACCGATGGTTCCACCACTCAACACATCACTCACCGGCGTATCACCCGCTAGGCCGCGATAAACAACTTCGCTCTTTGTCGGATCGAACTCACTAGGACGTACACCCAGCGGATAGTTTTCGGCACCAATGACTAGCGTCTGACCGTTTCCAATGAACAGACTGACCGAACCGCTACTCTCACTTACTACCGTCACATCTACTTCTACCGCAAGTTCACGGATCAATTGGCTCCGTTGGTCTAGAAGGTCATTCGCGGGAAATTCTCGCCCAGCATTGACGATACGATTGTTCAATTCAGCGATAGACTCTGCCAATTGGTTAATCTGATCTACCGATTCACCAATTGCGTTGCCGGACTCGGCAGCAATCTGACTTAGCGATCGATCAAGCGTTTGAAAACGCTGGATCAAGTTCTCGGTTTCCGCGGCGACCGTATTCCTAGCAGCGACAGACGATGGATCTGTTGTAAAGTTCTGAACTGCACCAAAAAATGAATTGAGCGCCGTTGAAAGACTGCTGGATGGATCCGCCACCAAGTTGTCAATTCGACCGGAAAACCCGGCCAAGACGGAGAACTTTGCAGCAGCAGACCCCGCTGTTCTTGATTGCGTGTCCAAGAACTCACTGTACGCGCGCTCAATCCCAGAGACCTGAACGCCGTTACCGGCATAACCGACACCGATAAATTGCGGGTCGCGCGTGCTCAAACTGACGGTTTGCCTACTGTATCCAGGCGTGTTCACGTTCGCGATGTTTTGACCAATTGTCGTCAACGAACGACGGAACGCACTTAGTGCACTCGTACCTATACCTAGAATCGAAGTCATGAGATCAAGTGTCCTTGTAATTGATCAACGCGCGTCACCGATACGGTGTGATAGCGTCAGTAAGTCGGTTTCCTTGAGCGCCCCGAGAATACGTTGCATGGTTTCGCCACCAGCAACTCGGGCGATTTTGCGTCCATAGCTTGGGTCCGTCGCATATCCGGAATCCTGCAGTGCCTGACCAAATCCCGCGACGTCATCTTGTTGATCCTTAACGCTTTGGTAGCGCTCATTACCTAATAGGAAGCCTGCGTAGTCGCTAAAGGTCGCGGCCAGATCCTGATAAACACGGAAAGGTGCTTGCTCACGCCGTGCAACGCCATCCTGGAATTCAATCGTCGACTTGTTAACGAAATCTCCTTCCCAACTACCGGAGGCTTTGATCCCAAAAAGATTGAGACTGCTAGCCCCAGATGCATCAGGCATCACATGTTTACCCCAACCGGTCTCAAGCGCTGCTTGCGCTAAGACAGCTAACGGATTGACGCCGAGTGATGCCGCCGCCTTCTTCGCAAATGGCAACATTGCGGAGACGAATTCATCAGCCCCGTTCCACTCAACAGCAGCGGGTTCCGAGGGCGCCGATACCTCAGGAACCGCTGCGTTTATCGCGGAAACCGTCGGAATTGCATTCTTCGCGGATCGGCGGACCGCCTGCTCTGGTTGCATCTGCCGAACCAATAAATCTGCCAAGCCGATACCCGGACCACTGGCGATGTCACCAGCGATCTGTTGATCGAACATATCGCGAAACATGCCGCCTTGACCGGCTTCGCCAAAAATAGGATCGCCGAAACTAGCGTCGCGCATACTCTTTAACATTTGCTGAACAAACAATGCCTCGAACTGCTCGGCGACTTTACGCAGTGTCTTCTCACTATCCTTTTGCGCTTCTGCGCGTAGCGTTGTGAACTGACTGAAATCGTTTATCTGGGTCATTTGGGATACGCTCAGATCACCAATAGCTCGGCACGCAGTGCACCAGCCTGTTTGAGCGCTTCAAGAATCGCGACTAGATCGCCGGGCGCAGCGCCAACTCGATTGACCGCTTCAACGATATCGTTAAGATCAGTGCCTGGCGCGAACAAAAACATTCTGTTGTTCTCTTCTTCGATCTCAACACCGGAATCAGTGGCCAGTACAGTGTCACCCGCAGCCAAGGGATTGGGCTGACTCACAAAGGGTTGTTCACTGATGGTGACAACCAGCGAACCGTGAGCCACCGCCGCCGGCGTGACTCTTACATTAGATCCAATCACGACAGTGCCGGTTCGTGAGTTAATGATGACTCGCGCTGCTGCCTGGGCTGGCTCAACTTCAATATTTTCAAGGATGCTGACAAAAGACGTTCTTGCACCAGGTGCCATTGGCGCTTGAACACGAACACTGACTGCATCCATGGCTACAGCCACACCTTCACCGAGTAATTCATTGACAGCAACGGACAAGCGATTTGCCGTAGTGAAATCTGGCGTGTTCAAATTCAAGATGACGTGATCAGTTGCATTAAAGTCACCACCAACAGCGCGCTCGACCGTCGCACCATTGGGAATACGACCCGCACTTGGAATATTGACTGTAATTCGAGACCCGTCCAAGCCTTCGCCACCAAAGCCGCCGACGATAAGATTACCCTGTGCAATCGCGTAAACGTTGCCATCGATTCCTTTCAGTGGTGTCATCAACAAGCTGCCACCGCGAAGGCTCTTTGAGTTACCAATCGACGACACGGTAATATCAATAGCCTGACCCGGCTTACTGAATGCTGGTAGCTCCGCATGCACACTAACGGCCGCGACATTGTTGAGCTGTGGAATCACACCCTCAGGAATACTGATGCCGAACTGATTCAGCATATTTTCTAAACTCTGGACAGTAAACGGCGTCTGCGCAGTTTGGTCACCGGTACCATCCAGACCAACTACTAATCCATATCCGACTAACTGGTTGGTCCGGACGCCTGCAACGGAAGCGAGGTCGCGAACACGCTCTGCAGAAGCCGAAACTGAGGCCGCGGCTAACAGGATTGAAAACCCAACCAGCGCGCAACGTTGCTTAAATGACATCATAGTGAACTCTCTTAATCCGGAAACCAGACAGACTGGATAAATCGTTGCAGCAAGCCGATCTTATTGGCGGCTGCCAGGACCCCTTTACTGCTGTAAGTAATGCGTGCGTCGGCAACCTTCCCGGAGGGCACACTATTGTCAGGTGTAATGTCGTACGGGCGAACGATGCCGGACAAACGAATAAATTCATCACCCTGATTCAATGTCACCCATTTTTCACCGCGAATTCTCAGGTTCCCGTTAGCAAGGCGCTCAACTACGGTCACAGTAATGTCACCATTCAAACTGTTGCTTTGGCTACTAGAGCCTTCACCGCTAAAGTCGCTGTCACTGGATAGAGATCCTGATAGCAATGGATCGCCGTTTCGGGTAAGACTGCGACCGAGAATCGTTGGGTTGGTAATTGTTGCATTGCTGGACTTGTCCGTTGTCGTACTCGATGACTTAGCCGCTGTCGTATTTTCTTGCAAACTAATCGTTAGAATATCCCCAACACGTCGGGCGCGAAGATCTTCAAACAAACGAACATCTCTGTCTTGCTGATAAATAGAGCCATCAACAATTTCCTGCGGGGGAAGTTCAACGACTGGTGGCGGTGCGTAGGATTCACGCCCGCCCATGTTGACGATACAACCCGGCAATAACGACATTAGTATCAGCGTCGCCGCGAGCACCATCAGGCTTGATTTCCGAGAGTTAGTCATTAGCGTTGCCTAGAGGTTGTTCGTCAGGAACTGCATCATCTGATCGTTAGTCGAGATGGCTTTTGAGTTCATTTCGTAAGCGCGCTGGGTTTCAATCATGTTGACGAGTTCTTCAACGACATTAACGTTGGACCCTTCCAAGGCGCCTTGTTGCAAACGACCTAGCCCATTAAGCCCGGGGGTGCCAGGCTGTGCGGCACCACTGGCGACTGTTTCCAAATAGAGATTCTCGCCTCGCGGCTGCAAACCTACGGGATTGATGAAGTCCACGAGCTGCAAGTTACCGACCTGACTGGGTGCCGTCTGCCCTGGCAATTGCACTGAAACAACGCCATCACTACCGATTGTGATCGACTGGGCAGCATTGGGAATCGTGATCGCAGGCTGCACGAGATAGCCACTTGCCGTGACCATTTGTCCCTGTGCACTTCTTTGGAATGAGCCATCTCTTCCGTAAGACAATGTGCCATCCGGTAACAGCACCTGAAAAAACCCACGGCCTTGAATCGCGACGTCAAGCGAGTTCTCTGTCTGCAATAGCCCGCCTTGCGTATGCAATTGCTCCGTAGCTACAACGCGAACGCCAGTGCCGACATTCAGTCCGGAAGGCAACTGTGTTTCCTGAGAGCTTTGCCCACCTGCTTGCCTGCGGTTCTGGTAAATCAAGTCCTCAAAAACAGCACGGCCTCGTTTGAAGCCATTCGTGTTGACGTTGGCGAGGTTATTCGACACCACCGTCATTTTTGTTTGTTGGGCATCAAGCCCGGTCTTAGCGACCCATAGTGCCTGGTTCATCGTGGAACTCCTCTAACGTGATTTCAGCAGTGCCGCTGCGGCATCCGCGTTTTCTTCAGCCGTTTTGATGGCCTTAACTTGCATTTCGTAGTGTCTCGCGAGACCGATCATCGTCACGAGGGATTCAGCAACATTGACGTTGCTGGTTTCGAGAGCACCGGGTGTCAACATGACACTCGCGTCTGCGTCCGCCGGTATCGCATCCTTGCGACGAAAAAGGCCATCCGTACCTTTCACCAACGTATCTATTTCGGGGTTCACCAGCTTCAGTCTATCCACCGTCGCTAGTGCTGCTGCGGACTGTCCCAGCGGTCGGACGGATATGGTGCCATCCGTGGCGATCGTAATCGTGCTGCTGGGGGGTATGGCGACGGGACCGCCATCGCCGACAACAGGATTTCCTGCTGCGGTCAGGAGTTGTCCCACGTTATTAACGCGTAGATCGCCCGCTCGTGTGTAGGCTTCATTGCCATCTGCCGTTTGAACCGTCAGGAACCCGGGGCCCTGAACCGCGACGTCAAGATCTCGTCCTGTCGAGAGCGTCGCTCCCTGCGCGAAGTCTGTCGCGAAAATTTCACCAACCGCATTTACCCGAGTAGGGTTCCCGGGACCATCAACATTGACTGATTGAAAGGCATGAAGATCGGCTCGAAAGCCGGTCGTCGATGCATTCGCCAAGTTATTTGCATTGACGGTCTGTGCAATTTCCGTTTGCCTAGCACCTGTCATTGCAATGTAAGCCAGTCTGTCCATAGTCTGCCCCTGAAGTTAGTTAGTCATTCATTACTAGCGGCGAATATTGATCACGGTCTGCGTGACGGTATCGGCTGTAGAAATCATCTGGGCGTTTGCCTGAAAGTTTCGTTGCGCGGTAATCATGTTCACTAGCTGCGCGGTCAAGTCGACATTTGATGCTTCCAGCGCACCAGCCTGAATCAAACCGAATCGAGCGGTACCCGCATCGCCCAACGCCGCATCACCGGACGTAAAGGACTCAGCCCAATTGGTATCTCCGTCCTGGCTCAAGCCCTGAGGGTTTACGAAAGAGGCGAGAGCCAACTTTCCAAGTGCGGTTGACTGACCATTCGTGAAGGTGGCAAAAACCACACCCGTTGAGCTCACCTCAATGCCCGTCAACCGGCCAGTCGTAAAACCATCCTGCGTCACCGAGTTAACACCAAAGTCAGCGCCGAACTGAGTCGTATCAACGAATTGAAGATCGATAGCTAGAGGATCAGCACCATTGTTCGGATCGTACGCCGCGAGCGTGAAAGCACCGGAAACGGGTGTCTGGAGCGTCCCATCGGGGCCAAACTGTATAAGCTCAGCGGTGCCGACAACGTTACCGTCGATTGTCGTTTGGACCGACCACTCATTAACGTTGGCGCCTTTGATAAAATAAGACGTGGCGGTATGAGCAGCACCGAGCGTGTCGTAAACCGTTACCGCAGTTGTATAGTTAAAACTAGAGGCATCAGAAGGATCGAACACCGGATTTATCGGTTGTGAATCATCGGCCGGCAGGTTAATCCCAAAAGAAACACGCGAGGTGGCCTCTGGTGCGTTAGCGCCCGTATTTAGCTGCAAGTCTGTCAAGTTACCGGTATTGAACAAGCCATCGGCTCCAACCGGATAAGACTGAACACGAAGTCCATTGGCATTCACAACGAAACCGTCCCGGTCCACGCTGAAGTTTCCGGCTCGTGTATATAGGCGAGACCCGTTGTCGTTCAGAACAAAAAAGCCCTCGCCGGATATCGCTAAATCCAGGCTGTTTTCAGTAAAATCAATATTACCCTGAGTGAATTGTTGAGAAATGTTGGACAACCGCACACCACTACCAGCGGCACTACTCGAGATACTCTGTGTCCCGACTGCAAAAACTTCCGCGAATTGAGCGCGTGAGCCTTTGAAGCCAGTCGTGTTTACGTTCGCGATATTGTTTGCGGTGACACCGAGATCCGATGAGGCGGCATTGAGTCCGCTTAAGGCAATACGAAATGGCATAGTTGATTACTCCGAGAATAAGATGCTTAGAAAGATGGAAACTTAGAAAATTTGGCGGACAAGGCCCAGTGAAAAGGCACCAACAAGATCACTGTTGATCGTTACGCCGCCGCCATTTGCGCCAAGAGTGACACTATCGACCGCCGTACGAATCAGTGTTGGGACATTCTCTGCCTCACCGCGACGCTCGATGCGCGCGCTAAACTGATAGATGCCAGGAACGGCGACTTCACCATTGGCGAGTACCCCATCCCATTCGAAAGCAGCCAAACCACTAGGTTGATTGCCCAGCGCGATGGTCTGCACTAATTGCCCTGAGGCATCCAAGACATCGATCGTAACGTCACCACTACCCTGCTCAACCTCCACAGCGCCTTGGATAAGGCCACTGTCATTGTTCAACTGAACCAGTTCTGATCCCACTAGTACTTCGCTACCGACTAGAGATGATGCTTGCAGTGCCTGATCAGAGTAGATCGTAGATGCAAAATCCGAGAAAGCCGTTTGCAATTCCTCGATACCAGAAGCGGTACTGAACTGCGCGAGCTGACTAAGAAATTCGCCGTTCTCCATCGGCTCGAATGGATCCTGATTTTCAAACTGCGCCAACATGAGTTGGAGAAATTCGGTTTGACCAACACTCTGCTGGTCTGCGCCGGTCGCTGCGGTCGTCAAACCCAAGTTTTGGATTTGGCTAAGGGAGTCGAGCTGGTTCATTCATTTGCCTCTTTTTGCTATCGACCCATCGATAGCGTTTGAATCAGTAGATCTTTGGTCGTCGTCATTACTTCAATACTGGATTGATAGGATCGGGACGCGGAAAGCATGTTGACCATCTCTTCGACGGTATTCACATTGCTTGTCCAGACATTGCCGTTTTCATCGGCGTCCGGATGCTCCGGCGCAAACCGTTGACCGAGGGGCGCCTGACTTTCCACAATGCCGCGTAACCGTACGCCAATAGACGATGATTCCTCGCGCAACGCATTGTCGAATGACGGCGTAGCCTCGAAGATGGGCTGTCGTGCCCGATAGACCTTGTTGGGATCACCATGGACGCTATCGGCATTCGCCAGATTGCTGGCGGTCGTATTCAATCGTGCTGACTGGGTCGACATCGCGGCACCAGCAACATCAAAAACTTTTAGAAGTGACATCAGACTTGTCCTTTGATGGCGACTTGTAAGCCACGAATCTTTTGATTGACGAAACTGAGACTGGCTTGATAACCCACCACGTTCTCTGCATAAGCCGCTTGCTCAATATCGGTCTCGACCGTATTGCCATCAACGGCGGGTTGGGTTGGAATTCGATAAGCAATATTCTGCGACTGACCTAGAGTGGTTTCGCCGGCGCCGGCAATATGTTTGTCAGATGTGCGTGCCATCGCTAACTGGCCGCCGCGTTCATTGGCAAGCGTCGAGGCGAAATCGATATCGCGCGCTTTGTAATTGGGCGTATCGGCATTCGCCAGATTGCTGGCCAAGACCTCATTTCGTTGCGCCCTTAGCTGTAACGCTTTGGCATGATTGGCAAACGGATCGATTTTCATCGGACTTCTCCACATGTCGGGCATTCAGTGCCCTGATGAAGATGACGTAGCAATCACCGTGCCAGAAATCAGTAAGTCATTATTTTTTAAACAGATAGCAAAGCAATCGTTTAACGCTAACAATCATGGCGGCAACAATTTTCCGATGTAGCGGCGCGCTTTTTCCGTGAACCGTCAAACTCTCGACGATTTACCGGTCTGTAACGCTGGCACAAGAGTTGCAAACCAACTTTGTAACGAGGCTTGGCCGTTCGAACCGGCAACGACATTCGGATATCGAAAAAGCCTCTAAGACATAGTAAACAACCGAAGTTCGAGCCAACTTTTGACCAGACCGAGGGCCCGCTTCCAACAGGACCTAGCCAGATGAATGACAAAATATTGACGATCTTCGCGACATCAACTTTGATGCTTTGCGGGATACTGATACCGATCAAGAGTCTCGCCGACTGGCAACCGATTGATGATTTGGTCACGACTGCTCACGATTTTTTGGCCTCGAAATATGTGATTCGGAAAGGTGAGACAGAGCTGAGTATTAATCGACCCGATCCGCGACTCCGGCTGCAACGATGCGAACGCCCACTGACTGCATCGGCGCTGAAGTCGTCGACACCACAACAACGCATGACCATCCAGGTTCGATGCGAAGGAGCGCAGCCCTGGAAAGTCTATCTTCAGGCTCAACTAGAGCGATTCGAACCTGTTGTTGTGACCGCATCGAGTCTCTCTCGCGGACAGATATTGGCGGCAACCGATCTGGTCATGGAGAAACGCCCGGTCAGCTCGCTAACCAGCGGCTACTTGAAAAATGTTAAGCGTCTGGTTGGCAATGAACTCCGGCAAACGCTACCCGCTGGGTCTGTGCTCCGGCCGGCTCACGTGAAACAAACCATGGCAATTCGTCGCGGACAAACGGTGACACTGGTCAGCAAGGGAACCGGTATTCACATTAGAATGACGGGTGTCGCCGTTGCTGACGCCGCTGTAGGGGCAAGAATTCCGGTCAAAAACCAGAATTCCGGGCGTATTGTCGAAGGCATTGTTCTTGATACTCAGACGGTTCAGGTCCCGGGCTCATGAACCACATAAACCTAAATGGCTGTTTTTGTTTAACTTAATGCGATAGCGATCTCTGATATTGGTAGCGCAGCGGAAAAAACGTTGATTGTTCTCACATTTACTTAAAGTTTATCGGGGTGATGCCGCTAAACTCCTTGTAATCGAAAAAGTCAGGAAATTTTGACATGACTAATGACATAAATGGCGTACCTCCCAGCGGTTTGGCGAGCGTTGTCGACGTGACGGGTAGCCGAAACGTCAGCAGTGAGAAACCCGACTCGGGTCAATCACAGTCTAACGTGCCAGCGCAAAGTCGCGAAACGGTCGCGCTAACAGATAGCGCACGATTGCTGCAGAAAGTGGAAGTCGAGCTTAGCAACGCATCGGATGTTGACATCAGTCGGGTGGAAACACTCAAAAATGCCGTTGCTAGTGGTAGCTACGAATTCGATGATCGCGCGGTAGCCGACAAGCTATTGCGAAGTGATGCAGAGCGTAGCAGCTAGCGATGTCTGAATCGGCACGCCAACAACGTTTTGAACGAACGGAAACGTTGCTCAGCGAAACGCTGCATTCATGTGACCGTTTGCTAAACGCGTTGCTCGATGAGCGTGCTGCTGTCCAAGATAATGACCTCGCAGCATTAAATGGTGCGGTCAGCCGCAAGAAGATTCATCTTGCGGATTTGGAGCGGCACGAACAAAAGCGTGTCGCATTGCTAAGCGCCTGCAAACACAAGAGTGACCTTGATTCCATGCAGCGATTTGTTGCGGATAATGACAATCGAAATGCTGTCTTGCAGGATCTTTGGTCTTCAACTCTGAAACGCCTCGCGGAATGTCGCGAAGCAAATAATGCTAACGGTGCAATCATTGCAGCACAGCGACGCTTACATGGCGACGCGCTGGCGGTGCTGCGCAACCAAGATGAGCCACCCGAAACGTATGGTCCAGGCGGAAAAACGGAAACCACCGGTCAATACAGGGCATTAGCCGAAGTCTGACAACCACACGGTCAGCATCATTAATGACAAGGAGTCTGTCATGTTAATAGTAAGCCGGCGAAATGCGGAATCGATATTGATCGAACCTGCTAAAGATATTGATCCAGGGATGACCATTCGTGAAGTCTTCGGCGAAGGCCCGATTGAAATCACCGTATTTTCCGGTGCCGGACATCGTGTAAAGATGGGCGTTGATGCACCGCGATCTCTCTCCATTTGGCGAAAAGACGGCGACGAGTAGCCCGACTACTTTTATTCCAAAAATCCAGCAATCTACCCTAGGCTTTGGCCTCTCCGTAACAGCCCGCCTAGCCAATCTCTGGCCACTAACGCAAACGACCCGAGAGCGATCACAGTTCATGGCGTTAGGTCGGCGGATCAACCTTACACGTTCGAGTGCAATGTGACGCGCGCGCCCCATACGACTGTAGAAATTAAGGGTAGCGATTGGATCGATCGGCCTCCAGAACATGTATTTTCAGCACAAAGGGGTTAACTCGCGAGAAGATACCCGCGCAGCAATAGTGATAACTCATTAATGCTTGCCAAGGATAGTACCAAGCAGTACTTGAAGTGCTACAACCTCAATGCCTGTTTGGTTGGGTTAATACCCGGCGATAAAATTGGGGGAGTCTGAACCGTTGGGCCACACCCCAACACCACCCAACACGCCCAATTCAGCGAGCGTGTTTATCAATGCTGATAGGGAGGCCAGAGATTAGACAATACGAAGATTGGGTGCATCGTCATTATCATCAATGCGTTCGATGCGAGGACGATCCTGTTGGCTTGGTAGGTCTGCTACCGTAGGTAGAATGAGCGCCACAGCAAGCCCTTTTTTGACGGGTTGGATGCAAATCTCACCGCCGACCGCCGCGAGTTCACGCTTACAAATCGCAAGACCCAAGCCGACAGAATTGGCGCGTGGTGAGTTTTTCACAAAAGGTTGGAACACAGACTTGGAATCTAGAGATCTCAAGCCAAGTCCATTGTCACGGACAATCACAATAGTGCGGCTATCAGGTGTTTGACTCACATCAACGTCAATCGTTAGCTCCGCGGGCTCCGGATGATGCACAAATGCATTTTCGAAGAGTTCTTTGAGCACCGTCCGCAACATCACTTGATCCGTCAGGACCAGATCATGGCTAGCACTCAGACGTAGCTCTGCGCTAGCCGGAAAACCGCCTTTCTGGAACACACTTTTCACGATTGCGCTAACGCTGAATTGCTCCAACGTCATGGCACGCTGACCAGCCCGATAGAAGCGAATAAGCTCCGCAACGAAACGATCAAGATTTGCCAGACGAAGATCCAGCATACCGATCGCATGCATCGCCGAATCAGCATCGCCGCGCAGAATGTCTTCGCGAACATAACCTGAGAGGTGTCGTGCCGTGCGTATCAGCGTCCCGAGATCATGCGAAAGCACACGCGCGAACACCTGAGTTTCGTCATTGTCATCATGACGTCGATTCATGATAGTTCGTTCCGGGACTGGGCTAACGGCATGGCGCGCATGATTTGCGTCACGGTACCCTGCCGTTCAATCAGGAAGCGCTCTTGAATGGAATCCTTGTCCATCGGTTTGCCGTAGAAATATCCTTGTGCACGGCTGCAACCCAATTCTTTTAGTGTGGATAGCTCGTGCTCATCTTCAACGCCGACGGCTGCGACGCCAAGGTCCAGGTTTTCGGCCAACGTCACAATGGAGCGAACGATCGCCTGTGTTCGTCGATGGTTCAGCGAATTCACGAAAGAGCGAGCAATGCAGATTCCGTCCAATGGAAACTCATTGAGATAGCTCATTGTTGAGTAGCCCGTACCGAAATCATTCAACCAAATACCGATGCCCAAACGTCTAATGCGTTCGAGTGCAATACGCGTGTCTTCATATTCAGCGCGCAGCACCGACTCGGTCAATTCAAACTCAAGGAAGCGCGGGTCAACGCCGGTACGGCGCACAAGATCACTAATGGACTCGTACAAGTCACCGCGCAACACACAAGAAGCAGACACATTGACAGAGACCGGCACGATATCGAAGTTCGCTTCTTGCCATGCTGCAATGTCCTCAGCGACCCATTTCAACACCCAGTCATCGATCGAGGAGATGATGCCGTTCTCCTCAGCAAAGGAAATAAACTCGGCCGGGTGCAACAGTCCGCGCTCCGGATGACGCCATCGAACCAACGCCTCGAGCCCCGCCAGCTCATGCGTGTCCACGTCGACCTTGGGCTGATAATGCACTTCGAATTGCTCTTCACTCAGCGCGCGACCCAGCTCTCGCAACATTCGGTTTCGCTCGTCTGCACTGTTGTTCAGTTCAGACGAATAAAAGAGAATTTGATTACGTCCGCTGCGTTTGGCTTCGTACATCGCCACATCGGCACGCGTGAGCATCTCTTCGCCATCTGAAGCATCATGAGGGAACATCGAGATACCGATACTCGCGCCGATGCTGACCGAGTGTCCACCGAGAACGAATGGCATTTGTAATGCCTCGATTACCTTAGCTGCAACGATTTCAGCATCAAAAGGACTCTTCAGGGATTCTGCCAGAATCGCAAACTCATCGCCGCCCAGGCGCCCCACGAGGTCAGTACCTCTTACACAGTTACGAAAACGCATGGCAACCTGCGTCAGCAATTGATCGCCTGCATGATGACCTAGCGTGTCGTTCACCTCTTTGAATTCATTCAGATCGATAAACAAGAGGCCTAACGTTTCGTCGGTGCGTTCCGCATGACCGATCGCCTTGAGAAGCTGACGGTTGAATCTTTGCCGGTTTGAAAGCCGCGTCAACTGGTCATAGTCAGCCAAATCGCGCAGTCTTTGCTCGCCCTTCTTGCGCTCAACGGCA
Organism: Woeseiaceae bacterium; assembly: GCA_045110335.1. Classification (GTDB taxonomy): domain Bacteria; phylum Pseudomonadota; class Gammaproteobacteria; order Steroidobacterales; family Woeseiaceae; genus CALBPI01. Next base: position 51,459 of record JBGCGB010000032.1, read on the forward strand.
TAGCGGAGCGTTCTAACAAATGGAGCACCAATGTACTCCCCTTTGTTGACGTAGTCCTCAACGCCCAGTCGGGCAGCCGACAACGCCGTGTTCTCATTATCATCGCCACTCAAAACAATGATTGGCAGCCGTTCGTTGACGCGCTGAAGCTCTTTGATCGTGCCAAGCCCGAAACTATCCGGTAATGATAGATCCAGCAACGCAATATCAAAGTCATGATCAGCAATGGCGTTTCGCGCATCCCCAATCGTGGACACCGCAGTCACCCGAATCCCCTTGTCTGCGCGCTGCAACGATAGTGTTACGAGCTCAACATCATCTTGATTATCTTCAACAACAAGAACTTCCATGCACGTCTCTCTAGCTTTTTACTGTTTGAATATCGTTGGATCGCTAGCGGCGGGATGAGTCAGTACTTGAGCGTAATTATCAAATTAGACGTTATGTAAGGCAGCTTGCCCCATGCCGCTCTATCCGGTTCACAAAACAATCTTCTAAAGCCATATGCAAACCCGCCGCTAGTCATCATTGACACGTTATGGCAATGCGCCATGTTGCCCAACGATATTCATGCGTAAAGGAATCCGAAGATCATGAGTAACCATCCGCGAAACCTGCATGAAGTCATCGAGTCAACGGTCGAATTGGCCGCGTCTAATGCGTCAGATAAAGGGCTCGCGCTCATCTGCAAGCTGTCGCCAGAGTGTCGTGACGTCACAGGTTTTGATGGCTGGTGCATCACTCAAATCGTCACTAACCTTCTGACCAACGCCCTACGCTTTACGGATGAAGGCTCAGTGACCGTTGCCGCGGACGTCATCCCAAACGAGTCTGGCGGTGTCTATGAAATTCGCGTCATCGATACGGGCAACGGTATTCCAGAGGATATTCAAAAGGCGATGTTCGCTTTGCCCGATCAGCGTGAAACACTGCCCACCGGAGAAGACATCGGCTTTGGCCTGGTCATCTCCCGTCAGCTATGCGAACTATTCGGCGGTGAACTCAAAGTAACTTCGACCGATAGCGGTACCACTGTCATTCTGAAGGGCGTCATCGGCGATGACCATGCTGGCAACCCGGACAACAAGAATCTGACCGATGCCTTCAGAAACACCTATGCACTGATTGTAGATAGTGATATCGCCGCGCGACGACTGCTGGAAGCACATCTTCGTTCATGGGGCCTGCTCGTTCGCTCCGTCCTGGACAAAGACAGCGCGCTCATGATGCTAAGAGATCAAGAACAAAGCGGGAAGCAGGTCAGCATGTTGTTTGCGAGCCATGAAATGCACGAAGACGAGCTCCGAACGATCTTGACGGCGGTGCGTCACGACAACAACACAGACGCTATGCTGGTCATGACCGGGTCAGATATCACAACCGGTCGAATGCGGGTCAAAACCTCCAATATGGGCGATGCAACGCTGCTAATGCCGGTGAAACCTTCGGAATTATTCGACTGCATCGCCAGTCATCCATTCGTTGCATCAAGACATCTGCCGAACGACGAGGAACAGGAAGTCCCTTCTATGAATAGCTCAGCACCCAGTGTTCTGCTGGTCGAAGACAACATCGTTAACCAATGCGTTGCCAGTGAAATTCTAAAACGAATCGGCACCGAGGTTACTGTCGCCAACAATGGCCTCGAGGCACTGGTGGAACTCGATCGGAGCGGTTTCGACTTTGTATTCATGGATTGCCAGATGCCAGAAATGGATGGTTTCGAAGCGACACGCCAGATCCGCACTCGCCCTGCATTAGAACAACTTCCTGTCGTTGCGCTCACTGCGAACGCTCTGTCTGGCGACCGACAACGATGCCTTGATGCAGGCATGAGTGACTACTTAACGAAGCCCTTCACCAAATCCCAGCTTGAATCAATGTTAGAGAAATGGCTCGGTGGGGAGCGATTGAATAGTGCAATACCCGTAAGCAAGGCGGATCGGCAAGAACCTGAACAATCAGAAATAACGTTGGTCGATGAAAACGCGCTGGCCGAGATCCGGCGACTTGATAGCGACGGGGACACCAGCATTTTCGATGAAATTGTGTCGGAGTATAAGGCATCGTCCACGGATCTCATGGCACGTATTGATATGGCGGTCAAAGGTAGCGATCCGGATTCCGTAGCCAGAAGTGCGCATGCCTTGAAATCTAGCAGCGCAGCGTTGGGCTTACGCCACTTTGGCGAACAGTGTGCTCGACTGGAGTCACTTGGCCAGAATGAACATGTTGGCCGAATCACGGAACTCTGGCCAAGTCTTCAAAGCATCTACAAGAAGTCGATCGCCGCGTTAGAAACTGCTACGCAACGAAAGGTCGCCTAAACATGTCGACAGGCATGACAGGTGTCTATCAAACAGTGACAGAGGCGCAGCCAGACCGGCCTCCGCTGGTCCTTGTTGTAGACGATGAAGCGACCATTCGCTTAATGACACGAAGGTTTCTAGAGCACGCCGACTTCCTGGTTGTGGATGCTCCGTCGGGTAGCAAAGCACAGCAGCAAATCGAGAAGGTGACCCCAGACATCATCTTGCTCGATGTTGATATGCCTGGCATGAACGGTTACGAAGTCTGCGAGTGGATTCGTTCCCGTAAAGAGACGCGTTACACGCCTATTGTGATGATCACAGGACGAGAAGATCCCATCTCCGTCGATGAGGCCTATGACCGAGGCGCGACCGATTTCATCGTAAAGCCTATTTCATGGTCTATCCTTGCGCATCGTGTTCGCTACATTTTACGTGGCGCCAAAATGCAGTATGCATTGCGCGATTCGCATGCACGCGTCAAAGCGATTGTCGAGGCAATGCCCGACCGACTCTATAGCATCGATCGACTTGGTCGTGTCGTCGGAGACAACACATCGCTGGCCTCCCCGGAACTCAACGCCGGCACAACAAGCAGCATACGAACGAGCAACTGGTCGCAATTCGAGCATGCTTTTCGCCAGGAAGTGGAGCGTGTGGCAACGCTGCACTTGGATTCGGTTTTCGACGACAAGTTAACCATTGAAAGTTCATTTAGCCTTATCGCGGAAAGCAACCGGGTACACCATTATGAAGTCCGGCTGGTTGAGCAACTTGACGACTTGGCACTAGCCGTTGTGCGGGATGTGTCTGCCCAAAAAGAATCAGCCAAGAAAATTCATCAACTGGCTTATTATGATTCTTTGACCGGGCTGCCAAATCGCCAACTCTTCTCCATGGAGTTGAAGCAAGCACTGGAAGTTTCTCGAGTCAAGAAACTTCAGTTTGCGCTGCTCTATATCGACCTGGATCACTTCAAACGTATCAACGATACACTCGGCCATACCACCGGCGATGAGTTGCTCAAGATGGTAGCGTCCAGGCTGGGGCGATGCCTTCGCTCTGAAGATACGGTATCTCGCGGTATGGAAGGAGAAACCGCTTCGGCGAACAACGTAGCGAGGCTGGGTGGCGATGAATTCACATTACTCGTACGCGAATCTAGTGCCGTCGAAAATATCGAATCAGTGGCATCTCGTATCATCGAAACGTTGAAAGCACCGTTTGAATTCAATGGCCATGAGTTCGTGGTTACCCCTAGCATTGGCATCGGTATCTATCCCGTAGACGGAGAAGATGAAGAATCTCTATTGAAGAGTGCCGATGTCGCTATGTACCAGGCTAAGCAACGTGGGCGCTCGGGTTATTCCTTCTGCACAGAAACAACGACCGTGCGCTCTTTGGAGCGACTAGATCTCGAACTTGATTTAAGAAGGGCCATCGACTCCGGGCAGTTCGAGTTACATTACCAACCGAAAGTCACGACGAAAGACTGGCAAGTCGTGGGCGCCGAAGCCTTGTTACGTTGGAACCATCCATCCCGCGGATGGATCTCGCCAGCGCAAATCATACCCATCGCCGAAGACACAGGACTGATCGTGCCTTTGGGCCGCTGGATCGTTCAGGAGGCATGCCGCCAAATTAGCGTATGGCGTGAACTAGGATTGCGCGAGTGCCCGATCGCCGTCAATCTGTCGAGCCAGCAGTTTTGGCAAGATGACATCGCATCTGTCGTGGAAAGCGCATTGGGCACGAACAACATTCCTTCCAATCAACTGGAACTGGAATTGACCGAAGGGGTCTTGATGCGTGATGTGAAGCAAACGCGCGAGGCGTTACAGATTCTAAAGTCCGTTGGCATCTCATTGGCAATCGATGACTTTGGTACGGGCTACTCTTCGCTCGCCTACCTCAGGCAGTTCCCACTGGATGCGCTAAAAATCGATCGATCATTTGTCGATGACTTACCGGCGCCTGATGCAGCGGCGATATGTGATGCCATTATAAGTATGGCCAGAAGTTTGAATCTGCGCGTCGTTGCGGAAGGCGTAGAGAATGTCAATCAGCTGCGTTATCTGACGGATAGGCTGTGCCATGAAATTCAGGGTTACTACTTCAGCAAGCCACTCCCCGCCAGTGAATTCGACAAACTACTCCAACCGGGCGCCAGTTTCGCGAAATTGGCGAGTCAACCAACAGAAGCTAGTGTTTCCGCTAACGCCTCGGCGATGTAGGGTTGCTGAGCGTCGGTCAAGCCGGCGACGTTAATTCGACTAGACCCCACAATGTAGATGTGAAAGGCTTTTTGCAAATGATCTATCTGCTCGCGCGTTATGCCGAGCAAACTAAACATGCCGCGTTGCTCGGCGATGAAACCAAATCGTTCCGCTAACCCATGTTTTGCTAATGCGGCTACAAAATTTCGACGTTGGCCATTCATACGAGATCGCATGTCGGACAGTTCTTCGCGCCAAACGGTGCTTAGCGACTCATCGGTCAAGATCGTGGCGACAATGTTAGCACCATGATCAGGCGGCATCGATATCATAGAACGAACAATCTTGAGCAAGTGGCTCTTCGTCGCTGCAGCTTTGGTGGCATCCGAAGTAACAACGCTGACGGCGCCCGTTCGTTCGCGGTAAAGACCGAAATTCTTGGAGCAGGAGGTAACCGCAACCATTTCGCTAACCGTATTGGCGAGCAAGCGAATTCCTGCCGCATCCTCCTCTATACCTTCAGCAAACCCTTGGTAAGCGGTATCGACGAAAGGCAATAACTTCTTGCGAACACAAATTTCAGCTAGCTTGGTCCAGTCTGCAATCGTCAAGTCGGCACCCGTCGGGTTATGACAGCAGCCATGTAGCAGCAAGACATCGCCATCCGGGATAGATTCAATATCTGTGAACATCGCTTCGCGATCGATTCCGTTTTCGATCGGATCGTAATACCGAATCTCGCTGAGTTTTGCGCCAGCAGCCGAAAGCAATGGGCGATGGTTTGGCCATGTCGGCGTTGTTGTCCAGATTCGGGCGTTGGGACGAAGGCTATTGATCAACTCGCCTACGACCCGAAGCCCGCCAGAACCTCCGGCGCTTTGTACCGTGACAACGCGCTTCGAGTTGATGACCTCATGAGATTCGCCAAAAAGCATGGTCGTCATTGCTGCATTAAAGACCTCGGAACCGGCAATGCCTACATAGGCTTTTGTCGTCTGACGTTCTAAGATGAGGGCCTCGGCACGGCTCACGGCCGCAAGCACGGGTGTAGAGCCGTGATCGTCTTGATAAACACCAACGCCAAGATCAACCTTGTTCTCCGACGAGTCCTCGCGGTACGCCGTCATTAACGCGAGAATGGGATCACCCGGCAAGGGCTTTACATCGAAGAACATAGCGAGACTCCTGAATAACTCACGGGAATCTTACTCTGAATCGGCACATGACTAAACCGTCGCAACGATGAATTCTAAAGTTTTTCGAAAGACTGCCGACACGACAGCATGGAAATCGCCGGATTCAACATCGCTCGATGGATACGCGCTGCGCGCTCAATACCCGCACTGGTGACAGGGTCAGCCACAACAACGGCAACCCAAAGGCCGCAATCCGCCTTGCCAAACGATGCGCTACAAGCCACGCATTGGTTGAAAACTAGTGTTACCCAAAGACTGTTTACCGAGTCGACTGTTGTGAAGCACTCACTACTACATTCCACACCAGAAGGGCTGCAGCGCTCGGGACAGGAGCGAGTGGTCAATCTGGTCGAGCAACTCATCAACGAACAAGCGACATTCCTGCTGAAAGCCAACCCCACCGGCAAACAACATCAGGCAATGACCGTCATCATAATGAGATTGCTAACAGAACTTAGGAAATGGGCTGACGAAAAGTCACCCGGCGAACCGATTCAGCTACAAAGACCTAGCACGGCTGAGGATTCGCCTCCCCCGATCGCCAATCCCTTTGCCGACAGCCGGTTGTCGAGATCTGAGAAACGCAAGGTGCGTCATTCACGTATCGCTAGACGGACAAGTTCAGATGCTGAAATGGGTCAGCAGGATATCGCTAACGACCAAGACCAAATCGAGCAGGATATTGAGAGTGCTTTGTTGAGCATCGATGACTGGCTGAAAGACCCAACCAAAAACGACTATGTTTCTGTTGGTGACCAAATACGGCAATCGGGACGCGCATCGCGGGGCCAACTCATCGACGAGCAATATTAATCACAAATTCGCTAAAGCTTTCGATAAATCCGTCGCTACAGCAAAACAAGGCGGGAAGCAGCTTTAATACGCACCCGCGAGAATGCTCAGGACGAGCGGCCACTGATCGAGGCCTTGATGGAACAGGAAGACAACATTAAACAGCTAGCGGATGATCTCACCAGAATCGCTCGTGATGCTGATGTCGGGTCGCCGGCCAACACAGATATCGCTGGGCCAACGGGCACGCGTCGTCGGAATCGACTGCTGAAACTACTTGATGCGGTCTGGCCAAATGCTGCGATCGAAAGCAGTCGGCAACTTGATGGTCTCCGAGCCTTGACTAAGACAATGGATAGCAGCGAACGCGGCTATTGGATCTGGGATCTTCGCAGTAATAACCTTGAAGTATCCAATCGCTGGTCACGAATGATGGGGCTGGCATCCCCCAGCTCGTCAGCCGGACTGAGTGGCCTACTACCCGCCCTAAGCCCTGCCGCTATGGACTCATTGGCCGACACCATCGATTCACACCTGAAAGGCTTCACTGCCAAGGTTGAGACAGAATTCCGGATAACAGATAGCGCTGGCAACAAACGATGGGTCGAGTGTCATGCCGTTGTTGAACGCGATGCATTAAACAATGCACTCGTGCTTGCCGGTACAATGCAGGATATTACTGTAGCTAGAAATACCCATAGCGAATCTGGTTTCCTCAACGAAACCGGACTAGCCGAAGCAATAGATGACAGTGTTGCGAATCACGGCAGACCGGTACTTATCGTCGTTGATAGTCGTTGCAATCGTTGTCGCATTGAGGATTTAGAGCCTGGACTGCGCCGTAGGTTCAGAACCGAGTTGATTGGCCGAATTACAGATGTGATTCCGGACACGGCAATACTGGCAGAACTTCGGCATGGGTATTTTGGCATCCTCATCGCCAACGCAAAGACACCTGAACGTATGGCCAGCGATGCAGCAAGCGGCATTCTGCGCAGCATAAGAGGCGTGGGAAAACCACTCGTAACAGACTTTCTCGTGGACGCCGATGTTGGCGCCTCAATGTCCGATGAGCTGCTTTCGCCAAACGGGGCGGCCATGATCCGATCGGCCATCGATTCGATAGGCGGCGAAATGACTCAGCTAACGCGGAGAGCCTCAGCGCTCCATTCAGAGATCGAATCCCGCGCTGGTACAACCAGCTCAACAGTCTCGATGATTCGGCGTGCGCTAAGCGAAGATACAATCGTCCCGTTTTTCCAACCCATTGTAACGCTGCACGATGGCAACCTCGTTGGCTACGAAGCACTTGTCAGGCTAGAGCATCCTCAACGCGGATTCATCACGCCGGCGGAGTTCCTCCCGACCGCAGAACTCTCCGACCAGATTGTGGAGATTGGCGACGTAATCCTCAAGAAGTCGCTTAGTATGGTCAGTGCCTTTAGAATCGAAAATCGGCTCAACGATTGGCCGGAAATCAGTATCAATATTTCAGGTCGGCAGCTATGCGATGAGCGCTTACCTCGAGTGATAGATCATGCACTAAGTCGGTCCGGTGTTCCCGCCAGCCGACTCCGGATAGAACTCACCGAAACCACATTGATCCCAAATCTGGCCTTCGCATCGCGCACATTGAATAGAATGCGGGCAACCGGCATTCAAATTGCGTTGGATGACTTTGGTGCAGGTTTTTCTTCGCTCACCTACCTGCATGAACTACCCATTGATGTCATCAAGATTGACCGGAGATTCGTCAGACATGCCGAGAAGCATGTTGCACGCAGTGGAATATTGACGGCGATTGCCGACCTCGCCAAGACCCTTGGTGTACCCATTATCGCCGAAGGTGTTGAAAGTCACGAGGAGGCCCGGCTCCTGCACGGACTGAATATCCGGTATGCACAAGGCTACTTGATCGGGAAACCAAAACCGACGTTGGATTTTGAATGGCAATGGCGTGGGGCACTAAGCCAACCCGGCGATCATTCCTGAAAGGACAACCGAACATTTATCGCAGGCCCGAGAGCGACGAGACAACAATGTCACGAGTACCCAAGTTGGTAGCGATTCAGTTTGCCGTTTGGACAACCGCATAGCAGCTGCTCCTATTATGGTTAAGTCTTCGTGTGACCGACCTCACAATAGAATATTGTAAAAGTGTGTGCCACAGCACACGGTTTCAGAGTTAAGCAAAGACACCTGCAGCGAAACCGAAACAATTCACAGATTGAAACCAAGTTCATCGCTAACTTGATCACCAAGCTTAGGTCGACCGAAAGATCGGCTAGGTGCTGGTCACTCGCAACGCGTCGACCACCGCAAATCGTTAGCTAGAAGGGTAGGTGCTCAATATGAAGTGCATTGTTTATGTCAGTCGGATAAAAAGAAAAGACAATAGGGTAAGCGTGCCGAGAGGTCTCAAAGAAATCTCGGAGCAATCGAAAATCCGTAACAAGCAACACGGCATCACCGGTGTACTTGCCTATAAGTCAGGACTCTATCTACAAGTAATTGAGGGCAAGACGGAAGCCGTCGATCAACTGTTTTCGTCCATTTGTCATGATGATCGACACAATAGTGTTGCACTACTATTCGAAAGAAAGATCGAGAAACGATCGTTCAAAGGTTGGAGTTTGAAACTGATGTCGGGCGTTCGCACCGACGAGGAATTCATCAGTTTTGTATCAGACAACCATACAGCGCTATCTAATATGCCATTCGAGCAGCGCGAATTATTCGAAACTTTCTGCTATCTAGATGAAGGTCCGAACGGCCGCGGTCGTTATGCCAATCTCGATATTTGGCTGGACGATTGGCCCGCGTTCGTTGATGAAACAGCATCTGCAGGACTAACTGAACTGTGTAATCGATTAACTCTTGGTCAAACCTCGTTTGAACAGCTGGTTACGACCAATCCGCTACCGACGGAAGACAAACTACGTAAATTTCTGGATCTGTTACTAAAGAAGAAGCTTCTCAAGATAAAGAGAGCAAGCGAGCCGACTACTGTCGTCAGTCTTCGGCGTCGCTCGAACGATAAACGCCCCGTGTTCGAACGAATGAAAACGTTGCTACGAATCGCATAACGCAAACGAACGAGGTCATTTTCAAACATGAATGTGTCCAAATGTTGCGACAGACTGAATCTAGTTGGCTAGATTATGATGCCTTATCTCATTAATAATCGCCCGTCTATTGAGCCGCATGTTATACCAGAGTTTAAGTGCAATCTGAGCTGAATTCAGCATGATGGCGAAACAACCGAAAAACACCTGATCATTCACCGTGTCGGCAATAACGAATCGGTAGACGCAATAGATCAGCAAGCCACCAAACAAAAAAATGCCCACCCAGGTTAGTCGTGTTAACGCAGCGCCATCGCCCTGAAGACTAGAGATCACCTCGCTGTAGTAGGCTTCCTCATACATGGGTGGCAGCAGGTCATCTTCGCGGTTGCTTAGAAGATTTCGTAATTCTTGATCAATCGGTTCCATCAGAACCTCCTTCGTTAGCTTCAAGTTGATGTCGGAGTAAGGCACGGACCGCAAACAGTCGGGATTTTATCGTGCCGGTCGGGACGTCAAACACGCCCGCCAATTCGGGCATTGTTAGACCATAGAGATAGAACAGCGTCAGTAACTCTTGATGCATTCGTGGCAACTCATCAATGGCATCTTCGATTCGTGTGGAGCTGGCGTCTGGGCTTTGCGTATCACCTAACACTTCGACTTGTGTCTTTAGCAGCGCGATACTCGCCAGATCGCGATATTGGTGGCGGAGCTGGTCTTTGCAGCGGCGCCGGACGATCGTGAATGACCAAGCTCGAAATTTCGCCGGATCTTTCAGTCGAAATAGGCTTCTAGCGATCTGGAACGACGCTTCCTGAACAGCATCTTTGGCGGCTTCAATACCCGATAGTTCAGCGGTCGCAAAGCGCAGCCATCGTGGATGCCAATAACGCAGCACTTTCTCGAACGCGACTTTGTCACCGCGGACACTTAGCGCAACCAGGCGATCTAAATTTTCTGATGAGGCCTGGGACATTGCAGAGGTCCAAAAATAATGATCTTACCTAGGTAGTCGTCTGTCGGATTAGAAAGGTTCATAAGGAGACCGAAAAAAGTCATTCCAATGAATCAAGTATGGTTGGTGCAATAAAAGGGAACGGCCAATGCATCTTGGTATCAACAAGTCCGCCACAATGCCGGTCGGCATCGATATCGTCTACAGATCAAGACACAACTGGCTTGCGCCGCTTGCGTCAGCATCAAGAACGGAAGGAACATAATCTTGCAAACCCAGAATACGTGGATACTTGAGTGCTCGAATTCTATACGTTCTTGAGGATGCTGTTGATCTCTTGATGCAACAGAAAGCGTCGCAAAAATAGCGGGTTAGCTGAGACTACTCCCATTCTTCCTGCCACTCACCTTCCGCTTTGAGCCAAGCCACGACCTTGGCCTTCTGCATGTCTAGGTCAGCCAAGATTTCGCTTCTCAACTGAACAACATCAGGATGAGTACGGACGAGTTGGTAAATGGGACGCGTTTTAAGATACAGAGGCCAACCCATGCGAGCGCGTTTCGAGAAATAAAGCGTGCGATCAATGCTTGCAACGAGCGCACCGTCTAATTGCAAAGCGGCACAAATCCTTGCATTGAACAGATCATTAATCTCCCAGCTCGACATATCATCCGCTAAATCATCGACACCAAGGTAATCACACAATTTTTTACGCATAGCCTCAGCGTCGCCGGGCCGATCGACCCCTAATAGTGCAGTGACATAATCAACAAACAAGTTTAGATAGGTACCCTGACTTTCGATGGGCACTGAAATAGGGGACGCCGAGTCTATTTGCAGCCCAATACTCGGATACGCTTCATCAATTAGATCGAGCACATCCTGTGGCTTACCCTCAAGCAATCCCACCCAGCTGCGCGGCTCCGCCAATGGCTTGACCAATGCGGCACCAAAACGCTCCCGGAACATACCCAACATCTCGGCGTTCGCACCAGTCTTGCCTTGAAGTGCATTGCTCTGAAACACGCTCTTGTAGTTTTCGAATATATCCGGATAAAGTCTTACAAGTTCTTGTGCTTGAAAATTCGAGAAGCCAATGAGGCCCAAATCGCGTGCCTGTAGCTCCATCGTTCGTAGGAACTGCAGATCTTCCTTCCTATCCCGATATAGGTCATAGCTAAACTTAAAAGCTCCCACCAGATCGGACTTTGGTGGATCACGCAGGATACTGACCTTGATCATGTAAATCGGTGAATACTCAGGAGCCCGTGCAATGTTGGCTTCAACAAGCTCCATCGCCTTGGCATAGTCGCCTTTTTCGTAGTAGTAGCCCGCAGTGTTGTTTGTTATCGGATTACTCAATGGATCTAGTTCATGTGCAATCAACAAATGCTTGTGGGACTCTTCATCTCGGCCTAGCTCTTCCAAGGCGATATGTAATGTATTGTGGGCGAATGCAGAATTAGGTATGAGCTCAATCGCCTTTCTGAGTAGCCGCTCAACATTTTGCATGTCAAACCCTACGGGGTCGACAGACTGGACTTGGGCTTTCGCCAGGAAAGCTTCTCCAAGATTGGCGTCAAGGATAAAGGCTTGGTCAGTATGGTAATTGGCTTGCTCAAGCATGAGCTCGAATTCAATATTGCCGTAATTGGATAACAGCGTGTAGGTAATCGCGGCGCGAGCATGCGCCAACGCAAAGTTCGGGTCTAATTCGACCGCCATCTTGTAGAGGTCAATCGCGCGCTCAAGGTCAGCAGGCTTACGACTGCTCTCCACCTGGGTAGCTTCCAGAAACAAATTGTAGGCCGCAACATTCTCGGTCGATCTAGAGGCTAACAACGCGTTTTCTTTTGGTAACAAACGAACCTTCAGTTCTTCAATCACTTTACGAGAGATTTCCTCTTGGATCGCAAATACACCCTCGAGCTCTCGGTCATAGGTGTCGCTCCACAAATGGAACCCGTTGTCGGCCTGGATCAACTGGGCCGTGATGCGAACTTGATCGCCGTCCTTACGAACGCTGCCCTCCAAAATATGCTTTACACCCAATTGGTCGGCGATCTTCCGTAGGTCAACATTCTTGCCTTTGAAGCTAAAGGAAGAGGTGCGAGCAGCCACCTGAATGCCTTCAATTTTTGCGAGGCCATTCAGTAATTCTTCCGAAAGACCGTCGGAGAAATATTCGTTATTTTGATCGCCACTCATATTTACGAAAGGGAGCACTGCGATTGATGCACCCTGGTCACTGACGGCGTCTGACTCAAAGATTGTCGACTCAGCAAAGAAAATTCGTTCGGAAAGGAGAAGCACGATCAGAACCGCAAGCGAAGCAATAATCAGCCTATCCAGTTTTTTTCCTGTTGAGGCAGTGACTGATTCAGTTATTTCAATTTCATTCGACTTATGAACGCCGTCTGGCGTGAGCTCGAATACCCAACCGATAATCAATGCAATCGGAAATCCAATCACAACGGCAATAATGACAAACGTCACGATCCAGTCCGGCATCCCGATTCTTGGAAAAACCGTTTCAGCGACCTGAATGATCACCCAGCTAGCAATAGCGTAAGCCGCAGCCACGCGAAAGACGTTACGGCGTTTCAGTTCTTCAATGAAATGGGGAATCTTCAATCTGCAGCGTTCTCTGTACCAATTCTTAGGGGTTTAAAGATCAATTAAAACCCTTAAACATGTTACCTGAAGGACATACAGTCGTCTGCATAAGCTCCTGTTTTTCTAATTGAGCATTTGTCTGCCCCATTCACGGATGTGCGGGCATCGCGAAGGCCAGGGTCGCCGGAAGCGATGGCTAAATAAACCCGTTCACGGTCAGCAAGCTCGACGCATAAAAAAAGACCGCAGCTCGTTGAGCTGCGGTCTTTCTAATTAAATGCTTGGCAGTCCCACCCACGGATGGGTGGGCATCGCGAAGGCCAGGATGGCCGGGAGCGATGGCTAAATAGACCCGTTCACGGTCAGCAAGCTCGGCGCATAAAAAAAGGCCGCAGCTCAATGAGCTGCGGCCTTTCTAATTAAATGCTTGGCAGTGTCCTACTCTCACATGGGGAGACCCCACACTACCATCGGCGCAGAGCATTTTCACTTCCGAGTTCGAAATGGGATCGGGTGGTTCCTACTCGCTATTGCCGCCAAGCAAACTGGCATGAATTGCCGTGGCACGGAGGCACACGTCAACTCAAAAAAGTTAACAATTTGGAATGTTTTGACGTTCTATAGAGTGTCGCTTTTGGTGTTAAACCACTATAAATAATGGCATTAACGCTTCGCGTCACACCTAAGCAAAACTGCTTTGGTGTTATATGATCAAGCCGCACGAGCAATTAGTACTGGTTAGCTTCACACATTACTGCGCTTCCACACCCAGCCTATCAACGTTGTAGTCTTCAACGGCTCTTTAGGGACCTCAAGGGTCCAGGGAAATCTTATCTTGAAGGGGGCTTCCCGCTTAGATGCTTTCAGCGGTTATCCTGTCCGTATATAGCTACCCGGCAATGCCACTGGCGTGACAACCGGAACACCAGAGATACGTCCACTCCGGTCCTCTCGTACTAGGAGCAGCTCTTCT
>JBGCGB010000033.1:0-124470 GCA_045110335.1 Woeseiaceae bacterium
GTCACTTCCAGCGCCACGAGCTCCGGATCCCGCTCTAATGGATCGCCCCAACCGCCGCCACCCCACGTGACGTAGTGCAGCAAGTCGCCCTTAGCCACAGCGATGTTATCGACTTTGGAACCGAGGAATTCCTGCGTGCCATCAACCCGGTCAATACGTTTCCATGAGCGTGCCGCCGGTTTACCACCGTTAACACCCCAAGGTGGGACAAACCAGCGATCATCATGAATCGAGATATTGCCTTCTTGCGTAAATCGGTAAGTCATGTGGATGCCATTGCCACCCCGGTTGAGACCAGCGCCACCCGAATCCGGTGCGGATTCATAACGCTCGATGATCATCGGGAAGTAATGCTCCAGGAATTCGTTAGGCACGTTGGTGAAACCGGGCCACAGAGAGTGACCATCAGGGCCATCGCCGAACGGCTTACCCGGAATGCCACCAAAACCAATCTGGAACAACTGATACCAGTCGCCTTGTTCATCGAAACCCGAATACATCAAATGTGGTGATGAAGAGAAGCCGGCTGCACAGAGGAAGTCCGGCGTCTTCTGACCCAACAGGGCACCCAGAATATCGAAGATACGACCGAGTGCATGCGTACGACAGGAAAGCGCTGCCGGGAACTTCGGTTTCAACAACGACCCTTCCGGAATGCGCACGTCGACGAGATCATAAAAACCATCGTTGAACAGCACTTGTGGATCAAACACCATGATCATGTAGATGCCAAAGAACATCTTGAACATGTTTTCATTGAGGTAGAAATTGATCGACGAATCCGATTGCGGGTCAGTGCCGGCAAAGTCTAATATGACTTTTTCGCCTTCCCGCCACATCGTGCACTTCACTTTGAAGGGCCCATTACCCTTACCGTCATCACAGATGTAGTCTTCGAAAGTGACCGGCTCCTCACCAATCGCCTGACTGATCAGCATGCCCATTGCACGTTTATTGCGAGCCAACAATTCTTCGGTGGCGGAGACATAGACATCTTCACCAAACCGATCGCAGATCTCATTGACACGCAGCGCCGCCACCCGGCAAGACGCAACAATCGCGTGGAGGTCAGCTCGATACCATTCCGGCATCCGGCTCTGATGCGTTGCGATCTTCAGAATATCTTCCTGTAGCTCGCCTTTGCGATAGAGCTTAACCGGTGGCATCCGCAGGCCTTCCTCGAAAATCGAAGCCGCATCCGTCGGCAGTGAACCAGGGACTTTGCCGCCAATATCGGTCATATGACCAAACATCGCGGACCAGCTGATCACACGACCATTCCGGAATATCGGCATGATGACCAATTGGTCGTTGTTATGGCTAACAGCGCCTTCACAACTGTAAGGGTCATTCAAAAGAATGATGTCGCCTTCTTCGAGCTCACCATCAAAGCCTTGCATGAAGCCACCGATGAACGAGCCGAACTGGCCAACGACCATCTTGCCGCTGCGTTCTGCAATCATCGGGAACGCATCACCCTGTTCACGAATCCCCGGTGATAGCGCCGTACGAAACAAAGTCGCATCCATTTCCAGACGTGCGTTACGCAATGCATTTTCAATGATGTCCAACGTGACGGGATCAACATCTACGCTTTCAAAACCAGCGCTATTCGGTTCGATTAATTTAGCAACCATGTTCTTACCCCTGTTCCGTCGGATAAATCAGAATATTTCCGTAATCGTCCACTTTCGCGACATGATCCGGTAGCACGAGCGCCGTGCTATCCATTTCAGTCACGATGGCGGGGCCGGCAAAAGAATCACCGGCTTTCAGTTTCGACCGATCATAGATAACGGCCGGTAGCTTCTCTCCGGCAACCCATAACTCGTGATCAGATACTTTCGCAGCTGCCGGGTCGCCCGTGCCTTTTTCGATATGCAAAGCTGGTAACTCCAGCGCCTTGCCGATCGCGATCACCCGTACATTAACGAGCTCATGCTCGGCATCCATATTGAAGGTAAACATTCGGCGATGTTCTTCATCGAATGCATCGCAAAGCTCTTGCACCGCACTATCATTATCAAGGCCATAGATAAACGGCATCGATATCTCGAAACCCTGCCCGTGATAACGAACATCGATCTCATAGCGCACCTCCGCGTCATCGGCAGAAACACCCTCTTCAGTCAGTTCTGCGATAACCTGTGTTTCCATTTCGCGAAGCACACCCGATACATCAGCTGAGCTGGTCTCGGATAGACGCTTGGAGAAACTACGCGAGCTCTCGGCACGCATTCGCGTCGTCGCATCACCGAGCGCACACAAGACGCCGGGAGAATTCGGAACGACCACGGGCCATGAACCCATCAACTTCGCCACTGCGTTGGAGTGCAGCGAGCCGGCGCCACCAAAACCCATCAACGCGAAATCTCGGGGGTCGTAGCCTTGTTGGACAGAAATCATGCGGATCGCACCGAACATGTTTTCGTTGACAATATCGATGATTCCCGCAGCAGCTTCATGGAGCGAAATACCCATATCATCAGCCACTTTTTGAACCGCCTTCTTGGCCGCATCGCGATCCAGTTCAAAAGCGCCGCCGAGCAATGACTCAGGCAAGTAACCCAACACAACATTCGCGTCTGTCACGGTCGCGGCTTCGCCGCCCTTTCCGTAACAAGCTGGTCCCGGCACCGCACCGGCGCTTTCCGGTCCGACACGTAATGCTTTGGTCAGCTCCGGTACGTGCGCAATTGAGCCACCGCCAGCACCCACGGTCTTCACATCCAGTGAGGACGCTCGTACCGATAAGTGTCCAACGTCAGTATTCCTAACCAACTTCGGCTCATTGTTCTCAATCAACGCGACGTCCGTTGATGTACCGCCCACATCCAACGTCAGAATGTTTTTCAGGCCTGCCTGGCTCGCAACCCAAAGTGCGCCTGTCACGCCACCGGCCGGGCCGGACAGCAATAAGTTGACCGGTGCATCTTGCGATTTCCGAGCCGTCATCAGACCGCCATCGGAACGAAGCAAGTTCAACCTCGCCTTAACGCCATAGGCTTGCAGCTCCTTCTCGAGGTTGCTGACGTATCGTCCCACGACCGGACGAACCGCCGCATTGGCAACGGAAGTCAACGCCCGCTCATATTCATACATTTCGGGCAAAATTTCGTGACTGAGCGAAATCGTAAGATCGGGGAATACTTCAGCGGCGATCTTGGCAACTTGTTGTTCATGCTCGCCATTGATGTAGGCGTTCATCAGGCAAATCGTAATCGCCTCAACACCATTTTCTTTCAGACTTTCCAACGAAGCGCGTGTCGCGGCTTCGTCGATCGGCCGGTACTCGTCGCCATTGGCGAGCAAACGACCAGGCACCTCAACCGTATCTTCAAGACGAGCCAGCGGTTGTGGTTTCGGCCAGATAATCCAGGCAGCTAAGCCGCCGGGAACCAGCGAACGCGCAATTTGCAAGACTTGGCGATAACCTTCGGTCACGACAAGACCAACCCTCGCACCTTTTCCTTCCAGCACGGCATTGGTCGCAACCGTTGTGCCATGCAAGAAATCGGCGATCTGGCCGGCATCGATACCCGCCTGCTCGCAGATTCCTTTAGTACCGCCAACCACCGCCTCAGACGGATCATGTGGGGTACTGGGTACCTTCGAACGATGCGTCTCGCCCGTTGCGTCATCAAACAACAACAGATCCGTAAAGGTTCCGCCGACGTCCACTCCCAATCGATAAGCCATACAGTCAATCTCCGACCCGACCCTTCGGGTCACCACAAAGGTTATAAAGTTATAACATTATTGCTGTCGCCACAACGGGTCAAGCGAGATTCGTTGTGGCAAAAAAAAGGCCGGCGCAGTGGCCGGCCTCCTTAGCGCTAGAAACGGTACGTAAAGTCCACACCGTAAGCGTCACGTGCACTTGGGTGCACGAACGAGCCACCGAACTCAGGTGCGGGAATCACTTCCTGCAAATACTGCTCGTCGGTCAAGTTGCGACCCCAGACCGTCGCCGTCCAGCGATCGCCAGAAAGTCCTACCCGAAGATTCAAGGTGCCATAGGCATCTCGTTTCGTCTTGGAGAAATCCTGCGTAAAGCCGGGCCCGAAAAAGACCTGCCATACCGTCGGTGTTGCCTCGCCCTGCAGCGTGTGGAACCACATATCGCCGACGTATTGATAATCCAAGCGCGCGTTCAGTGTCATGTTCTGACCAATCGGCGTACTGAAGTTTGCGCCGAGGTTAGCCGTAACATCCGGTGCCTGTGGCGCGTCATTACCAACCGACAATGGACGATTTCGGTTTTCCTTAATCTCGCTGTCCAGCAAACCAATACCGCCAAATACCGTCCAGGAGTCCGTTAGTGCCGCATCAAAGTCCACTTCGAAGCCGTTAATGTTTAGCTCATCAATGGTCGTAACCACGCGTAACAAGCCCCACGGTCCGGCGAAGAACTCGAAGAACTGATTATCCTCAACGTTATTGTTAAACAACGCGGCATTCACTCTCAACCGTCGATCGAAGAAGTAGGCCTTTGCACCCAACTCGAAACTCTGGGTGACCTCTTTGTCGAACTCGTCCCGGACCAACAATTGAGCATCAACAAGCGCACCGGGATTGGTGCCATCGGCATTGTCGTTCAACCAGAAGTCGAGCGTCGCCTGACTACCGATGGAGTTGAAACCACCACTACGGAAACCAACACCATAGGTCGCGAACAAGTTAATGTCGTCGTTAAACGCATAACTTAGGCTGACTTTGGGCTGCAGCTGATTGAATGTCTCATTACGTTCGGGAACGCCACCAGGGTTGGCGTTGAAGGCCGGGTTGATCGGGCCTGGCACACCGCCAACCAGTGTATTGATGTTCAGACCTGACGCCGACACGTTCGGCACGCGATTGTTAACACGTCGTTCTTCCGTGTCATAACGCAACGCTAATGCCAATTCGGTCCGGTCATTCAAGTCAAACTCAAGCTGACCGAATGCCGCATAGACTTTCGTATCGAAAACATCGTCGAACAACAAATCGGTCGGATTAGGTCCCGTTGGGCCGACGTACGGCTGTCGCAAGAAGCCCTGACCGGTGTCAGCGCCATAGGCGACAACCACTTCGCGCTCGATTTCAGCGAAATAAACGCCGGCAATCCAACGCGCTGCGTAGCTGTCATCACTGGTCAAGCGCGCCTCGAAGCTATAGTCGCTTTGGTTACGCTCTTGATACTGATAGCCATCGCAGGTCGTTGGTGTATACGGTCCGTAAACGCCGGTGAAATCCGTCGCGGGACTCGAGGGCAAGACACCGAATGGGGCGAAGAACGGGCCGAACAAATCTTCCCGGCCAGCACCACCAGCAGCCACCGGCAAGTTGTTTAGCGTCGCCCGGCCGTTTTGGCAAGCCGGCGTCACTTCGTAGCCGTAGAAAGAGGCACTCGTGCCATCCGACAACAAATATTCATCCAAATCGTTATAGGCAAAAACGGCGGTCAACGTTTGCCGCGGCAAATCCCAGTCTGCCTTGACCGAGAAATCGAATGTCTCCTGCTCATTTTCACCAGGTGTGTTGAACGAGAAGATGAAATCGGTGTCATTAACGTCCGCAAAGTAGGCCGGCTGGCTGAAGGCTTGCTCAAAGCCCGGAATCGCGAACACCGCATTGAAGTTGATCGCACCACCTTCCACTTTACTGGTGCCAATTCTGAAATCGAGCGTCAAGTCATCGTTGACGTCCCAGTCTAGCCTGGCCTTGAAGGTCGTGTCTTCTAGGAAATCGACCGAATCATCGGTGCCAAGAAATACGTTTTCATAGAAACCGTCAGTGGTCTTATAACTGGCCGCGACGCGCGCTCGCACGTTATCGCTCAAACCACCACTCAAGACCGCGTTCAGTCGTTGGCTATTATTGTTACCAAAACCACCGGTAATCTGGCCTTCGAATTCATCGCTGGTCGGCTTGGTCGTGACCAAAATGGCTCCGGACACGGCATTACGGCCGTACAGGGCGCCTTGCGGCCCTTTCAGAACCTCAATCTGTTGAACATCGAGCAGCTCTTCATTAAAGGCATTGGGGTTGGTGATCAAAACGCCATCGACCACATAGGCGAAAGTTGATTCTGCATCCCGCGTAGAAACGATGCCGCGAATACTTACCTGGGTATCACCGACATTCGCCGAGTCAACAATGGTGACGTTCGGAATCAAGCTGATAAAGTCAGCGGGTCTTTCGATGCCGGCATTTTCGATCTGCTCGCTCGTAATCGCGCTCACAGAAATGGGCACATCTTGTAATGTTTCTGATCTTTTTCTAGCAGTTACAACAATTTCTTCAAGTGCTTGCTGAGCAACAGCAGCGCTCGGAATCGCCATAGACAACATCAATGCGGTGCCTGCTTTTGAACACACAGCGTTTACTGCGCGGGAAAGCCTATCTGAATGCATGAGCTGGTTCCTTAATATAGAGACTGAATTTCTAATGCAACGCCGTACCCCGACTACCGATACACAGCCAGCCTGCCTGGACACTGCTCGGATTAGTCTTTGTCGAATATCACACCCCGACGGCAGGGTAGCAACTGCGACATAGCTAGACAAGCGTGAACTTTTCATCGCAAAAATCTTTGACGAACCTAGAACAGAATGATTTATGACCAAATCGTTCTAGTTAACTAAGGAAATCGTTTAGTTTTGCGGAAGCCAGACCGAAACCTGAACACCACCTGAGGCCCGATTCTGCAGACCGATTCGACCATTGTGGGCATCCACAATCTCACGGCATAGCGACAAACCCAGCCCCGAGCCGCTTTTCTTGGTGCTGTAAAACGGCAACAAAGCACTAGTTAACGCCTCTTCGCTCATTCCGCGACCCGCATCCTCTACGGTCAGCAACCAACCGCCCGACTGCTGCTCGACAGACAAGACGACCTCATCGATAGAAGACCCGGATTCGGCTGCGTTCTTGCACAAATTAATAACGACCTGCTCCATTTGTTGCGGATCAAAGAAGCCTTGCGCCCCATCGATGACCGGTTGTAGGACGAAAGATTGCAGTTGCTGCAGTCGCTCAAGAAAAGGCTGCCACGCGACGCCTTGCTTGTTCGGCAGAGGTAACTTCGCAAACCGTGAGTAGCCTTCAATAAAGTCTTTCAACCCGATGCTGCGAGTCTCAATGGTCGCCAATAACCCAGGCACCCGTTCGGTCTCACCGCGCTCCAGTAAGACCTGTCCGGAGTGTGCCAACGAGGAAATGGGCGCCAAAGAGTTATTTAACTCATGTCCGATAAGTCGGATTACCTTCTTCCAGGTAGCCACTTCTTGCCGATTCAACTCGTGCGTCAGTCGCTTCAAAAGGTACAAGCGATGCGCGCGTGCATTCAGCGTGAAGTCGTTACAAGAGAGGTGATAACGCTCGGTTTGGGTGTTCTCTTCGATGGTAACCATAGAGTCTGTACCCGCACGAAAGGCATCAACCAAAGCGGTTGGCTGCGCATCAATGACATCTCCGATAAAGCGGCGCCCTGCGAACGCCGCGCCGGCACTAAAGAGCGTTCGAGCCGTTGCGTTGGCATAAATGACCTGGTCACTGTCATTGCACAACACCAAAGCCAATGGTGAGGCCTGCAAGACCGTATCGAGCATCAACTCGCGTTGATGAAGGTTCTGTCGCTCCTCACGAAGCGTGCCGACCATCAAATTATAGGCACGGACGAGGTCGCCAAGTTCATCGTCACGACTATCGGCAATGGTAAAACTGAAATCAGCATCCCTGAGGCTATCGGCACTATCGATCAAAGCGCCGATTCGGGCGGTCGTCGGACCAATCAGATAGCGGATCAGGCTGACCACAAGGACGATCGCAACGATTGCTGCGACGCTAACGCTGAACGCGGCACTTTGCGTGGCATCGTGCAATCCGATCGCCGCCGCCAAGCTGGCGATGATGACCAGAAACGATCCAAAGATAAGCTTCCCCTGAAGGGATAGACGCCGGCTAGGTAGTTTTGTCGTCTGGTCCGTCATGCAACCCGTATTTCACCATCCGTCGATATAACGCCTGACGGCTTAAGCCTAACTCTCGTGCCGCTCTCGCGACAATGTGATGATGTTGTGCCAAAGCTCGCCGGATATCGTGCTCGCTGGGTTCCGGTAAATCAACTGCAGCATGAGGTTTCAACCCGAGGTCCTCAACAGTAATCAAATCAGACGCTGCCAATACACGAGCCCTGGTGACGAGGTTCTCAAGCTCCCGTACGTTCCCCGGCCAGGTCTGTTGTTCGAGTAAACGCATGGCTTGGGCGGAAATCTTGTGATGGTTGCCGACCAATGCTTCGGCCAACAACGCAACATCGCCTGCTCGATCATCGAGCGGCGGTAACGCCAGCTCAATCACATTCAGGCGATAGTACAAATCTTCCCGAAACCCGCCGGACCGTATCATGCCCGGCAAATCGGCGTTGGTGGCACTGATCACGCGAACGTTCACTTTTTGTGTTTCAGAACTGCCCAGCCGCTCGAATTCACCACTTTGCAGCACACGCAACAGTCGGCTTTGACCATCTGCGGAGAGATTGCCAATCTCATCTAGAAACAGCGTGCCGCCATCAGCACTCTCGAATCGACCAATACGACGCTTGTTGATACCAGTATATGCACCTGCTTCCGCACCGAACAGCTCCGCTTCCAGTAGCTCTTGCGGCAGCCCGCCCACATTGACGCGGACGAACGGCCCCTCGCTCACGGAAGAGTTCGCCTGCACAATTTCGGCTAACTTTTCTTTACCGGCACCGTTGGGGCCCGTAATCATGACTGGCACATCGGAACGTGCCACCCGACAAGCCAGATTAACCACTTCATGCATCACATCGCTTTGATAAACAGTGCCGCATAGATCGAAGCGTGCCGCAAGATCAGCCCGCGACGCATCACGCTCTTCCTGGAGAAGTTGCTTTTCGCGTTTCGCCGCATGCAACTGCAACAGGTTGTTCGTTGTGGTGATCAATCGATTGTCGTCCCATGGTTTTCCCATGTAGTCGGCGGCGCCGGCCTTCACCAGCTCGACAGCCGTCTCGAGGCTGGTCCAGGCTGTCAGTAAAACAATCGGCACGTCGGGCCAGTCCCGGCGAATATCATTGAACAGCGCAATCCCTTCGCCGCCCGAGGTCTTTTCTTCAGCGAAATTCATATCCTGAATAACGATATCGACATCCTGTTCCCGAAGAACATTTAATCCTGCGTCCGGCGTCGCTGCCGACAAGGCACGAATGCCGTGCAACGACAACAAGACCTCCAACGCATCGCGAACACCATCGTTGTCATCAATTACCAGTGCAATAGAATCTTTCATCAACTCAGATATTCCGCGTAGCAATGGCCGGATCAACGTTCATGGCGTTGCGCGCCGGACCCAGCGTTGCGATCAGCCCGACCGCCCAAAGGCCCAAAATGACAACGGGCAAGTAGACAGGGTCCAACTTCGGCATGCCATATTCAGTGACCAAGAGGTTATTGATCAGGAAGGACAATAACAATCCCAAAACGACGCCACCCGTTGTGATTAACCAGTTCTCCACTAAAAAGTAGCGCACGATATGAAACTTCTGGGCACCAATGGCACGACGCGTACCGATCTGCTTACGTCGTTGCGCGACGCTAAAGCTGGCGATCCCGACAATACCTAACATCGTAATTAAGACCACCAGTGACATGACCACTTTCAGCATACGATTCATCGCAACATCGCGTTGATACGTTCTCGCGATAATCTCATCATGAGTTCTGGGCGTGTCAACCAAACGGTCAAGGCTAGATTCCCTCAGCGACTCCGCCACCGGCTCTATCAGTTGTTCGCGCCGGTCCGGGTCCACCCTGACCACCGTCAGCGAGTTTCTGTCCACCATGGGGAACATGCCCGTTGTGTAGAAATTGCCCCAGCCATACCAGGGACGCGACATCATCTTCACGACACCAATCACTTCAATCGCAGCACCCGTGCCCGTATAGATAAATTTGCCAATGGGGTCGGACTCCGGAAAGAACTCCTTCGCCATCGCATCCGACACAACAACGACCGGCGAGTTGAAACCGTCAGGCGGATCAAAAACGACCTCGCTCTCTTCAAACCATCGTCCGGCGGATAACTCGAGCCCAAGCACCTCTAGCGCATTGAACCCGACACTGTAGTAAGCCATCGAAGTACTCGTCGCGTCATCGTCCAGAGACGTTCGATAACCCGAGTTACTACCGCTGTTACTCAGTGGCATCGTACTCATCTTGGTCGCGCCAAGCACGCCATCCAATGCGGTCAGCCGTTCGATGTCAGCTCGCACAACGGATTCATCGGTTCGATCATCGGCAACGTCAGCTGAGCGTGCGACGATTAGACTCTCAGAATCGACCCCAATCGGTCGACGCATGGTTTCGGCTCGATCGAGAATGATAAACACCGAGTTAATAATAACGGCCATCGTCAACGCGATCTGCAAAGCAATCAAGATTGCACCGATGCGGTTACGCATCAAGGTACTTAAAATTGGTCTGATTTCCATAATGATCTCCTTGCTATTGCGCTTTCAAATGCACAGCGGGTTGAATTCGACTGATTCGCCATGTCGGGTATAGACCCGCGATCAATGCCGCCGCGATGGCGAGCCCAACCGCGCTGAACACCATGACCGGATCCAGTCGTGCTAGATACTCATAGTTGCGATACCAGTTTCTAACGGCCAACAAGCCCAGATAGGACAATCCCAGCCCCGCGATGCCACCAAGCGCACCAATGAACATCACTTCGATACCGTGCTGCCGGATTACATCCATGCGGCTTGCACCCAGCGCGCGGCGGACACCGACGAGCGGTGCACGATTAATGAATTTGGCGAGCATGAGTCCCACAGTGTTCAACAGACAAATCATCAGGAACATGAGACTCAAGACAACCAGCAACGTGTTGTCAGCACTGACCACATTTCTGAAGTCCATCCAGGCCATCACATTCTGAATACGATTATCCAATGGTCGTTCGAACCGCCCCAAACGCTTCTGCTCATTCACGTAAGCATCTAGAAAGGCAAGGTACTCTTGTTGCTGTGCAACGGTGTCTAACTGGGCCCAGTGCTGGATCCAAACACATTCACTCTGCAAGAAGTCTTGGAATGAATTGATCTCTTCCGGTTTCCAACAGTTCGTGTTGCCGTGAGGACCGTACTCCAGTGAGATAGGCACCTGAAATGGTACCCAGATATCTTCTGTTTCCGTGAACCCGGCATAGTCGAGATCATAGAAAACCGGTGATGGTCGCCATGGCTCCAGAACACCCGATATGCGGAAAGGCTCGCCGTCTAGAACGAGTGTTTCGCCAACTGAGTTTTCGCCGCCATACAACTTGTCGTTGACGCGCGAGGACAACACGACAACCCGTTCCGCATTCTTGTCAGCCTTTTCATCCCAACCAGCACCATACTTAAACGGGACGTTAAACATCGGGAAAAAGTCACCATACGTGGCGCGCGCTGACGCATGTTCAACGCGTGCGCCCTCTTCGTTCTTCTTCATAACGAAGCCACGATGCATCATCGTCGCCTGGTGTGTCGGAATCTCCGTTTCCATCAACGCAATGGCATCGCGATAGGTGAGCATCGTTGGTGGTGAGCCCCCATCCTCATTGGAATAAGGATCATCCGGACTCCACGAGTCCACTTGAACGGCGAACAACTGCTCACTCTTTGACGGGATAGGATTTGATGACATCACATAGTAGAGCGTTAGCGTGGTCATCGAAACACCGATGCCAAGTGCGATAGCGCCAATCATCAAACTGGTTAACAAAGGGTTCTTGCGAATACTCAGCCAGGCAAGGCGAATGTAGTAGGCAGTCATCGTCTAATCCTTATGCAACTTCTTGAACGTCGCCAGTGGCGCGTTCCGGTTGCGGGTCCAGTGGTTGAAAATCGGAAACCTGACCGTCCAGAAGATGGACGTTGCGACCGGCGCGTCTGGCAAGCTCAGGGTCATGCGTCACCATGATGATCGTGGTGCCCTTGCGGTTGATATCTTCCAACAACTCCATGACCTGGCGCGCCATCAATGAGTCCAGATTGCCTGTCGGCTCATCAGCAAGCAGCAACTTCGGCTCACCCGCCAAGGCACGTGCAATTGCGACGCGTTGTTGTTGACCACCCGACAATTGTGAAGGCAGATGAGATTTTCTGGCACTCAATCCAACCAATTCCAACGCTTCATCAATACGACGTTTTCTCTCGCTAGCCGCCATGCGTCGATAGCGTAACGGGACGTCAACATTATCGGAAATATTGAGATCCGGTATCAAGTTAAAACCCTGAAAAATAAAACCGATTTTTTCATTGCGAATCTTGGATCGCTGACTATCCGACAATCCGGAAACATCGGTGTCATCGAGCAGATATTGCCCTTCGCTCGGCGACTCTAGCAATCCGGCAATATTCAGAAAAGTGGTCTTGCCCGAACCTGACGGTCCGGTCACCGCAACAAACTCGCCGGCACCCACATTCAGCTGTAGCTGACGGAGCGCATGCGTCTCAATCAAACCGGCGGAATATACTTTTGTCACATCAATCATTTTCAGCATGTCTGTATCCCTAATCTTTAATCCACAATCAACACTTCAGCGGCACCTTCAAAGCTATCCGTCGCTGACACAATCACTTTTTCACCCGTTTCCAAACCTTCGAGTATCTGTATCGATGCCGTGCTCGTTGCACCTGCTACGATAGAACGACGCACGGCGAACTCACCCTCGATGACATACACGGCACGCCCTCCCTCACTGTCGAAGAAGGCGCCGCGCGGCAACAGCAAGGCATCGTCAACACCATCCAGTTCAATACGCCCGGTGAGCCGTTGGTTTTGCCGCAAGCCTGCCGGCTGTTCCTTAGCAAATCGCAATCGTGTGGCGACCGTGTTTTGCGAGACTTCCGGAGAAATAGATGAGACGACGGCTTCGTAATCGTTACCGCTGTAGCGGATCGTGGCCGGCATGCCGACCTGCACTTCATCGGCATAGCTTTGGCTCAGCGCCACCTCTAGTTCGAGCTGACTAAGATCAACCACACTCATTAGCCCTGCATCAGCGGCTACAGCCGCTTGATCTTCGATATTCAGATTGCCGACGATACCGCTGACCGGTGACCGCACAGATAACGCATCAACCTGGCGCGCCAACTCATCGACGCGCAACGCTTGTTGCTCGACGTCTAACGCGCGCGTTCGCTCTTCGAATGCCTGACGCTCGCGAAACAAGCGTGCATCTTCCTTCCGATGATTAAATTCGAGACGCGCTCTTTCGAGATTGTCCACGGCCTCTTCTAAGTCTTGCCGGGAGATCACCTGATATTCCCAGGATTTCTCGGCGCGTCGCAGCTCGCGCTCCGCTGCGGTCACTTCTACGCGCGCAAGGTCAACTGCTTGACGGTTTTGCAAGTCGGTTTGTCTGCCCAGAATCGACTCGCGCTCCGCGGAGGTTTTCTGTGACGCAAGCAACGATTCAGCCTGTTTACGCTCGCTGTCGAGTTGCGGGCTAGTAACTAATGCCACTATGTCGCCCTCGCCGACCGCTTGACCGGCGCTGACCAGTATCGAAACACGACCTGATGAAGGTGCGAATACCGTTGGCTTGATCGCGGCGACGACCGCACCTTGAATCGGAATATCGCGTACTAAATCGCCTCTCGAAACAGCCGCAATTCGCAGTCGATCAGCACGAACCGTGGTGTCTGCCCGAAGCCATACTCCTGCCGCATTGACAAGCCAACTCGCGAACACCAGTAACCCCAAGGCAGCCGCTACCCAGATCCAAAGGCGGCCAGTTGACTTCGCCACGACCTTGTCTTGACCTTCGGTACCGCGAAATCCTGACTCGGGCTTGTTTGCCTCAATCGGTTGAACGCTCATCGTTAAAGCACCAAGTCCCAAATCACCGAATCATCATGTTCGCATCGGCCTAACATCATGGATCGCAACTTCAAGGGAGTCGTCATGGCATCGAGGTCAAATAACATGGTCGAAACGTCGGTGGCACTGCTGGCGAGTGTGATCCCGGGTTGACCGAGAAAACTCAACATGACCACTTCCAGCGCGACCAGCGCGATACCTAGGATGAGTGCGGCAATGCGTACGTTTTTTTCAAGTTTCATGAGCGTTGCTCCGATTGGCTTACTAGGGTTATAGCAAGCCGCGTGCCAACTTTTACAATCTCTTAAGCCACTGTTTAATAAAGATTTTAATTAGTTCCTAATGAGATCATTCAGGACACATGTGTCCGGACACTCGTGAGGCGGACACTTTTCCGGACACTTTTGCCGCAAAGGCTTCTGTTTTAGGCGACGCCGGCATCACTAGCCGTTTAAAATGTTGCACTGCACCAGCATGGATAACACAGGAAGCAGATGAACGAGCAAGGCAAAACCTCGGTCTCTTTAGCCTTAGGCAGCGGCGGCGCCCGCGGTCTTGCTCATATCGGGGTGATTCGAAAACTGCAGGAGTGCGGTTATGAGCCCGGCTACATTGCGGGTACATCCATTGGTGCGCTCATCGGCGGCATCTTTGCGGCCGGCAAACTAGACCAGTACGAAGCATGGGCAAGAGACCTCACACGCAAAGACATGCTGAGACTGCTTGATTTCTCATTCAAACGCGGTGCGATCATCAAGGGCGACCGGGTCATTGATGCCATTTGCGAGCTGATCGGCGATCAAGCGATTGAAACGCTGCCGATTGGCTTTACCGCCGTCGCCGCTGATATGCGCGAGCAATCGGAAGTCTGGATGAGCAAAGGCTCTTTATTTACGGCGATCAGAGCTTCGATGGCAATACCCACGCTGATGTCACCCGTGGAGCATAATGGCCGACTATTGGCAGATGGCGGACTGGTCAATCCCATTCCGATCGCGCCGACCTTTAATCACGATGCCAATTTGACCATTGCCGTCGACCTGAACGCCAAGCGAGAAGGCCTGAGCACCGGCGCCATCG
Source organism: Woeseiaceae bacterium (assembly GCA_045110335.1). Taxonomy (GTDB): domain Bacteria; phylum Pseudomonadota; class Gammaproteobacteria; order Steroidobacterales; family Woeseiaceae; genus CALBPI01. Next base: position 14,961 of record JBGCGB010000033.1, read on the forward strand.
ACGAGCCGCCAGAGAATGAAGAACCGCAAGGCAAGTATCGAAAAGCCATTGGCGAATTCATCGATAAGCTCACCCCCACTCGCGAAACAACAGAACCTACATCGGTCACTCCAGGTTTCTTGCATATGACGACGCAAACCATAGAAATCATGCAAAACGGCATCGCTCGATTGAAACTGGCGGCGTACAAGCCAGACGTGGTGATTTCGCTACCAAGAGACTTATGCGCATTTTGGGAATTCGATCGAGCTGCCGAAATGATAGAATTTGGTTACGAACGAGCTGGCCAAGCGATTGCGGAATTCGAATCCGTAAAACGCGAGGGCCTTTAGAGCACTGCCCATTAACGCTGGCAGATCATTGATTTCCTGTTTTTGAGTAAGACATGCGTACGATTCTTGGCATCATTTTGTTCTACGGACGCTTCGGCCTCAGTTTTAGTGCGATCGGCTATGTTGCGCGAAAGCTTTTCTGGAGCGATGCGGCAAATGATCTTGACGGCAAAACGATACTGGTGACCGGTGCCAGTGGTGGTATTGGTGCCGCCGTGGTGCGGGATTGCGCCGCCGCTGGGGCCAACGTAATTGCAGTCGCCAGAAACCCCGGAAAACTGGCGGTACTATCAGAGAGCATCAATGGGGATTGCCAAACGCTGGTTTGTGATCTCGCGGATACAGCGGCGGTCAAATCGCTGGTCGCCAACCTGCAAGCCCAAGGCACCATTGTTGATGTGTTAGTGAATAACGTTGGTGTGATGCTTCACGAATTTCGCCAAAACACCGATGGTGTCGATGCGCAGTTTGCAACGAACTTACTGAACCAGTTTGTGCTAACCGAAGCGGCGGAGACAACCGGCGTTATCGCCACTGACGGCTGTGTGATTACCGTTGCATCCGGTGGCATGTATATGGCGCCGCTGGTAACCGCCGGACTCGCCAGTTCCAGTACGGAAGCGCATGACGGCACCAGGGCGTACGCCATTCAAAAACGCGCTCAGGTTGTCCTCAATCAACATTGGGCTGACAGCGCTTCCGAGAACCGCCGCTACTATGTGATGCATCCCGGGTGGGTCGACACCGATGGTGTGAAAGACTCGTTACCAACCTTCAGGCGATTGCTCGCGCCGATCTTACGAAACGCGGCACAAGGTGCCGATACGATCAGTTGGCTCGCCAAAACGCAACCGGAAATGACGGAAGAACCAAGGATATGGCTCGATCGAAAACCCAGAAAAACGCATGCATATGGCTTTACCAAAAGTCGCTCCGAAACCACCGATGCTTTGCTCGCCTACTTGCGACGATTCCTTTGATGCCCCGTCTTATCATCCTAATCAACATCCAACGGACAATAACGCGATGCTTCCATGCGCTAATGCTCGCCTTGCTGTCAATGCCAGTCATAGCCGATGACGCACCAATTGCCATCACGGTCACCGACATCGCCGAGATTCTAGTCGCGGTGCAATACGATGCCGCAGCCAGCGTCGTGGGCGTCAACAACAGCGTGTTGTCAGCCGAAGTATCTGCGCCGGTCACGAAGATTCATGCGGATGTCGGTGAGTCCGTTAAGAAGGGACAAGCACTGATTTCCTTGAGTGGTACCGATTTTGATTTCCAACTGCAGTTGGCCGAAGCCAATCTTGAACGAATTGCGGCAGAGATGGCGCTCGCGGAATCTCGATTAAAACGCAGCCAGGCACTCGCCGGACAGCAATATGTATCCGAAGACGACGTCGCGGATCAAACCTCCCGTTTGGCCTCATTAAAAGCGCAAGGCGCTGCCGAACAAGTAGCGCTCAACATTGCAAAGGAAGCACTCCGAGACACTACGATTCGCGCGCCATTCGACGGTGTTATCACCGCCCGTACAGCGCAACTCGGGGCACTACTGCAAGTGGGTTCGCCGGCCATCCAAGTCGTACAATCCGCATCACCGGAAGTTGCCATCGGCACCAACGATCAGCCCTTGGTTGAGCTTATCGAGGCCGACGTTATCAACTTCCACTATCGCAGTCAGGCGTGGCCGGTCAAAGTCATTCGTGTTTCCGATGCGATTGATCAACAAACCCGACTACAGGAAGTTCGGCTGCGATTTACCGGAGACCGACCACCGGTCGGGCAAGCCGGTCGCCTGCGTTGGCAAAGTCAGCCAAGATTTTTGCCGGTACCATTTGTACAGCAGCGTGATCAACAACTAGGTATCTTCGTGGTTGTCGATGGCAAAGCATCGTTTATGGTACTGGACGATGCCGAAGAAGGACGCCCGCCCCGGTTCACCGGCGCTGCCGATACTCAAATCGTGGTCGAGGGTCGTCAACGTTTGAACGACGGTGACGCGGTCCTAATCAAGCCACGATGAGTTTCTACCAACGCATGCTGACCAACCATCCGTTGGTCAATATTCTCTTTTTGGTCGTCGTTCTGATGGGGACGTTATCGTTCATCAGCATGCCGCGTGAGCAAGACCCCGAAATCAGCTTCAATTGGGTCCAGGTCACGACAACTCAGCCCGGCGCATCAGCCGAAGACATCGAAGAATTAGTGACCGGTCCGCTAGAAGATGCGATCCGGGGTGTGCAGAACCTCCGTTTCGTCAACAGTCAATCCAGTGAAGGTCTCTCCAACATTCTCGTCCGGTTAGACGATCTAGATGAGCGCACCGCTGATAAGCGGATAACCGACTTGCGCCGTGAAATCCAGGCGAAGTTTAACGAGGAGTTGCCAGAAGATGCGAATGACCCCGAGGTCATTGAGCTTAATACATCCTCCGGTTTTCCGACCGCTCTCGTCGTCGTTGCAGGTCAAGCCGATGATGAAGTTCTCCGCAGCAATGCAAAACGCATCCAACTCGATCTAGAACGGATGAAAGGCGTCGATCAAGTGACTGCCTTCGGTCTTCACGAGCCCGAATTATTGGTGAGTTTTGACCCCGAAGCACTGGCGGCCCGCGGTATACGCGCGACGAATATTGCCAATACATTGCGTGACGGTTTTCGTAATACCTCGGCAGGCACCGTCGACGTCGGCGACAACGCATGGTTGATTCGCGTGGACGAATTGACCAGCTCGCCCGAGACGTTAGCGCAGCTTGAGTTGGGCTCTCCAACCGATATGAATAGCGTCCGACTGGGCGAAGTCGCACGGGTTTCACGCGCCAGAAAAGATCCTAATCAACTCGTACGTTACGAACAACGACCTGCGGTCGCCATGGCAGTGACTAAAGTCGCCTATACCAATACGCTGGATCTTATCAACGAGATCTCCGAGTACGTTAACGAAACGGATGAACTGCTGGAACAAGCGGGTATCGATGTTTTGGTTGCCGATGACCAAACAGTGCAAACCCGACAAGCGCTCGGCGTCATGGAGAAAAACTCCCTACTCGGGCTGATGCTCGTACTCCTGGTGTGCTGGGCATTTCTCGGTCTGCGCATTGCCGCGATGGTCACACTGGGTATTGTGTTTTCGATCACCGGTACCATTTGGGCGCTCGACATTACCGGTAATACGTTAAACGTCTCCGTCCTGCTCGGCATCGTGATTGTTCTCGGCATGCTAGTGGATGACGCTGTCGTTGTTGTTGAAGCCATGTACTACCGCATTCAACGTGGTCAAGACCCGTTGAAGTCCGCGCTCGATTCTATTGGAGAAGTCGGTACGCCGGTCACGGCAGCGGTGCTAACAACGATCAGTGCATTTTTGCCGCTCATGCTTCTCCCCGGCATTATCGGCAAGTTCATGTTCGTGATTCCGTTTGTCGTCACGGTCGGATTACTGGTGAGCCTAGTGGAGGCATTCTGGATATTGCCGGCGCACGTCATTTCACTCGGTGGTGCCGTTAAGCGTGGACGGGTACAGGTGCGTCGAGAGCGCATCACGCGACGTGTGCGCTTACGCTATGGACGTATGTTGGCATGGGTAATCCGCCGCCCGGTGCGTTCCTGTATAGCTGGGGTCGCCGTCATGCTCGTGGCCTTCGGGGCCGCGGCAACAGGACAAATCAGAAATGAATTTTTCACGTTCGACCCGGTTCGACTGTTCTATATTCATTTTGAAATGCCGCCGGATTCCAGACTGGAAGACACACTTGCAGCAGCGGAGTTAACTGAAGCCACACTTAATACGATTCTACGCCCAGAGGAAACACGCGCGGTCACCGTACAAGCAGGATTGAAATTCACAGAAACAGAAGCGCTGATTGGCGACCAATGGGCACAAATTCAGGTCTCGTTAAATCCGCGAGGCACCGGTCAGCGCAGCGTGTCCGAGATTGTCGCGGCGGTTCGGGAAGCAGTCGTCGACATACCCACCGCAGCCGAAATCACCTTTCTTGAAATCTCTGGCGGTCCGCCACGTGAGCCACCGGTCAAGGTGAAGGTTCGCGGTGACAATTTCGAAGATATCGGAGAAGCGGCAAATCGCGTTAAGGACATTGTCGCCACGATCCCCGGCATTAGGGATATTCGGGATAGCGAATTAGTCGGCCGACGTCAATTAGTTATCGATCTGCAAGAATCTCAAATTCGAGCATTCGGACTAGCGCCTTCGGAAGTCTCCCGGCTGTTGCGATTGCACACCGATGGCGAAATCGTATCAACGTTGCGCTCAAGCGGCGAAAAAGTTGAGCTTCGCGTGCGAGCAGATGACGCTGCTCTCGACCGGATCGAAGCGGTTCTCGATGCGCCGATCGCATTGCCAGATGGTCGAATCACGTCATTCAGGCCCCTAGTTGGAACACAAATAGAACGTGGCCGCGGGGTGATTCAGCACTATAACTTCAGGCGCGTGATTCAAGTCACCGCAGATCTAGTACCTGAGACAACAGATACCGTAACGGCCAATCAAATAGTCGTCGATGGCTGGGCCGAGATCGCGCAGGAGTATCCCGAGATTGAGCTCGACTTTACCGGTGCATTGGATGACATCCAAGAAAGTCTAGATTCCATGTTACCGCTAATGCTGTTCGGCTTGGGTTTAATCTATCTGTTGCTTGCAACGCAATTCCGCAGTTACTTCCAGCCTCTACTCATTCTGTTGACCGTTCCTATGTCCCTAACCGGCGTTATTTTCGGACTCTGGGCGACGGGCAATCCGTTGAGCCTCTACACCATCTATGGTGCTGTCGCATTGACGGGTATTGCAGTGAATGCGGCGATTGTTCTGATCGACGCGGCGAACCAACGCGTAGCCGCGGGCATGCGACCGTTACATGCAACGATCTACGCGGCCCGTCGTCGCGTCATTCCGGTGTTAATGACCACCACCACGACCATTGCTGGCCTATTCTCACTGGCGGTCGGATTAGGCGGTAAGTCTTTGCTCTGGGGGCCGGTCGCCACCAGCATTGTTTCTGGCCTCATCGTCGCATCGGCGCTGACGTTGTTCGTCATTCCCATGCTCTATCGATTGGCGATGCGCAACCAACGACGTGCTACGAATCAGGATCCGACACCAACAGACGCATAAGGGATTGCACCCGACGTTGCTAAAAACCTCTACCGTATTGTCGCGCAGCGTACCCTAAGATGTCTCCGATAGCGGCTCGACGACGTCACTCACGCTAACACGGCCCGTGTCGCGCGGAATGATGTTCACACCAAACATGATTTTCTTCGAGTCAGGATCCTGTCGATACTGCCGCAGTGTTTCCAAAGGTTCTCTTTCGGGATCCCTTTGTCCGCTCTCCGGATCGACCGTGGTGAAGATACAGCGACTGCATTGTGATGCGACTCGAAAATCAAGATCATTCACACGCAGCACCGCCCAATCGTCTTCAACAAAAGGCTCCGTGGTTTCCACGATGATGTTGGGACGAAAATGCGCCATTGATACCGGTTTCTCCAAACGACTATTCAGTTCGTCGAGTGAGGCCGTACCAATCAATAAGATTGGATAGCCATCGGCGAAACTGACTTCGTCGCCATCGCGATCACGTTTGTCGACCGGTAAGAACCGCCGATGCTCAGCCGATTGATAAACCAACCGAACCGATTTACTCAACACGGCTGACAACCAAGCAGCCGCCGCGTCTCCGGCATCCCGGGCATGCACGGTGTCCGCCCAAACCACGACGGACATCACCTTCGCCGAATGATCTGGTCGTGCGACATCGCAGCGCTCACCACCGTTGAACATCGTGATGCCCGTTGCATGCGACTCGACCAAGATTTGCGTCATTTGAGGCAATTGGCGACCCGTGATAAATCGCCCATTCCCATCAACCACAAGCCAGCGTCGATCACCTTCGAAGCCTCTCCCAGTAACTAAAATTGAGTCATGCGCATTGCCTGCGAACGATTTCACCGGATAGGTCAAAATCGATTGGATTCTATTTGTCATAACTACCTCAAGACGCTAAGAGCAGGAGAACAGTATATCGACCAAACACAGCTCAAGTTCTTGATTCTCTCGCCGCTATTTAACTGAATCTAGTGAATACCAAAAATGGCTCCGATGTTCCCCATCCAGATGCGTATAAGACCAATGATGCAAAGTATCCGCTCGCTCCCCGAGACCCGAAAATACCGCAATACTGTAATGACGTTGGCGGCATCCGCCGTGCTTTGCAGCACAGCGATCGGACAAGTTGATAACTTCGATTCGCTCTACCTTGATATGCCAGTCATGATTGATGATGAGCTGTTGCGAGAAAGCCAACCGCTCTCCGACGCAGCCGCCTACGTGACTGTCATCACCGGTGAGATGATCAATGACTTTGGATATAGAACCATCGGAGAAATGCTATCGGCACAGGCCGGGTTCACCATTTCCGACGATGGCGTCCGTTCATATGTCGGTGTGAGAGGCCTATCTTCACCCGGCGAATTTAATAGCCGCGTTTTATTCATGGTCAATGGCCAGCGACTGAATGATGGTGGTCTCGATAGCTGGTTCTCAGGCGAAAATAATCCAATCGATATACGCAGTATCGAGCGGGTTGAGATCATTCGAGGTCCTGGCACGTCTGCTTATGGCCCCAATGCGTGGCTGGGTGTTATCAATGTCATCACAAAGACTGGTCGGGCCCGCGGCGGACTCGATGTTTACGCGGGTACCGATGACGGGCGTCGAAATCTCGCCAGTATTGGCTATGGCGATCGACTCAAAAATGGTCTCGACTTCGATGTTTCATTGCGGATGTTGCGCGATGATGGCCCGGAAACAGTTTTCGTCGAAGCCTTTGACCGACCCAACACAAACAATGGTATTGCGGAAAATCTACTCAGCAAAGATGGTGAGACCGCCTTACTAACCGCCGCCTGGGAGGACTTTAATTTCCAGCACGGGTTTTCGAAATACGAACTTAAGAGCCCCGTCGCCCCATTCTTTTCGGATTTCAATGATGACCGTGTCGATTATGTCGACGACGTTGAATTCACAATGCTTCAATGGCGACGAGTTTTTTCAAATGGCCTTGATGCAAGAGTACGTATCCATCAGGAATCGACGCGCACCCGAATCACCAATAGCTATGCAAGCGTCCTACCGTTCTTACCTGACCCTACCCAAATAACGGATATCAAAACACGTACGCGGTCAATGGAGTTTGACCTTGAACGCACCTTTGGGATCCACTCTTTGTCGACCGGTATTTTTGTGACACGAAAATCACCCTTGTCCGGCGTGACCGCCGTTTCCGGCATACCGGAACGAGCGAGCGCCGCCAGCTCACGAATAAACTCGGTCTATTTCAACAACGAAAGTGCGCTGAGTGATGCCACACGCATCATCATTGGCATGCGGGTAGAAAAGAGAAAGGGCGAACAGAGTAGGCTAAACCCACGCGTCGCTTGGATCCAAGACCTAAACGATGCAATGACGTTGAAGATTATCCTGGGTTCCGCTAGCCGTGAACCGAATTGGAGTGAAAACAGCTATGCATTCGCTCGACCCGTCGAAGATTTCGATCTATCTGAAGAAAACATCAATACGACCGAAATCCAGCTGACCCCGGCCAATGGCAATCAGGATTGGCATATCTCGATCTACGACTATCGATTCAGTGACGTCATCACACCTGGCAACGATCCTGCCTTTCGAGGTCCCGTCTACATCAATGCCCCGCAAGATCAGCGTCACCGCGGCATCGAGTTCGATCGACGTTTTCAATTCGAGCACTTCAACCTAAGCGGGAACCTGTCTTACGTTCAAGCGCGTACCGGATTTGATAACCGACGCAGCCTCTTCGCACCCAGAACAACTGCAAATCTCGCGATTAGTAATTTGAAACTGTTCAATGAATGGCGCTTGAGTGCGGAGGCCAGATACAGAAGCAGTCAACTGTCTTACAGCGGACAAGAGGTGCCCGGAGCATTGATACTGTTCGGCTCCTTGCATTGGCAGCCACGCTTTATTCGTAATCTGGACGTTAGCTTTAGAGCAAGAAACATTACTGATCAGACTTATTTCGATCCTATCGCCGCTTTTCATCTTTCCGATCGATTAGTTCAACCGGGTCGAACCCTGAGCGTAGAGCTCACTTGGCGACCTTAATCCGATGTCCATAAGCCGTCGACAATTTTTGACACTTGCGTCGGGCCTCTGCCTACCGCAAGTATCAAATGCGGCGGTTGCTGTCGCACGGAACGATAAGATCATCGTCATGTATGACTATGCGAGCGAGCTACAGTCAACAATCTTCACCGCACTCGACCAGCAGTTAACCGGCTATCGGTTGCAAAAAATGGACCTCCCGCAAGCTAGTTACCTCGCCACCAGTCTGGATGGAGATCCGGCTTCGCTGATAGTCACTATCGGCGATGACGCAGCCATTGCGTTGAGAGACCAGTCACCGGTCATCGGAACGACTGATATCTGCCTAACTGGACTTTCAGATATTGAGCCTGATTTCGACCGACCCGTGAGTGCGATCACGCGCATAGAGCCTGATTACGCCGAATATCTTCGCCGGTTGCAAAGAACGTTTCCGGATCTTCGGACCCTAGGCGTGATCACCAGCACTAAAGAAAACCAACGCTGGGACAGCTTGGAGCGAGCCGCAGAAGAAAATGAGCTAAAGCTCTCACGTTTTCAAATCACCAAACGGGAAGAGCTATCCGACGCACTAAACTACGTTGCGCGCCGAGCCGATGTCCTGTTCGCGCTCGACGATCCAACCATTTTCAATCAATTTACGGCACGCCATATTCTTGTTTTCTGTCTGCGGCAACGACTACCGATTATCGGACCGAACGCCGGCTGGGTCCGGAGCGGCTCGATCTTTTCTGTTGCATATGACTATGCCGAACTCGGACGCTCCTATGGTGAACTTTGTCACCAAATAATCAACGCCCCCGCCCATCAAGCACCGTTGAAGCTTGGCACACCACCAAACGCCCAAAAATATCTTTTGAACACGAAGAATGCGGAGCTTTACCGGATGAACATTGAACTGCCAGCGGCAGAGGATGTCGTTACCTATGAATAAGTGGACTCGTCTTTTCCGGCAAATCAGTCTCCAAAAGCAGCTGGTCATTTTGGCCGTTTCACTACTAATTCTTAGTGGTGGCATCAGTAGCTATCTGACCGTCTCTGCAACTATCTCCAGTGCACGCGATCAGGCCAAATCCGCGGCGATGCTATTCAGTGGATCCTTCGCGAAGGCTGCGGAGTTTGGTTTGTACACGGAAAGCGCCCCGGAACTAGCGACCGCGGCTGACTTAATCAACAACGTTCCGTTCATTGCCGGCGTCAGCGTGCGTGACAATGACAATCTGGAAATCTATCGGGAGATGTTCCACGCAACGACACCACAGCGACTGGCGGATGCAAAGAATACGTTGGCATCATTGCGATTGAACCCTTTCAACAAGGGGGAGATCATCGAACTGACACGGCCGGTCTATGCATCAACCTTTAGCGACGATATCAGCAGTCCGAATAGAAACCGGAATCGTACCGAACTCGGCGCCGTTGTGGTCATTTTCGATTACTCCAGCATTCAACAAGAACTTCGATCGAGTGTGGTGTTTACGATCGCCAGTTATCTGGCCATCATTATCGTGGCCAGCGTGGTTGCCTATTTACTGGCGGGAAGCCTGTTAAAACCTGTGTCCGACGTCATGGTCGGACTTAGCGACGTGTCCGAAGGGAACTTTTCGCATCGCGTCAGCACTCACGCCGGTGGCGAACTACGTCAATTGGTCGATGGGTTCAATGTAATGGTAGAAGGCTTACAGCACTACAGCCAAGAAACCATTCGCGCTCGCGATGCGTTGGAACAGCGTGTTGAGGAGCGCACGAAGGCACTCTACGAAGAAAAAGAGCGCGCCGAAATGGCTAACCGCACCAAGAGCGAATTTCTAGCCCGAATGAGTCATGAAATCAGAACGCCGATGAACGGTGTATTGGGTATGACAGAACTATTACTGACCTCAGACTTGAAACCCAGTGATCGTCGTTACACGGAGACCATCCAGACATCAGGCACCGCATTGCTCCACATTATTAATGACATCCTGGACTTTTCCAAAATTGAAGCTGGCAAGATGGAATTGGACTATGAGCCGATGTCGATTCGCAATATTGCCGAAGAAGTGGGCAGCATGCTCGCGCAGACGGCACAAAACAAAGGGGTTGAGTTAGCTGTTGATGTCAGCCCAACGATTCATTCCAACGTCCTGGGCGATGCCGGACGTCTGCGACAAGTGCTCATCAACCTACTCGGCAATGCGATCAAATTCACTGAAGATGGTGAGGTCATTTTACGAGTTCGCGAGTCTGATGACTCGCCCTTGCGGACAGATAGTCGACGCTTCCGAATAGAGGTTCAAGATACCGGAATCGGCATTAGCCCCGACAAACTGGAAGATATTTTCGAGTCATTCACACAAGAAGATGGCTCAACTACACGTAGATTCGGCGGCACCGGTTTGGGCTTGGCGATTAGTCGACAACTGGTCGGACTAATGGGCTCACAACTCAGCGTGAAGAGCATTATTGGCGAAGGGGCGACCTTCTACTTCGATGTCGATCTTGAGTTAGTGGAAGATGCACCGAAACCGATGGACATCAATTTCGCCAATCTGAAAGCTGTTGTCATCGACGATAGCGCAACCAATGTTGAAGTGTTGCGCCATCAACTTCAGGCATGGTCAATGGAGGTGTTTGCAACAACTGACACCGATGAAGCGCTCAACGCGCTGAAGGAACTCGCCGCTGCCGGTACACCTGCAGATATTGCCTTTGTCGATGCGCATATGCCCAATTGCGATGGCTTCATGTTCGCCGAACGTGTGCGCGCGGAACTCGACCACGAAGTGACGCCGGCGCTGCTATTACTCTCATCCGCAGATCTGATCAGAAACCAGGACGCCTTGAACAGTGGTTTTAAAACCATTCTGAGAAAACCGGTGCTGCAGGGCGAGCTCCTTAGCACGATCGAACGCGCGTTGACCGAACAACAACCGGAAGACCCAACAACAACGTCTGGCAGGGTGCTCGTCAATCAAACGCTCGGCTTCTCTAATAAGGTGCTCGTTGTAGAGGACAACAAGGTCAATCAGAAAGTGACCTGCGCCATGCTGAAGAAGCTAGGTATCGAATTCGAGCTAGCGGAAAATGGGTTGGAAGCCACAGAAGCCGTCGCCAAACAAGACTTCTCGTTGATTCTGATGGACTGTCAAATGCCTGTTATGGACGGATTTGAAGCGACGCATGAGATTCGTCAACAAACCAAAGCCTCTAAGAGTCCCGAGCCAATCATTATCGCGCTGACAGCGAATGCACTGCAGGGCGATGCTGAACGTTGTATCAGCGCTGGCATGGATGACTACATGAGTAAACCGTTCACATTGGACAATCTGCAAAAAATGCTCGCGAAGCATGTGCCCACAGATGCGAATCTAGACTCAAAGAAGGCCGGGTGAATCGACACCGGAAATATCGTTGAGACCCGCTCGTGCGTGTCTAAACAGTAAGAAACTCAATCCGCCATAAGCGATAACCAATAGGACGAGCGGCCACGTCAGCGCGTCCGTAAAAATACTGGCAAGCCCTACGAATATGATCGAGAGCAGCAACCTCAAATACTCTGGCGCGATCCCACGTGCCCGATTATCACTGAATATGCCAATATTGATCAGCAACCAACACAGCAAGCTGTTCATGAGCAATGTAATCGATAGGTTGCCGGCAAACCTCTCCTCAACGCCAATACTCATGACCACGGCAATCGCGAATTGAAACATCAGGTAGAAGTCGAGCCGGCGGGAACGTAGCGGCGAGTACTTTTCAAAATCGTTGAGTGATCGCTGCGGCGCAGGCGCCGACACCTGCATATCCCGAGGACGCCAACCGGTACGTCCAAACCAAATGCCCAATTTATCGCGCCATCGGCGTGTTCTGACGGCGTCGAACCACAAATATTGATACACCTGCAGGTTCGCGGTAAGCGGATTGAAACTGGCCAGCGGCTTGCGCACGCCGAATACAACAGGGTCAGAAGCCAGTTCGGGCTGAAATGTGCCAAACAGTCGATCCCAAACAACCAAAATGCCGCCGTAGTTCTTATCAATGTATGCGGCGTTCTGCGCGTGATGCACACGATGGTTAGACGGCGTGACAAAAACACGATCAACCCAGCCCAAGGTACCGACGTGTCGGGTATGCACCCAAAACTGGTAAATCAAATCAATCGAAGCAACCGTTACGAACACTTTAACCGGCAAGCCAACAAGAAACATTGGAATGTAAACCGTCCAGCCGACGAGAAAGTCGGTACTGGTCTGGCGAAGCGCCGTCGTCAGGTTATATTCCTCGCTTTGATGGTGGACGCTATGCGCGGCCCAAAACAGGCTGCGTTCATGACCTAGGCGATGCTTCCAATAATAAAAAAAATCCCAAGCCAATAAGGCTAATACCCAACACAACACACCGCGTGGGGATGCGTCAAACCAGGTTTCAGGCATACGGTACCAGGCCCAATGCTCGAGCACATAAGCGAAAACAACCAACCCGACAAGCTTGCTGAAAATCCCTGTCGCAGTGCTCATCGCACCGGCGCTGAGACTTCCCATCGCATCCGGTAGACGAACGAACTGTGTACCGCGGCGATAGTCCACAATCCATTCGACCACGATGGCCAGTAGGAAAAATGGCACGGCTAACCCTATCAAATCCAACCTGACACCCCGTGCCAAACACTCAGGTTTTCTTATAGACTACGACGACATCAATAAGCAAGCGTAGGTGGTATCAAAGAATGTCAGGATTTAGCGTTTATGACGACACTGAGCTATCGATGCTTGCCGAAACCGTCGCAACCCTCGCTGCCGGCTATAGCGACCTACCGTCCACTGAAAACTCCCGTTTAGATAATCAAACAGCGATGCAGACGGTGCTTAACGAAGTCGCGACCCGCATGCATGACAACTATCCCTATGCGCATCCGCTCTATGCCGGCCAGATGTTGAAGCCGCCGCACCCGATTGCAAGGATCGCCTACCAAATGGCCATGTGGGTTAACCCCAATAATCATGCGTTGGACGGTGGACGGGCGAGCTCGGCGATGGAAAAAGAAACAGTCAGCGAAATTGCGGCCATGTTTGGCATGACGCCATTCTTGGGACACTTGACCAGCAGTGGCACGTTAGCCAATTTCGAGGCGCTGTGGATTGCCGGTATGGAAAAGCCCGGGAAGATTGTTGCGAGCTCATCAGACGCCCACTACACGCATGCACGACTGACCAAAGTGCTCCACCTGCCCTACCAACCTGTCGGCATCGATTCGCAAGGCTGCATGGACATGGGCGCACTGGAAGCGCTCGCCAAGCAAGGCAATTTGGGCACGGTAGTCGTCACCGCAGGAACGACAAGCTTTGGTGCCGTCGATCCTGTCGATCAGGTGATCGCACTTTCAGCGCAATACGATTTCCGCGTGCATGTTGATGCCGCCTATGGCGGATACTTCATGATCGCCGATCTGCCCGATGCCTTGCGCGTTCGCTATGATGCGATTCAACAAGCTGACAGTCTTGCTATCGACCCGCACAAGCACGGCCTACAGCCGTACGGATGCGGTTGCGTGCTTTTTAAAGACCCTGCCGTCGGTAGGCACTACAAACACGATTCTCCCTACACTTACTTTTCATCCGACGAACTACATTTGGGTGAAATCAGTATCGAATGCTCCCGTGCGGGAGCCGCGGCGGTCGCGCTTCGCGCCACCCAGTCCCTACTTCCATTGCTACCCAGAAGCGAATTCTCATCGATGCTAGACCGATGTCGCGCAGCAGCCGATCAACTGACCGCACTACTATCTGCGGACCAGAGATTTATCGTGATACAACCACCACAGTTGGACATCATTATCTGGGCCGTGCGCAGCGAAAGCATCGCGAAGTCATCTGATCTGGCACAACAGATTTTTGATCAATGCGCCGAAGATGACCTGCATCTTGCGCTGATCGAAGTGGACGCAGAACGGCTCCATGATGGTTTCGCGGCCATAACGCGGGACCGCCCAACACTAACTTGCCTGAGAAGTTGTTTGATGAAGCCGGAGCACGTTGATTGGTGTGATGAAATTGCAAAGCGGCTTTCCCATGCAACGTCGACCGTCATGGATTCTGCGTCATGAAAACTGGCGCGCCAGACCGACGCCGATCGTCAACGCCACTAGCGACAACGCCAGATTCAGCAACGCGTACCCGGAAGCAAAAAATGTCTGACCTTGCGCATGCATTGAATGCACTTCCAGCGCCAACGCAGACATCGTCGTAAACGCACCGCAAAAGCCAGTCGCTAGCATGGACCTACCTTGACCGCTCCACCATTCGATATCGCGAACACTGAAACGGTAGAACAACCAGCCCATTAGCAAACAACCCAAAGTGTTGACTAGCAACGTCGACGCGAGCATGCCGCCAAAACGGTGAAGACCGACATTGACAAGGTGGCGAGCGGCCGCGCCAAGCGCACCGCCCATTGCCACCCAGAAAACAGCCGCCATACCGTTCGTCCGCCTAGCCGGTCTGACCCATGATCTCAGCCCGTACGCGATGGTACTCATCGACCATCTGATCAACGAGTTCTGATACCGGGATAATTTCGTCGATCGAACCAACACCTTGTCCGGCACCCCAGATGTCTTTCCATGCTTTCGCCTTGGTGTTGCCACCGCTACCAAAGTTCATCGTCGACTTATCTGCCTCAGGTAGCTGATCGGGGTCCATACCCGCTTTCTCAATACTTGGCCGTAAGTAGTTGCCATGGACACCGGTAAACAGGGAGCTGTAGACAATATCGGCAGCCGCGCTCTCCACTAACATTTGTTTGTAACCTGGATCCGCGTTCGCTTCTTTTGTCGCGATAAACCGCGAACCGATATAAGCCATATCAGCACCGATCGCTTGTGCTGCCAGCACATCGCGACCCGATGTCATCGCGCCAGACAGCAACAATGCGCCGTCAAACTCTTTGCGAATTTCCTTCACAAGCGCAAAGGGACTCAATGCCCCGGCGTGACCACCAGCACCGGCACAGACGGCAATAATGCCATCAACACCCTCCGAGATTGCTTTACGCGCATGCCGGAGATTGATCACATCGTGAAAGACAACGCCGCCATAGCTGTGCGCCGCTTCGACGATCTCTTTAGGCGGACGAAGGCTTGTAATAATGATCGGCACTTTGGCTTTCACGCAACTCATCATGTCAGCCATCAATCGATCATTACTACCGTGACAAATTTGATTCACAGCAAACGGTGCGATGTGTTTTTCAGGATGCTTTTGTCGCTCAGCTTCTAACGTCTCACTGATTTCAGCAAGCCAGTCATCCAACAGCGGTTGAGGACGGGCGTTCAACGCCGGAAATGATCCGACGATACCAGCCTTGCATTGCTCGATCACCAAAGCCGGACCGGAAACAATGAACATTGGCGCAGCCACGACGGGGAGTCGCAAGCTTCCTTGAAGAACAGGAGGTAAAGACATGGAAATCCTTCATTGATCAAACATTGGGTAGAGTATACGTGCGCGCAAAGCGCCGCGATAGAACGACGTGCCTAACGGCCCACCGAGTAAATAAGATCAACCGATTGTGTTTCGCCAGAGCTGGATTCCAAAGAAAGCCGTTCATTGATTTTTAGGCGTAACAACACACTGCTCACCTGATCAAAGACACCGTATGCATATTGCAGATAAAGATTGGATGACAACGACTTACCGGCGAGCAACCGACCGTTTCGCCCACTACCCGCAATCGTCAGCGAATCCAGACCAACGGCTTCCCTGATCCCATCCGTAACACCTAACGCCTGTCGCAGGCCCAACGTCAATGCCGCATCGGCAAGCCCAGCACCGTCACCCGCACTAGTCGCGCCCAGGTTTCGTCCGGTCAGCAGCAAACTGAACGCTTCCGCATCAGGCAGCGACGGGTTCGAAAACAGCGATGATTGCAAAGCAGTGGGCGTGCCGGTGACATCAATGCCGACCGTGTAATCGTCGACCTCACGCAAAGCACGCACGTCCAATCGAGGCTCATCCAGTGGCCCGTTAAAGATCAGTCGCCCACGACTGACGTCCAGCTTCTGTCCATAAGCAGCATAGGTAGCATCCGTCAGCGTCATTGTGCCGACACCGGTCGGGGCTGCGCCGGCCTCTTGCGTCAAAGCTAAATCACCCGACAATGCCGTTCTCAAACCAAAGCCGGCCAACTGTACTTGATCGGAAAGCCGAATCGATAAATCCAGCGCACCTGAAAGCGCGCCCGAATCTCGCGTCACCACAAGCTCGCCCGCCTCATCATAGACACGACTATCTGACGAAACGCGCACCGCACTGGCTGGCAATTCCCGCACCGTAACGCTCGCCTCATCAACTGTGACATTGCCGTTCAACGTGTATCCCTGAGGGTTCGCATTTAACGCCAAACCAAGGCTTGCAACACCCTGCATATCCGGCAAGTCGATAAACCGAAAACGATCAGCGCTGAGCTTACCGGTCAATTGCGGTCCGCTTTCTTCGGTCAATAAGACGACAGCATCAAGCGAAAAATCACCGTCGCCCGAGCGACCATTCACCGTCGTCGTTACACGGTCGCTGGAATTCGCATCAGCGGAAATGGTCATATCCTGGAGCGTCACCCCTAACGGCAGCAAGGTCATATTCAAGTCCGTCACGCGAGCGCTACTGTTAAGCTGCGGAGAACTTCGTGTGCCAGATACCGTTATGTCGACATTGGTCATGCCCCCATCGAAAACGAACGCTTCATGCAACCCGTTGAGCCCATCGAGTTGCTGGCTGTTAATAGTCACTGTGCCCGCTATCGGCGACGCCGGTGCCAGCCAGTTATCGAAAGCGAGATCGACATTCACATTGGCAGCCTGATCGATATCCGCCTTTCCACGTACGGATAAGGCACCATCACTCAAAACAAAGCTGGATTCGATCGGTGCCACAACTACGGTTTTTTGCTGCTCGGTCCCAGTGCTAGCGTTAGTGCGCATCACGGTAAGTTCAGGCACCGATAATCGACCTTCCCCACTCAACGTATCTATCGCCCCATCCAGTTCAAAAGAACCCGAGATACCACCCGAGATTGCCCATGAGGGCAACAGTAGTTTCGCAAAGACGCCCACATTCGGTAAATTGATCTCGGCCCGTGACGACAACCGGCCGTCCTCCCAGTTGCCTTCACCACACAGCGACAAAGCATCATCGGCGACCAGACAAAAAGGCGCCACTCGAATCTTCTCAGCGGCAACGTTTAGTGCAACAGAAGACTCAAGCGCAACCGGAGACAATTCCTCTGAGAACGCAATTGAACTCGCACTCAGCGTTTTGACAGTGCCTTGCCAACGAGATTGGTCATAGTCGCCTGCCAGCGACGTCGTCACCGCGAGCGTATCGTCGAGGCGCGCCGAGAATGCGACACGATGATCTCGCATTGACCCGCCCGAGGACAGCGTCAAACGCTCAATAGTGCGTTCTCCGATCATCAATTGATTCGCCGTCAACTCGATGTCGCCGCGCTCGCGCGACCACGCTACCGTGGCGTCCAAGCCGTCCATCCGGTAGTCGCCATAGGCGATCGAAGACGGCTCGATACGTGCGGAGATGATGGGCTGTTGGATCGTGCCATTGACCGTGCCATCAGCCTTCAGTGTGCCGCTCAATTCGTCTATCAACCCGCCAAGTTCAGGTGCATCGATACTGACTACCAGGGAAAGGTTACCCGTCAAATCGAGCCTCCCATTCAACGTTGCCGTGTTGTCTCCAACTTCAAAGATCAGCGACTCAAAATCGATGATGTCTTGACGGTACGCCAATGCCCCGTCGGCCGAAATGGTTTGACCGGAGATCGAACCCGATGTCTCAACAATGTCAGCGGTTGCCTGAAGACCATTGGTGGTATCGATTACCACTACGTAGCGACCATTCAGATCGCCGTCTGCCACGGGTGAAATCAACGCTAAAGGTAATGCCTCTAGGACGACTTCGCCGTTAAAACGATCGACTCCCTCCGGTGTCCCGTTCACACTGACCTCGCCACCACGATCGAGATTCAGATTGGCAAGGCCTAAGGTCGGACTCAGGAATACGCCGGCAACCCGGGCACTAAGCTCGCCCTCAACTCTCTTGTCCCCGCCCACCCCCGACTCAAGCATTGCCGTCCAGTCACCGTAACGACCATTCACAGTGACCGTCGGACGCTCAAGCCAGAGCGGGCCATCTCCGCTACGGAGCTCAACGCGGTCTGTCGCCGACTCAAGCGAAATTGTTACGGGCTCGCCGACGGGGACGTCGACATGGCCGCGAGTTTCTACCACGTAAGGCGACCGCAGATCGTGCGCCACACGATAGCGCGCACGGTCGCCATTAAGACGCAGCGTCCCCGCAGGCGCACTACCCTCGTCCGATGACATCGCCCAGCTAATCTCCAATGCGGCCGGCAATGCTTCATTGATCGCAATTGATCCGACGCCCTCGATTAGCCATCGCGCTTGTTGTACACGAGCTTCGGCAAGCTCTATCTGCCCATCATCCAAAGATCCGCGTAATACAACTTCATCAATCACGGTCGAACCGGTTTCCTCAGTTTCTGCAGACTTAATGATCACGTTAATCAAGCGGAATTCATTGACATCAACACGTAGCGGCAATGACAGTGGTTCGATCGCCGGGATCACAATATCCGCAGGACCCGCCGCCGGCTCGGAAGAAGGGAGGGTCAGCACCACATCTTGCGCCTTAAATCGGTCAATACCGAGTCGGCGAAAATTCCAGAGAATTGACGGATCAACTTTGGCCGCGATCAACGCTACATGCAGATCCAATGCTACCGTCTCGTAATGGATACCCGATAAAATAAGGCCATCCAAGAAACTTCCTTTAACCTCGGCAATCTGTAAACCAGCCACTCTTTGGGTGACTTGATCGGCGGCAAAGCGTGTTCCTGACGAGGTGCCGAGCAACCAGTACAGTGACAGGCAGACCATGATCAAAAGCCCCAGCACGAGATAGCCGACGCGCCGCAACCAGACAACGCCGAGCCTCATAAATCGACTCCGAAGTTGATATGCAACCGAAGACCGTCATCGTCGAGCGGCTTGGCCAAGTACGCTCTTAGTGGTCCTACCGGCGAACGCCAAACGACGCCCAAACCGACACCGGTGCGCGGATCAATATTGGCGTCATTGAAGGCGTTGCCGCTATCTACAAATGCAGCGACTCCCCATGCGCCTTTCAACGTGTGCTCGTACTCGATACTTGCTGTAGCCAATTGGCTGCCACCGATCACCTCCCCATCATCGTTTGTTGGGCCGATTCTCTGGTAGCCATACCCGCGAACACTATTATCTCCGCCGGCGAAAAAACGAACGGATGGTGGTAGCTCTTCAAACGATTGCTGCCAGGTTGCACCTAGCTCTCCGCGTAACGATAAACGGCCACGCTCGCCGATCGGAATCAATCGTCGATAGCGGACATAGGCCTGTAGAAAATCCGTGCTGGACAACAGGGATGCCGTAGCGCCGCGCAATCGCATCTCGAGCGAACTACCCTTGCGCGGATTAGCGGCGTTGTCAGACACGCGCCGGGACAAGCCCATCACCGGAATTAACAACGTGGCATTATCGGTTACATCGGCGACCGTAAAACGGCTTTCCCCGATGGAGATACCGTAACTAAACAGCCAGTCGTTTCGCAGCGCACGGGTTCGCTCGACGCCGAGTTGAAATCGTTGATCTTCAGCGGTGTCCGTTTCCTCAGATTCGAACAGCAATTCAATGGTCTGCCATTCCACTAATGGATTCTTGAGCGGCTGACGATAAGTCGCTTGTAGTTGCGACAGGACCGGCGAATAAAGCAGACCACTATCGAATTGGTGGCCTTTCCCATTAACGCGACGATTCCGGTATCCGCCCCGCACACGTGGCCCTTGGTCGGTAGACGCACCGACACCGACAAAGTAGCCAAGTTTCTCCGCAGCAGTCAGCGACACATTAATGGGCACAATGCCATCCGCCGCCGCTTCAAAGTCGGGACTAACAAGAACACGATTGAAAAACGTGGTCGCCGAAAGATCTGCCTGCAATTGATCTAATGCCGAACGATCATAGAAACCGCCAGGCTCTAGCGTGACATACCGGCGAATCAAATCGTCATCAAGCACTTCCTGGTCGAGCCGAATGTTACCGTAGCGATAACGCTCACCGCTTTGCACATGCAAAACAACATCTGCAGCTTGCTCAGTTGGAAAAACATTAAGCTCGCGTTTGGTGAAACGCGCGTCGAGGAAACCGAAATTACTCAACGTGAGCTGCAGGCTGCGCTTCAATGCCTCGTAACGTTGATGGAGCGCCGGATCACCCGGCTTCGGTTCACGCCCAGCCAAGGACTGAATCGCCGGTAACGATGCTGCATCGCCGTCGATCGACACATCGACCTGCCGAAACAAGACCTGTTCGCCTCGCCGCACCTTAACCGCGAGCGACCAACACGTGTCGCCGCCTAATCGTTCAACCTCAACCGACGGCGTGTAATAGCCGAATGGTTTCAATGCATCCTTAACGTTTTGCTCAAGCTTGTCGAGCCGGTCATCAATTTGCCAGGGCGCGGTATCGCACCGAAGCACATCAACGTTCAGATAAGCGAGCGCATTTTTTCGTAATGGCTCATCTAGACCTTCGATCGCGACTTTCGGCGCGGCATGAACGGCACCGATCAACCCCCAGAGCAAACATGCCCGTTGCAAGCTCGACCCTGCAACGGAAAGCCAACGGTAAGCAATCGCGTTAGCGATTCCGATAGGCGGGTTGCTTGTCGTCGCTGAGGTCACGATATCGGTCTCTCAGTAACGTCTGGCGACTCTGCTTCGGCTGCACAACACCATCGATCAGCACATGCAAAGGATGTGACGTCACTTCCAATGGATCGCCGTCCCAAACGACAACATCCGCCACCATGCCGGGCGCGATTTTTCCAAACTTGTCACCGAGACCGAGCGCTTCGGCAGGAGCCGTCGTAATCGCGGCAAGTCCTTCTTGCCATGGCAGACCATTCGCAACTGCATTACCAGCCAGTTGCGTCAGGTTTCTCGCATTGTGACTGCTACCATCAGCAATCATGATCCTGACGCCTGCCTCGACCAAAACTCGTGCGTTCTCCATGGTTGCCGATAACTGATCAAAACTGCCCGGCAAATTATCGAGCGCAGAAACGATCACAGCGGTATTGCTTGCCGCTAATCGGTCGGCCACTTGCCAGGCTTCCGCGCCACCGGTGATCACCAATTTCAAGCCATAGCGATCCGCCATATCCAGAGCAACCCGAATATCACTGGCGCGGTGCACATTAAGATAAACCGGCGTCTCGCCCCGAACAACGCTTTGCAAGGCTTCGAGATCCGCCATGCTGATACTGTATTCACGTCGCGCGCCGGCATTATAGGCATCTTTGAACTGGGCATAGTCGATGGCGTCATCCAGCGCTTGGGTCAATTGCAGCAAGGCCGCACTTCTAGAACCACCCGCCAACTCACTACCCCACTCACCCAGATAGGCGACCATCGCCGCTTTACGGACGACCAGAAAATCATCGGCATCACCCAGATGCACAACGGCAGCACTGCCGGAAAACACCCGACCCACTGGTTCGGAGCCACCCCAGCCCGGGAACGGCGCAATGACCGCCCGCGTAACGCCCGCCATGCGATTGACGGCGATTAATGATGACGCGGGATTAAAGGCATCAGCGACTTCAAAGCCGGCACTAAACTGATCACCTGCTTGACCGCCATCGACGGTGCCACTCACTGCGTTGACCTCAACAAGGCCAAGACCTGAAACTGCGGAGAATAAGCCCGGCGTAACGACGGCGCCGTCAGCATCAATAACCGTTGCACCGTCTGGCACGTTACGATCCCTTCGCACCGAGGTCACCTGGCCGTCTTCAATCACCACCATTGCATCTTGCAACGTGCCTGCCTTGCCCATGGTGTGTACCGTGCCACCGACGATGGCAATCGTCTCGGCACGCGCCGCGTTGACACTGATCAGCATGATTAGTGTGGCTGTCACTATGAATAAAATTCTCATCGGCCTGCTCCCGCACTAACGACACGTCCGAGCGCGAAGTCCGTGACCGGTTGCGCTTCATCATTGGAACGGTCATACATCAGCTGTCCATCGATATAAACATGCAATGCCCGGCTGTAAACACTGAACGGTGATCGATCCCAAACCACGATATCTGCATTCAAGCCTTCCGCCAGGGTACCGGTTTGGTCGCCGATACCGAGCGCATCAGCGGCGTTACTGGTGATCCACTGCATTGCATGGGCATCCGTAATCTCCAGTCCCGCGCGACGACCTGCCGCCATTGCTTTGGCAGTCTCCTGATTCAGTCTTTGTATGCCGATATCAGAATCGCTATGAACGATGGCGCAGGCGTTCGCATTATCGACAAAAGCGACGTTCTCGAGAATGCCGTCATAAGCCTCCATCTTGAAGCCCCACCAGTCCGCCCACATGGCCGAACAGACATTGTTCTCAGCCAGAATATCGGCGATTTTGTAGGACTCCACGGCATGGTGGAATGCCGTAATCTGATAATCGAACTCCTTCGACAACTCGATCATCATCGCCATCTCATCGGCGCGATAACAGTGATTGTGAACGAGAATCTCGCCCTCGAGCACACCGGCTAGGGTTTCGAGCTTCAGGTCGCGATCCGGCGCCTCACCCTTACCATCGCGCGCCGCAACGAGCTTGTCGCGATAGGCCGATGCGGCGATCCAGGCAGAACGATATCCTGCCATGTTACCCATGCGGGTAGACGGCGCGCTGCCGCGTGACCCATAAACCCGTTTCGGGTTTTCACCGCAAGCCATTTTCAAACCATACGGCGCGCCCGGGAATTTCATTTCCGCAACGGTTCTCGCGAACACATTCTTGAGGGTGACACTGCGACCACCAAACAGATTTGCCGATCCTGGCAAGATCTGCATTGCCGTGACGCCACCAGCCAACGCCGCAGAGAAGCCAGGGTCTTGCGGCCAAACGCTATGTTCAGCCCAAACTTCCGCGGTGTTCGGGGACGACGCTTCGTTACCGTCAGAGTGCGCTTCAACGCCGGGCGATGCATAAACGCCCAAGTGCGAATGCACATCAATAATACCGGGTGTCACGAACCGCCCTTTAGCCTCAACAATCCGCGCATCACGCGGAGCAGACAACGAACTACCGATTCGTTCAATCTTGCCGTCAACGACCAGAATATCAGTCTCGTCCAGCCGATTCCCAGCGCCGTCTAACAACGTGCCATTCCGAATCAGTAATGGCGCAGTGTCCGGTACTTGATAGTGGCTCGCAAAAGCCGCGTCGGACGAAGCATCGCCATTTTTTCCGTCGCCCCCGCACGCCGCTAGCGCCGTCGCTAGCAGGACCGAACTTACTCTAAAGAGTCGTTTCATGAACCTGATTCCTTTTGGGCGGCATGGACTCATGCCGGTTCTACTACTTTGGCTGATTATTTCACAGACACAATTCGGATCACAACGATCAGCGTGCCCGCATAAAAGTCGCGTCGGCCTCGCAAACGACGTCACCGGTGGCGAGACTGCGAGCAAAGGACGCCATCTTGTATAGGCGTGACTTCTGCTCTACACACCAGCCTTCCAACCGCAAAGTATCACCAACACGCGCTTCCCGGCGGTATCGAATGTTTGCTTTGCCCGTGAAAGCTTGCGTACCTTGCAGATAAATCCAGTTTGCCATCACGTCATCGAGCGCCGCAAACAAGAGTCCGCCATGCACGACGTCATGATAACCCACATGATTTTCACCAGGCGTGAACTCCGCAATACACCGTTCGTTTTCCAATCGAAACGGAATCTTCAGCCCGATTGGGTTCTCCGGCCCGCAAGCAAAACAACGGTTCGCACCAACATCACTCATTCGCTGACCTTATCAATCAATAGCGTTAACGGGCCACTGATAACCGATCGATCAATCTCGACCGAACCTACGTAGTCCCCGGCACCACCGAGAGGATCGCCACTCATCGACACTCTGGCATTGATCTGAAGTTTGCTCGCAGAGCTGATATTACGACCCTGAATCATCGCATCGCGATCATCCATTTGAACGGAAAGCGGCATCGAGGACGGCGCATACTGCCGGGCCGCTAGCGGCGGTCCACCGGCTTCCGCATTGCGAACGGAAACAAACAATCTCGCTGTCTCGGGCCACGTCGCTGGTAGCTCATTGGCCAAGCTCACAGAAAGCTCGATCGATCCCGTTGCCGGGCCCGTCGCCGCCTGACCCCGCAGCGCCGCGATTCTCTCGCGAAGAATGGATGCGACATTTTCTGGTGGACCTTGCGCAAGCAATGCCTCCCAGGCTGCCGCGGCTTCCGTCGGGCGATCGAGCGCCGCGAATGCAAGTCCGGCATACCATTGCGCCTTTGAGTTTTCCGGCGCTTCTTCATAGGCGGCCAGGAAAAGGCGGCTCGCCTCCTCCGGAATATCCTGACCTCGCTCGTAAGTGATCGCCTCGCCTAACAAGACCTTCAGCTCGGGATCTCGAAAACCGCCGATCTCCATGGCACGACGAAACGCATAAACTGCATCGGAAAAATCGCCAAGCTGTAACCGGCTCTGGCCCAACAGTCGCCAACCCTCGTAGTTGTCTGGGGAATCTTTCAGCTCTATCGCCAAAGCAGCCGCCGCTGTACGCGCTTCTTCCTCGGACGTCGCCGCAGCCAGAGCCTCTAGCGCGACACTCCTTACTTTGAAGTTACTAGCAAACGGATACATCAGCACGACCGTGCCGATCATCAACAAGGCACTGGCGATGGCCAAACCGGTCCGTTTCTGCCGCAACAACGGCCACATGCCGGCAGCAAAACCCACTAGCACCATGACCGCTGCCAACAAATAGAAATTAACTGTCATCGTTACTCGCCGTCCGCCATCACGTCCATACCCGCTCTCCGACGGACCACACCAAACACCGCGTAGCCACCAATCAGCAACAAGATCAGCGGCGATAGCCAAAGTAACGCGGAACGCGCAGAAAAAGGTGGACGGTAAAGCGCAAAGTCACCATAGCGCGCCTGCAGGAACGCCAGAATTTCCCGGTCGGTTTTGCCAGCAGCAATTTGTTCGCGAACCACCTCGCGAAGATCTACGGCCAACGGTGCGTTGGAATCTTTGATCGACTGATTCTGACAGGTTAGACAACGAACCTCGGCAACCAACTGTTTGTAACGCGCCTGAAGCACGTCATCTTCAAACGCACGTTCGGTGTCGATCGCCATGGCAGGCACTGAAAACAAAGCGAGCAAAAAAACCAATAAAGAGTAAGAAAACAACCTCATCGTTTTGCCAGCTCCTGTAACCGTGGCAGGAAATCGCGCGACCAAACCACCGCATCCAATGGACCAATATGCTTATGCACGATCACGCCATTCGCATCCAGCAAAAATGTTTCCGGTGCACCGTATACGCCTAGATCAATCGCTACACGGCCTTCGACGTCAAAAGCCGAAAACACATACGGGTCGCCGCGATCAAGCAACCACTGTCTTGCTGCCGGCAATTCGTCGTTCCAGTTCAAGCCGAAAATGGGAATTGTCTTTTCTCGAGAAAGCTTCATCAAGAAGTCGTGCTCAACCGCACAATTGAAACACCAACTGCCCCAGACATTGACTAGTGACGGTTCGCCCAACAAGGCTTTTTCGCTAACTTTTCTCGTCGGCTCCGTGAGCGAATCCAATTCGAAAGCGGGCATCGGCTGCGACAACAGTGGGGACGGAATCGCCGTCGGATCTCTGCCGAGACCAATCACGAACGCAACACTTAAGGCTGCCAAAATCAGCAACGGGAGAACGAATCGATTCATGTCGCGTTTTGCTCGGTGACGGGTACCGGCGTCGCTGGTGTCTTATCGCCGGCTTTCGAACGCTGTTGTACGCGATAGCGACGATCAGTCATGGCAATAACCCCGCCCAGCGCCATCAAAATGGTGCCCAACCAGATTAGCCGCACTAATGGTTTGTATTGCACCCGCACTGACCATGCGTTGTCACCAATCGATTCACCCATCGCGACGAACAAATCACGGCTGACCCGGCCGTCAATACCGGCTTCCGTCATGACACTTTGCTGCGTCAGATACTGTCTTTTCTCAGGCAATAGAGAAGACACCAGTTCGCCGTCTTCGCGAACACTGACAGCGCCGCGCAACCAATTGTAATTCGGACCACGACCACTGCTAAGTCCGTCAAGTTGGAACTCATAGCCAGCCAATTGAATGCCCTCGCCCGGTCGGATAGCGCGATCGGCTTCAACCCCGAACGACGACACAATGACCGCGCCCAGCGTAAACATGCCGACGCCGAAGTGCGCGAGGCTCATGCCGAATTGCGAACGGGACATGCGTGCCTTGCCCAATAGCGAACGAATTGGCTCGGACAAAGAAGCCAGCATAATCCAGAAGGCGGCTGTCGCACCCGCGATGGTCATGACATTAAAACCATCGTAAACCAACCAGGGCACACCGACGCCTAACGCAACGGCTGCCAACAAGAACCATCGGTATTGTCGCCAAACTTCGCCAAGATTGCCGGTACGCCAACTGGCGTGCATACCGAAACCCATCAAGAAAACGAGCGGCAACATTGGTGCAATAAAGACGAGTTCAAAAATCGGTGGTCCGACGGAAATTTTACCCAAACCCAAAGCATCGATAAACAATGGATAAAGCGTCCCGACGAGAATCAAGCTTGCCGCGATGACCAACAAGACATTGTTGAGCAACAAAAAGGTCTCACGCGAGGTTGCCTCAAAGCCTGCCGGCGAATCCAGCGACGGCGCGCGCCAGGCATACAGCGCAAACGCGGCGCCGATGACCAATAGCAAGAAACCTAGAATGAAGAACCCGCGTGTCGGATCGCTGGCAAATGCATGCACTGAGACAATGATGCCCGAGCGCACCAGGAACGTACCCAGCAAGCTCAGCGAGAAGGCCATGATCGCCAATAACAAAGTCCAACTCTTAAACAGGCCACGAGTCTCTGTCACAGCGAGCGAATGAATCAACGCGGTCGCCGCCAACCAAGGCATAAACGAGGCGTTTTCAACCGGGTCCCAGAACCACCAGCCGCCCCAGCCTAATTCGTAATAAGCCCACCAACTGCCTAGCGAAATACCTAAGGTCAAAAAGACCCAAGCAGCAGTAGTCCAAGGACGAGTCCAACGGGCCCATTGCCGGTCAAGCCGGCCGGACAACATCGCGGCGATGGCAAAAGCGAAAGCCACGGACAAGCCCACGTAGCCGACATAAAGCATCGGCGGGTGAATCACGAGCGCGGGATCCTGCAACAGCGGGTTGAGATCATTGCCATCCGGCGCAGCAGGTTGCAATCGCAAGAACGGGTTAGACGTCAAAACGATGAACAAAAGCGTACCGACACTGAGCAATCCCAGCACGGCCAGCACGCGTGACGAAATTTCGAGCGGCAATGCTTTCGAACGCAGTGCAACAGCGACAGTCCATGCCGAAAGAATCAAGGTCCAAAGCAACATTGAGCCTTCGTGGGCACCCCATACCGCCGCGAATCGAAACATCGTCGGGAGTTGGCTGTTGGAATTGTTCGCGACATATTGCAGCGAGAAATCATTGTTGATGAAGGCACTAGCCAGAATCCAAAACGCAATCAGCACAAAGCCGAACTGGGCAAGCGCTGCTGGTTTGGCCACCTGCATCAATGCCTGGTCGTTGCGATGTGCACCAACGAGCGGAATCACACCCTGCAAGAACGCCAACACGAGTGCAACGATTAGCGCAACTTGTCCGAGCTCAGCAAACATTTAGGACTCCGGGGCCTCATAGCCCTGTTTTTTCAATGACTCAGCAACTTCCGGTGCCATGTAGTTTTCATCATGCTTGGCTAAAATCTCGTCGGCAACAAACACGCCACCGTTGCCCATACTGCCCGTCGCGATAATGCCCTGCCCGTCACGAAATAAATCCGGCAGCACACCCGTGTAGGAAACTGGCAACTGATTGACGGTATCCGTCAATGTGAACATCAATTCAAGGCTGCCGGGGGCACGATCCAAACTGCCCTCCAACACCAATCCACCGACCCGAAAATTGCGTTCTTTCGGGTAGTCGCCTGCGACCACGGCTTCGATCTCATGATAAAAATCGCCGGCACTATCGACCGCGGTTATCGCAAGAATACTGACAACGACCAAGCCGCCAAGCAGTAATCCAACCGATAGCATTCTTTGTTGTTTCGGTGTCATGAGCTTACCTCCCGGAAAGACGCGCCAACATCAAGATCATGGTTAGCCAGCTGTCGTTGGATGACGCGCAACGTCGTCCGTTCGGCGCGCACGGCAAGCCACCAGTTTGCAATCATCACGATCGCGGTCAATGCAAAAGAGGGCCAAACGAAAGCCGCATAGCCGCCCATCGCCAAAAACTCACGCATGTTGTGTCTCCGTATCCGCCAAAAGACGTTTCACCCACCGTGCATTGCGTTCACGAATCAGTACTTCGCTTCTCAATCTTTTCAACAATACCGCTCCGAAAAACAACGTGAAGGAGAAAATCATCACCAACAGCGGCACCAACATAGACCCGGGCATTTTCGCATCCTCGTTCATGATGGTCTGCCCCTGATGCAATGAGCTCCACCACTCCACCGAATAGTGAACGAGTACAACATTCACCACGCCAACAATCGCCAGTACGGCGCTCGCGCGATCCGCACGATTACGATCTTCAATCGCCGACCGAAGTGTCATGTAACCGAAGTACAGGAACAACAGAATCAGCTCCGTCATCATTCTTGGATCGCCCCACTCCCACCAGGTTCCCCACATCGGACGCCCCCAGATGGAACCGGTAGCTAAAGCTAGGAACGTAAATGAAGCACCAATCGGTGCCGCAGAAGCCGCCACGGCATGTGCAAGCTTCATACGCCAAACCAGGCCGATGATTGAGGCGACTGCCATGATGCTGTAGGCCATTAACGATAAGTAGGCGGATGGCACGTGCACATAG
The DNA here is from genome assembly GCA_045110335.1 of Woeseiaceae bacterium. Lineage (GTDB taxonomy): Bacteria > Pseudomonadota > Gammaproteobacteria > Steroidobacterales > Woeseiaceae > CALBPI01. Next base: position 44,484 of record JBGCGB010000033.1, read on the forward strand.
ATGATTCGAAACGCATCACCCTGCTGATAATCGGGTGGCGCCAATACCAGGCCCGCGTAAAGGCCGTAGCCAATACCGAGCAAAGCCAGACCCATCATCCATGGCACGAAAGCACCGGCGATGCGATAAATATGCGGCGGTGACGCCAGCTGATGAAAATACTTCCACATAACTTACGTATTCTATTCCAGACTAATTCGCAGCGCTGCAGCTGCGGCGACCGGCGCCAACAACAACGACAACAACGCCACGGCGCCAAGCAACCCTAGCGAGCCGCCCAGTTCACTATTTGTCGAAGCCAAGGACACGGCTCGCGCGCCAAATATGAGCACAGGGACCATAAGTGGTAGCACTAACAGTGCAATCAAGGCATTAGAGCGTTGCACGCCGATTGTGAGCGCCGCTGCAACGGCGCCCAAAGCACAAATACTGTAGCCACCCAGCGACAACGAAATGACCAAAATGGGTACTACGTCCAATGGCAATAAGTAGGATTGCGCAACAAACGCGGACACGAGCACCAGCGGCAAGATACTGACCAGCCAAAGCGACAATGTCTTGGCAAAACAGATCGCGACCAGCGACTGCCCGGACAACAGATACTGCTCGAGTGTGCCGTCTTCATAGTCCTGAGCAAAGATGCTGTTCAGCGGCAATAAGCCCGCTAGCAAAACAGCAACCCAGACCACCCCCGGGCCGAGCACTTTCAACACGGCAGGCAAAGGACTTACGGCGATCGGAAACAATGCCACCACCATCGCAAAGAAGAACACGGGGTTCAACAAATCAGCGGGACGCCGAAACGCCAGGCGAAGCTCACGACCCAACATCGCCGAGAACACCGACAAAGGCCGCATTTCTGCCGGTCTGGATGCGTTGACCGGTTTAGACGATACACCGAGCGTCATGACTGCCACTCCATGCGCCGAACACGCACGTTTGGGACGTCTACGTCGTAATGCGCTGCGAAAATAGCGCGTCCGCCCGCTTTGGCATGAGCGGCGAGCGCATCGAGCACCAACGCCCGTCCATCGGTATCCAGATTAGTCAGTGGCTCATCTAATAACCACAGTGAGGCCGACGACATCAGCACTCGGGCCAAAGCCGCCCGCCGCCTTTGCCCGGCTGACAATGCGCCGGCACGAACCGACAGCCTTGCCGTTAGCCCAAGGGTTTCATAAATCCGTTCCAGGTCGACGCGGTCATGGCGGCGACGCAACGCATTATCGAATTGAAGGTTCTCGGCCAGCGTCAAATCAGACTTAAGCCCTGCATGATGACCCAACCAGGCCAGCTGCTGGTTAAACTCGGCGCGACATGCATGCACCGGTTGTCCGTCCCAAAGCACTTCACCCTGCTCCGGCGGCACCAATCCTGCCAGAACCCGCAGCAAAGACGTCTTACCGCAACCATTCGGCCCTACGAGATGCACGACATCACCCTCCGACACCTCAAGAGTGAGATTTCGGATCAGGCAGCGCTCGCCTCGAAAGACCACGATATTGCGCGCAGAGAAGGGGAAGTCAGCCAAACAAGCGTACCTTTGCAATTTGAGACAATTGAAGCGTGCGGAAAATGATAATCACTTATTTAGCAGATAGTTGTGACGGATAGCTCAATAGCAAGTGATCATATTGACGCCATTATGCGACATAAAACCGGGCAATACATGGGAGAAAACCAGCAATAGCAGCAGGCTTCCCATGACACATTTTACATCACCTGAATCGGTTGGTTAGACTTCTTACCTGCTTTAGCCGTTTTCGGCGTGACTGTCCTGAACCGCAGTCACAAAAACACAAATTTGTGAGAGTTGACCATTGACTAGCGAAGAAAAACTGATCGTAAACGAGCCGGAGATCGCATTCTTCGAAGGTCGCCAGCAAAAAGAACTAGTCGCCGAGCTGGAACGGGTCTATCACCAACGCAACGGACTCGCCTTGATCGAAGCACCTGCAGGTGCGGGAGTGTCCTCGCTTGTACGCCATCTCAGCGCCACGCTGAAAGCCGGCGATCCAGCGCTTGAAGGACTCAGCTTCGCGATCATTGACGCCGCTGATAACACGGTTGGCGGATTTCTGGTCGAGGTTCTCGCCGCTTTTGGTTATCAACTCGACGATGCCCGGCATTCCGAGCTGCTGTCCTTGATGACAATGATCTGCCAACACCAGGCAATTGCCGGTGTTCCGCCCCTTATTGTTGTTAAGCATGTCGATCAAGCACACCCGAACACACTGCGAACGATCAACCAACTCGCGGGCCTCAAGCACCAGAATCAATCCGTATGCCGCTTGATCTTGTCCGGAGGCGAACAGTTGAAAGACATTGCCACGGCAGAACGGATGGCAGAAGTCGGCAAGCGCGTATGCGCAGAGCTCAAACTCGAACCCATGGACGAGTCGGAATTACGCCAATTCGTCGCACACGTATTGGCGGATCAAAACCTAGTAGCCCATGAATCGGCGATTGATAGCCTGGTCAGATTATCAAAAGGCTTCCCTGGCGAAATTATCCGTGCGATCGACTATGCGCGACGTGACGTGAGTGGTGATGAGTCTTTGAGTTCCGGAGACATGCTGCTGGCGATTGAATCAGCGATGCCCGCAGATGCCGAGCGGCCAGTGACACCGTCCGAAACCACCCAGATCCAAAAAATCACGATGGAAGATAATGCTGTTTTTGATGAAGGCACTGGCCGACACACTCAGCAAGAACCCGCTCCGCTTGGTGAAATTCTCGTCAATTGCAACGGCGAGTTACTGAAACGCTACGTCATTTCACGCCGCAAGGTTTTGATTGGCCGCGCGCCTCACAACGACATCGTGCTCGAGTCTCGTTGGGTCAGCCGTCACCACGCTATTTTGATTTGTACGCCCGACTCTGCATCGCTGGCCGACGTGAACAGCACCAACGGATTGACGCTAAATTCCCGTGAATTGCGACAAGGCAACTTACGCAACAATGACATCATTGTGATTGGCGATTTCCGCTTGAAATACGTCAATGCGAACGCGCAGCCGCAACCCGAAGATCGGGAAACATTGAGCGAAACGCGGGTATTGCGTTCGTTAAGCGTCTCGGACCTCGGCAACGACGTCGACGCCACAGAACACACGCCAAAAACCAGCGAAGATAACGCCTAATGAGCAACCATAGCCGCGCGGGTTCGCTGTTACTGGCGATCGGCATCGCGGTTGGTTTGATCGGTATGGGCATTCTGCTAAAAAGCGCTGCCATCGAATACAAACAGTTCGAACGCACCGTTCGGGTGAAAGGCCTTTCCGAGCAAGAGTTCCCGGCGGACGTAGTGATCTGGCCAATCCAATTCTCTGTCGCCGACAATGCACTTCCGGCGATCTACGCCAGCATCAATACGCAAGCCGAACAAATTCGCGAGTTCCTCATTGCTAACGGTATTGCCGCCGATGAAATCACATCGCCGGCACCGTCGGTTGTCGACAAGACCGCTCAACAATATGGTGGCGGCCCTGCGCCGACGTTCAGATACAGTGGCACGCAGACGGTCACGGTATATTCAGAAAACGTAGATGCCGTTCGACGCGTCATGGTGCGATTGTCAGAACTCGGCGAACGCGGGATCGTATTCTCGGGTGACAGCTATAACGCGCCTACAGAATATTTATTTACCCGCTTGAATGAGATCAAACCGCAAATGATCGAGGAAGCGACCCGAAAAGCACGTGAAGTCGCGGAAAAGTTCGCCGCAGACTCGAACAGTCAACTCGGCAAGATTCGCCGTGCGTCGCAAGGGCAATTTAGTATTTACGCGCGAGACAACAACAATCCGCACATCAAACGCGTCCGTGTTGTCTCAACGGTCGAGTACTACTTGTCCGACTAGCGGACGTATCTTCAACAAAAAAACGGGCTACCCTTCGGAGTAGCCCGCAGTACAAGAACCCGTCGGCTGACAGCCGCGGTTAACGCACCTTGTTAATCTGAATATCGCCATTCAAGGTCTTGAATCGAATCACCGGCCCACCGCCATTCACGTGAGCAACGATCACGTTGGCGACCTTAACCTCGGTACGATTCCCTTTCGCATTTCTGGCAACGATCGGCTTCGATGGCTGAACTTCGACTTCAAAGTCCGTCACAATATCGCCGCGTGAACTGTCGAGGTGAAGCGCCGCAGAAGCGCCGTCGGGCAACCCCAACACAAGATCGCCATTCACTGTGTTGAGTGCGCCGGACTCAACGTTGCCCATATCGGAAAAGGACACCTGAATATCGCCGTTCACCGATTCCGCGATTACCGAGGACGCCGCTCCTATCACTTCAATCGGACCATTGACGTTCTGCAACTCCATCGCACCGCGAACATTTTCAACAACGATCCAGCTGTCATTTGTAACCCTTAAGTCCAACGATGCATTGAAGGGAACTCGCGCAACGATGTCGATAGCGCTGTTGTGCCATTCCGTGCGTACGATGACCTCATTGTTTTCCTCGGATGCTGACAGATTGTAGCTGGCAGCACCGATCGACTTCGGGCCGGACGGCGTCACGATACTGCGGCCATTCTTGCCACCGGAAACTTCGACCGCTACATCATCGCGATCTTCTGCGATCACTCGCATGCGCGCAGAGATCATGTGCATGTTCAACTTTACCGGTTTGCCAGGCTGCGATACCGGAATGACGAGCGGCTCAACTTGCGCTTCGGCATGGCCCGCGAATGTAAACAACAAGAATCCGGCCAGTGCGAGTAAGCCGGCAAACCTGTCGGTGTTTCTGTAGTAACTCATTATTTTCTTCCTTCTTGAATCGTGAAATCACCATTCAGTGATGAGATCGTCATACGTTGACCGCCTCGACCGAGCCGGAAGCCTGCGTCCTGGGAGATGCGATAGCGTGTTTTCTTTCGCGATGTGTCCGTGCTGACTTGCTGCCCTATGGCCATCGAGGTCAGTGGGAAATCGGTATACATCCGCCCGTTCCTTTGCGACACAGCGAGCTCCATATCATGGGGTTCTGACATCGTGATCGAGATATCTCCGTTGATTGTCTTGACGTAGCACGCTGTCGCCAGCCCGCGGTTCATTGATAGCGTTACATCGCCATTGACGCTGTCGATTTCATCGCAAGCCGATAATTCACTAACCGCAATCGGTCCATTGACGTTCTTGGCATTGATCACTCCGCTCACAGATTGAATATCGATGACGCCGTCGTTGATGGCACGAATGTTAAGCGCCGTTTTGGCGGGCACTGTCAGCAAGAACTGATACTCGGCGCGGCAGCCATGGCATTGACGACGCTCTTCCCAATCATCGAATTGCCGGCCGACAATTACGCGCACTTCATCACCATCTTGTTCTATGCGTAACGGCAACACTTCTTTGGAATAAGCGAGATCGTCATCATCATCCGCGACTCTGATTTCGCGGGCTTCAAGCTTGATGACGCCATTGGCGCCAGAGACAACACGTACGTTACCCCAGATATTCTTCACGGTCAGGACCGGGCTGTTCCCGACCTTGAACACCTGCTCGATGTTCCGCTGCTCTCTCGCATCGGCCATCGCTGCCGGGATCGCCGAACAGGTAACACCGATTGCTGCTAGACGTTTCAAATAATTCATATCGTTTCTCCTCGTGTCGCTTGCAAGACATACTCATTGAGTGGCTCGCTCAGTGTGTTGCGCTCCGCCTGATCTTCCAACGCTTGGATTTGTTCACCGTCGCCATGGCGTAAAATCACATCGACGATGGCGAGCTGAACCGTTGTGGAATCGTATTGAGTGAGCAACCGAAGTAGCTCTTCACCCACCTCGGGCTGATCAATGCTTCCGCCCAAACCGGCAATAGCAGCAGCGCGAACCGAAGCGACCGGGTCGTTGACCGCTGTGCGTAACAACGCACCGGTCACCAACGAATCATTGGCGGCATAACTGGCCGCATTCAGAACAGCACTCATGCGATCGGTCGCCGCACCTGCGGTTAGCCGGTTGATCACCAATTCGCGATCCATTTCCTGCATGCGTGTTTCGAGCTCAGCGACGCGCGTATTGACGTTCTTACCGCCGCCCGTATCGATTAGCGTACCCAGCAGCAAACCGACGGCGCAGGAGCTGATCATTGCAGCGACCGCTTGCGGTTTCAGCCACCAGCGACGGACTCGGTCAGCCATCGACAATTTGTCGTGTTCGGCGTGTGCCGCGAGCATGACGCGTCGTCGCAGGCTCGTGTCCGGTGTTTGCCGGGGCAAATCGCCGATCGCGTTGAACAGGCTATTGGAGGCATCGTCAAACTCGATGCGATTCGCATCATTATCTATTTGGTCAGACATTAGTGAGTCCTCCCTGTAAATTATCAAAAACATCATGAAGGGCTTTCATCGCCCGGTGCATACGCACACGTGCCGCCTGCCCGGTGCAACCGAGCGCATCGGCGAGCGAGCGGTAATCAGGAAATTCGCAACGCGCCAACCAAATGATCTCGCGTTGATCAACCGGCAAACTCTCGAGGGAACGCGCGAGATGTTCCAGATCCTGCTGCCCTGTGGCCCCCTGCTCTGCGCTGCGTTCGTCGATCAGACCGGACAAGATCGTCTCTTCTCGATCAGTATCTGTTTGTTGACGCTTTTCCCGACGAAGATGATCAAAAGCCACATTTCGGCCAATCAGGTATATCCAGGACTTGAAACTGGACTCGCCCCGGAAACTGTCGGCTTTCTTGATCAGCTTCAGGAACACCTCCTGAACAAGATCTTCGCTGGTGGCGCGATTGCGTGTTAGTTGCCAGCAGTAATTGAACAATCCCTCGTGGTGACGGTCATAAAGAGTACCGAGACACGAGACATCGCCTTCGGCGACCCACTGAATCAATTGTTCGTCTGATACTGCTTGCATCGTCATTCCTATCCCTTTGGTTGTAATGACGTCGAGGCGACGAAAGTGTTACACAAATATTGAGATTAATTTGGCGGCCTCGTGGACCACGGAACGATTGGATTATGTCAGCACAGACAGGGACAATAGGAATCAATGCCAAGGGAGACGACCATGACACTAAGAAACCTCGGGATGTTGCTAGCCATCGGCTGGATCGCAGGCTGTGCTAGTAAGCCGGCCACCTATAGCGCTGCCAGTAACAATGGCGCAATGGGCTATGCATCGGCAGAGGTCTCACCGAACCGGTATATCATTGGCTACACGGCCGGCCGCGGCACGAACGAGCAGGATCTAAACCGGCTCACGTTGCGACGCGCAGCGGAACTTACGCTGGTCAATGGCCACGAGTGGTTTCGCGTCGTGGATGAGGCCGAAATCAAACAGAATTGGGAACCAAAGCCTGTCGTGCTGCCGAAACGTATCGTCGATCCGCTCTATATTCGAATCCGTACATCTCGCGCAGCGCCTGGCATCGATGCAACCCGCATTGTGCGTGACCCGACGCATAGTGATTTAACCCGCGTAGCATCACGCCAGTACAAAATTGCGGTGGAAATGGGAAGCGGCGACCAACCATCAGGCGACGAAGTCTATTCGGCGATTGGTGTGCTGGATGCTGCTAGCGAAACCGAAGACTGAAAAGTGCCGTGGCTCCGGCGCCGTCTTAGTGTCGAAATGTGGTGCCCGGGGGGGGACTTGAACCCCCACTTCCTTTCGGAAAACGGATTTTAAGTCCGCAGCGTCTACCAATTCCGCCACCCGGGCAACGCTAAATAGAAAATGGAGGCTAGGCCCGGAATCGAACCGGGGTTCGCGGCTTTGCAGGCCGCTACATCACCACTCTGCCACCTAGCCAGTGCGAGTCATCAAGCGCGAGAGATTATCATAGCCAGACGGGGCTTTCACCGTCTAGTGGCAATTAAATCAGATCAACCCTCTGGTACATCAGCCGGCTTCAAATCCTGCCAGCATGCTGTGTAGTCTTCCTCGCGCTCCGGCGCCCGCATGGCCTGCTCTGTCGGCAACAACGGCATGCGTGACTCGAACATGAACGCCATCGTCTGTTCGAGCTTTTGTGGCACCAAATCTGCCGAAATGGCGTTAGCATACGCGCCTGCGTCCGGCCCATGACCTGACATACCATTGTGCAAAGAGCTGCCGCCGGGGCGGAAACCGTCGCTGTTCTTGGCATCATACTCCCCGTAGATCAGCCCCATGAATTCCGACATCACATTGCGGTGAAACCATGGTGGCCGGAACGAATCTTCCATCACCAACCAACGCGGCGGAAAGACCACAAAATCGACATTGGCTGTGCCCGGCGTATCCGATGGTGACGTCAGCACCGTGAAAATAGATGGGTCCGGATGGTCAAAACTAATCGAACCGATGGTGTTGAAGCGGCGTAAGTCATATTTGTACGGGGCTAGATCACCATGCCATGCCACTACATCCAACGGTGAATGACCAATATCGGCGCGAAACCACTGACCACCGAATTTCGTCACCAACTCGCCATCTGTATCCTCGCGCTCAAAACGCGCGACCGGCGACAAGAAATCACGGTCGTTCGCCAAACCGTCACTGCCAATCGGGCCGCGTTCCGGCAACTCAAACATCTGGCCGTAGTTCTCACATAAATAGCCGTACGCGCTTTGACTTTTCAGGACGACGCGATACTTAACACCGCGCGGCATGACAGCAACTTCGCCGGGTTCGATCTCAAGGTCACCAAACTCGGTCTGCAGCAGCAGACCGCCCTGCTGCGGCACAATAACGAGCTCGCCATCCGCATTGTAAAAATAGCGGTTCTGCATGTCTTTATTCGCGTGATACACATGCATCGCCATACCGACTTGCTGGTGCGCATCGCCATTGCTGCAAATCGTTTTCCAACCGTCAATGAAATCGCCCGGTGCGGCACTCTCGAACGGCGCCCAACGTAACGGGTCAGGCGTGATCACCGCATCCGCGTCCGGCGCCGTGACGACCATCGGCTGGTCAAATGGCGTGAACCTTCCCTGCACCACAGACGGACGGATACGATAAAGCCAGCTGCGACGGTTCTTGGCACGCGGCGCAGTAAACGCCGCGCCACTGAGCTTTTCCGTATACAAGCCATGCGCGACGTGTTGCGGTGAATTCTGACCTTCCGGCAGCACACCGGGCAAAGCCTCGCTTTGCATCGAACCGCCGAAACCCTGTTGATATTGCAATGTCGTCATCGCCGCATCCTGTCAGGACTGAACGACCGTTTGTTCAATCACACCAAATACACTGTTGCCGTCGTTGTCTTTCATCTCAATACGCACGCGATCGCCAAACTTCATAAACGACGTTTTGGGCTCACCATGCTCGATGGTTTCGAGCATACGTTGCTCTGCAATACAGCTTGAGCCGCGACTGCGGTCGTAGTTAGAGATGGTACCGGAACCAATGATGGTGCCGGCGCCAAGACGACGTGTTTTAGCGACATGCGACACCAGTTGCTCGAAGTTGAACGTCATATCAACCCCACAATCAGGCGCACCAAATTGCTCACCGTTCAAATGGGTCACCAATGGCAAGGAGAACGTGCCATTTGAGTAATGTTCACCGAGCTCATCGGGCGTCACGGCGACGGGCGAGAAGGCACTGGATGGCTTGGACTGATAAAACCCGAATCCTTTCGCTAACTCGCCGGGGATCAACCCACGCAGCGAGACGTCATTGACAATCATTAACAGCCTGACGTATTGGCCCGCCTCGGCCGGCGTGACGCCCATCGGCACGTCATCGGTAATGATAGCTGTCTCTGCTTCCATATCGATGCCAAAGCTTTCGTCTGGTACCGGAATATCATCGCGCGGCCCCAAAAACGTATCCGAGCCACCTTGATAGACCAGCGGATCATGCCAAAAGCTTTCCGGCATTTCGGCGCCTCGCGCTTTACGAACCAGCTCTACATGATTGACGTAAGCGCTGCCATCGACCCAATGATAAGCGCGCGGTAGCGGCGAATCACAAGCACTTTGATCGAACGCGAAGTCATTGTCGGCATTGCCCGCGTTTAGCGCGTCTGAGAGCTTCTGTAGCGCCGGTTCAGCGGTTGCCCAATCATCCAGCGCAGACTGCATGGTAGGCGCAATCGCTGTCGCATCGACGGCACGGGTGAGATCACGACTGACCACAACCAAACGCCCATCCCGACCCGATTTGAGACTCGCAAGCTTCATGTAGCACCTCTAATTAGTTTCATTTGTTATTAATTCTATCATAGGCCTTGACGCTGATTCCCGTTCCTCGCCATAAAAAAACCCGGCCATTCATTTCTGAAAGACCGGGTTCTTTAAACCTGGAGCGGGTGAACGGGTTCGAACCGTCGACCTGTACCTTGGCAAGGTACCGCTCTACCAGCTGAGCTACACCCGCTTGAGTGTTTTCGGCGCCAGATCGTTTTGACGACCGAGCGCGGCATTGTACTGTAGCCGCCACGCCTGTCAAGTCATCTGCCCATCACAAGCCACGTCGCAGCACAGGCCAAGCCGCACTGAGGTAAATCCACATTGACCAAAGCGTCATTGCCGCGGCCAACAGCAGCGCGATAAAGCCTAATTCCATAATAGGAAGACCCCACAGGGTATCGCCCCACAGCATGAAACTGAGCCCAATAAGCTGGAACGTCGTTTTCACCTTGCCGACCAACGACACCGCCACGGTTGAACTGGCCTGCTGGCTCGCCATCCATTCGCGCAAAGCCGATACGGTGATCTCGCGGCCAATGATGATGATGGCAATCACACTCATCATCCAGCTGCCCTCGGTATGCACTAGCAAAACGAGCGCAACAGCGACAATTAACTTATCAGCAACCGGATCCAGAAAAGCACCAAAAGGCGTCATCTGATTGAAGCGCCTGGCAATGTAGCCATCAAAAAAATCGGAAATCGCAGCGGCGGCAAAGACCAGCGCGGCGGCCTTGCGACTCCATTCGAACGGCAAGTAGTACAACAACACACACAACGGGATCGCCGCGATACGAAATGCGGTGATCAGATTAGCAAAGTTAAGCTTCATGGCTGGCGCTCGAATCCTCGGCCAATTGGCCGGAGTCAGGTGTGATTGATTGGTGAAACTCCAGATAAATTCGTTCAGCCAGTTTGCGGCTGATGCCCTTGAGTTTCGCAAGGTCGTCTATGCTCGCACGCTTGACCCCTTGCAGGCCACCAAATTGTGTCAATAACTCGCGGCGGCGCACTGGACCCAGGCCCGGAATCTCTTGCAAGCCGGAGACCTTTCTAGCCTTGGCGCGTCGACCCCGGTGACCCGCTATGGCAAATCGGTGCGCCTCATCGCGAACGCGCTGAATCAACAGCAGTGCGGGCGAGTCCGGCGGCAACAGGATCGGACGGCTTTCGCCAACGACAAAGAGTTGTTCGGCGCCAGCTTTGCGCGACCTACCCTTGGCCACCCCGATCAACAGGATTTCGCTGAGACCAAGCTCGAGCATGACGTCTTGCGCTTGCGACAACTGCCCCTTGCCGCCGTCAATCAGCACGATATCGGGCATCGGCACTTCGCCTTTGCGCACACGCTCGTAGCGTCGCAACAATGCCTCATGCATCGCCGCATAGTCATCGCCGGTATCGGTTGTTTGAATATTAAAACGCCGATAATCGCTTTTCATTGGCCCATCCGGACCGAACACCACACAAGAGGCAACGGTCGCCTCGCCACCAGTATGGCTGATGTCGAAACATTCAATCCTTGATGGTGGCGTCTCGAGCCCGAAAGTCTCCGAGATTTGATCCATTTGTTTATCGATGCTCGCCCGATTCGCCGACTCAAGACCCGCACCTTGTTGGGCGTTGTCGGTGGCCATACTTAACCAGGCCGCTCGATCACCTCGCACTTGGTGCTTGATCACCACTTTGTGTTTGGCCTGCTTGCCCAACGCCTCACTCAATAAGGGCGCTTCTTCAAGCGCGAACGGCACAATCACTTCAGCCGGTGCTTCGCGATCCAGATAAAACTGCCCGACAAATGCGCTGATTACAGCAACGTCATCAACGCCTATTGCATTCGCTGGTAGGTACGTTCGACTGCCTAGCACCCGACCGGATCGGATGAAAATAACCGCGACGCACGTGGCCGTTCCGGATCGGAACAAGCCCAACACATCGGCGTCGACATCGCCTTGGGTAGACACGCGTTGTTCCGCTTCCATGCGCTTTAATCGCGCGACTTGATCACGCAAACGCGCTGCCTGCTCGAAATCCAGTTCGCTCGCGGCCTCTTCCATGCGCACGACAAGACCGTCGATGACATCACTATTTCTGCCTTTAAGAAATGCCTCGCTATCGCGGACGTCACGTTCGTAATCCTGCTCGCTAATCAAGCCAACGCACGGCCCGGAGCAGCGTTTGATTTGATACTGCAAACAAGGCCGCGATCGGTTGGCAAAAAAACTGTCGCGGCATTGACGCACACGAAACAATTTCTGCAATTCATTCAGTGTGTTCTTGACCGCTGCGGCACTTGGATAAGGTCCGTAGAAAGCATCGTTCTTGCGCTTGCGCCCCCGATAAAAGGACAAGCGCGGATAGTCGTGACTGGTACTAACGCGAATCCAGGGGTACGACTTGTCGTCGCGTAGCACGATATTAAATCGTGGCCGGTGTTGTTTAATGAGCGTGTGCTCAAGCAACAAGGCTTCGACCTCGGTGTTGGTCAGCGTTACGTCGATATCCGCGACACGCGCCACCATGGCCATCGTCTTCGAGTCTTTAGCCTTGCCGGTAAAGTAGGTGGACACACGTTTTTTTAGATCGCGTGCTTTGCCAACATAAATCAGTGTCTGATCAGCATCATACATGCGATAGACGCCAGGCCGGTGCGACAAATGCGCCGCATAACGCTTGGGATCGAATGCCTGAGCGTCAGTACCCGAGTCCTCCGTCACGCCAACTGACCAACGCCCGCGCGGCGAGCCGCATCCGCGATGACCGTCTCAAACATTTCGGTCGTTAATCGTCGCGTTTGCGTATTGTAGCGGCTGCAATGATAGCTGTTGACCAAGGTGAGACCATCAGGCAAATCATGTACCGCGGCATGACCAAACTTGTAGTCGGCTTGCCGCAAACCAAACGCCCGAATGATCGCTTTGTGCGCAATGCCACCAAGCGCAAGAATGACGCCGCCGTCTGGCAGCAAAGCGAGTTCATTCGCGAGAAAATGATTGCAGTTATTCACCTCGACACCAATTGGCTTATTTTGCGGTGGCAGACACTTCACGGCATTGGTGATGCGTGTGCCTAACAAGCGCAGGCCATCGTCCGCTGTGTCAGAACCCGGTTGGTTCGCCAAACCGAATTTGTGCAATGTGTCGTACAGCAGGATGCCGGCATGGTCACCGGTAAACGCGCGCCCTGTCGCATTCGCGCCATGCATGCCTGGCGCCAGCCCGACGATCAGCAATCGCGCATCGATCGAGCCAAAAGGAGGCACGGGCAAACCGTGATAGGACGGGTACTTTTCACGGACACCGACCAGGAATTGCGCAAGGCGCGGACAGGCGACGCAGTCGGAATCATAAAATGCCGCCGCGTCGCCGCCCATACTCAGTCGTCCATGTGACGAATAATCGCTTCGCCAAAACCTTTGGTGCCCATCAGTTTAGCGCCCGGGATCAACTGCTCCAGTTCATCCACGACATCGTCTTTGCCACCGACCGGTTCCTTGCGTTTTGGTGCTCGAATGGCTTCACGAAGCCTCGCCAAGTCAAACGTTAGTTCTTTCGCGGCGATGGTGTTGGCAACGCCCTTAACGACCAGATCAGCCGCTTCGGTCCAGCCCATGTAGCGCAACATCATTTCTGCAGACAAGATCAATGAGCCCGGGTTGACGCGGTCTTTGCCAGCAAAACCTGGCGCGGTGCCGTGTGTCGCTTCGAACACACCAACGCCTTCGCCGATATTGGCGCCGGGCGCGATACCGATACCGCCGACTTGAGCAGCCAGCGCGTCGGAAATGTAGTCGCCGTTCAGGTTTAATGTCGCGATCACATCGTATTCTTCCGGACGCAACAAAATCTGTTGCAGGAAGTTATCGGCGATAACATCTTTGACGATGATTTCGCGACCGGTTCGCGGATTGTTAAACGTCAACCACGGACCGTTACCTTTCGGCACAGCACCATAGTCGTTAGCCGCTACTTGGTAGCCCCACTGGCAAAAAGCACCTTCCGTGTACTTCATGATATTGCCTTTGTGCACCAGCGACACGGAACCGAGATCATTGTCGATACAGTAGTCAATCGCCTTGCGGACCAGACGCTCCGAACCCTCACGCGAGACCGGCTTGATACCGATACCTGAGCTCGATGGGAACCGAATCTTGGTCACCCCCAGCTCTTCCTGAAGGAATTTGATCAGTTTTTGGGCTTCCTGTGATCCCGTCGGATACTCGATGCCGGCATAAATGTCTTCGGTGTTCTCACGGAACACGACCATGTTCACAAGATCCGAATCTTTCATCGGCGTGCTCACGCCCGGGAAGTACCGGATGGGACGTACGCAAGCGTACAAATCCAATGTTTGGCGAATAGACACGTTGAGTGAACGGATGCCGCCACCAATCGGTGTGGCCAATGGACCCTTAATCGAGACCACATAGCGGCGCAAGGCATCCAGCGTTTCTTCCGGCAGGAAACTCGCGCTTTCGTAGACTTCGCTGGCTTTCGCGCCGGCATAGATTTCCATCCAGGAAATCTTTCGTTTGTCACCGTAGGCTTTACTGACGGCGGCGTTAACCACGTCGAGCATGACAGGCGTCACGTCGATGCCGATGCCATCGCCTTCGATGAACGGAATAATGGGATGGTCAGGCACCTGCAGTCGCAGGTCTTGCGTCAAGGTGATCGGCTCGCCGTCCTTGGGCAGTTTGATCTTATCGTATTGCATGTAGCGTCCCCGAATGAAAGGAGTGGGATCACGGATACTCGCGATCTTGGTTTGATTACGGCATTGTAACGCATCCGGCAATCCCGCCAATAGCCCCTTATACAATGGATTTTCTGTGCTCATTCTTCTGAACAAGCCATTTCGGGTGCTATCGCAGTTCACCACCGACAGCGAGAAGCTCACATTGGCCAGTTTCATTGATGTCCCGGATGTGTATCCCGCGGGCCGTCTGGATTATGACAGCGAAGGCTTGATACTGCTGACCGACGACGGGCGTCTCCAATCGCTCATCAGTAGTCCCGGCAAACGTTTCAGAAAGCACTACTGGGCGCAGGTCGAAGGCGAAGGTGGGTCATCGCAGTGCCAACAATTGAGGCACGGCATTCGACTTAAGGATGGGCCAGCAAAGGCGCTCAGTGCAGCGCCGATCAATCAGCCCAGCTTGCTTTGGCCGCGACACCCCCCTATTCGGGAACGTAAGACTGTCTCCGATAGTTGGCTCGATTTAGCAATCGACGAAGGGCGGAACCGGCAGGTTCGCCGCATGACCGCGGCTGTCGGTCTGCCATGCCTTAGACTAATTCGATATCAGGTCGGTCCGTGGCAAGTACATGGCCTCGAACCAGGCGAGTCCATGACGCTATCCACGCAGGATGCGTACGCCATGTTAGGCGATTATCAACGGCACTAGCCCTTGGCCGCGCTTTCCTTTAGGCCACCCAAACGCATCGCGATTTCGAGCGCTTGCTCATAATTTAATCGCGGATCGACCTGCGACTGATAGGCACGTTTTAGATCGGCATCAGTGAGACCACGAGCACCACCGGTGCATTCGGTGACATCGGCGCCGGTCAACTCGAGGTGAACGCCACCGAGATAAGAGCCCATCGACTGGTGCACACGGAAGCAAGCCTCCAACTCGGCTACGATATTATCGAAGCGTCGTGTCTTGTAACCACCTTCGGTACTTTCGGTGTTGCCGTGCATCGGATCAGAAACCCAAAGAACAGGACTGCCGGTGGCACGGACCGCTTGAATCAAACGCGGTAAATGATCTTCAACATTCTTGGCGCCCAAGCGATGAATCAATGTGATCTTGCCGGGCTCGTTATCCGGATTCAGTACGGCAATTAGCTCTTGCAGCCAGGCATCATCCATGCCCTGCCCGATCTTGATACCAATCGGGTTAGCGATTCCGCGGAAGTACTCCACGTGAGCACCGTCGAGCATCGCCGTGCGCATGCCAATCCACGGAAAATGCGTGGTCAGGTCATACCAACGATCGCGACGCAAACGGGTTTGCGCTTGTTCGTACTTTAGGTGCAGCCCCTCATGCGCCGTATAAAACTCGGCGTTTCTTGCATGATGAATAGGACGACCGGATATCGACTCGAAGAAATCCAGTGATTGAGAGATGGACTCCGTGACGCGACGATACTCATCGGCCAGCGGTGAATGCGTGACCCACTCCAGGTCCCAGTACTCCGGATGGTGTAAATCGGCAAAACCACCGTCGACGAGACCGCGGATAAAATTCAGTGTCAGTGCGGATCGCTCATAACCGCGAAGAATCAGCTCTGGGTCAGGCACACGGTCTTTCTCAGTGAAAGGTTGCCGGTTGACCAGATCGCCGCGAAAGCTTGGCAACGTTACGCCATCACGGGTTTCCGTATCGGCCGAACGCGGTTTCGCATACTGGCCGGCAAAACGCCCAATACGAACGACTGGCTTTTTCATGCCGTACAGCATGACCAGGCTCATTTGTAAAAGCACTTTGAGCTTTTGAACAATGTTCTCGGACGTGCAATCCGGGAAGGTCTCCGCGCAATCGCCGCCTTGCAGTACAAACGCTTCGCCTCGCTGGGCCGTTGCAATGCGCTCGCGCAGCTTATCGACCTCCCACGAAGTCACCAGCGGTGGCAGCGAAGATAATCGCTTAACGGCGTCGTCCAGCGCGGCCTGATCCGGGTAGGTCGGCATTTGACTCGCAACCCGCGATTCCCAGCTCGCCGGATGCCATGTGTTTTGTTCGGTTGTCTTGCTCATTCGCGGACTATGCCATCGCTCATTGTACGTTGCAAAACTTAATTAATTTATTAGGTTACGGCCGAAACGGTCAGATTGACTTCACTTGCTACCGATATCCGTTTCTTATGTAACTTCTGGCATTTTGGCGCCCGTATTGGCACACTGCCCGCCCTGCGGGACAGCGCCTTGACGATTGCAGATCGAGGCAGCAAGAAAAAACATAAGGGACCACTGACATGCAAAAAGTTCTCATTCTCGGCGCGGGCAAGATCGGCGCATTGATTTCTGGCCTACTGGGGGATTCCGGTAGCTATGACGTGCAGATTGCAGACTCCGACAAGAGCGCTGCTGTGAACGTTGCGAAAAAACACAATATGGATAACGTGCACGGCTTCGCCATCGATGCCACCGACAAGACGGCGCTTACCGCCCATGTCGACGCGCACAAGCCGGTTGCCTTGATTTCGAGCCTTCCGTTCTACTGCAATCCGGTGGTTGCCGAAGTGGCCAGAGAAAAAGGCCTGCACTACTTCGATCTGACCGAAGACGTCGCCGTTACCGAGTCGGTCAGGAAATTAGCCGAAGGCGCGGACACAGCGTTTGTTCCGCAGTGTGGTCTTGCGCCGGGGTTTATTAGCATCGCCGCCAATGAGCTGATCAGCCATTTCGATGAAGTCCGGTCCGTAAAGCTGCGCGTCGGCGCGCTACCGCAGCATCCGAACAACGTACTCAAGTATTCATTGACCTGGTCCACCGAAGGGGTGATCAACGAGTACGCGAATCTGTGCGAAAGCATCGTTGACGGTGAGCTCGCTAAAGTACTACCGCTTGAAGGTTTGGAGGAGATCCAAATCGACGGCGAGCAATATGAAGCGTTCAACACATCGGGTGGCCTGGGCTCGTTGGCAGAAACCTACAGCAACAAGGTCACGAACATGGACTACAAAACCATGCGTTACCCGGGACATTGTGAGCAGATGCGACTGCTGATGAACGGCCTAAAACTCAAACATGACCGAAAAACGCTAAAACGAATCCTGGAGAATGCGGTACCGCAAACATTGCAAGATGTCGTGATTGTCTACACCGCTGTTACCGGGCTGCAAGGCGGCGCGTTGCGAGAAGAAAACTACGTCAATAAGGTCTATCCGCAAATGGTCGCTGGCAAACTTTGGTCAGCCATTCAAATCACAACGGCCAGCGGCATCTGTGCCGTAGTCGACAAAGTGCTTAATGATGAGGCGAGCTACAAGGGCTTCGTCGCGCAGGAACAATTTACGCTGGCGGAGATTCTCGAGAATCGCTTCGGCCGGCTTTACGCCGACGGTGGCACGAGCGCCACGTCGTCCATCGCCATCGCGACGGCGTCAACCGGACAATAAGGAAACGCACCATGAACAAGTCTGAAATTTTCAAACAATTGGGGCTCAGCGAAACAAACCCCGGCACTTTCGTCGGCAATCAAGCGATTGAGCATGACGATGCACCATTAATTGAATCTTATAACCCTTCTAACGGCGAGCTGATTGGCACTGTTCGGGCCAGTCGTAAAGAAGACTATGAGCAAGTCATTACGGCAGCCAGAAAGGCATTTACCGAATGGCGCATGCTGCCCGCACCACAACGTGGCGAAGCCGTGCGGGTCGTTGGCCAAGCCCTTCGTGATCACAAAGACGCGCTCGGCAGTCTTGTTAGTCTAGAAATGGGCAAAATCAAAGCCGAAGGCGATGGCGAAGTTCAGGAAATGATCGATATCGCCGACTTCGCGGTCGGTCAATCACGGATGATGTATGGCAAGACGATGCATTCGGAGCGACCGCTACACCGCATGTACGATCAGTGGCATCCGCTCGGCGTCGTCGGCATTATTTCGGCCTTCAACTTCCCAGTGGCGGTTTGGTCGTGGAATGCCTTAATCGCGGCAATCGCCGGGAACACCTGCGTTTGGAAGCCGTCGCCAAAAACACCGCTGTGCGGTGTAGCGGTGCAGAAAATTTGCAGCGATGCGGTCGCATCATTGGGCTTGCCACCGATCTTTCACTTATTCAATGACGCCGGCACCGATCTGGCCAACCCCTTCGTTGATGATCGACGTGTCGACTTAATGTCGTTCACCGGTTCTTGCGAAATCGGCAATCAAGTCGGTGCCAGAGTCGCGAGTCGTATGGGACGCTCCTTGTTGGAACTCGGTGGCAACAATGCACTGATCGTCGATGAGCATGCCAACATGGATTTGGCAGTACCTGCCATCGTCTTCGGTGCCGTTGGTACGGCTGGTCAGCGTTGCACGACCACGCGACGGGTGTTCGTTCATAACGCCCGTAAACAAGAGCTATTGGAAACATTAAAAAGCGCGTACGGACAAGTTCGTATCGGTGACCCACTGGATAACAACACACTAATGGGCCCACTGATCGACACGTCTTCCGTGGATCGTTTTCTGGGTGCCGTAGACGCTGTTCAGAAAGCAGGCGGCGAACTCATCACCGGCGGAAGCCGCGTTGAGGGACCCGGAAACTTCGTGAACCCAGCCATTGCGACGGCCGAAAACGATTGGCAGATCGTGCAAGATGAAACGTTTGCGCCGCTACTCTATGTAATCGGGTTTGACGACCTGGAACAGGCTATCCATATGCAAAATGATGTCCGGCAGGGCCTTTCTTCGGCCATCTTTACGGATAACCTTCAGAACGCCGAACGTTTTCTGGCGGCTAGCGGTTCCGATTGCGGCATTGCGAACGTCAACATTGGCACATCGGGCGCTGAAATCGGTGGCGCATTTGGTGGCGAGAAAGATACGGGTGGTGGCCGCGAGGCCGGTTCTGACTCCTGGCAGGCATATATGCGACGCCAAACCAACACCATCAACTGGGGTAAGGACTTGCCACTCGCCCAGGGCATTAACTTCGATCTGGGGTAGTCGCTGTATCGCAGATAGTTCGAACCAAGAAAGCCGGCAATTTGTCGGTTTTTTTGTATTCTTAAGCGATCACTAACACTGTGTTCTTGCTTCATTGAGCACATTAGGGACGAAGTTGCTGACACGATGACAACACGAATCAAGCCATCAACTTCACCAGAATACCAGCAGCTCTTGCGCTCGTTTAGGCTCGGCGAGTTAAGCAATCAACCGAGATTCTTTAGGATTAACTTCAGATTAAGCGTACCTTGCCGATAATGAAGGGTCGCTTCTAATCAGAGCATCCAAAATGGAAGAGAAAACAGACGAAACTAGTGGCCGATGCCCATTCGTCGATCGTTGCCCGATGTTTCCGTTATTCGTTAATGACTTCGGACTACAGGTTTTTAAGACGACCTATTGTCATTCCAGCCAATTCGGGCGCTGTCGAAGACACCAACTGGCCATTTCTGGAACGATGCCGGAAGGCGACTTGCTGCCTAATGGACGCCGGCTGGTTACAAGCGATTGATCAGATCATGAGTATGACCGGGCCGAATCATTCAATTCTTTTTCTCGACCAAATTGGGTTGATCGATGAGACAGTCATTACTTTGCTGATTGACCAGGGCCTGACTCCTACGGTGCTGCAAACTGCAACAGACGCCTTTGAGGCCATGAAAGATCATGCGTACAATCTCATCGTGCTGACCTCGGCGCCTGACAAGCGTGCCATCCAATCAGTTTGTGCCGAGTTGTCGAAACATCGCCATCACGTTAGGGATCGACTACTACTCATGTGCGAAGGGCCCGACTGCACACCCATGCAAGCGGCCAAACTCGGCATCGACGACGTACTTTCGTCAAAACCCTGTTGGCCAACATTGGTGCGGCGCCTAAAACTGATGGCAATACGGCTATCTCAAGAAACCCACCGAAGCTCTTCGACACCAACGCAATTGGAGAAAGCTGCCAATTTAACGACACTGCCCACTACAGACAAGGTACCAAACCACCGATATTCACTCGCGCTGGATCGGTATCACGAAAGCATCCAACATAGCTTACAAATAGCGCTCGGGGAACAATCGCAGGGTGCCATCTTACTTGTGCAGATTCGCACGTTGAAGGATATTTTCAGAAGCTTTGGCTATGTGAAAGGTACCAAACTCCTAAACAGATTCCACGAGCTTCTTATTGATTGCCTGCGTGCTGACGATAGCGTCATGGGTCTACAAAAAGGCGACAGCCGCAGCCAAATGGTGACGCAAATCACCGAAGCCGACTTTGTCATTCTGATGGGGTCTGGCAAGCACACGTTAGCGTTGAACAAGCTCAGCGAGCGGATCAAACGAACGATTGGTGACCACGTCGAGGTCGATGGGGTTTCGATACCCATCGTGTTCTCATTCGGCTTCGCAGCCTGGCCGGGCGATGGGACTAGCGCGGATGATGTACTCAAGGCAGCTTGTCAGTCCATTGACAATGAGGTTACGAACAGTGTGCCGGTCAGTCGGGCTCCCGCCAAAGAACGCAAAATGCTAGCTGCACTCTACGAAGCCATCGCACAGAATGAGATCGAGGTTTTTTATCAGCCTAAAGTAGCTGCTAGATCGAAGCGACTGGTAGGTTTCGAAGCACTGGCAAGATGGTATTGGAACGGTAAGTTTGTTGCGCCCGATATTTTTATTCCGTTGGCTGAGACTAGCGGCCTAATTCGACAACTCGGCATGATCGTTACCGAGAAAGCCGTGACGCAACATCAGGACTGGTCAAAAAAGGGGCTCGGAGAAATCCCCATCGCAATCAATGTCTCACCATTCCAGTTTAATGATGAACAATTTTCCAGTCGTATCCTAGAGCTACTTCGCACAACACAAACAAATCCCTCATACATTGAGATTGAGATTACCGAAAGCAGCGTATTGCGTCATGAAGCACAGACGCTACAACAACTAAAGATCTTACGTGATGCAAACTTACGAGTCGCGTTAGACGACTTCGGCACCGGTTTTTCTTCGTTAGCACATCTCCAGCTGTTAGAACTGGATACGCTCAAAATTGATCGTAGCTTTATCAACAAGCTCAACGACCCCGCCTCAGATCCGGGTCTAGTCGTCAGCATCATTAGTATTGGCATAAGTTTGGGCCTTAACGTCGTCGCCGAGGGCATCGAAAATTCGGAACAGGCACAAATGCTCTATGAGTGGGGATGCCATCAATTACAGGGGTACTATTTTTCCAAACCTGTATGCGCAGCAGACGCTGAGCTGCTAATTGGGCAAGAGCACCTACCAATGGTACTGATGGATAAGAAAAAAGTGGATAACTTGGCCCGATAAGCCTTTTTGCCCAATATTCGATACCTATCATCGACTGCCGAATCCACAGGGTTTCCGGAAAGCGACAAATAGACGATCCCAGAACCACTAACGACGACGGCCGACAATTACAATTCCGCCCGGCGATTAACGTAGCTTTGAAAATAACTAGTAACCATCCATTAGCCTGATCAAAGCACTATCATCGCGGCGCTTCACCAATTTTTCGTGAGCTTCATTCGCGTTAACCCTAGGTCAAAAAAGCGTTAAGCCAAAAGCTTCCCACCAAATAATCAAACGATTGCCTGTCATCGTTATTGCTTTAGCGACGTATAAACAGTCGTCACAAATTGCTCGGGTGTCAAAAAGCCAAAACGATTTGCAGTCGCATCAAACTCTGCCGTCGGCTTCGCTGCGACGACGGCTTCCAGCGAGTCACCCGCCTCGATCATGGCCGCGACCTTATCGCGAATCGATTTCAACGTATCGTGATAGCTTTTTAGCTCCGCAGCATTCGACAAGGGGCCATGCCCAGGGATGATCTTTGTCTTATCGTCGGTCATCGTTAGCACTTTGGCCGCAGAGGCAATCATGCCATCGATACTGCCGCCACTCTCGAGATCGATAAACGGATATAGCCCGTTGAAAAAAGTATCACCCAAGTGCATCACGTTCGCTGCGCGGAAATGGACAATCGTATCGCCATCTGTATGTGCATTGCTGACATGTATTCCGCGAATGTCCTGACCATTCACATACAGCGATAACGTGTTATCGAATGTGATCATGGGTAGTGCAATCTCTGGTGCGGGATCGATTTGGCGATCGAATGCCTTCATATATAACCCTTCGGCCATACGTTTGCGGACATTATCGTGCGCCATGATTGTCGCACCGCGCTTACCAAAGTTCTCATTGCCGCCGGTGTGATCGAAGTGCCAGTGCGTATTCAATACGTAATCAACCGGACGGTCGGTTTTCTGGGCAATCGCATCAACGATCTTGTCAGTCAGTGGCGCAAACTGGTCATCGATGATGAACGTCGCATCAGCACCAACGGATAGACCAATGTTCCCGCCTTGCCCAGTCAGCATGTAGATACCTTCAGCAACATCCTGGGCTTCCACCTTTATATCAGCCATCGAAGTCGGCGGCGGCGCGTCTTTGCTCTCGTCATCGTCGTCATGCGCAAACGTGTTACTAGCAAGCGTTAATGCAAGCATCGACATAACCGTGATTCCGAGTTCTTTTCGGGATTTAACAAACATAGTCTTCTCCAGTGCCATCACAATAAGCGCCTTTACACAGGCTTTGTGATTCGTTCAAAGGCTCTCTTTTCTTTGTTTTTCCGGACTTCCGCTGCCGGAAAAATCTGCCCATTCATCGCCACGTAAACGCCGGCGGAAGCGCACTGCACAGCCGCCACCGCCATGCCAATATTGAAAACAGCATCCGTTGTTCGAAATCTTGCCGGTGTCAGTGCCCCTGTGAATACGACCGTCTTGTCAGCAAGATCCGACAGCGCCGCTGCCGTATCGGTCATCGTGTCCGTGCCGTGGGTAACGATAAACCGCTTGCTAGAGTGATCTCGAATTGTATCAGCGACCAGCTGGCGATCCGACTCCATCATTTCGAGACTGTCTTTGCGCATCAGCTCGATTTGCAGAAACTCAAAACTAACCAAAGCCTCGCGAAGAATATGAGAGACAACCGACTCCCCAACTTCGAACTCGCTAGCGGCGTCGAAATAGACTTTGTCGATGGTTCCACCGACGCTCAAGAATGTAATAGGTAACAAGTGTCTCTCCGTGCTGGGCGCTATTATCACACGACGCGACATTGGGCGGCCAGCCGAACCGGACTATCCTTGCATCCGCAGGATGACATCCCAGCGTTTCTCTAAGCGTTTCAATGAAACCTTTTCTTTGGTGCCCAGCGTTTGCGCAAACAAAGAGACGCGAAGTTCCTCGATTTGCCAACGGAAAATATCGACGGCCGAAGCTTGTTCCGGCCCCACGGTCAAACCACGTAGACGCTCCAGACGGCTGATGAGGCTTTTGATCATCGCCATGGACTCATGATCACGCGACGGGTTCGAGGCAAAACGCTCCAATCGCAATTTAGCGGCGGCAAGATATCTAGGCACATCCGCCAACCTGTCTGCTGGGGTACGGGACAAGAAGCCGGGAAAAACCATTGCGGCGACTTGCTGGCCAACATCAGCGGTCGCTTCTTGCGCTTGCGTCGGTGCTTTGGCAAGCGCATTGCGCAACTCACTATGTCCCTTCAGGATCTTTAGCAGTTGCGCCTGAATGTTATTACCGCAGTTCACAACATCGGCGGCCCCTGTCGAGACCAATAGATCGAACGCATCATCGCTGCGGACTGTCTGAAAGTCAGTTCCAAACGCATGTTGCAAAGCGGCCGTTTGAACGTCATCAATCAATGTTGACGCACCCGGATCTTCGAAAGCCGCCCAAAGTAATGCGACCTCACGTTGTCCAAGCAGCTGTTTGCGCAGCTGCTTTAATGGCTGCGACATGCGAATAGCCAACAACTGGGTGACCGCTTGATCATGCGAAGAACGGCCTTGTTCTCCATCGAGAAAATCATGTGCTACGACACCAGATTGGACCACCTTCAGCGCTGGATAGAGTGTGAGCGTAACGCCGTTCGAGGTGGATTGACGTTCTGTCGGCAGATGGCCGAATTGCCAGTCCCGTGCCGGCGCTTGTGTTTTGGTTGCCGCTTTCGTCGTTTGCTGCGCCGGCGACTTGCGTCTTTCCGCAGCTTGCAGCTCTGTCAAGTCGCGACTTGAGGCAAGTGTCTTACCCTGATCATCAATGATGACCACACGAGGCCGCCAAAATGGTTGCTCTACGACATCGTCCCACGTTCCAACGGACACATCCATTGCATACTCCCGCAACATGAGCCGCGTCAGTCGTTCATCGAGCGACCCCCGCTCCTGCTCCCGAATCAGCTGCGCGCTGATCTTTTTCGCGTTATCCGCAAGCGGCTGAAGTTGTTTTCGACGGGCTTTCGGCAAACGTCGCAATCTGGCCTCCACGCGACGCGCGAGGTATTCCGGGACTGCCGCATCTACCTGCGATCGCCGCAGTGCCGTCAACAGCGCTCTTGGAATTCGAATGCTTGCGCCGTCGTGTTCAACCGCCGCAGGCGTGAACTGATAATCAATCTTCAATCGATTGCCACCGACCTGATGCGTCGTCGGCAGTTCCGCAGCAGCTGAGCTATCCTCATCGGCCATCAGCTCATCACGACTGAACGATAAACGTTGATTGCGTTGTTTTGCGTCCTTTTTAAGCCAACGCTTGAGGCCACCGACGTCAATGACGGACTCGGGTAACTGTTTCGCGTACAACGCGGCGAAGTCTACCTCTCGTATCTCCAAAGGTCGGCGAAGTCTGCCCTCAAGACTCGCCAAGGCTTCCCGTTCTTGCCGATTGTGCATCACAAAAGGTGCTTTCAGCCTGACACGATCGGCGACTAGCCCCTCACGCAAGAACACGTCGCGTGCACCGAAAGGATCAACCGTACCGTAGTCGACCCGTTCGTTTGCGCGCACCACCAAACCAAAAAGCAAACTGGTTCGCTTGGCTTCGACCCGACCTTTTCGCGCATTCCAATAGGGCTTGTCATAGTCGAATTGCAAAAGATGCGAGCCAACCGATACAAGCCATTGACTATCAATGGTTGCAACAGAACGTGCAAAACGCTTTTGCGTTTGCACGATTTCCAATGCCATCACCCATTTTGGCGTGCGGCCGCTCAACACCGATGCAGGATGCAATCGAAATCTACGTCGAGCAGCACCCTCATACTCACCGTTCTCCGCATGCGTGCCCACCTGCGACAGTAACCCCTGCAAAAAGCGTTGATGTAAAGCGAGGCTTTCCTTTTCGTTCCAGGCACGTTTGATATCCAGCGCCCGAATATCAATCTTGAGTTGCTTCGCCAACTGTCCGGCCACTTCCCGCCATTCTCGCAATCGACGCACCGACAAAAAACGACTTTGGCACCAACGCTCGTAGGCGCTCCGGCCTTGTTCTTTCCGGGCCTGCTCCGCATGTCGCCAAATGTTAGCGAGCGTCGCGAAATCGGAAGCCTCATCGGCAAACTTTGCATGTGCATCATCGGCAGCGCTCGCCTGCTCCAATGGACGTTGCCGTGGATCCTGAATGGACAATCCCGCCACGACAATAATGGCCCATTCGGAAACGGCCGATTTGTCCAGTTGCCACAACATGCGCCCCAGTCGCGGATCCAATGGCACTTGCGCTAACCAGCGTCCGAGTTTCGTTAGTCGCTCTTCGCTATCCAATGCACCGAGCTCGAACAGCAAACGACGCGCATCATCAATCTGACCGACGTCGGGTTTATCGAGAAAAGGAAAGTCCTCGACTTCCGATAGTCTTAATGCGGCCATTTGCAACACAACGCTGGCCAGGTTCGTCCGGATAATCTCGGCATCGGTAAACTCGGCCCGTTGATCGAAATCCGCCTCGTCGTAGAGGCGAACGCAAACACCGGGACCGAGACGGCCACATCGACCTGCGCGTTGGTTCGCACTCGCTATTGAGATTGGCTCGAGTTGTAATCGCTGAACCCGACTGCGCGCCGAGTAGCGACTGACGCGTGCAAGACCACTATCAATAACTGCGCCAATCCTCGGTACCGTCAATGACGTCTCGGCAACATTCGTTGCGAGCACGATCCGTCTAGCGCTTGACGACCGGAACACACGGTTCTGGGCATCATCGGAAAGCCGCCCAAACAGTGGCAAAATTTCCCAATGATCACCGAGCGCGCGACCGCTTTTAACGAGCGCTTTCTCACAGTCGCGAATCTCCCGCTCCCCGGGGAGAAACACGAGGATGTCTCTTGCATTCTTGGGGAAGCGATGAGACTGCAAGCCCTTCACTGCCTCGCACACGCGCCGCGCCAACACCCGCGAGTCGTCAGCGCTATCGCCGTTCTCGTCGTAGCGAGTCTCGACCGGGTAACCGCGGCCCGACACTTCGATCACAGGTGCGTCACCAAAGTGCGCAGCGAAGCGCTCATGGTCGATCGTCGCCGATGTGATTATGACGCGTAAATCAGGGCGGCGCGGCAAGATGGTAGCCAGCAAGCCAATAAGAAAATCAATATTGAGACTACGCTCGTGCGCTTCATCAATAATGATGACTTCATAGGCTAACAAAAGCTTGTCGCGCGAAAACTCGGATAGCAACAGGCCGTCAGTCATTAACTTGACGAGTGTGTCCGGATTGCTTTTGTCATCAAATCGAACACCGTAACCCACATGCTCGCCCAATTTGCTGCCGGTTTGCTCGGCGATCCGCGACGCGACCGATCGGGCAGCAATGCGACGCGGCTGGGTATGGCCGATCATGCCACGCCGTCCGAACCCGGCTGCCAATGCGTAGCGCGGTAACTGTGTAGTCTTTCCCGACCCAGTCTCACCGGATACCACCACGACTTGATGTGATCGCAGCGCATCGATGACCTCATCGCGACGCGCTTCGATTGGCAGACTGGTATCCGGCGTCTCATCCGGCTGCCAGGCTTGCCGCGATTCCAGACGCGCGCTGGATTCCGCCAATTGCTCGGCAGACAGGGTTCGTTGTTGGCTCAGAAACTGCTCACGCAACATCAACGTCTGCAGTGAACTACGGGGATCGAGAGTACTCATTCTGCTTGTATTGTCTCACGACGGCAGGCAGATGTAGATGCTTTAGCCGGCAGGAAAAATCAGTGAAATCTGCGCGCCGCCCAGTTCAGTGCTGCGATCGATCCGGATCTGGCCACTATAGAGCGCCATCATTTCATTGACGACAGACAAACCGATACCAGTTCCCGGCGTGGACTCATCCAGCCGCTTGCCGCGCTCCAATGTGGATTGCGCTTTGTGCTCGGGAATACCGGCGCCGTCATCACTCACGATAAGCAGCACTCCGGGCCGCTCGCCCGACGATGGTTCGATAACTTCGCCTTCTATAACCACACGTCGCTCACACCATTTGTAAGCATTGTCGAGCACATTCCCCAGCACCTCAATCAAATCGCCGCGATCACCGAAAAATTGCAAATCAACCTCCAGCAACATCTCTGCGACAACGCGCTTTTCGCGATAAACCTTATCCAGGCCGCCCAACAACTCAGACACTTCGGGTTCAACCGCAACAGCACCACGACCTATCAAACGACCACCAGCCGCGACCGGACGAGCAAGTTGGTAACTCACAATGTCCTGCATTCGATCGAGCTCTCCGACAACGCCATCAATTTGCCGGCCACTAATCAAACTGCGCGCAGCAGCAAGCGGTGTCTTCAAGCTATGTGCGAGATTCGCCAGCGTTTGTTGATAACGCGCAACCCGCTTTTGCTCGCTATCGAGTAATCCGTTGAGGTTACGTGCAACACCTGTTAACTCGCTTGGATAGTTACTCGACAGCTTCTCCCGTTGACCGGACTCTACCGATTCAATCTCCCGTTCGATCTGTCCCAATGGTCTTAGCAGCACGGACAACAGCGCGGCAATCACAATCAACAAGACCAGCGCGATGACGCCAAAGGCAAGATAGAGTTGATTGCGGAAACTGGCCATTTGTTGGTTGAGGCTCATGCGGCTTTCGGCAACGCTGAACGCGAAATAGCGTTCATCACCATTCTCAAATTGCCAAACGACACCGATACTCAAGACGACAAGCGCGTCGCCGTCACCCGTCGTTTGTTCACTGAATACTCGTTGGCCAATATTTGGGAGCGGCAATTCGGGCTGTAACTCCACCCCCAGAGACGACGCTGATCGCCAATAGATCGTACCGTCCTGCAATCGAACCTTTGCGTACAACCCGGACGCGGGCGCATTCAATCTGGGTTCCGGCATATCGAAAGGCAACGCCAATGCATCTTCTTCTGCAGATTGGGCTACAGCCAATAGTGTAATGACCTGACTATCCAGCAGTTCGCGTTGCGCTGACTCCAGCGCCGCCAGAAAACTTCGGTCGATGACGGCGCCAAGGAACGCAAAACTAATCGTCAGTAGCAGGCTCGTCAGCGCCAACAAACGGAACCGCAGCGAATTCATCGACGGCCGCTAATCCGAAACCCTGGCTAGTGCGAACCGATACCCTCTGCCACGCAAAGTCTCGATCGGCTTTAGCGAATTATCGGGATCGAGCTTCTTGCGAAGACGACCGACAAACACTTCGATCACGTTGCTGTCACGCTCGAAGTCTTGATCATAGAGTCGCTCGGTAAGCTCGGTTTTGGAGATCACATCGCCGGCACGCAGCATCAAGTGCTCGAGCAGCGAATACTCGAAGCTCGTGAGCTCCACAGCTTCGCCTTTTACGGTCAACACCTGTTTCGCAGTGTCCAGTTTGATGTCGCCGCAATCCAACTCCGACGAGGCCCAACCCCCAGAGCGGCGAAGTAATGCATTAACCCGCGCCGACAATTCCTGAAAATGAAACGGCTTGGCCACATAATCGTCAGCACCGGCCGTCAAGCCGTCTACCTTGTCCTGCCAACCATCACGGGCGGTCAGAATGAGGATGGGATAGGTGCGACCCTCGGCGCGCAATTCGCGAATCAGTTCTAACCCGTTCTTCTTGGGCAAACCCAGATCGACAATCGCCAGATCCACGGGGTATTCGCGAGCGAAATAGAGCCCTTCTTCGCCATCGACGGCCGACTCAACTCGATACCCTTCCGCCAGCAGCTGGTTCTTCAGCGACTCGCGAAGCGTCTCGTCGTCTTCTACCAATAGTAATCTCATCCAAAAAGCCTCAACCGCGCTTAGTTCGCGTTAATCCGTACCGTGCGGACACGGCCTTCGTCGGTCAGGACCTTGATCACATGCTGGCGCCGACCGCCAGAGCCACGCGTTTCGGCGCTTAGAATCCGCCCGCCATACTGTTTACGCACGCGCCGCACGGCTTGTTCCAGCGTCACCTTGTCAGCGTAGGTCGCATCATCCGTCTTGCTGATCGCCGGTGCTTCGACGACCGATGTCGCTGCTAATGCATCAGCTTCTCCGGGAGAGAGCGCGATGGCTAGCACAAGCGTAATGGCGAGTTTGCGAATCATAAACGTGATTTTCCGGTGTTCAGTGTGGCATTGCAATGATCAAGCGCACGATGGCCGAATGCATTTGCGAAGCAAGACTACCGTCTGACCGGCTCAACCCGCACGCGTACCCGAATCCGATCGCCCGGATCGCTTTCGGTGCGCGTCGTATAGGTTTCACCCTTATAACGATAAGTCACCCGGTATCCTTCGACTCGGTCGCGCGTTTCGTACTCATAGCGAGTCTCGCAAAAGCGCTCGGTTCGCGTTCTAACCTGGCTTTCGGCCCGCTGGCCGTCGTTAGCCGCAGCGGCGCCAATCACAGTACCCAGCGCGGTCATCGCATCGCGTCCACCGCCGTCACCAAATTGATTGCCAATGACACCGCCAATGATTGCGCCAGCTATCGTGCGACCAACACCGTCCCGGCGGCGCGTTTCATAGCGCACCGGGCGTTCATAGCATTCGCGGACCGGCACTTCCACGCTGATCGTCCTGATCAATGGTTTTACGTCCAAAACCCGTGCATAGCGGTATTGGTCGGGGGCTTGATAGCCACGGCTGGAAACACGTTGCGGATCTGCAAACGCGCTCTGGCTCGCAACGGCAGCGATCGCTGCACCTAACAATAGGGGTTTTACTGAAAATGACTGCATGACCTTACTCCATCTCAAAACATGCCGGGGTTCCCCGACCTTGGAGCCAAGATTAAGCCCTGCAGCCTGAATCGATCCTGAACGCTAGTCAGTCGACCGGTTTTTCTTTTTCGCTTGCTGCCACGCCGCTTCCAAGTCAGCCGTGCTAACGCCGTGCATTCCCGCCGGGTAATCGGCTTCAACGCTTCGAAAACGTTTCTCGAACTTCCGGTTTGCACGCCTAAGTGATTGTTCTGGATCAATTTCCAGTGATCGCGCCAGCTGTACAACGGAGAACAATAAGTCGCCCAATTCCTCCTCCATCAAATCGGCCTGACCGGTTTGCATGGCTTCCGCCAGTTCCTGACGCTCTTCATCGATTTTGGGGAGAACATCCTCCGCGCACGCCCAATCAAAGCCCGCGCGACTGGCTCTTGCGCCCAACTTGGCACTCCGAGTCAGCGCGGCCATACCCGCTGGCACGTCATCCAAAGCGCTCTCGCGGGCCTTCTTAGCCGCGCGTTCCTGCTGCTTGATCTGCTCCCAGCGCTCGATCTGCAGATCGGCATCACCACGCGGCGCCGCCTCAAACACATGCGGATGACGCCGGATCATTTTTTTGCAAATCGCATCAACGATATCCTGAAACGAGAACCGGTTTTCTTCAGACGCCAATTGCGCGTAAAAAGCGATCTGGAACAGTAAGTCGCCTAACTCGTCAGGCAACTCGTCTAGAGCATCCCGTTCAATAACATCCGCGACCTCATAAGCCTCTTCAATCGTATAAGGCGCGATCGAACGATAGTCTTGCTCCAGATCCCAGGGGCAACCGGTTTGCGGATCGCGCAGTGCGGCCATTACATCAAGTAGTTTATTGATATCGGTCATAAATCTATGAATTTATTATTTTTGCAAGCCTATTCAACACTGTTGCAGTAGCGCCCCAGATTCTACGACCATCCCAGCTAGCCTCCACCGTATCAAAACTGATTGCACCCAACGAGCGGCGCTCAACACGGTGTTGATTCAAATCCAGGACATGGCTTGCTGGCGCGAAAAACGCATCAGCAACCTCGTCTGTTTGCAGTTCAAGGCTTACCGGCTCGCTGACTAATCCTATGACCGGCGTCATGGCAAAATTACTAATGGTCCACTGCGGCTTGAGATAACCGACGACTTCCACCAGGGACGGATCCAATCCCACCTCTTCCCGGGCTTCACGTACCGCCGTGTCGGCTAAACCGCGATCTGCCGCTTCCTCTGCACCACCAGGAAAGCTGATTTGCCCGGCATGATGGCGCAAATGTGCGGCACGCTCAGTCAGCAGGACATCAATCTCGCCACCTTGTCGAACCACCAGCGGCACCAAAATCGCCGCAACCCGCAATCCTGAGCGGCCGCCGGCCGGCCAGTCTTCGGGTAGGCCAGTGGCATTTTCAGGCGGAATGATGTCTCGCGGCCCTGGCGCCGACCGATACGACGCCAACGCCGCACGAATGGTCGGTTCATCAAACGAGCCCATGCGCTAGTTCTTAATCCCGCCTTCTGTCAGACCGGCAGGATCCAATAAACGATCCAATTCAGCGCTGTCCAGATCAGTCAGCTCAAGAGCAACTTCTTTGACGGGCCGCCCTTCGGCATAGGCTTGCTTAGCCACTTTGGCACCCAACTCATAGCCAATCACCGGATTCAGCGCCGTGACCAGGATCGGATTGCGATCGAGAGCGCGATTCAGATTCTCCTGATTCACGCTAAAGCCGGCAATCGCATCATCCGCCAAAGAGACCGATACATTTGATAGTAAATCAATGGACTGGAGAACATTCTTAGCAATTACTGGCAGCATTACATTTAACTGAAAACTACCCGCTTGACCCGCAACAGTGACGGTCGTGTCGTTACCGATGACTTCAGCAGCGACCATCGCCGTGGCCTCCGGGATGACCGGATTGACTTTACCCGGCATGATGCTTGAGCCCGGCTGAAGCGCAGGCAATGCAATCTCGCCAAGCCCTGCCAATGGTCCAGAATTCATCCACCGCAAGTCATTGGCGATTTTCATCAAGCTGACGGCAATGACGCGCATCTGGCCAGACAACTCTACGGCCGTGTCCTGACAGGCCAGCGCTTCAAAAGCTGAATCCGCGGTCGTAAACGCTAGCCCGGTCTGCTCAGCAAGCAATGTCGCCACTTTGGCGCCAAAGCGGGGATGGGCGTTAATACCACTACCCACAGCCGTGCCGCCCTGCGCGATCGCCAATAGCCGAGGCATCGTCGATTCCAGCCGATCAATGCCATGATCAATCTGCGTCTTCCAGGCGTTTAACTCCTGACTCATTCTGACCGGCATCGCATCCATCAAATGCGTTCGGCCCGTTTTAATCACGTTATCGGTTTCCTCGGCCTTCTTTTCAAGCACCTTGGAGAGGTGGCGCAGCGCCGGTATCAGGCGTTCGTTAACGCCAAGCGCAGCGCTAACGTGAATGGTTGTCGGAATCACGTCATTACTGCTTTGCCCCATATTGACGTCATCATTCGGATGGATCGAGACATCAGCATCCTGATTGGCCAGATTTGAAATGACTTCATTGGCATTCATGTTGGAGCTTGTGCCGGAGCCAGTCTGGAAGACATCGACAGGGAATTGCTCGATATGCTCGCCAGCAGCGATCGCTGCAGCCGCTTGCTGAATGGCCGCCGCTTTGCCGGAGCTCAGCAGTCCCAACTCGCCGTTTGCGCCAGCAGCAGCCCATTTCACGCGCGCTAGCGCCGTAATAAACGCAGCCGGGAGTGGCTCTCCACTGATCTTAAAGTTGTTGATCGCACGCTGTGTTTGCGCAGCCCAAAGCGCCTCGGCGGGCACTTCCAGCGCTCCCATGCTGTCCTTTTCGATCCGTGTCGTCTTGTTAGTCATGCCGGTCAATCTCTCCGCTTATCGTGTTTGCAAAGTCGCGCTGACAGTAGCGCTTCACGTGTTTCAGGCGTGTATAATTAGACGTTTGTTGGGCCTTGTCCAGCGACTGATGCAACTTCAACGCTAGCCGGAATAAGCATGACCGACTCTACGAAAGAAACCGCCTTACTGGCGCTGTCGCCTGTCGACGGCCGTTACGCCTCCAAAGTGGACGCATTGAGGCCTTTGGTCAGTGAATTCGGATTGATCAGATTCCGCATCTTGGTCGAGGTTAGATGGCTGCAAACGCTAGCGGCCTCGCCGGAAATTCCAGAGCTGGCCGCACTTCCAGCCGCTATCAATGATGAGTTGGAGCGGCTTGCGACCGCCTTCACGACCGAAGACGCCGCTGGCGTCAAAGCCATCGAGGCCGTCACAAACCACGACGTCAAGGCGTGCGAGTACTACATTAAGCAGTGCATCGGCGAAGGCGAAGCCCAGACGCAAATTGCCGAGTTCATTCATTTTGGTTGTACCTCCGAGGACATCAATAATCTTGCCTATGCGCTGATGTTGAAATCCGCACGCGACGAAGTACTGGGGCCGGAGGTGCGATTGCTCACCGATACCCTTGGTGAAATGGCGATCGCGCTGGCGGGACAACCTATGCTCAGCAGAACGCATGGTCAAACCGCAAGCCCAACGACGCTCGGCAAAGAGCTCGCCAATGTTGTCGTTCGACTAGACCGACAGCGAGAAACTTTCGAGAACATCACGCCATTTGGAAAGTTCAATGGCGCCGTCGGCAATTTCAACGCCCATCTGTCCGCTTACCCGGATGCTGATTGGCCTTCTCTGAGTAAGACACTGATCACGTCACTGGGCTTAGCGCCGAACCCCATGACCACGCAAATCGAACCACATGACTGGCTCGCCGAGTTGGCGCACGCCCTGCTGCGTGTCGACACCATTTTGATCGATTTTTCCCGTGATATCTGGGGCTATGTGAGTCTCGGCTATTTTCGCCAACGTGTTGTTGCCGGCGAGGTCGGCTCATCGACTATGCCGCACAAAGTGAATCCGATTGATTTCGAGAATGCTGAAGGTAACTTCGGTGTCGCAAACGCGCTATTGGGACACTTCGCGGAAAAGCTGCCCATCTCGCGCTGGCAGCGTGACCTCACCGATTCCACGGTGTTGCGAAATTGGGGCATGGCGCTGGGGCATGCTTTGATCGGGCTCAAATCACTTCAGAAGGGCCTTTCTAAACTTGAGGTCAATACAGATCGGTTGGCTGAAGATCTGGACATGAGCTGGGAAGTATTGGCTGAACCGATCCAGACGGTCATGCGCCGCTACGGTGTGCCAGATGCCTATGACAAACTCAAAGCGCTGACTCGAGGCGAAAGCATCAATGCGGCGACGCTGGCTGCCTTTGTGGACGAACTGGACATTCCGGACGCGGCGAAACAATCATTGTCATCGCTGACGCCTGCCAGTTACACGGGTATTGCAGAAGCACTCACTCGTAACGCGATCGACAGTCGACGCTAAACGGCATCGCGACCAGTAAGGATCAAGACATCAGCCGCTTTTCGACAGACGCCGTTAGGGCGATTTGGCACCAGCGCCCGACATTGTTCAAAGGATTTACCGATGGCGTGCCATTGGATATCGATGAAATCGCCGGACTCGCGTTATTGCCGGATGTTGAGAGCCGATTGATCCAAACCCGCGAGACCAATGGCAAAACCGACTACCTAGTCTCTCAGGATCCCGTAACGGAAGAACGCCTCGCTAACCTTGGACCGCGCGACTGGACACTACTCGTCCATGATGTTGATAAACACCTGCCCGATCTGCGGCAGATTTTTGATCATTTCGAGATGGTGCCTGATTGGCTACTGGACGACTTAATGATTAGCATCGCGGCACCCGGTGGCTCTGTAGGTCCGCATACGGACAGCTACGATGTATTCCTACTGCAAGGCGACGGCGAGCGACGCTGGTCAACGGGCATGATAGGTACACCTGTCAGCGACCATCCTTTGCGCCTGGTCACGAAGCCGGCGTTCGATCAGCAATTCGATTGTTCAATGGGCGATCTTTTGTATGTACCGCCTGGTCATATCCACCATGGCGTAGCAGAAACGCTTTGCAGCACCTGGTCCATCGGATTTCAGGCACCACTGCTTCGGGATATTGCCGCCATGACCAATGCCGTATTACCGGAGACATTACAAGACGCGCGTTATGACCCGATTCTGCCAACGCATGCGCCCTCGCCCGGATTGATACCGATGGACGCCGTTGCCCACATTCCGATCAACGCAAAACCCGAGGCACTCGTTACAGCCCTGGGACAGTTGGTCACGACCTGCAAAACGTCGCTGCGCCCGGACTCGCCATCAGCCGCCGATTTCGACGCCATCGCCGATCCGCTCCACGTGCATGGATACAGCCGCTTGGCCTACGCACTAATGCGGGAAACGTTGCTGGTTTTTGCCAACGGACAAGTGGCGACTTTTAATCGGCCGATGCAGTCGGTGATTGCAGATTTGTGCACGCGACGCCTATCATCGCCCCACCCGGATCACCAAGATCTCTACCAGTGGTTATTCGGTGTTGGCGTTTTCGACTTTACGGATTGACATAACATGGCAAAGCCCAAATACCATATCGAAAAAGTTGACTGGCAAGCCCACATCGACATGTTGATGCACATCCGAAAAGTCGTGTTTATTCAGGAGCAAAACGTCCCTCCACATGAGGAGTGGGATGACTACGATGCCACGAGTGAACACTTTCTCGCCTTTGATACAAAACGTGACGCGGTTGGTTCCGGTCGATTGCAACCTAACGGTAAGATCACTCGCATGGCAGTTCTGTCTTCGGCGCGCGGTAAAGGCGCAGGCGCAGCACTGTTAGAGGCATTGATTATTGCGGCGGTACAACAAGGGAAAGCGATTCCCTGGCTGCATGCACAAATCGATGCTGTCGGCTTTTACTCGCAATATGGATTTGCGGTGGAAGGGGAGCCATTCGACGAAGCTGGCATACAACACTGCCTGATGAGAATGACGCGCACCTGACATCCGGGTTGACCCGGAGGCAAAGCCGACCACGGGTTTTTAATCGCGGGAGTGCAAGTCAATGGCGGCAGCCGAGCAAGAGGCCAAAGTCGGGGAACGGTGGGTATTGTCCACGCGTGCCGACATGCGCGAAGCCGCGACCGCGATCTGTTCAGTCGCTGACCGCAAGCTTTCGATCATGACACGCGATCTAGAGCCCGGTATTTACGATCACCCTGACTTTCTCGACGCCGTTAAGAAATTAATCTTGTCACGCCGGTTTGCACGCGTTCGCGTGTTGATTTCAGATCCCTCGCGGGCGATCAAAAATGGCAATCGACTGGTCACGATGGGACGCCGGCTCAACAGCTTCATCGAGTTCCGAAATGTTCACGATGACTATCGCGAGGTGCCGGAAGCGTATTGCATCGCAGATGGCAAAGCGATCGCTTACCGCCTTGATGCAACGCGTTGGGATGGCATCGCCGACGATTACACGCCGCCTGTTGCCAGCAACTATCTACGCATTTTTGATGAAATTTGGGCGGCTAGTGAAGTCGAGAACGAATTCCGCAACATGCATCTCTAGCACGCCGCGAACCCCGCCTCTACTCCCATTACCGATATTGCCCTGATGTCAAAGGCATCACTAGACCGCGGTGCGCCTTCACAGCGCATGCAAACACGGTTGCGATCGCTTAAAATCAAGTCATGAACAGCATCCCTACCCATTGGCAAAAAGGTGCCCGCATCATTGTGGGCATGTCCGGTGGCGTCGACTCATCAGTCGTCGCATGGCAACTGCTGCAACAAGGCTTCGAGGTCGAAGGCTTGCACATGACCAACTGGGAAGCGGACGATGAATATTGCAGTGCCGCTGACGATCTGCAAGACGCCAGAAAGGTTTGCGATCAATTGGGCATTCCGTTGCATCACATCAATTTTGCAAAAGAATACCGCGACCGTGTCTTTCAGTATTTCCTGGAAGAATATGATCGCGGCCGCACCCCTAACCCGGATGTGCTTTGCAATCGTGAAATCAAATTTGGCG
The DNA here is from genome assembly GCA_045110335.1 of Woeseiaceae bacterium. GTDB lineage: Bacteria > Pseudomonadota > Gammaproteobacteria > Steroidobacterales > Woeseiaceae > CALBPI01. The sequence goes on from JBGCGB010000033.1 coordinate 82,335, forward strand.
TCTTTGCCGACTATGCGAAAAGACTAGGCGCCGATGGCATCGCGACCGGACACTATGCGCGCACGGCAGCGGAAAATGGCCGGACCAAATTACTGAAAGGCAAGGACAACAACAAAGACCAAAGCTATTTTCTGCATGCCGTTCGGGGCGATGCTTTCGCCGACACCGGCTTTCCACTCGGCAATCTCGACAAAACCGAGGTGCGGGAACTCGCGACCAAAGCGGGCCTCGCCACCCATCGCAAACGTGATTCGACTGGTATCTGTTTCATTGGCGAACGACCGTTTCGTGATTTCTTGAGTCGTTACTTACCCGCGCATCCTGGCGACATCGTCATCGAATCCGGCGAGAAAATTGGCACCCATAACGGACTGATGTATTACACGGCCGGTCAACGGCAAGGATTGGGTGTGGGTGGCTTGAAAGGCGCAGCGAACGCACCGTGGTATGTTGGTCGCAAAGACCTTGCGCGCAACGAGTTAGTCGTCGTGCAAGACAAGCATCATCGCTGGTTGCAGCATGACTGCATACGTTGTGATGAACCGCACTGGATCAACGAGGCACCAGTCGACGGGGAGCGGTTAACCGCGCAAGTTCGCTATCGCCAGAAGGATCAGGCATGCACTGTTCACATCGACGAGCAAAATCGACTAGCCATCACGTTCGACGACCCCCAATGGGCCATTGCTTGCGGTCAGTATGCGGTCGTCTACCGGGGCGATGAATGTCTCGGCGGTGGCGCCATCGATAGTATTTGGCACTCAGCGCAGCTAACCGGGGAATCGCCACAAGTGCTAGCGCGCTAGGCATTGAGGCCTTTTAACCCCGGGCATTGATGCGCCTGGCAACCGGAATCGGCGGCTTGCCCACCCAAGGCACAGCATCCGATATAATAAGTTATCGATTCCAAAATTTTATGCTGCGTCTCGCAGTAGATAGCAGGAGAGCTATGAACGATTCATTCGGTGCCCGCACCACACTCACTGTTGACGATACCGCTTATGACATTTTTAGGTTGGATGCGATTGATGAAGGCCATGTCGACAAACTGCCCTTCTCGTTAAAGGTCTTGTTAGAGAATTTGCTCCGCCATGAAGATGGCCGAGATGTGACCCGCGACGATATCCTCGCACTGGCGCACTGGGATCCCAAGGCTGAGCCCGAGACCGAAATTTCATTCACACCCAGTCGGGTGATCCTGCAGGACTTTACTGGTGTACCAGCGATCGTCGATCTTGCGGCCATGCGCGATGCCGTTGTAAAACTGGGTGGCAACGCCGACGACATCAACCCGCTCTCGCCCGCTGAACTCGTCATTGACCATTCCGTTCAAGTGGACAACTACGGCGGCGCCAATGCGTTGGACTTGAACAATAAGATTGAATTCCAACGCAACCGAGAACGCTATTCGTTTTTACGGTGGGGCCAAACGGCATTTGATAATTTTAAAGTCGTGCCACCGAATACCGGCATCGTTCATCAGGTCAATCTTGAGTATCTGTCACGCGTTGTGTTCGATGCAGAGCAAGACGGAAAACGTCTGGCATACCCAGATACCTTAGTCGGTACGGATTCTCACACAACCATGGTGAATGGACTTGGCGTTCTTGGCTGGGGCGTCGGCGGCATTGAGGCAGAAGCCGCGATGCTTGGCCAACCGATTACGATGCTGATACCGCAAGTCGTCGGCTTCAAACTGACGGGAAAACTCAAAGAAGGCACAACCGCTACGGACCTCGTACTAACGGTCACAGAGATGCTTCGCGAACGCGGTGTGGTTGGTAAGTTTGTAGAATTTTATGGGGACGGCCTCGCGCACCTGCCGCTAGCGGACCGCGCAACGCTCGGTAATATGTCGCCGGAGTTTGGCTCCACCGTCGGCATTTTTCCGATCGACGCCGAAACAATTCGCTACCTCGAGTTATCAGGACGTGATCCCCAACAAATTCGAATGATCGAAGCCTACGCGCGAGCGCAAGGCATGTGGCGCGAATCTGGCGCACCGGACGCCGACTATTCGGATACGTTGGCATTAGACATGAGCTCAGTGGAACCTAGCATCGCCGGCCCTAAGCGACCGCAAGATCGCATCGCGCTAAAAGAAGCAGACAAAGTCTTTAGAGATCATTTAGCCGTGATGACCCAAGACCGCCATGATGCGACGGCCAACGCGAACGTCAGCATGGACGACGCGTCATTCGAACTAGCGGATGGTGCCATCCTGATTGCAGCCATTACCAGCTGTACCAACACCTCTAACCCCGCGGTCATGCTAGGTGCCGGCCTGTTGGCCAGAAATGCCGCCGCGAAGGGTCTCGCCGTCAAACCCTGGGTCAAAACGAGTCTCGCGCCAGGCTCACGTGTCGTCACCGACTATCTCAAGAAAGCCGGTCTCATTGATGATCTTAGGGCCATGGGTTTTTACACGGTTGGTTACGGCTGCACCACTTGCATCGGCAACTCCGGTCCTTTGCGACCCGAGATTGATGAGGCTGTTCGTGAGTCGGGACTCGTTGGTTGCAGTGTTCTATCGGGCAATCGAAACTTCGAAGGCCGCATCCATCCGTTAGTGAAAATGAATTTTCTGGCATCGCCGCCACTGGTCGTCGCCTATGCGATTGCGGGGAATATGCATGCCGACATTTACAACGACGCTCTGGGCCAGGATCGCGACGGCAACGACATTTACTTGAAAGACATTTGGCCGAGTCAAAAAGAAATCCACGAAACAATTCTGAACAACATTGATTCCGACATGTTCAGCGCCAGTTACGATAGCGTGTTTGAAGGCGACAGCAACTGGAACGGGCTCGAGATACCCGATGGTGGCATATACGCTTGGGATGACGAATCAACCTATGTCAAAAATCCGCCCTATTTTGACGGCATGACTGAAGCTGTCGAACCTGGCCAGAACATTTCCGGCGCGCGCGTTTTGGCATTGCTGGGCGACTCCGTTACGACAGATCACATTTCTCCGGCCGGCAGTATTTCTCCAGACAGCCCTGCCGCCGAATACCTGAAAGCCGAAGGGGTTGCACCCAAAGACTTCAACTCCTACGGTTCGCGCCGTGGCAATCATGAAGTCATGATGCGCGGCACGTTTGCCAATATCCGTCTGCGAAACTTGCTGGCACCGGGTACCGAAGGCGGTTGGACCTGCCATCAACCCAGCGGGGAGCAAATGACCATCTTCGCCGCGGCTGAGCGTTACCGGGAAACGGCAACACCGTTGATTGTTGTCGCCGGGAAAGAGTACGGCACCGGTTCATCAAGGGATTGGGCTGCCAAGGGGACACTACTGCTTGGCGTCAAAGCGGTCATTGCAAGAAGCTACGAACGCATCCACCGTTCCAACCTCATCGGTATGGGCGTGCTCCCGCTTGAATTCCGCAAGGATGAAAGCGCCGAGAACTTTGGTTTTGACGGAACCGAAACGTTTGATATTCAGGGCCTCGCTGATGGGGAGCCCAAGTTGATCGATATCACCGCCACCAGAAGCGATGGCGAGAAGGTTAACTTTCAGGCGCGCGTACGTATCGACACACCCAAAGAATGGGATTACTACCGCAACGGCGGCATCTTGCAATATGTATTGCGCCAACTGGTTAGTCGCGCCGCCTAACAACGATGTCGCTATACTACGTTCAACATCCTGACCATCTTCACATTCCGTGGAGATTAAATATTTACCGGAGCCTTTATGTTTGGCCGACTTTATGACGCTGTTGTGTTGAGTGATCGCAAGTGGGTTTTGCCGGCGACGGTTATCTCGGCTGTGCTGCTGGTCGTATTGGTGGTGGTGAGTTGGTTCTGGTCTCGCGAGCCTGCGATTTTTTGGGTCGATGCCAACGATGCTGAGCGACCGGCCACCGTCGGCTACGCTACAACTAACACGTTAATCCGCGTCACGGAAACTTTGCTCGATAAGCCAGGCGGATTGATCGTCAATGACATTCTTCCACCGGGTCTAGTGCTCGACAATATCCCGAGCTGGGAAGTCGGTGTGCTAACACAAGTTCGCGACCTGTCGCGCGTGATGCGCAACGACTACAGCCGTTCCCAGTCGCAATCCGCAGAAGATCCGGACCTTGCTGGTGCCGAGTCACGATTCTTCATTGACTACAATAAATGGATGCTGCCGGCCGCTGAACGAGAATACCGGAAAGGTATTGAATCACTGCGTCAGTACGAAGTGCGTCTACTGAACCGCGACGACAACAATGCCCAGTTTTTTGCGCGAGCCGACAATCTTCGCGAATGGCTCGGCCAAGTGGAGAAACGACTAGGTAACCTCTCGCAAGGACTCACGGCGAGCGTGGGTCAATCTCGCGTCAACACTGATCTCGCCGGTGAATCCGCTGCGACTTCAGGAGGCGGTAGCCAATCGGCCGACGTTCTGGTCAAGACGCCCTGGTTAAAACTCGACAATGTGTTCTTCGAAGCGCGCGGCAGTGCATGGGCACTGGTGCATTTTCTGCGCGCCGCACAGTTCGATTTTGCCGATGTACTGGAAGATAAGAATGCCACGGTTAGCCTGCGCCAAATTATCCGGGAGCTGGAATCCAGTCTTGAGCCGCTTAACAGCCCTATTGTGTTAAACGGCAGCGGCTACGGCATGTTTGCCAATCACTCTTTGGTGATGGCCTCTTACCTTTCTCGCGCGAACGCGGCTGTCATCGATCTTCGAGAATTACTGGACCAAGGCTAACGCGCATTTTCTGCGATCTGTTTCGCTAGTTTTTTTGCCCAAAACTCGCAAGCCCTCGGACCAGGATGATAACCATCCTCAGCCAACATCGATGGGTCATCAGGGAAGTCTGTTACCAACGCCACCGTATCCTCATAGCCTTCGACCAAAAGCGCCTGAGTCGCATCCAGCATGCGTGCACGCAACCCTAGTAGCCAACGTAATGGGTTTGGTAGCAGCGTGAACCCCCACATCGGTGGAACCGGTGTCAGGAAAACCCGGGAAACGCCCCTCTCACGAAGCCGCTGGCGAAGCTTTAACAGCCGTTCCTGCCACTGACGGCGCGATGTCATCGCGACGACATCGTTGACCCCAAGAAAGACCACGGCAATCTTTTGCGGCTGCGGCGATACAGGCACTTGCGTACCGAGTAAATCAACAATCTGGGCGACAGTCATGCCGTTGCCACCGATCACTTGCCAATGCACCGCACAGCCATAGCGCTCGGCGAGGTTGCCGGCTAACTGATGCGCCAGTGTTTCGTTGGCATGATGACACCCGACCCCTACCGCTGTAGATTCGCCGACAATCATGACATCCAATGCTGTTGTTTGATCGTCGTTCTGAACACCGGTAGTCCCGCGTTCTCCGTTAGAAAGCATCACCGGCATACGTTTCGCCGTACGTCGCAGCCATAACCCCTGAATCATGACAACCGGAAAAACCAACACAAACCGCAACCAGAATGCTGGTTCCGATAGCAACTTGGGCGGACTCATGACCAGAGCCAGGCCGGCACCACATCACGGGTGGATTTCAAGCGCCGATCGACACGTCTTGCTGCGGGACAAACCGTTTCGAGTCGCCGCCAAAACTGGCGCGAATGATCCATGTGGTGAAAATGGGTGAGCTCGTGTGCGCAGAGGTAGCGCATCGCTTCTACATCCAAAAACAAGGCTGCGTAGTTCATGCTGATCGTGCCGCTAGTGGAAAAGCTTCCCCAACAAGTCTTCTGGTCACGAACCTGCAAGCGTTTGAACTCACTACCTAGCGCCACGGCTAACGGCGTTAACTCGGCTGTAAACATCGTTCTTGCGCGCGCAAACAACGATTGCCGAACCCGTTGGACGATAGCCGCATGCTCAATGCTGAGATCACCATCGATACACAACTGAAACTGGGTGGGACCGGCCCCTGGTCTGAGTGAAACGCGCAGCGGTTTACCGCGACGGATGCGGCGGTGCAGATGCCAGGTCTCGTCGACGGCCTTCAGAGACAAGGATTCCGGGCGACTTCGATCGACCGGTAAAACGTGTTGCGCATGTGCTGCCCGTGTTTGCGCGAGCCACTGCTCATGCTCATCGATGAAGCGCTGTACCAGACGTGATGACGTGCCGCGTGGAACCACCACCTCGGCTTGGCCGTCGAAGAACACCTTGATCGTTAAGCGTTTCGCACGTGCACTGTGTCGAATAACCGGCGGCGCAAAATCAGTCGTAAATGGTAACGACAACTGGGTCACTGGCCGGCTCAACAGGGTAGTCCCCGGATAAGCCGGCCAGTTGTCCATACTAAATGATCAGGGCTTGTCACCATCGAATTTCATGATGTCGATATCGTCACCCTCAATCTTGTTGATACGGGCAGATGTGTGGACATGTAACTCGACGGCCTGCTCAAGTAGCAGAGTCCCTTCAATGATGACGTCACGGCCAATCACAATACGCGGTTTGTTGCGCTTCTTGCCCCAGTTCCAGCCCATCTTGTTGGGCTTTTTGACAATCACTGACCCGGAGATTCTTGAGCCATTGTTGATATTCATACCGCCGTTCACATTAACAACATCGCCATCCACTTGAACGCCGTTAAGAGAAATCCTGCCATTCACTGCAGAGACATCGCCACCGATAATGCTGCCGACATCGATGGAAACTTTACCGTTAACCGTTGACACACTTTCAGCCACGCGAACACGCTCACCGAGACTATTACGACCATTGACGGTGCTCGACTTCGTGATCGTCACGTCATCGCCAATGCTGATGCGTCCGTTGACACTCTCGACCTCTTCAGCCGCGGCGGAATTCGCAATGCTGATTCCCCCGTTAACGGTCGATAAGTCCCCCGACACAGCGGCATTTTCACCGACTTTGATATTGCCATTGACGGACGAACCACCACTACTGGATTCACCCGCGGAGATGGTCAAATTCTTATTAACAGAGGCTTGTGCCGTTGGCAGCATCAACGCCGTCGAGGCCAACGCCGCTAAGCAGAAAGACATCACTGGATGACGCCGAACAATTGAGTCTTGCATTTCCATACACTCCCTATGGTACAACAATTTTGGACAGCTATAAGATGCCCAAACCATAGCGAAGGTTTAGATTGATAGAGAAATATTTGGCGATTTATCCGCCGAGCGAGTTCAAATCGCTGGATGCCGCCGAAAACTGAGGGGCGATGATGAGCGCTTTTTCAAGATGATCGCGTGCCAACACCTTGTCGCCCTGGATCACTGCAAGCCTTGCCATCCAGAGATGCGCATATTCTTCACCCCACTGTGGTCCGTCGGATTGCTCAAGATCGACAAACTGTGCATACAGTGCAATCGATTTTGCTAAAAATTCTCGCGCCTGCATCCGACGTGAATCATCGTCATACCGGCGCAGCAAGGTCACCGCCTGCAACAACAAAACGCGGGGATTCTCTGGAGAAAGTTTGACCGCCCGCTTCAACTCGCGTGCCGAGAAATTGCCGGATACGATTGCTGCTAGTGGCTGGCGCGCGGCAGCCAAGCCATGGCAAGCACCGATCAGCGCCAACGCCTCGGTATACTCGCGATCCAACTTCAGCGCCGCTTTCCCCTGCTCTACGCATCGGTCAAGCAACACACCGACTCGAAACTCAACGTCCTCGTCAATTTCTGCTGCTCTGTAGGCCGCCAATGCGGCATAATAATGCACTAACTTTTGGAGGTCGCCTCGCGCTTTCTGCTCGGGTAGCAATTCACTAAGTTGCGTCAGATAACGATAATCCCCGGTGTGCGCAGCATATTCGATGATGCCCGCTTTATCAGCAAGCTCGCGTGACTTCAACGCGGCGCCGCTAGTCGCGGAAATCGTCAGACACAGTACTGCAACAATGATTCGAAAAATGTTCATAAGCTGAGGATACCGCGCTTGTCCAAACAAAGTGTGAGCCAGATCACTATTTACGCGCCCCGTAGTCCGCGTAGGCTCAAATGCGTTAAACAGCGTCTATCAAGGGAAAACAATGTCTAACTGGTTTGATATCGGTGCAAATCTAGCGGATTCGAGCTTCCACGGCGATCTCATTGAAGTCCTTTTGCGCGCGCGTGATAACGGTGTCCAACAAATTGTGATTACCGGTAGTAGCCTGGAATCCAATCAACGAGCCTGCGAAATCGCCGCCTCGGACCCTGACCTGCACTTCACCGCCGGCATACACCCACATCATGCGGCCAGTTATACCAGCAGCACACATGAGACTCTTGCGGAGCAGATGACCCGGCCGGGTATTGTCGCAGCCGGCGAATGTGGACTCGACTATTTTCGGGATATCGCACCACGCGCTGATCAGGCACATGCTTTCAAACAACAGCTTGAACTTGCCGCGACCTACGAATTACCGATCTTTTTGCATCAACGTGATGCACATGACGACTTCGTCGACATTCTTACACCCTACCTAAGTAAAGTGCCACGCGCTGTCGCGCATTGTTTTACAGCGGGCGAGAAGGAGCTTCGCAGCTACATCGAGATGGGGCTCTACATCGGCATCACCGGCTGGATTTGCGATGAGCGCCGCGGCCAACATTTATTGGATATTGTCCGTTTAATTCCGGATGACAAACTGATGATAGAAACCGATGCGCCCTACTTGCTGCCGCGAACATTGAGACCGAAGCCGAAGACTCGCCGGAACGAGCCGGCATGGCTCCCAGAAGTCGCTAAGACGGTAGCCACTGCGCGAGGCGTCTCACTAGACGAACTCGCCAACCAAACCACTAGAAATGCGGAAGTGTTTTTTGGGCTATCGGTTGATCGCTAACACTCAGGCTCGCGAATGCGCCAAAGCTAATTCACAAACCGACTAACCGAACGTTGCATCACGCAACGTCTGCCAAGCCGTATCGAAGGCCGCTTTGGCGGAGCCGGCGGAACGACTGTCGGGCAACCACTCTTCACGCAACTGTTGCTCAGAACACACGTGCGTGGGAATGCCTTTACTAAAGTCCGCTTCGCCGCCAAATAGAATTCTTCCCTCAACAGGGATATCGCTCACCGCTAACTTAACCGCCGCGACGCGATCAAACAACGCCGCCTGCGGGTTGGGGATCGTATAACGTCGACCGGCGTCCATGACTGTCCAATCATGCATACGGTCGCCACCGAAAACGATGCCGCGAATATCTTTTGCATCGACGACGAGAATACCCCGTTGAGTCAGCAAGATGTGGTCAATATGAATCTCGCCATCATCGGCTTTAGGCAAAACGACGCTGCGTAAACGCGCAAGGCTTATGTCCTCGAGCGTCGCTTCAAGACCGCCGCTCTTGCGTCGTGAAACCCACCAAAGAACGATCCCGGCAAGTAACCCAAGTACAATAAGGGTTGCCAGATAAACGGGCCAATAGTCGAGCGATGGTTGCCGGAATGCCGCCAATAAGAACGCTTTCGATTCGTCTGGCGTCATGACAAAACCTCACTCAATGCAGCGACCGTGGCATCGATAGTCTGGAACTCAGATGGTAAGGCCAGTAATTCAGCCAATGCGTCTGGCACCGGCAGCGTGTTCCCGATAATCGGCTCCACAATCGTCTCAAATTTTGCTGGATGCGCCGTCGCGACAATTGCCTGATCGGTTTGGCGTTTGGCGTCGCCCTGTTGCGACCACGCATACATAGCCGTTGCGGTATGTGGACACCAGGCAAACGGCAACCGCTTGGCATCGACGGCAATCTGTTTCTCTATTTCGTCGTCCGAGACGCTGGACGCAGACAAACCCATGGACGTCAGATCATCTCGCTCGCCAAAAACATGCCGCAATCGCTCGAGATTACTCGGTGCGCCAACGTCCATCGCCGATGCCAGTGTTGCGACGCTAGGACGCGGTTGATAATCGCCCGTCGCAAAGAAATCGGGTATCGTTTGGTTCTCGTTACTGACCAAAGTGATGTCCTGTATCGGCAAGCCCGCGGCCCTTGCCAACACCGCCGCCAAGCCATTGCCCAGATTACCAGTCGGCACCAGGAACGAAAGCTTCCGTCCATGGCGGCGAAAGTAGTCCAGCGATGCAATCGCGTAGTAAACACTTTGCGGCAACAGCCGGCCGATGTTGATGCTATTCGCAGAAGAGAAACGAAATCGCGTGCCTAAGGCCTCATCGACAAATGCTGTTTTCACCATCTGCTGACAGTCGTCAAAGACACCGCGCACCGCCAAAGAAACGACATTATCACCCCAACAAGTGAGCTGATGTTGTTGACGCGGCGATACCTTCCCTTCCGGAAACAACACTACCACGCGTACGCCTTCGCGTCGGTGAAACGCCGACGCAACGGCGCCACCGGTATCCCCGGAGGTCGCGACCAATATCGTCAGCGGGCGTTCGTCGGCGACGTCGCGGTCAAGGCGTACCAAACACGCAGCGAGGAAACCCGCACCGATATCCTTGAAGGCCGCGGTAGGCCCATGGAACAACTCGAGTACGGATAGCGGCGCGTCCAATTCCGGCGACAAATCAACCAGCGGCAGCGGAAAATGAAACGTTTCGGCGATAATTTCAGCCAGGGCATCCTGCAACGCCGAGCCGTCGAAAAAGGGCGCTAAATATCGTGCCGCAATGGATGGCGTATCGTCGCAACTGTCAAAGTCATCGATACCGAACTGCGGAAGTTTAGTCGGCACGTACAAACCACCATCCGGCGCCAGGCCACCGAGCAAAGCGTCATCCAGGCTAATCGCATCACCGCCACGCGTACTCTTGTAGGTCATCATGTTTCCAGCACCCTGGCACCCGGACAGTTCATCGGCGAGATCCAGGCATCGCTGGCCACGTCGATCGCACGAAATGCGGCGATCATCGCATTGCGAATAGGCTCCGCTGATTCAACACCAGCTAATGCAAACACACTAGGACCACTGCCCGATAAGGAACAGCCCAAAGCACCTTTCTCCAAGGCTGCATCTTTGACTGTTTGAAACCCGTCAACAAACCGCGCCCTTTGCGGTTCGATCATGACATCGGCAAGACAACTAGCTATCAAGTCTCTGGCGTTTGTGTGACAAGCATGAACAAACCCGGCCAACCTGCCGGACTGCTCAACGACCGTTTGCAACGGGACGTCTTCCCTAAGTGCCCGTCGTGCATCCACCGTATTGACCCGTAAATGTGGATGCACAAGCACCGAAACAATATCATCGGGCACGGGAATCTGCATGGTATGCGGCAATAGTCGTGATGGGCAAAACACCAAACCACCGAGTAGGCTCGGCGCCACGTTGTCGGCATGCAATGCGCCGCTGGCGAAAGCTTCGCCGGCTACCGCAAAGTCGATCAAAGAATCCAGCGAACGAGGCTCTGTGAGCAATGCGTTCGCCGCGACGACACTGGCAACGGCAGAAGCCGCTGAACTACCCATGCCAGACCCTAGCGGTGTGCCTTTACGAAGCTTCAATGTCAGCCCGTCAGTTTCTCCCGCATCTCGCCACAACGCCTCTGCTGCAAGCGTCGCGGTGTTTTTTTTCGGATCAAGACTGAGTTGGTTTGCGTCCGCGGCAATATCGTCTCCGACGATCTCGGCAAGGTGTATACCAGGCTCGTTCGATCGCTCAGCCACGACGGTATCACCGACGTGATCAATCGCTAGCCCCAACAGATCAAAACCGACCGCCACATTGCCGATTGATGCCGGCGCAAAAGCAACAGCGCGTTGTAAAGTCATCGACGATTGCCCAACTGCGCAGCCAATCGCAGCAAGTCGGCAAAGATACCGGCAGCGGTCACTTCGGGGCCAGCTCCAGGGCCCTGAATCACTAGCGGGTTGTTGGCATAGCGATCGCTGGCAATTCGCACCACATTATCCGTCAACGCGATCGTGGCGAAGGCATGATCCAGAGGCACCTCGGTCAAACGAACACTGGCATGACCATCGGCATCTAACTCACCGACATAACGCAGGCATGCATTATTCGCGGCGGCGTTCGTAAACCGTTCGGCGATGGGTTCATCAATCATATCCAGTCGATTCAAGAACTCGTCAATCGATACATCCGCCAATTCGGCAGGCACCAACGATTCAACTTCGAGATCCTCAAGTGATAACTCGAAGCCCAGTTCGCGCGCGACAATCACGACCTTACGGGCGACGTCCATTCCCGAAAGGTCATCGCGCGGATCGGGCTCGGTATAGCCGGCACCCAATGCCTCTTTGACAATGGCGGAAAACGGTTTTTGTGCATCGTAAGTATTGAATAAGTAGGCCAAGGTGCCCGAGAAAATACCCTGCACAGAGTGCACTCTATCGCCGGTCTCGTGAAGTTCGCGAACCGTTTGCACGATAGGCAAAGCCGCACCGACGGTCGTCTCGTAATAGTAATGACTGCCCGCCTTGCGTGCGGCAGTGCGAATCTCATGGTATCGAGACAACGGACCACTAAAGGCTTTCTTGTTGGGTGTCACAATATGCACCCCTCGTCCCAACCAATCCGCGTAGCGATCTGCGACCGCATCGTTGGCCGTGCAGTCAATCATCACTGCATGTGGCAGGTGATCAGCGTCGACATGCTCAATAAATTGATCAATATCATATTCATCGCTGTCATCGACCAAACGCTCAGACCAGTCGCCTAATGACAATGATCGGCCAGCCATCAGTTGTCGACGTGAATTGGCGATACCGCGAACTCTCAGGTCGACGTTAAACTCTGCGAGCAAACGTGGCGCTTGCGCACGGATCTGGTCGAGCAGTTCGCTACCCACTGTACCGGCGCCTAACAAGCCGATCGACAAGGTCTTCGCCGACAAGTAAAAACCCGAGTGGACAGCGCGAATCGCGCGCTCCGCATCTGCGCTTGGCACAACGACGGAAATATTGCGCTCGGAAGAACCCTGGGCGATGGCGATGACGTTGATGCCAGATTGACCCAACGTATTCAGAAAACGACCCGCGACACCCGGGCGTCCGGACATTCGGTCGCCGACGACCGCGATCACACTGCAATCGGATTGCACCGATACATCCTGGATTTGTTGTTTTTCTATTTCCTTACGGAACGCCTCTCTAACAACATCCACGGCGCTGGGTGCAACAGCGTTCTCGACAACGAAACAAATAGAATGTTCCGAACTTGCTTGAGAAATCAGAATGACCGAGATGTCAGATTCACGCAGCGCCCAGAACAATCGATGTGCCGTGCCGGGGACGCCAATCATTCCGGCACCCTCGACATTGATCACCGCCAAGTCACCGATCGCAGCAATACCTTTGATCGGGTCTTCGCTCCCCGACTCGGCACTAATGCAAGTGCCCGGCGCATCCGTTTCAAAGGTACTGCGAATATAGATCGGAATTCCTGCCTCGATCGCCGGCCCCATCGTTTTGGGATGAATCACTTTGGCGCCGAAGTAGGCAAGCTCCATCGCCTCACTGTATGACAGCGAGTGAATGACCCGCGCTTCCGGAATTTGTCTTGGATCACCGCTCATCACGCCTGGCACATCGGTCCAGATCGTCACTTTTTCTGCGTCGAACAATGCGCCGAAAATCGCCGCCGAATGATCGCTACCGTTGCGACCTAACGTGGTCTGCAAGCCTTCGGCGTCGGCAGCAATGAAACCCGTCGCAACGACAATATCGCTGTCGCGAATCTCGGTCAGTGCAGCGAGTTTCTCGCGTGATTCCTGCCATCGGACGCTGGCACCCAAGCGGGTTTGATCAATAGTCACAACCTCACGGGCATCGAGCCAGGCTGTCTGCTTCGCCGCTGCCTCTTGGGCCAGCAAAGCTGCTAACAATCGGGACGACCAGATTTCACCGTAACCAGCAATAATATCGTGGGTGCGCTGCGGTGCGGAACGCATCAATGCGACCGCTTGGACTAGATCAGCAATATCGTCGCGATCCTGATACCAGGCTTCTAATACTGGCAGTCGGAATTGGCTATCCAGCAAAGCGCCCGCCACAGCCTCATAACGACACTCAAGTGCCAACAACTGAGCTTGGCAGTCGGCATCCCCATCAGCAGCGCCTGCCGCAATAACCAACAAATCATCAGTCATGCCGCCCATTGCTGAAACCACGATCACGACAGGACCATTCCTGCTTTGATCGCCAACGATGCCGCATACGCGCCTGAAACAGGTCGTATCTGCCAAAGAAGTGCCACCGAATTTATGAACTGACCAAGAGTTCGAAGTCTGTGTATTCAACTGCTAAAGCGCCGTGTCAAAAGGAAATGATACCCGACATTGACGAGTACATGCGCGGGGATTTTACCCACAAATCAACCTAATAGCAGCGATTTTCGGTTACGGCAGTAACCTAGAAGAGATGGAAAAAGTGGTGGGTCGTATAGGATTCGAACCTATGACCAATTGGTTAAAAGCCAACTGCTCTACCAGCTGAGCTAACGACCCGCCTGAACTTTCCTCCCGAACCACTGATGTGGCACGGAATGCCCGCGTGAGCGGATGGGAATAATACCTTAACCGGTGAATATCTCAAGTACTTATAGGCATTCATTAGGCCGATAGTGGCAGGCAGCCACGACCGTTTCGTCATGGCGCTCCAAACCCGCCAATTTCGCTGCCGATCAACGCAAAAGCGAACCGGCTCGGCATCCCAGACCGCTGATCCAATAGTACGGCACCACCCTACTACGCGACCACAATACCGGCGTGGATCGCCAATCCAAAAGGACTCTATCATGCGCTCATTTCTTACCTGTTTAACCCTGATTATTGCTTTGGCAACATCACCCGCCTCAGCCGATTATTGGGCCAGTTGCGACGGATGTGGCAGTAATGCCAGGAACTTCGCACTAGGCGTACCACCGGATCAGCCCGGCTTCGCGACAGTCAATGTCTACGATTCAGCAATTGGCCAACTCAGCGCCTTTTCCATCATGATCTACTATGATTATGAATTTCGCGGCTGGATGCGTACGGCACGCCCCGTCCAGCCCAGTCTGGAGGCGTTGGAATCGATACAAATCATCAAAGATGCCACGTCTTTTTTCGCCGACCTTAGCGAACTGGTTGACCCCATCAATGTTGATATTCCCAGCGCTCAAGTCTTCTTACTGGGTCGCGGGGCCTATGACCGCCAAATCAGTGAACAGTTGTTCGGTTCCATGCAAGCCGAAGGACTCTGGGACCGTTTCGTCAACGCCAGTGCAGCCGTTGGCTCAGCGGCGGCGCGTGCGATTGGCAAGAGTGAGTTATCACCCAAATTCCGGGTGACCTTCGAAGACGGGTCTTCGGTGCTGATCACAACGTACTTTCTGGCTAACGACTACGGCACAACACAAATCAAGTATCTGGAGGGCAGCGCGAGGTTGGCGGACGGCACCACACTGCCGGACTCGACCAGCCAGATTAACGGGTTCACGTTGGGGACCAACAATCCTCAAACAGCCCATGCGGTTGTCAACTGGATCGGACTAATCGCACCGGGCATTACCATGCGTCGAGTGCCAGCGCGTTCCGGCCCTGTCACACATTTATTCCAATGCACCAAGGACGAATGCATCCTGACTGTTGTGACAATCGACAAGTAGCCCTAATCCGTCGGCTAGTCGGGCGATTCTTCTCCCGATTAGCCGGCATACGCTGGTTGATACGGCGTGGGATCAGGAACCCCTGCTTCTTCAAATCCAATACGACGCAGGCGACAAGCGTCACAGCGACCGCAGGCGCGTCCCTCTGCATCCGCCTGATAGCAGGAAACGGTCTTCGAGTAGTCAACGCCCAAGTTGATGCCTTTAGTAATAATCTCGGCCTTCGACAGATGCATCAGCGGTGTTTTCAATGCGATAAACTCGCCATTGACGCCTGCTCGGGTCGCCAGCGCAATCAGCGACTGATAAGCCTCGATGAACTCGGGGCGACAGTCAGGATAACCGGAGTAGTCGACGGAATTAACACCGATAAAAATAGCCTCAGCACCAATCACTTCGGCCCAGCCTAATGCCATCGACAAAAAGACCGTATTTCTGGCGGGGACATAGGTGATCGGAATCCCGTCGCCGGGCTCTTCGGGCACATCGAGATTCTCATCGGTCAATGCGGAGCCGCCGATGCCCGCGAAATCAATCCCCATAACACGATGCTCGGCGCAGCCCATTAAGGTAGCAATACGTTTTGACGCGCCAAGCTCCGCATCATGCCGTTGGCCATAGTCAAAACTGACGCAATAGCAGTCGTAGCCTGCTTGTTTCGCCATCGCGAGAATGGTGGACGAATCCAAGCCGCCGGAGAGCAGCACTATCGCTTTCGCTTTACTCATACTGCTAACCAATCCTACCGACCCGGCGTGTCGCCCCACAGCAACTTGTGCAATTGGGTCTGCAATCTTACATCGATACCGCTATCCAGCACCCAGGCCGCCAAATCAGATAGCTCAACCTGCTCGAAGCTAGGTGACACCCAAACGGTGCAACGCTCCAACATGGCATGCTTTTCGATCATCTCCAGCGCCCAGTCAAAATCCGCACGATCACAGATGACGAATTTGACTTGGTCTGATGAATCAAGAACATCCAGATTTGACCAAAGGTTTTTGCCTTCTTCCAATGACCCGGGCGTCTTGATATCGACTACACGCGATACCCGGGAATCAACATCGGTGACGTCGATGGCCCCGCTGGTCTCGAGAGAGACATCAAGTCCGAGGTCGCAAAATCGGGTAAGCAACTCGTGGCAACCCGCCTGCGCTAACGGCTCACCGCCAGTGACACAGACTCTTCGTGTCTGCATCGCCGTGACTTGGTCGACAATATCGCCAAGTACCATCGATTGGCCACCGGAGAACGCATAGGCGCTATCACAATACTGACAGCGCAACGGGCAACCGGTTAGCCGGACAAAAACAGTCGGTAGCCCAGCCGTCAGTGCTTCACCTTGCAACGAACGAAAAATCTCGGTGATCCGCAGGCGTTGTCCCACCCGCGGCGCTGCTACTGTCGCCGTGACCATTGTTTACTGCCCCGGGAAATCAGCCGCGCTCAGATGCAATCTGTTCCAGACGTTTGGTCGCCAACCGTGCAGCCGTCGTTTCGGGATACTCATCAACCACTCGCGACAACGCGGCGCTGGCAGCATCCCATCGTTTGAGCTCATAGTTACAGTAGCCCACTTTCAACAGTGCGTCGGGCACCTTACGCGATTGCGGAAAGTCCGAGATTACCGAACTGAAAATCGGCAATGCATCAGAGAACTTCTGCAATACGTAGTATGACTCTGCGAGCCAGTACTGTGCATTGTCAGCAAGATCACTGGAAGGATAAGCGACCAGAAATTGCTCAAAAGCTTTGGCGGATTGATCGTAACGACCATCTTTCAATAGTTGGAAAGCCGCCTGATAGTTTTCTCTGTCAGAGCCGTTTGGCAATGGAAGCTCGCCAGGTGATAGCGACCCGCCCTGCATGACATTTGATTCGGTCTTGCGTGTTTCCAATGCCTGTAGACGAGCATCCAGATCTGCATAGAGACTGCGTTGCCGCTCGGTCATTTTCTCAAGCTCGAAACCGCTGGTTTCCGATTCGCCGCGAAGCGTATCGATATCGTTAGCCAACGCATCCACCCGCGTGACCAATTGCACCAGACTGTCATTTTGGACAACGCGTTCGACCCGCTGTAGCCGTCGCTCAATCTCGGTCAGTTTGATGTAGACCGGGTCCTCTTCGGGCGGCACGGTCATGCAACCGGTTGTCGCCAGGATAGAAGACATCAGGGCAGTTTGAACGAGCAACTTGGTTTTCATACGGAAATCCCGTTATAGACGGTGAAAAGTCTGGTTTCTGGCTATCGGTAAGAAAGTTCTACGCGCCGGTTCTTTTCGTAGTCCGACTCGGTACTACCGAAGGCTGCCGGCCTTTCTTCGCCATAGCTTACTGTACTTATCTGTGATGAAGAAGCACCTTGAATCAGCAGCAAACGACGAACAGCTTGTGCACGGCGCTCGCCCAGACCAATGTTGTACTCGCGTGAACCACGCTCGTCGCCGTGTCCTTCCAACCGCAATTGACGCGTGCCGTCTGACGCCAGACGTCGCGCATGCGTGGCCAACAAATCTGCATACTCGGGACGCACATCGCTTTGGTCATAGTCAAAATAGATGATCAGCGCATCAGCAGTATCGCTGCCATTTAAATCATCGGCCAACCCCGCGCTACGAATGCCCGAATCGTCGATACCACTGGTATCAGATCCGGCGTCCGCTGCATCATCACCGTAGATACTGCCCGTATCGCTCGGCGGCAATGTCTTCTTGGTCGCACACGCGGTAAAGAACGTTGCAAAGACAACGACAAAAATGAGTCTATTCAGTGTTTTCATACTCTGGCACTCCTGGTAGCCAAATATTTAGCATTCGAAAATGGCTTATCGGCGGAACGGTGACCAGACCGGTTCGCGTACGTCGCTACCAACTGATTTAACCCGCCCACTAATCAAGCCATCAACGCTGACCGTTTCCAATACGCCGCGACCACCTCGTCGCGTTGCATAAACAAGTTGTGAAGAATTTGGTGCGAACGCCGGCGACTCATCCAATGCACCATCGCTGAGCACTTGAAAAGTACCCGTTTCAAGGTCCTGAACCGCGACGCGAAAGTTGCCGCGATCATTGTGCACCATCGCCAACCATTTACCATCTGGGGACACGCGTGGGCGCGCATTGTAACTGCCCTCAAACGTCACTCGCTCAACGTCACTGTCACCATTCGCGAGTGCTTTGTAGATTTGCGGTGACCCGCCGCGGTCCGATGTGAAGTACAGAACTTTCCCATCGGCCGACCAACTCGGTTCGGTCTCGATCGAACGTCGCGAGGTAATGCGCGTGAGCTTGTTGCCGATCAATGTCAGCACATAGACATCGAGGTTGCCGTCTTCATCGGACAACGTCAGCGCAAGACGCCGTCCGTCGGGAGACCATGTGGGCGCATTGTTGACACCCGGACGACCGGACACTTCACGGCGACTTCCGGTTCGCAACGTTTGCACGTACACAGCAGCGCGACCCTTCTCGAAAGAAACATACGCAAGACTGCGGCCGTCCGGACTCCATGTGGGCGACATGATTGGTTGACCGCTTTCAAGCAACACAAACTCGTTGTTGCCATCAGCGTCGGCCACGATCAAGCGATAGCGTCGGTCACTGCCACGGCCCGCTACGGAAATGTAGGCTACCTGTGTTGCGAACACGCCGGGTACACCGGTGATCGCTTCGAAGACCGCATCAGCGACCAAGTGACCGGCACGGCGTAAATTGACATCCGACATGATCAATCGGTCCGCGACAATTTGGCGGGCGCCATAAACATCAAATGCCTGAAAGCGAAGACTGTATTCATCGCCTTCACGGCTTAACTCGCCAACGACCACATAGTCGACGGACACCTGCCGCCAATTGTCGAAATCGATGCCAACCCCGCGCGAGGGACGTTCCAGCATCATTTCCTCGGCGAGCGCGTCAAAGCGGCCACTGCTGACCAAGTCAGAGCGCACAACACCGGCAATATCGATGGGGGCCGGACCATCACCCGTCCAACCGAACGGCACAACTGCCACCGGAATGGGCTTGGTCGCACCACGCGTGATCTCGATCACTAACTCAGCGACCGCCATATTCGATAGTAATGCCATCAATAGGGCAGCAAATGCACCGGCAAAACGTCGGCCAAGGGTTTGGCAACATCCTAGGATTGACGCTGCCCTCGTATTTTTGATCTTTAAATACATAACGTAACTATATCGCGATGATTTGACCTATTCACCCGTTTTGAACGGGAATCTCAGGTTTGGTTCAAATAAAGAAGGGTCTCGCGGTGGCGGTAGCGGCGACGCCTTTCGCACAGCGGTCTCAATGGAACGAATCAAAACTTCGCCGCCGGCGCAATCCACCACTCGAACAGACACAACCTCGCCATTGCGCAATTGCCTGACCGCCACTTCGCAACGTATGCCATCAGGGACGCCGGGTGGTCGAATCCAGTTTCGCTCCACTTTCTGACGGATAACCTCAATATATTGTGCCAAGAGGCCCGCATCGACAGCGCCAGCGCGCGCCTCCTCTGCTCTGAGCGCCTCCAGCAGTTCGGCCTCCAGTTCTTCCTGGCGACGTTGTTCAGCGCGGCGTTTGCGCTCCGCTTCGGCCTCCCGTTCACGCTTTTCCCGAGCAGCTTCTGCTTCGCGTTCCCGCTTCTTGCGCTCTGCCTCCGCTGCTGCTTTTCGGCGTTGTTCCTCAGCGGCACGATCGCGCTCGGCCTGCGCCTGCTTTTCGCGTTCGATGCGCGCAACTTCTTCCGCTTGCTGCCGCCGCTCAGCCTCAAGGTCAGCTAATCTTTGTTGTTCTGCTTTTGCCTGTCGCTGCGCTTCTTCCTCTTTGGCCCTTTCCGCGGCGGCCTCGCGTTCGAGCCGCTCCCGCTCAATAGCCGGGTCGGGTTGTGGCGCTATTTCAGGTTCAGGTTGCGGCTCAGGCGCCGGTGGATCAGGCAATGATTGTTCCACCGCGAGGAACGCAGCCTCACTCACAACGACGGCTTGCAATGTCGTCCGTGCACGCTCCTGCGGCGGCTGCTCCCAACGAACGCCGGTAAACAATAGATAAATAATCAACGCATGTAGTACGACCGTGCCAATAGCCGCCAACAAATTGTCGAAGATTGCTCTCATGGTCGGTAAAACCGTCGGGGCTTATTGACCCAGACTTTCAGGATCGAGCGGGTCTGTGACAAAACCCACCTGTTCGGCGCCGCCCTTTTGCAACAACACCATCGCATAGACCACTCGACCGTACGCGACGGCTTGATCGGCTTTGACGAGCACGGGCGTATCGGGTTTACGCGTCAACACGATATTGACCTGCCGAATCACTTCTTCGGCAGACACCGGCGACGTTTTCTCTTCGCCGAGATTCAAGAACAACGCGCCTTCTTTATCAACCGACAACACGACGGGTAAATCACTTTCGTCTGGATCGGTCTCTAAGGGTGTCGCATCAGCTTTCGGCAACTCAACTTCGATACCCTGAGTTAACAATGGTGCCGTCACCATGAAAATGATCAGCAGAACCAGCATGACATCAATGTAGGGGACCACATTGATGTCCCCCATCAAACGCCGCTTAGCCATGACTAGCCCTGCCCTTCGCTGGAACGTCGTTGCGCATGACGTTCCAGAATGCTGAGAAACTCTTCAACAAACGTTTCAAAACGCGACTCGATGCGGCCAAGCTTATCGGCATAGCGGTTGTAGAAAATGACGGCCGGTATCGCGGCGAAGAGACCCATCGCCGTGGCAACCAGTGCCTCGGCAATGCCGGGCGCTACCGCTTGCAGTGTCGCAGCCTGCGTATTGGTCCCGAGACTTGTGAACGAATTCATGATGCCCCAGACGGT
Organism: Woeseiaceae bacterium; assembly: GCA_045110335.1. Lineage (GTDB taxonomy): Bacteria > Pseudomonadota > Gammaproteobacteria > Steroidobacterales > Woeseiaceae > CALBPI01. The sequence continues at coordinate 103,671 of JBGCGB010000033.1, forward strand.
ACCAAACAGACCGACATACGGGCTGGTAGAGCCAATCGTTGCCAACGAAGCCAACCCTTGTTCCAGCGTTTCGGTTTCACGCGTCAAACTTACGCGCATTGCACGACGTGCCGTTTCAACCATTCGTTCCGGGGACACATCGTCCTGTTTCGACATGCGACTAAACTCACGAAAGCCACTCTCGAAAATAGCCGGCATCCCTGGCCCCACGCCTTTGCCCGATGAGACTTCGCGATACAAAGACGACAAGTCTGAGCCTGACCAAAACGACGATTCAAACTTGTCCGCAACTTGCTGGGCATGACCTAGCAGACGACGTTTTCGAATGATCGTAAACCACGAATAGACGGATGCAGCCAACAAGGCAGCCATCACCAATTGAACCACGAGGCTAGCGTCCAGAACGAGATTCAAGATCGACATTTCATTATGCATACTTTCTAACTCCGGGAGAAAAACGTCGCCCGAAAGCGGCGACGCTCCAAATCACTGATCGTCATCAAACAACGATAGATCGCGAGACTGCTCAATTTTGGGTGTGGGTAAACCGAAATGCAGGTACGCGTTCTTGGTGGCCACCCTTCCACGTGCCGTTCTCATCACGAAGCCCTGTTGTATCAGGTAGGGCTCGATAACATCTTCAATGGTGCCGCGCTCTTCACCAATCGCCGCGGCGAGGCTATCAACACCCACCGGCCCACCGTCGAATTTTTCGATGATCGTGAGTAGCAAACGACGATCCATCGCATCAAACCCGTGAGGGTCGACTTCGAGCATATCCATCGCCGCCGTGGCCGACGCCCGGTCAACAACGCCGGACGAGCGCACTTCCGCGTAGTCACGTACCCGTCTTAACAAACGATTCGCAATACGTGGCGTACCGCGAGAACGCGCCGCTATCAGTGCCGCGCCATCATCGTGAATTGGTAAGCCCATGATGCCCGCTGAGCGACGAACGATCGCCGCCAATTCCTCCGCTGAATAGAACTCCAAACGTTGGACAATGCCGAAGCGGTCCCGTAGCGGCGACGTCAGCAAGCCGGCACGCGTGGTCGCGCCAACCAACGTGAAAGGCGGTAAATCGAGTTTAATTGATCTGGCGGCGGGCCCTTCACCGATCATGATATCGAGCTGAAAGTCTTCCATCGCCGGATAGAGCACTTCTTCGACGACAGGGCTCAACCGATGGATTTCATCAACAAACAAAACGTCGTTTTCTTCGAGATTGGTCAGAATAGCCGCGAGATCACCCGGCTTTTCCAGTACCGGACCGGACGTTTGCCGCAAACTTACATCCAGTTCGTTCGCAATGATATGCGAAAGCGTTGTCTTGCCCAGTCCGGGAGGGCCGAAAATCAGCACATGATCGAGCGACTCGTTGCGGTTTCTCGCCGCGCTAACGAAGATATCCATTTGCTCTTTGACCGCAGGCTGACCCACATAATCGGCCAATTTCGTAGGCCGAATTGCACGATCGAAGACACGGTCATCAGAAACACTCTCTGCCGTAATTGCCCTGTTGTCATCGGTATCGGTCATGTTACTAACCCGCCGCTTGCTTCAGCGCTAAACGAATAAAGTCCTCTGTTGACTCAGCCTCGCCCGATTGTTCAACTGCCTTAAGTAGCTTTCGAACTTCGGTATCGCGATAACCTAATGCAAGCAGCGCATGAAAGGCTTCGCCGCGACTGTTGGCTTCGGACACTTCGATGGGCTTCTTGCCAGCTGCGGCGACCGGTGGTGCCAACGCAATCTTGTCGCGCAACTCCACGATCAAACGCTCCGCGGTTTTCTTGCCGATGCCCGGCACTTTAATTAACGCCGCCACGTCCTCGAACTCAACGCAACGCCGAAAACCATCAACACTGATTCCCGAGAGAATCGCCAGAGCGATGCGTGCACCGACACCACTAACTTTTATCAGTGCCCGAAACAGTGCTCGCTCTTCCTCTGTTTCAAAACCGTAAAGCAACTGTGCGTCTTCACGCACCAGAAAATGCGTCAGCAAACGGACCGGTTGGCCAATGGCCGGCAAACTGAAAAAGGTCGACATGGGCGCTTCGATTTCGTAGCCGATACCGCCGGTTTCAACCACTACTAATGGCGCCTGCTTGCTGTGTAGTTTTCCTTCGATGAAGCCGATCATGCGCGCTTCGCCAATGCCTTCGCGACCCGATCATTCATGCGGCGGCTATTCGCATGGCACAAGGCGACCGCCAATGCATCCGCGGCATCCGCTTGTAGGTCGCCGCGCAACTTAAGGATCGCTCTCATCATATGCTGGACCTGTTCCTTTGCCGCCGCGCCGGTGCCAGTCACAGCTTGCTTGATTTCACGAGGCGCATAGTCGGTCACGGTCAGGTCATAATCAAAGCTTGCACAAATTGCTGCTGATCGTGCGGCGCCCAACTTCAGGGCTGAACCGGCATTTTGACTGACGAACACTTGCTCAACAGCCATCTGATCCGGCGACAGACGTCCGATCAACGCATGCACCGAGTTATAGATATGTTTTAGCCGGGAATTAAAGTCACCATCCTTACAACGAATATTGCCAGCTTCAACCAACACAGCATCCGCACCGGTCACGTCGATCACACCAAAGCCGGTGATCCGTGATCCGGGGTCAATGCCAAGAATGCGTGTTGTCGATTTTTGCATCTAACCTAACTCGGCAAGAATCTCATCGGAAATATCGGCATTGCTAAACACATTTTGCACATCGTCGAGGTCTTCCAGAACGTCCAGCAGCTTAATCATTGACTCCGCCTCTTTCTTGCCCAGCGACGAGGATGTGCCGGCGTACATGGTCACTTCCGCAGACTCGGCTTCATAACCTGACGACACCATGGTGTCGCGAACTTGTTCGAACTCTGCTGGCGCTGTGAGTACTTCAATGGACTGATCATCACCAACGACCACGTCTTCGGCACCCGCTTCGATCGCGGCTTCCATGACAGCATCTTCGTCGCTTCCTGCAGGAAAGCTCAACAGCCCCACTTGTTTGAACAAATAGGCGACCGAACCATCAGCACCCAAATTACCGCCAAACTTGGAGAAAGCATGCCGAACTTCTGCAACGGTGCGATTTCGATTATCGGTCATGCAATCAACCATGACCGCGGTCCCGCCCGGACCATAGCCTTCGTAGCGAATCTCCTGATAGTCATCGCCATCCATATCACCCGAACCGCGTTTGACGGCTCGCTCGATATTATCCTTCGGCATACTTTGCGCTTTCGCTTTGTCGACCGCCAATCGCAGCCGCGGATTTGCTTCCATGTCACCACCGCCCATACGAGCCGCAACGGTGATCTCGCGAATGAGCTTCGTGAAGAGCTTTCCACGTTTCTTATCCTGGGCGCCCTTGCGATGCTGGATGTTCGCCCACTTACTATGACCTGCCATGCTTTCCCTCTACTAAATCAAACGTCGGTGCTTATGCACTCAGAAACGAAGCTGGATACCCGCCATGAAACCGGTGTCGATCGTGGCGTCAATGCCAAGATCATCATCAAAACCGGCGCTAATGTAACGCATACCAATATAGGCATCCGCATTACGCAAGATGTTGTAGCCAACGCGAGCCTCAACTTCTTTGTATTGATCCGCATCACCAAAGCCGAGTACGTCGGGCGCAAAGTAAGCATGACCGTATAGATTGACACGGTTGTAACGCGGTAAGACGTAGCGAACGAATCCGCCAATCGCTAATGCTGAGCCGTCCAGATCGACGGCACTGGCGTCGATCGCGATCAATCGGCCGCCGACACCACCCATTGCCGGGTTAGGACCAGAAGATGCTTCACCCGTTAAATGCAGCCCGAGATGTACGACATCGCCGCGATCCTGATGGTGTAACCAAGCGGCATCAAGCCGAAGATTACGCGCCGGCAACTCCCACGCATACGCTAGTCGTGCAGCGTCATTATTGACGTTCAAGTCCAATTCCGCCGCGGCGGCAGTCAGACTCAATGCCAGGCTGCTAAAAAATAAACCAATACGGATCCGTCTACTGCGCATGTCTTGCTCCTAAAAGTACTGCCCAACCGATTTGACAGGTCATCAATAGCAGTGACCGACTGTCGCCCGGGAGGTTCCATGATTTCAAAATCTTGTTTAAGCGCTATGATACCGTTAAACGAGGCAGCGATCTGCCCGTGTTTGATCAATCAGGATCGGTCAGCTTGGAAAACACCTCAACCAACAACCCGCCGCCATCGGCACAGGAAACGGACGTCAACAACGCTACAGAATGGCTGGCATCGCTGCGCGCGCAGTCTGCTAACCAGCAAACCGTCGATCAGTCGCTCGAAGTCGCGGAATTAGTCGGGTCACTTGGACTCGATGATGATTTGGTCACAGCCGGTGCGCTGATGCCATTAATTCGCCAGACCGACCTTAACCCCAAGGTCATCGACAAGCATGCTGGCGAACGCATCGGGACTTACTGTCGCGATTTGCTGACACTTTTCGACTTGTCACTTCCCGGTCAGTGGCTGCCAGGCGCGCAATTACCCGCAGCACAAGCGGAAGCGCTCCGCCGGATGCTACTTGCTGTGGTCAACGACTACCGTCTGGTCATCATCCGTTTGGCTGTTCAACTGTCCGACCTTCGACATGCGCGCAACGCCGAGCTTCATGATCAACAGATGCTGGCACGCGACACGCGTGAGATTTTTGCACCGCTCGCCAGCCGCCTGGGGATATGGCAGCTGAAATGGGAGCTGGAGGATTACGCTTTTCGTTATCTGCAGCCGACTGACTATCAATCCATCGCGAAGCAACTGGTCGAGAGACGCGATGCGCGGGAACGTTACATCGCTGACGTGCGCCAGGAATTGGTCACGCTCTTACACGAAGCCGGTATCCATGCCGAGGTGAGCGGCAGACCCAAACACATTTATTCCATTTACAAGAAAATGCAGCGCAAGAACCTGGCGTTGGATGCGCTATTTGATCTTCGCGCAGTGCGCATCATGGTCGAGTCCGTTACCGACTGTTACACAGCGCTGGGCGTTGTGCACAATCGTTGGCCCTACATCAAACAGGAATTTGATGACTATATCGCCAACCCCAAGGGCAACAACTATCGGTCTCTACATACAGCGGTGTTCGGACCCGGCGGTCAACCTTTCGAGATCCAGATTCGTACCGAGGAAATGCATCGACATGCCGAGCTCGGTGTCGCGGCTCACTGGCGATACAAAGAAGGCGGATCGGGCAACGCTGCTTTCGAACAAAAGATTTCGTGGCTAAGACAGCTGCTGGAAGGTGACGATCCTGGCAGCGCCGATATGTTGGATAGCCTAAGCGATGGCGTATTCAGTGATCGTGTGTACGCGATCACACCACAGGGCGACATCGTCGACTTACCGGCCGGCGCGACGCCACTCGACTTTGCTTATCAAGTGCATACGCAAATTGGACATCGCTGCAAAGGCGCGAAAGCGAACGGACGCATCGTCAGCCTGACGTATGCGATCCAGAACGGCGACCGCATCGAAATCATCACAGCCAAAGAACCGAACCCGAGTCGTGATTGGTTGTCACCACGCACCGGTTTTCTAGCCTCAGCCCGCAGTCGGACAAAAGTCAGAAGCTGGTTTCGCCAACAAGACAAAGAACAAAACCGCAAACAAGGTCGCGAACACCTGGAACGCGAACTACAGCGAATGAATCTTCGCGATATAGCCATATCTACACTAGCCGAACACATGGGCTTCGCGAATACTGATGCGCTGTGTGTTGCTCTCGGCGTCGGGGACATTACTGCCGCCTCCGTGTTCACTGCTGCGCAAAAACTCGTCGCACCACCCGAGCCCGAAATCAAACCTGTCAAGCGCAGTCGACGGCACGCACCGAGTGGCGGTGGCGCGGTCACCGTTGATGGCACCGACTCCGTACTGACGCATTTCGCCCGGTGTTGTAATCCTGTGCCGCCGGAACCTATTCAGGGTTATATCACGCAAGGTCGCGGAATCTCTGTACATCTTCACCGATGCGCGGCGTTAGCGCGGCTTGCAACGAAAAGTCCTGAACGACTGATCGATGTGTCGTGGCGTGGAGATGAAGATGCCCGTTACCCGGTTAACCTGCGCATTGAAGCGAGCGACCGTAACGGCTTATTGAAAGACATAAGCGGTGTGCTCAGTGATGAGGGCGTCAGAATTTTAGGCAATACATCAAAGATGAACCCGAAATCCATGCAGGCAATCATCACAGTCAATACTGAAATTGATGGTCTGGATCGGTTGAGCCGCGCCATGAACAAAATTGGCCAGCTGCCGGGTGTACTACGAGTGGCCAGAAAGGCCTGACCACTCGTTTATGACGCTTTTCTAGCGGTTAATCGCGTGCAGTGCGCGTTTGTCGGCGCTCAGCGATGCCTCGTGTACGGCTTCCGATAACGTCGGGTGCGCGTGCACGGTTCTCTGAATGTCTTCGGTACTCGCACGGAATTCCATCGCCAACACCAGTTCGCCGATAAGCTCTCCCGCCATCGGGCCAATGATGTGAACACCAAGAATCTCGTCATCGTCTTTGGCGCTGACAATTTTGACCATGCCGCTAGCTTGCTCCATCGCTTTGGCACGACCACTCGCCGCAAACGGGAAAGAACCCGTCTTATATTCCCGACCGGATGCTTTTACCTCTTCTTCAGTCTTGCCAACCCAGGCGATTTCTGGCGCTGTATAAACAACCGACGGAATCACGTCGTAGTTGACTTCGGCCACGTCACCCGCGATCAAATCAGCCGCCATGACCCCCTCTTCGGTGCCTTTGTGCGCCAGCATCGGGCCGCGAACGCAATCGCCGACCGCATAAACACTCGCCGCTTTCGTGCGGCATTCATCATCAACTTCAATGAATCCTCGTTCATCCAGCGTGATGCCGGCATCGTCCGCAAACAGGTTATCGGTATGCGGGCGTCGCCCGACAGCCACTACCAATCGATCGAACTTCATCGACTGCTCGCCATCTTTGTCTTCATACGTCACATCGACTTTGCCGCCTTTAACCGCCGCCGCCGATACCTTCGCGCCTAGCTTGATATCCAGGCCCTGCTTGCGAAACTGGCGTTCGGCATCCTTGGCAATCTGTCGATCAACCATCGCCAAAAAATCCGGAGCCGCTTCCAGCACCGTCACTTCCGCACCCAGTCGACTCCAAACGCTACCAAGTTCAAGGCCAATCACGCCGGCGCCTATGACGCCGAGTTTCTTCGGCACCTTATCGAATTCGAGGGCACCCCAGGAATCAACAATATGTTTACCGTCAAATGGCATGGAAGAAAGCTCAACGGGCTGCGAACCCGAAGCCAGAATCACATGCTTGGCCGTTAGCGTTTGCACGTCACCTTCATGCGGCGTGTACTCGACTTTGTTGTTCGCCAGTAATTTTCCATGCCCACGCAGACCGTCGACTTTGTTTGACTTGAACAGTGCGGCGATACCACTGGTCAGTTGCTTCACAATGCCCGCCTTGCGCGCTTGCATCTTCGCCAAATCAAGACTTACACCGCTTGCCGAAATGCCGTGGCTTTCGAACTCGTGCTGGGCACGATGCAGTAACTCGGAAGACTCAAGCAACGCTTTCGATGGGATGCAGCCTGCATTCAAACAAGTACCACCAAATGCATGACTATCATCGTAGTTTTTCCAACCATCGATACAGGCAACTTTCAGTCCGTGTTGCGCTGCCCGAATAGCCGCCGGGTATCCCGCCGGTCCACCACCGATGACGATGACATCATATTGATCGCTCATAATTTATTCCGTCGCGCCGCATTTGCGCCGCCGTTGTAAGAGAAAAAGACAGATCGTTTCTTGATCAGACTTGCAGTAGCAATCGACCTGGGTCTTCCAGTGCATTCTTGATCGAGACCACGAATTGAACGGCTTCTTTGCCATCAATAATCCGATGATCATAGGACATCGCCAGATACATCATTTTACGAATCTCAACGTTGCCGTTAACGGCCACCGGTCGATCCATGATGGAGTGCATACCGAGAATTGCAGACTGCGGCGGGTTTAAAATCGGCGTCGACATCATTGATCCGAAAATACCGCCATTGGTGATCGTGAAAGTACCGCCGGTTAAGTCATCCAATCCGATGCTGCCCTCACGTGCTTTTTTACCATACGCGGCAATGCCCTTCTCAATATCAGCAAAAGACATGATCCCGGCATCGCGAAGCACCGGCACTAACAAACCGCGATCTGTCGAGACCGCGATACCAACGTCTTGATAGTCGTGATAAACGATGTCGTTACCATCGACGGATGCATTGACCAGCGGGAACTTGCGTAGTGCCTCGACGGCCGCACGGACGAAGAAGGACATAAAACCCAGTTTGACACCGTGCGTATCGGTAAAGGCTTCTTTGTATTCCGCTCTTAAACGAATCACCTCAGTCAGATCAACTTCATTGAAGGTGGTGAGCATCGCCGCATTATGCTGAGCTTCGACCATTCGTTTGGCGATCGTCGCGCGCAGACGCGTCATGGGCACACGTCGCTCGTTGCGGCTAGAGCCTGTACTACCACCGATACCGGTTGGTGCGGCATCTTCCGCCGTGTCATCGTCTGCGGCATCCAGGTGATGCATCACATCCGCTTTGCTAATTCTGCCGTCGCGTCCCGTACCTTTGATGCGCGAAGGGTCAAGATCATGCTCTTCCACCAAGCGCCGAACTGAAGGACTTAACTTACCGCTATCCTTACCGCCACCGTCTCCAGCCGATTCGTCAGCAACGCTTTCCTTCGCCGGCGAGGCAGCGGGCGTTGAATCCGATGTTGGCTCATCCGCGGGCGCGACGTCGCCTGCTTCTACGATCGCGAGCAAGTCTCCACTTTCGACTGTTGCGCCATCCTGCTGCTTAATTTCCTTTAGCACGCCGTCGACAGGACAAGGTACTTCAAGCACCACTTTGTCAGTCTCAAGATCAACAAGATTCTCGTCGCGCCGGACGGTGTCGCCCGGTTTCTTGTTCCAGGCCACCAATGTGGCATCGGCAACGGACTCCGGCAACTGCGGGACTTTAACTTCGGTAGACATGTTTTATCTCTTTTCCAACGGAATAGGCCGCCGTGGCTAAAAAATCGGCAGCATGAATTAGGTTAACCTTAAATATCAGACTCATCTTGCAGCGGACTAATGCCCAGCGCGGACTCAACAAGCGCGTTCTGTTGCATGCTATGCATCTTGGGAATGCCCACGGCGGGTGCCGCGGCACTTACCGGACCGGCATAGTGCAACTCATGCCGAGCTCTCAGCGGTTGCTGCAAGCGATGTCTGATTTGATACCAGGCGCCCTGGTTGCGCGGCTCTTCCTGACACCACACGACGGTCTCAGCATTCGGATAACTGACCAACGCTTCGGCATACTCATCGTTCGGGAACGGATAAAGCTGCTCAATGCGCACGATGGCTACATTGTTCAGCTCTTCCTTGCGACGACGCTCCAGCAAATCGAAATAAACCTTGCCGCTACAAAACACAACACGCTCAACGGTTTTCTGATCAATCTCATCGATCTCATCGATCACGAGATGGAAGCGGCCATCGGAAAGCGCTGATAGCGGTGATACCGATAGCTTGTGTCTCAACAGACTTTTCGGCGTCAAAACAATCAACGGTTTGCGAACCGGGCGAATCATCTGACGACGCAACATATGGAACATTTGCCCGGGCGTCGAAGGCACACAAACTTGCATATTGTGTTCGGCACACAACTGCAGGAAGCGTTCTAGCCTTGCAGAAGAATGTTCTGGCCCCTGTCCTTCGTAGCCGTGCGGCAAGAACAACGTCAAGCCACAAAGCCTGCCCCATTTAGACTCACCGGAACTAATGAACTGGTCAATGACCACTTGTGCGCCATTGGCGAAATCGCCGAACTGTGCTTCCCAGATAACAAGCGTGCGTGGTTCAGTTGTCGCAAATCCGTATTCGAATCCCATTACCGCTTCTTCGGACAAGAACGAATCCGTGACGGTGAATGCATTGGGCCGATTCACCAAATGTTGCAACGGAATATGTTCGCGATCTTGGCCCTGACCATGAAGCACCGCATGCCGATGAAAAAACGTGCCACGGCCACTATCCTGTCCGGTCAATCGAACATCAAACCCGTCTTCCAGCAGCGCTGCATAGGCCATGGTCTCGGCAAAACCCCAATCCATCTCTTGTTCAGCAGCTAACATCTTGCGACGTGTTTCAACGATCTTGTTGACGCGCGAATGTAACTTGAAGCCTTCCGGAATATCGACAAGACGCTTACCCAAACCCTGAATGCGGTCCGCATCGACACCGGTATCGACGGCACTCAACAAGTCACCAGAAATGTACGGTGACCAATCGATGGTGTATTCGTTACCAATCATGCCGAGCAAAGCGCGTGGCACGGGCCGCCCGCCATCCAATCTCGCGCGATAACGCTCTATCAGACCTTTCGCATGGTCGCCGTCAATAACGCCGTTCGACTGCAACCGCTCCGCATAAAGTTCACGCGTGGTTTTATGCGGTCGGATGACGCCATACATTTGCGGCTGTGTGGCTGCCGGCTCATCAGCTTCGTTGTGACCTAACCGCCGATAGCAAACCAGATCGATGACTACGTCTTTACTGTATTTTTGACGGTAGTCCAAAGCCAACTTCGTGACCCGAACAACGGCTTCCGGATCATCGCCGTTGACGTGGAAAATCGGCGCTTCGATCATCTTGGCCACATCGCTGCAATAAGGCGTCGAGCGTGCATCTTCTACATCGCTAGTGGTAAAGCCAATTTGGTTGTTGATGACAATGTGGATGGTTCCGCCCGTCTTGAAGGCTGGCAACTGCGACATTTGGAACGTCTCGGTGACAACACCCTGGCCGGCAAACGCCGCATCGCCATGAATGAGGATCGGCAGGATCGTTGTGCCTTCCTTGTCGCCACGACGTTGCTGCCGGGCACGTACCGAACCTTCAACGACAGGATTAACAATTTCCAAATGTGACGGATTAAATGCCAACGATAGATGCACATTGCCACCCGGCGTCTTCATATCCGCCGAATAGCCCTTGTGATATTTCACATCACCGGAACCGGTCATGCTGTCGAGGTCATACTCTCCCTCGAATTCCGAGAACAAATCTTGTGGCGCTTTACCCAGCACATTGACCAAAACATTAATGCGACCACGATGCGCCATGCCGACGACGCATTCTTTAATACCCGCAGCGCCACCATCCTGAACCAACGCATCAAGCATCGGAATCAGGCTTTCGCCGCCCTCCAAAGAAAAACGCTTCTGCCCGACATAGCGGGTATGCAGGTAGCGCTCCAGCGTTTCGGCGCGGGTCAGTTGTTTCAACAACCAGAATTGCTCTTCCTGCTCCATCGGCTTGGTGATGCGCGCTTCGAATTGCTCACGCAGCCACAAACGCTCACGGGATCGCGACACATGCGCAAACTCCGCCCCGGTTGTGCCGCAATAAATGCGTTTCAATAGGGTAATGATGTCACGAAGCTTCATTTGGTCGTGACCCGTGCCGGCCAAACCACCTGTGTAAAACTCCGTTTCGAGGTCTGCCTTTTCCAATCCGAGGAAATCGAACTGAAGAACGCGAGGCTCTTCCCGAACCATCAAGCCTAACGGGTCGATATCCGCGATTTGATGCCCGCGCAGCGCATACACCTGAATAAGGCGAGAGACCGCAGCTTGCTTTTCATTGGCCGACGCAGCCGTCGTCTGCATGCCAGCGACCGCGGAGCGGCGACCAGCTGGCTGCAGGGATTGACGCTTGAGCGACGCGACGATGGGACTGTGCGCGACCTCTTCGAACCGATCCGAACCCCCGGCAAGAGTCTCGAAGTATTTCTGCCAGACTTCCGGGACCGATCGGGGGTCATCCAGATAGTCTTCATACATTTGCTCAATAATAGCGGCGTTTGCACCACTTAACGGTGTCGCCCGATACTGCGCTTGCAGGTCTTTAGTCATTGTTTTGATGGTCTGCTTGAAGCAGCCGACGGCTCTTGGTTGTGAAGTTAGTTGTCGTCTTAGCGACAGTTCGCGATTTTACTAGATACATCAGGCTATTGAAACGCCGATTATGTCTCGTTTCCGCGTATTGGTCACGCATTGAGGCGCCGGCGTCAACGACGGCGAGTTTCCATAAAGGCGCTTTCGTGAACCAGCGCACATCTAATAGCGGATGTGGTCGATATTCTTCGCCAATATTGACGGTCATGGAGACACCCCAATGAATGCAAGCAAGACGGCAGCGATCGGACTGGTCCTGGCAGCAGCCTCAGTAACGGCGCATGCGGATGACGACCTTTGGTTTGGCGTGCGCGCTGGCACACAAGGGCTTGGGCTGGAAGCCACCTGGCGACCGGTGCCCTATCTCGACCTGCGAGCAGGCTTTAACAAGTACACCTACGATACCGACCGCAACGAGGCAGGCATCGATTATGAAGTGGAATTGGACCTAAGCAGCGCCTACCTAACTCTCAATGCGAGAGCCCCGTTGAGCCCGTTTAGGGTGTCTGCCGGTTTCGTGTCGAATGGCAATGAAGGGCAGTTTATCGGCAATGATACCGGCAGCTATAACATTGGCGGCCAGACATTCAATGCCGCCGATGTCGGCAATCTGCGCGGTAAAGCCACCTTTGATTCAATCGCCCCCTATGCAGGGGTTGGTTTGGATTTCCGCGTTCTGGATACTTTCGGCCTACATTTTGATGCGGGCGTCATGTATCAGGGTGAAGCAGACTTGAGCTTAACGGCCGACGGATCACTGTCCACTAACCAGACCTTTCTAGACGCGCTGGAGCTAGAGCGAATTGAGCTTGAAGAAGAAGCGTCCGATTACGAGTGGTATCCGGTCCTGGCCGTTTCTTTCTCGGTCAACTTCTGACCGGAGACGGGCGCCGCGATGCCTCCAGGACGAGCATCGCGAGCGTCAGGATCAATAAAGGCGCTACCGAAACGGCCATCGTGCGCCAGCCGTAGGCAAAGAGAATCGCCCCTGACGCTAATGACGCCAGCGCGGACGTCGCGAAAACCGCGAATTCATTGGTCGCTTGCGCCCGAAACCGCTCCTCGCCGGGGAAAGTGGTGGTCAGCAAATGCGTGCCACCGAGATACAAGAAATTCCAACCGACACCCAGCAGCACCAGGACTAGCCAATAGTGCAACAAACTGCGCTCGAGCAGAGCAAGTAGCACGACTGCAACGAACAGCGTGAGACCGGCCGCGATCACTCGCCGCACGGCAAACCACCGAACCAATGTCGCAAACGCCAACGACGGCAAATACATCGCAACGACATGCGAGCGAATCACACCGGCGGTGACATCCATGCCATGTCCGTCAATCGTATGCATGCTGATCGGCGTCGCCGTCATGATCAGCGCCATCACGCCGTAGGCGCTGACACCAGCAGCCACAGCCAGCCAGAAAGTCGTAGACCTGCTAAAACCCGTCGATGAGTGATTCGCTCCGGGCTGGGCAGCACCCCGCTCCCGCTGCAATGGACCCAGCAGCGCCATCACTACTAGGGCAGCGCCCATCAATACGGCTAGCATTAAGAAAACGGGCGCATAACCGGCACCAAAAAACCGCGCTGATAGCGACAACAGCTCGGGGCCGAGCAATGCTCCGCCAATCGGTGCCAGCATGATGAAGGACAATGCTCGAGCGGAGATCGTGGTTGGAACACTCTCGGCAGCGGCAAACCGATACTGTTGAACACAAGCCATATTGACGCCGAAGCCGAACAACGCGAGACAAAAACCGATGAAAGATCCAGCGGTTACTGACCAATAAGCCATTAGCAAGGCGGTAAGCGCCACCGAGATACCCAACAAAAAGACAGGCTTTCGACCCCATCGGGACATCAGCAATGCGGCTGGTGCCGACGATAAAGCCGTACCGACGATGACCAACGATACCGGCAATGTGGCCAGCGAAGGCGTTTCGGCGAGTTGACCGCCAATAATGCCGCCGAGCGTCACCATCACGACGGAACCACTGATCGACGCCATTTGGCAACCGAACAGCACCATCAAATTACGCTGTAGAAACCACATTCAAAGAGACTCTATTATTTGGCAATGCGACACGAGGGACGTGCCGAGGCTGATATGATCGCATAGAACAAACTAGCGAAGAGAGCTGTCTATGAAAGCGTTACAAGTGGTTACCAACGGCGAGCCGCTAACGAAGAACCAACTGGATACACCCGAACCGGGGCCCGATGAGATCATCGTCAAAGTCAATCATTGCGGCGTGTGCCATACCGATCTGCATCTGCACGACGGGTACTTCGGACTCGGCGGCGAGAAACGGCTAAACCTGAAACAGAACCTGCCTTTAACGATGGGTCATGAGATCCAGGGCGAAGTCATCAGTGTGGGCGACAACGTGGACCAGTTCAGCGGCGGCGAAGCGGTCGCTGTTTATCCGTGGATTGGCTGTGGCGAGTGTGGGCTGTGCGCCACCGAGCGAGAACACCTTTGCAGCAGTGGTCGCGCGCTTGGTATCAATGTAGACGGCGGCTACGCTGAGTTTGTGCGCGTTCCAGCGCAACGCTATGTATTGCCGATCGGCGATGTCGACCCTGCGCAGGCCGGTTTATTGATGTGCTCAGGCATCTCTACCTACAGCGCATTGGACAAAGTCCGCGATGGTTTTGCGGCCGGACGAGTCGCCATCATCGGATTAGGCGGATTGGGCATGATGGCTATGGAGATTGCCCGCGCCCGTTTTGGGCAATTGCCGATCGTCATTGATATCGATGAGACCAAACTAGAAGCTGCACGAGCACTCGGCACCGACGCCTTCAATCTCGGCGATCCGGACTGCGCGAAGCAGATCAAAAAGGCCGTTGGCAGCGTCACGGCAGTGATCGATTTCGTGGGCGCCGAAGCGACCAGCGCACTTGCCGGTCGTATCACCGGCCAAGCAGGTCATATTGTCATCGTCGGCCTATTCGGTGGGATGTTGCAGACGCCGCTTCCGTTGATGGCTCTGCGAGGCACTAAAATCGAAGGCAGCTATGTTGGCACCCTGAAAGACGCCCGCGAACTGCTGGCGCTGGCGGGTAGCGGCAAACTCAGGCCAATCCCGACAGTCGAGCGGCCTTTGGACGACATCAATGACGTCTTTGCAGAAATGAAAGCAGGCAAGATTCATGGAAGAGCCGTTATTAAAAGCTTATAAATCATAAATTTATGATGCTTTATTAAAGTGATTAATGACCGATAAGTTAACGGATTATGCAGCCTTAACAGACCGTTAAGGTTTCATTCAGTTAGGCTTTGCTAGGCTTCGAAGCGTACCAATACGTCTGCTACTGGCAGCATCGGATAAGCAAATGAGCAAATGGAAAATCACTGACCCCGTAAGACTGGCGCCCATCGCAGCCATTGCGCTGCTCGCCGCCACTAGTCTTTCTTTGCCCTCCATCGCGGATGCGCAAGACACTGAAGTGTCAGCGGAAGCGGCACTACTTAGCGCCAACGAGCTAGACAGCCTCGTCGCGCCGCTCGCGCTCTATCCCGATGATCTCGTAGCCATCATGTTGCCAGCCAGCACCTACCCTATTCAGGTCGTCGAGGCACAACGATTCCTGCAAAGTCGTGATGAAGACGATGACCTCGAGCCGGACACTGCTTGGGACGACGCTATCGTTGCGTTACTAAATTACCCGGAAGCACTGCAACTGCTTAATGATGACCTCGATTGGACCTGGCAACTCGGTGAGGCCGTCCTCGCCCAGCAATCCGACGTTCTTGAGGCCATCGAATCATTTCGTGATGAGGCTTTCTTGGCCGGAAATCTAGCGAGTGACGAGTATCAGACGGTCTCACGCGAAGAAGACCGTATTGTCATCGAACCAGCGGATCCTGAGGTCATTTATGTACCTTACTATGACCCGGTTGAAGTCGTTGTGCGTCGTCCTTATCGCACGTATTTCTACCATGACCGCGGCTACCCGCTTTATTACTATCCTTATACGGTAGGCCACCGCTTTTATCGCGATCCCTTCTTTTGGGGCGTCAGCACGGCCTTCTCTATTTCGTGGCATAACCGTTTCTTACACCTGAACTACTTCGACACGATTCGCCATCCGTTCTATGGTCATCGGTATGACAGTCGACGTTTCTTCAGACACCGGTTCAGTCGGGACTATCGGGTTCACAATCGCAATACCGGTCGTTTCGATCGCCGCGGCAGTCACTATCGATGGTATCCGAACCGTTTCCACGGCTCGCGCCCGGGTTACAGCCGCAATCGGACCGCGCAACGACAGCTGACCTACAACCGGAACGGCTACACGAGACGCTCGGTCAACAATCGTCAGCGATTGAATCGAAACGGTCGCATCGACAATCGTCAACAGCGTCGGACTGCGTCAGATCGTAGGCGCAACGATGCGACGGCCAACCGCTCGAACAGTCGGTTTTCAGCCAACTCAAGAAACAATGCGAATGACCGTCGTCAACGGCAAAATACCGCGTCGACCAACGCTCGCTCACGCTTGGCAACACCGTCTAACCGCAGTCAACGAAGTGCGACCGCGAATGATCGCCAGCGCCAGGCACGTACGCGTCAACGTGACACCGGTGCACGCGCCAACGATCGACGCGCGGAGAACAGCGCCCGTCCGACGCAAACCACACGTAATCGAACGACGACTCAGCGTCGCCAGGAACAGCGCAGTGTGGGCGGACCGACGAAACGGCAATCAGTAGACCGCAGTAGCCAGCGGTCACGATTCTCGTCGGTCGACCGAAGTCGTACAAGAGCGACCGGTAATAACCGACAACGTGCGACGGCACCCCGTGCCAATCAGGCACCTAGGCAAGCGCAGTCGCGCCCGGCACAATCGCGACCTGCACAAAGTCGTCCGCAGCGCGAATCAAGACCGTCGCGATCATCGGCCAGCCGTGAACGCAGTCGAGCGTCATCGAACAAGAGTCGCTCCAGGCCCTCCGCTAACCGGAGTCGCGACCGAAGCTCGTCGAAGTCACGCAGTAGCCGTCGCCGCGACTAGTCGTTTTTGACGACCGCGCTACGGTCGTCGCACTACCCATTTGTCTGCTACGTTGGCGCTTTATTTAGGCGCCCGTAGCTCAGGTGGATAGCGCGCAGGATTCCTAATCCTGAGGCCGCAGGTTCGATTGATTGCGCCAGCAATCAACGACGAGCAGCTTTGCTGCGAAGCCCGCAGGGCCTTATCGGCCATCAGCCGATTAGGTCAATCCTGCCCGCCCTAAACGCCATGGAGTTCCCGCCATGCAGTGGAAGCGGTATCCTCCCTATTCGATTCTCAATCATTAGCGCCCGTAGCTCAGGTGGATAGAGCGCAGGATTCCTAATCCTGAGGCCGCAGGTTCGAATCCTGCCGGGCGCACCACAGGATACCGACCATGACCTTAATTGTTCGTGATGCCACCATTGCCGACGCCCCTTTGATCGCCGACTACAACTTCGCCATGGCGGTAGAAACCGAAGACAAAGCGCTCGACCGTGACGTCTTGCTAGCAGGCGTCAGCGCGCTTCTCAACGACCCCAAGAAGGGTCGCTATTGGATCGCCGAGAAAGCCGGCAAGCCCGTCGGCCAGATCATGGTGAACTGGGAATGGAGCGATTGGCGAAACGGTTTCTTTTGGTGGATACAAAGCGTTTATATTGATCGCGATCATCGGCGACAGGGTGTGTTTTCTGCGTTGCACGAACGGGTGCGGGAAACCGCCAAAGAAAGCAAAGACGCCATCGGTGTGCGCTTGTACGTTGAAAAACGGAACACCACCGCCATCTCCACCTATGAGGCGTTAAACTTCAAAGACGCCGGCTATGCAATGATGATTAGCTCACTCTAAGGACAAACCCCCATGTTAAAGAATGGCGCCACAGCCCCGGACTTCGCTCTTGAAAACACGCATGGAGCGAGCATCACGCTTGACGCGCTCGTCGCCGACGGGCCGCTGATCCTTTATTTCTATCCGGCAGATTTCACACCGGGCTGCACGAAAGAAGCCTGTGCTATTCGCGATATTTACGATGACATTCTGGCCACCGGATTAAAAGTCGTTGGCATCAGTCCGCAAGCGGGTGACAGTCATCAACGCTTTACCGAGCGCTATGAACTGCCGTTCGATCTGCTATGCGATCCGAACAAGGTGGTCACCAAACAATACGACCTCGACGGACCGCTCGGCATCGGTTTGCGCCGTGGGACCTATCTGATCGACCGTGACAAAAATATCGTCGATGGCGTACTCGCCGATATCAACATCAGCAAACACGTGCGATTTATAGAGAAAGCGATGGCGGCAGCCGGCTAAGGTTGTTCCCTTAAGGCGCGGCGGGCGTAGACGTCGCGCCATAGTGAAAACGCAGCGTCTTCACTTTGCCAAACCACGGAATCGTGACGACATAGAGATTGTCGTACTCCATCTCGCCAATTGGTGGCAGTTTCTTGCTGCCGCCCAGCTCGGCGATCATCGGTGCAATCGTATTGCTGTGACCGACAATCAACACAATCTCGCCTTTGTGGCGCTCAACAATCGCGTTGATCTCTGACTCGAGACTGTTCACATCGTAAGGCTGGATTTCCAGGCCCGCGGCGCGTGCCGTTGGCCGGGCAGTATCAATTGTCCGTCGATAAGGACTTGCGTAAACGGCATCGACCGCTGCGACAACATCGATATCAGCAACGGCGCGTTGCAATGTCAGGGCACGCTGCGTACCGGCAACAGTCAGTCCGGGGTTATCAGCCGGCTCGGACTGCTTTTCAGCATGGCGTACAAAAATCAGCGTGGTTGTCGCCTGAGATTCAAAGAACCAAGCCAGCCCCACCGAGCCCAGGACGAACAGCAGGATCGCTAGCATGCGTCGTTTTTTACGCCGTTCGCGACGCGCTTGTTTTTCTAGTTCTGAAATAGCCACGCTCGGGAGCTTACTGCGTTTGCGCGGTGGACGCTAGACAAGCGCTAGTCGTCATCGACGACTCGATATTCGCCCTCTATGGCCGAGGGATCCGACGACGGCTTGTCGGCGCCTTTCTTCATGCCGGCAGTCATTTGTCGTTTCCACCACCACATCCGGATACCAAAGACTGCCGCTAGCGCCGCAGCCAAAGCCAGAAACGCCATCAACAAGACACCGCCAGCGATAATAGCAAACACAAACACGACGACGCCCACAATGACGCTGCCTACACGCGCTAACAAACTGGCGGGACGTGACGGCCCGGCCTGCATAAACAGGCGAAAAGGATCGGATTGTCGTTGGTTCATCTAAGTGACCTGACGGCGAAATGATGATTTACAAGCTATATGACCACATTCGTATCAAAAAAGTCCCGTTTGCGGTTGAATCATCGCACCAGTAAAGCGACAATACCGCCCGTCGGAGGGGTGGCAGAGCGGTTGAATGCACTGGTCTTGAAAACCAGCAAGGGTTAATAGCCCTTCGAGGGTTCGAATCCCTCCTCCTCCGCCATTCTCTCGCTAGCGATACGCTTATATTAGGGCGCTAGAAATCTGCCACCGAAGCCGCTTCACCCGCAAGAAGACAGGCAACCAAAAGCTCGGAAGATTACCCGATCGCGATCTGTTGATCGCTAGTAGCACGTTCGAGAATCTCTATTGAATCCGTTCGTCGGGACACATCGAGCCGCCGCAGTCTGTGGTGACGAAAGTTTCCGCCTCCAGTTGCCATGTGCCGTCGATCAGTCGCCATTTTGCCGAATACTCACCGGACACGTAGTTCTCACGATCACCGTCAACCGACCCTCGCCAAACGCCCGCTTCCATGGCGATCGGGAAAATAGGCGATGGACGAATACATTGCGCAGTGCGCTCATAGACCAGCCGGTCGCCACTGTCGAAGTCCGCTTGCCACACTTGAAGCTGAGCATCCCGACCATGGAGTACCGCGCTGTCGGATCCGGCAACGAGCATGACATCGGTCGCAAGCACACGACGAATGGTTTCGATCTCACCATCGACAATGGCTTGATTGAACATTTCACGTGCTGCCAAGATGTCGTGAGTAGTCGGATCATCTAATAAGGTGCAGGCAGCTAACAATGCAATAGCGCTAGACATTCGTTCACTCTCCTATTGATAGTGATTGACGCTCGCTATCCACGTTCAACACGCACCGTCAACAGCGTCAGAAGTACATCGCCTGATCGTAACTGAAAAACGCTGACCAAGCGTCAACTTCTCTATATGGATACGATGACTTCGATACGAATACCGCCTGCGCTTTTCGACACACGCTTGACCTAGCGTTAGATTCATCAAGCGCGCGGTATCTTCAACTTCAGATCTAGCATGATAGCCAGCTTAGTTGAGACCAACGGGATGAGGCCACAAATGGAACCTTCGCAGCATGGCTTGTCGAACTAAACACAAGCGAATCTGCAATAAGGCTCACGTCAAAGACTACAATACCGTCATACGGCGGCTATGCCTCGCCAATTGCTAAACACAAGCGACCCGATCCGTCATCGACAAAAACAACGGCGTAATATCGCATCAACGACATGGCTCACACAGGCAACATCCAATGAACAAGCAACGAATAGCCAGGCAACTAGCGATGTATGCGTTGCTGCTCATCCCTACCATTACGCGAGCAGCGCCTCAGGTCAGATTATCATTCGATGCGCAGACAGACTTTATGCCGGCCAAGCTATCCGATACCAAGCGCGAGACGCTAGCGATCGGCGGCAGAAATAGCAAAGGCATGCCGATACTTGCGTTGCTGCGGGTTCAAGACGGCGAACT
>JBGCGB010000034.1:0-15857 GCA_045110335.1 Woeseiaceae bacterium
TCGGCATTGGATCACTATGACAGCATCGCCTTAATGAATGCCGTTACTGATGTCTATCAAGAGTCGCTTGCCAATGAGGTTGCAGAACTTTCGAGTAGCATCGATACACCACTGAAAAGCGCAGGTCCACAGACTAACAAAGCGCTAAGCGCGTTCTTTGATGCGCATGAAGTCGCGCCCGATACGACCAAGCAAGGTGTATTAGGTGTTTCTGCTGACGACGAATCCAACGCCGTAGAGAAGCTGCGTGAGTTCATGAGCTTCGTCGAAGCAAGCAACCGCAACGAAAGGCCATTGCGAAGTACCTCTGCATCATCTGAGTTTCACACCACGATCGGCAACTTGAGTAGCCATCCGGTCTTGATGCGTGCGCTCGGTCTCGTGGTCGATATTGAGTTTGATGCGGCTTTGTTGCCGGCTAACGATGGCGGCTTGACCCTGGAAGTCGGGCTTTCCGCTGACGGCGTGATGACGTCCAGTCACGAGAGTTTACAAAGTGCTTTTGTACACGCGAGTACCGCTGCGTCGAACTATCGCATTTTTAGCATGCGTGAAGAAAGCGGCACCGGTGCAAACGGCTTTTATCCACTGCCATCCCGAACCACCGCGATGACGCAGTTGCGTGTGGAGACCGCGGTGATGAATTTGATGCAGGCGACCCAATCGTCTGACGATTCGATAGCGTTACCAACGCCGCCCGAAGCAGGCATGCGACTGCTGGATGCCACGCTACCCGATCAGGTCGGTACGGCGATGGCGGCACAGGCCGAACTCGCAGAAACACCACCCACAGTGTTGTATGCCGAACAGGTCACGCGCGGCTACCGCGTAGACGTTCGCAACGCGGCTTCCGGTCAATGGCATTCACTTTGTGCCCGACGCAATCGTTATCTTGGTCCTGACGGCGTATGGCAATGGCCAGCGCAGGATCAATGGGCGGCGGATGAAGGCACGCTCGAGCCGACGGTGTTCAGCGATCAGCACAGCGAGACGACGCTGCGCTTGCGCGCGACCATGGACTTGTTCGAATGGACCGGCTTCAGTCTCAGTGTTGCTCGACCGGGCGATACGTTGCCGAACGATGGCGCGGAAGCACCCGTGAGCATCACGACTGAGGTCCAACCGGGCAGTTTGTTGCCGCAACGCTTTGGCCAGCAATACCAGTTCCGCGCACGCAGCGTCGACATCGCTGGCAATAGTTTGTCGCTAAGCGATGCCGATGCGATCAGTCAACAAACGGCGGCCGATATTGTCACAGCTCCAGAGTCGTGTTTGCGCAGTGGTGCCGTACAGCCGCCGGTTTGGTATCGCGGTGAGCCGCGTGGTCCGGGTGAGGCGGGCGATGTGATCGTGTTACGGGATGCCGAAGAGCGCCGGCATGCGAATGACCGATTCCGTGTGCATGTGCTGCCGGCCGAGGTGTCTCTCGATATCGTCGAGAAGCATGGCATCTTCGATGCGCTAACCGATGATGCGGCATGGGCGATGATCGAAGCGCACCGCGGCAAACTCGGCTGCGATGCAGAAGGCGAGTTGCTGGAGTTCCTGCCGTGGGAAGATCTCTACGCGCCGTATTTTCCGGATCCGCTCGTCAAAGCGGCGGTACTGATTTTGCCCGATGGTCAACCGGTCGCGTTGCCGCGTTTTGATCGAATGGCTATTCGCCGCGATCGGTTGGCGCGCGCTTGTGGTTTGGAGTTTCGTCAGGGCAAGAATGAATTCAAGGTGACGCGTCGTGATCGAACAGTGATCATTGATGTGCCGAAGGGACGTAGTCATACGTTGAAGCTTGCGGCAGCGTTAGGGCCACGCGAGCTTGCATTGTTGTCGCTTGCACAAGATTTCGATCTTGATGATTCGAAGTTCCTGGATGGCGCCCGCCACGGTCGCTTGCCGACACTGGCGCCGGCTGCGGAACTCACCGTCATTCATGCCACGCAACGCCCATTGATCGATCCGGTTTGGGTTGAGCCTTCCGTGCAACCCAGGTTACCGACGGCGACCACGGCGACGCTCATCGACCCCGCGTTGATTTTCGATCAGCCGAGTACCGGTCGGCTCGATGTCTATGCAAACTGGCAAGAGCCGATTGATGACCCCACCAATGGAAGCTGGGAAATGGTCACACAAGCTATGCATGCCGGCGAAGTGGTGATCAACGAAACGACGGAAGTGCCATTCGCGGCGCCAGCAACGGCTGAGCGACGGCATGCGTTATCGCATGATTTTTCCGATACCCGACATCGTAAGGTTAACTATGTGACGGTGGCGACATCGCGGTTCACCGATTTCTATCCGCGCGAGCTCAACGACGATCCGGCCAACATGACACGTCGTTCATCACCGACGACGCTGCATATCAAGAGCACCGCACCGCCGGCACCCGCTCAGGTTTCCTTCATCGTGCCAACGATCGAACGCGACACTACCGCAGGTGGGCAAACGCTGCGTGGTCATGGCGTACGAATTTATTTGGAACGCGGCTGGTTTTCTTCCGGCGCTGATGAGCAGCTCGCGATGCTGTTGCCGAGCGATGATCAACTGACGCCAACGGCAGAGGTTTCGCGTTGGGGACAAAACCCGATTCATGATAGTGCGCCATTGGATCATTTGCTGGGTGCAGCCGATATCTTGAGCGGCGCGCAGACTGACCACCGCGGCCCGGCCGGGCAACGCCTCGTGCTTCATGATGTCCGTTTTAGTGAAGCGCACGGCTTACCGTATGTCGATATTGAATTCGCTAGTCAAACGACGTTCCTGCCGTTGGTGCAACTTGCGTTGGCCCGATTCCAGCCGTACTCGATTGATGGTTGCCATGTTTCGCCAGCGAGCCTTTGCCAGTTCGTGCCATTGACACCCGATCGCTGGTTGACCGTCAAAGCGCTGTCCTCGAATCAATGGTCACTGCAATTGACCGGTGCAGGTGTGCGCCCACGGGATGACGATCCCGGCACCATCGTCGAAGTGCAGATCGAAGCGCAATCAACGAATCACATGACTAACGATGTCGCTTGGCGGCCAGCTGCAGAACCCGTCGTCTTAATTATGGCCGAGTTGGCCGATTGGCAATTCCGTTGGCAAGGCGATGTCGCACTGACCGACGACAGCTACTTCGGTCGCGCCTGGCGACGCCGCATCGTGATTCGTGAGTATGAACCGTTTGCCAATGCGCCTTCATTGGCAGGCAGCTTGCCTGATCATTCCCGCTTGATCTCGGCTTACACCGTGGATATTTGAATGAGAATACAACTGCTGCTGATCCTTTCTTTGGCTGCGTTCATTGTCGGTTGCCACAAACCGGACCTACCTGACACTGGCGTTTGTTCACTGACGACGGACGATGTGGTCGACGTGGCCATCGTGACGGTAATTGCGGCCGAGTACGACGCGATGCTTAAGCAAATGGATTGTCACGGCGACGTTCGACTGTCCGAGAATGAAAGCAACAACTTCGCGTGGCGCAGCGCGCGTATCGAACGTCCGGATGCGTCACCGTTAAAAGTGATCATCGCGATGGCGGGCGAAGCGGGTACGACGTCGGGTGCGTTAGCCACGCTACAAACGGCGCAGACCTGGCGGCCGGGCGTGTTGGTGCTAGCCGGCATCGCCGGTGGACTCGATGACAAGGTGTCACGCGGTGATGTCGTGGTGGCGGATGCGGTTTGGGGTTATGACTACGGTGCCATCGGCGAGGCGTTCACGTCGCGTCGCGACTTTACGTTTCGTCCGGATGCCATCGCGTTAGCCAAAGCACGCGGTTATACCGGTGACTGGACATCCCGAATCAATGTTCCGAAGCCGGATGAGGGCGCTGCACCGGATTTGTTGGTCGGCGTCACGGCTTCCGGCAACAAAGTCATTGAGACTCAAGACTCGGCATTCGTCCGACATGTGCTAGGCAGCGAGCGTCGTATTGCGTCGATAGAGATGGAAGCAGCGGGCGCTTTCGCCGCGGCGGAGTTGTTGTCGCAGTCAGATGGCGCACCTGCATTGCTGATGGTGCGCGGTATCTCGGACATTCCCAATCCCGTCGCCGGCTTGTTTGGCGACAAGAAAGATCGCGAACGATGGAAGCAATATGCGGCGGTATCTGTCGCCGCATTCACGCGTGCGTTTTTGCAGGATGAGTATGATGATCTCGTGCCAGTGGCGATCTCACCCAAGCATGATGTATTGGTCGTGACAGACAATGCTGTCGTTTGTAGCGCGCTAGAGAAGCAGCTACAACAAGAAAACCACCCGCTAGTTTGTATGACGCCGCCGCTATCGACTGAAGACATTGTTGAACTGCTCGCTGAAAATCCAACTCGTGCCGTTCTTCATGTCGGTTTGGGCACAGGACTCGGCAAAGCTACATCAGGCGATGTCGTGGTCGGCCGGCAATCCTGGCCATTCGCTAGTAACCCGGCGAGTTATCGACCGGTCGATGCGTTGCGGGCCAGTCGCGCGTTGCTCGCGACCGGCCAATCGTTGGGAGCAAGAAGATCGATACCAGCTGACTACAAAACACATTTCGGTGCGGTGGCCTCTTCAGGTCGCTCGCCGAGCCTGCTGGATGAAGCAACAATTGAATCACTACTGCAAGCGAACGCGCGCACGATTGCCGTCGACCAAGTTAGTTACCTGATCGCCGAAACGATTTGGCAGCAAGGCACCGCGTCGGCACCGCTGTTTCTAACGGTGCAGGGTATCGACCGAACGCCGGGGGAGACGGCGACCATGGGCACACAGGCCGCTAGCGCTGCCGCGGACGTTGCCGAACAGTTGCTCGCGGCATGGCCAATCGTGCCGGGAAGGGACTGACTTCTCTTAACGCGTTTCCGCTTGCGACAAATTCTGCGCTGTGTTTCGCGCGACGGATTCATGTCGGAAGACAATTCTGTTCACTTTGAAATAACGTGAACGACCCGACAGCGTAAACGTATAAGCCTCGCCTGCTTTCAGGTTGTAAACAGCAACGCGTTTGTTGGTTTCACCACCCAGATCCAACCGGTTACCGGTCGCCCAGACAAACTGCTGATCGTTACCGCCAAAGAATTTGGTATCTGTTCGCAGCGTCGATAGCGGTGCATCGTCGCTATGGTTGTTGCCGACATTGGGGCCGGCTGTGTAGTCGCCTTCGAGCCTGACAAACCCATCGTTGGCCACATCCGTACGAGTTTCACCGTTGAGTACCAGCGTTTCACGTGCCACATGCATATGTAAGTAATGCAGGCCACTTTGGTTGATGGTGAATGTATACGTCAATGGCGAATTGGGTGGGCCATTGGTCGCTTGATTGCCGTCAAACTCGATATAGGACGCGCCGGTGAAACCCGTCACATCGGTCTTATCAAACCATAAGCCGCGATCGGTGGTTTGCGTGTTCTCCGCCTCCATCACGACCAGTCCATTTTGTTGCTGGTACTGTGTTGCGGGCGCTGTATTGCCGGTGTTGTGAACAATCACCGCCCAGTCCTGGCTGGCTTCGTTGGGTGGATTGCCGATGAACTGATTGCCAGGACCTGAAACCGTGCCGCCGTCGGTGCGTGATCCGTCTCTCGGGTTAAACCAGATGACTTCGTAGGTGTCGCTATCGGGCAAGTCGATGTCGGTGCCGCCGCCTTCACGTAAGAAGATAAGATAACTTTCGCCGTCGTCCGCAAGCACCCAGTCGCTGTTGCTGCTGGTCGCATTGTTGGCTCTGTTTAGTGCTTGCAAGTCGATACCAAGTTCATCCTGTACGATGTCGCGGAAGAACCTAACGAGATGTCCCGATTGAATCCAGTGTGCATCGAATTCGCGTAGGTCTTCTACTGCCAAATCATAAGCATGGCCCGCGCCATTGTTTTTCAGATACCACTCAAAACCGCCGCCGCCGGCCATGACGCTAGCCCACATCCAATACACCCGTTGCTTTGTTGTGACCGCGGTATTCGGTGTCGGTGCATCGTTGCCGGAGGCCTCGGTGAATGTCACCACCCACGGCTTGCCGGCTTGCGTCGAACGATCAATCCAATCCGCAGAGGTGGCGTAAACACCATTGGCCGCTGAAGGTTCGCTTGGGATCGCGCCGAACTGAATCGTCGGTCCATCGAAGGTGGGGTGTCCCAGCAAGTCATCGTAACGACTCTGTTGATTCGGATAGGTGTGCATGAAGATCGGATGTGCATAGGCATCCAATGCACGAATGTAGTCGGCGTATGCGCGTTGTTGCGCTGGCGTGTTGGTGTTTTCTTCGCCGAGATTCCATTGCAATGCCGGATGGTGGCCGAAGCGCGAGATCAACTCACGGTAGTAGAGCCGACGTTCCAGACCGAGGTCACCGTTGTTCAATAGCTGGTCGTTCTCGGTTTCCTGAGTCATGAGATGAATCAGCAGGCCATTCGCGGTCATATGCTCGAGCGCGCGCTCCCATTGATCAAGCTTGCTCACATCGAAACGTTTTACGTCGCCGCTGGCGTTGTAATCAGTCCATGGGTGAGCGTCGCAACCGTCGCCGCGGACAGTGTTCGCCATGATGTACACGGCATTGACGCCGGTCGATGCGATGTAGTTGATGAGGCCAATTAGATTTCGGCCTTTGTCGCCACGCCACACCGGGTCGCCGTTGTTCCAGTCACCGGCATGCGGTGCGAAGTCATGCAGGATGCCTTTGCAACTGCCGGTATCGGAGAACTTGATCGTGTTATCGAAATCCGAATAGCCGAAAATATTTTCCGGACTGTCCATGCCGCCTTCAATATAGATCTTGTCCGTTCCGGCGAAACGCAGGTAACGCTCGCCATTGCGATGTTCGAGTAAGCCACGCGTGCGCATGTCGGTGTCTTCCACGGGTGCAGCTGCGACGGTAAAACTGCCGGCTTCGCTATCCAGTGCGTTGACTGCACTGCCGGCATTCGCGCCGGTTTCAACGGCGATGTTGGTGCCGATTCTAAATGACACACTGTATTGCCATGTACCGGTTGTCGGCGGCGCAAAGTAGGCGCGCCAAATATCGCCGTCGGCTGCACCGCTGTCTGCGGCATTGCCATCGGCGGCAAAGTGCCCGGGTATCGTTAGTGAAGTCGCGCCTTGCGTGAACGTCACATTGAACCGGTAGTCGGTGAACGTACTGTCATTTGATTCGCTGGCGTCGAGGCCATCGCATTCAAGGGCGACGCGATGCCATTGGCGTTGGTCGCCGGTCACCATGCATGCGCTGGCGACTGGCGGATTGATCGTGAAGGATCGATTGATCGTGGTTTCGGCGCCATCGTCATCGGTTGCGATCGCCGCTAGTGTGTAACTACCGGCTGTCATGTTACGTAGCGCGGCGTCATTGGTCCCGCCAGCAGCGCCCCACTCGTAAGGGGCGACGTTCTCTTGACGGACAAGCTGGCCGTCCAGCAGCAACCGGACACTGGCAACAGTGCCGTCGCTGTCGTCAGCCGCCACATTGACATAGATATCGCTGCCTGCCGGAAACGACTCGCCATCGTCAGGATTCGCAAAACTCGCGGTCGGCGCGCTGTTAGTCGGCGGCGGGTTTGGCGCGGCAGTGACACTGAATGAAATAGTCGCTTGCGTTTGCGCACCGTCATCGTCAGTTGCAACAGCGGTCAAATCATAGTCGCCGGGTGCCAGATTGCGCAGCGCGGCATCGTCGGTGTCACCGGGCGCGGCCCATTCGTAGGGCGCCGTTGCGTCTTCGCGAATCATCGTGCCATCGAGACTGAGCCGAACATGCGCGACGGTCCCGTCGCTATCGGAGGCAGAAACAATCACATGCGCGGTGTCGCCTGCCTCGTAGGAGGCTGCCGCTGCAGGCTGTGAGAAGCTGACAGCGGGGGCTGAATTGGTGGGTGTCGGGCCAGGATTGGGTGTGGGTCCGCTGACGATCGTGTCTTCATCGCCTCCGCCACCACCGCAACCGGCGGCAATGAGTCCGAACCCTACGATGGCTATCCACCGCTGAAATACGCGTTGCATGTTTGTCCCCTTTGGACCGGAAAAACCGATCACAGCCACACGGTACGCGGCACCCGATGGGTACAATGTGATGCAGGTCGCATTTTGCATTGTGAACTGGTGCGCCCTTATTTGGTGCATGACCCCCGCCGTGTCACACGCTATGCTTGCAACACCTTTCGCTACCGAACCAATAGGCACGCCCGTGAACGAAATTATCTGTCCGCATTGCGATAAAGCTTTCAAAGTCGATGAAGCGGGCTATGCCGCCATTCTCAAACAAGTGCGCGACAGTGAGTTCGACCAGCAGTTGCATGACCGGCTCGAATTGGCGGAGCAAGAAAAAGCCAACGCTGTTGAGTTGGCCAGAAAAGATGCGCTTAACGAGCTCCAGAAAGCCGCCTCTGAAAAGGATGCCGAAATTCAGGCATTGAAAGCGAATCTAGCGGCCGAAAAAACGGCACTTGAACACGCTGTCGCCAAAGCGGTTGGAGACGTTGAAAAGGACAGGGTCGCGCTGGAGAATCAGCTGGCGCAATCCAAGCAAGAACAAACGGCAGCGGCGATGGTCGCGAAAGCAGAGCTCAAGGCCGTTGCAGACCAGCAGAAGCTCGCCATCAACGAGGCTGTGAGCAAAGTTCAAACAGAGCGGGACCAATTGAAGAACGGCCTCGAGCGGGCGGAGCTCGAGAAAGAATTGGCCGCGAAAGCGCTCCAAGACAAATATGAAACGCAGATTAAGGATCGGGACGACGCGATAGAGCGGCTTCGGGACATGAAAGCGCGTCTGTCGACCAAGATGGTCGGCGAAACGCTGGAACAACATTGCGAAACCGAGTTCAACCGCATCCGCTCAACGGCATTCCCGAATGCCTACTTTGAGAAAGACAACGACGCCAGGGGTGGCAGCAAGGGCGATTACATCTTTCGTGATGCGGACCCGGCGGGCACTGAAATTGTCTCGATCATGTTCGAGATGAAGAACGAAAGCGATACGACGGCGACCAAAAAGAAGAACGAAGACTTCCTGAAAGAGCTGGACAAGGATCGTAATGAAAAAGGCTGCGAGTACGCCATCCTGGTGTCATTGCTGGAGCCGGATAGCGAGCTCTATAACTCTGGTATCGTCGATGTGTTTCATCGCTACCCTAAGATGTATGTCGTTCGACCGCAGTTTTTTATTCCGATCATCACACTGCTACGCAATGCCGCGATGAAATCGCTCGAGTTCAAAACGGAGTTGGCGCTAGTCAAAGCACAAAACGTCGATGTCACCAACTTCGAGAGCGACCTTCAGAAGTTTCAGGATGCCTTTTCCAAAAACTATGATTTGGCATCCCGACAGTTCCAGACGGCCATTGAAGAGATCGACAAGTCGATCAGCCATATGCAAAAGACAAAAGAAAACCTGACGAAATCCATCCGTAACATTCGGTTGGCCAACGACAAAGCACAAGATGTCACCATCAAGAAATTGACGAGCAGCAATCCGACGATGGCGGATAAGTTTGATGCGCTGAAATGAGGGGGCTTGAGTTGACGTAATCAAAAAAACCGCCTGCCATCCGATAGAACGGCAGACGGTCATGTTTCGACCCAAGCTAAGTGTGTTTGATCAACGCCACTCAGGCACACGCCCCGGCGTATGCGGCGCACCCAAGCCTTCCAGCGTTTTCTCCAACGCCGCAAGATCAGCATTGATGCCTTTCACCGTCGCCAACACGCCGCGGAATTCTTCGGCGGCGATTTGGTACGACGCTTCATAAGACGCCGGCACATCCGATCGCACACTCAATAACAAACCATACACCGCACCGGCGCGTTGCGAGACTGACCACGGCGTGGGTTCGTTGCGTGAACGAATGGTCCGATCGCCATTGAGCAGCACGACCGCATCATCCAGGCGCAATTCGATGGCGCGCAGTTGTTCACCGAGCGCATCGCTTGCTGTTGGTGTGAGCGAGATGGCTGCTTTCAGGTGCTCGATACGCTGGTTCATCTCGCCAACCAAAGCGCCTGTACCCGTCACCGCACGATACAACTCGCCGGCTTTGCGTTGGAATGCGACCACTTCGCCGAGGTTGCTGCTGGTGTCTTTGCCTTGCGGCATGGATTTCACGTTGAACGCTTTCGGTTCGGTGACCGAACGCAGCTTGCCGTTTTCACGAACAGCGATGCTGACGGTGTATTGACCCGGTGCCGCCAACGGACCTTGCGGATCGTTCGCCCACGGTGCGCGGAAACCACCCGACGCCAAGTTGACCGGGTCGATAGCGGGTAAGCGTAAATCCCAGGCCGTGCGATGCAGGCCCGCTGATGTTTGCCCAGCGACTCTTCGCACCACGTTGCCTTCAGCATCGCGAACAATCAAAACTACGGCTGGCGCGTCTTCACGATCCTCGGCACGCAGATCATCCCATGAAGGATAAGGCGTGTCGCCACCGGCTTTTTCGATTTCCGACTCCGCCTTGCGACGGCGGTCGCTCGCCGATTCCAGACCGTCAGCGATGTGATAGGTAAACACGGCACCAAACTGCGGATTCTTCGCCGTGTAGAACTCGGCACCGCGGAAGCCTTTTTCGCCGACGCCGGTTTTGTCGCCCACTACATACGACCACGCATCGCGTACGTCGAACAGATGCGTTGGCTTGACGCTATCAGCAGCGGTTCGCAGCGGTGTGTAGTCGTCCAGAATATAGATACCACGACCGAATGTACCAACGACGAGGTCGTTTTCGCGACGTTGGATCTCCAGATCACGCACCGCAATGGTTGGGAAGTTGCCTTTCAACGCATGCCAGGTCGCACCACGATCTTGTGTGAAGAACAGGCCGAACTCGGTACCGACGAAGAGCAGGTTCGGGTTGACGTGGTCTTCAACAATTGTGTGTGCCGATCCGCGTTCCGGCAGGTTGTTCGAGATCAACGACCAGCTGCGTCCGCGGTTCTCGCTCTTCAATACATACGGTTTGTAGTCGCCGCGTTTGTGATTATCGATGGTCATGTAAGCGACATCAGCATCGTGCAATGACGTAATCACATCTGAGATGTACGACATGTCCGGCACGCCGCGGAAGCTATCCACACGCCGCCAGTTCTCGCCATCATCTTCGGTGACATTTAATACGCCGTCGTCAGTGCCGACAAAGATCAGACCTTTTTCGACATCGCTTTCCGCGAGTGCAATCGCGGCGCCGTAGATCGACGTCGAATTATTCTTGGCAACAGTATCGACGCCCCAAACACGCCCCATGACTTCGAGTGCGTTGCGATCAAGCTGTCGTGTTAAGTCCGGGCTGACGGCACGCCAGCTGTTACCGCGGTCATCGGATCGGAACAGTTTCTCTGCCGCGTAGTACAACCGTTTGCTGTTATGCGGGCTGACGATCAGCGGCGTATTCCAGTTCCATTTGGCGGCGTTCTCGCCACTCGCCGGATGCGGCGCGATGAACACACGCTCGCCACTGACTTTGTTGTAACGCGCCAAGCCGCCGTATTGATATTGCGTGTAGATAATGTCCGGATCTTCGGGATCGAACTGCGGCTCGTAGCCGTCACCAAACAAAATGAGATTCCAATCGGCATTGGTGATGCCATGCGTTAGCGTCGTGCGCGATGGGCCACAGAGCGAATTGTTGTCCTGCGTACCGCCGCAAACGTTATAGAACGGCTCGGCGTAGTCCGGTTGAACACGATAAAACTGTGCGACCGGCAAATTGCCGATGTGGCGCCAGTTGGCACCGTTATCAAACGTCTCATAGATGCCGCCGTCGCCACCGATAATCAAATGCGCTGGCAGATCCGGATCAACCCAAAGCGCGTGATCATCGACATGACGATGCTCGACACCGAGTCGGCTCCAACTGCTACCGCCGTCTTCGGTCACAAAGGTGAACGTGTCTGGCGAGAACACGCGATCCGCATTGCTCGGGTCAACAACCAACTCATTGTAATACTGCGGGCTTGTGGTCATGTGGTCCGAGCGTTTTTCCCAACGCAAACCGAAGTCGCTGGAATGATAGATGCCTTGCTCGTCGCTGCTGCCTTCGATGATCGCGTAGATGCGATTTGGCGCCGTCGGCGCACCCGCTAATCCGATGCGCCCCATGTTGTTAGACGGCAGGCCGGCCGTGATCTCAGTCCACGTTTCGCCACCATCTTCGGTGCGATGAATACCGCTGCCGGGTCCACCGTTGATCAGCGTCCAGACATGTCGACGACGTTGGTAGCTCGATGCCACGATACGATCGCTGTCACGGGCATCGACGACAAACTCGTTGATGCCGGTGTGCTCGTCGATCGAGAGAATCCGCGTCCAGGTATCACCACCATCGGTGGTCTTGTACAAACCGCGATCTCCGCCTTCGCTCCACAAGGGCCCTTGGGCGGCGACCAACACCGTGTTGGAATCTTCAGGATGAATCCAGATCTGGCTGATGTGGCCGGAGTCTTTCAGGCCTACGTTGGTCCACGTGGTGCCGCCGTCCATAGATTTGTAGACACCGTCGCCATAGGCCACGCTGCGTTGCGCGTTGTTCTCGCCGGTACCCACCCAAACGATGTTGGGGTCGGACGGGTCGAGCTCGACGACACCCAGGGCGTAAGAGGCTTCGCCATCAAACAATGACGTCCAGGTGGTGCCGTTGTTTTCGGTCTTGAAGAGTCCGCCGGAAGCGATGGCCGCGTAGTAGACATGCTTTTGTTCGGGATGCACCGCGAAATCGCTGATACGCCCGGAGATCAGCGCCGGCCCGATGGTGCGCAGCGGGATGCCCGCGAGCGGATGTGCGTCCTCCGCTTGTGCCGTTGACGGCCAGTAGAATGCCGTGATGAGAAGACCGAGCAATACAGAGCGAAGCAGCGACGTCATGGCGCACCCTTTTTGTGTGGAGTTCGCCCTATAGTGTAGCGGGGATGAGCGCTGGATGGTGTCTTGATTGAGAGGCATTGCTACAATACAGCGACTGGATGAAGTCAGCCGAGAAGTTACCAACCTTGTTTTACAGAATTTTCATTGCCGCGTTGTTAATCAGTATTAGCAGCTTGTCCGTGCACGCACAGAATGTCGCGGGTGTGTTCCCGCCGGGCTTTGGCCCGGACCATGCGTCGTTTCAATATCGCGCGGGCTTCGATCCGGATAGTGACGGGCTGGTCCAGCGCGGGCATTACCAACGTTCCATCGACGACCGAAAGATGTGGCGTGTGGTCGCACAAGTGAACAAAACCAATGACGCATTCCTGGATTTAGACCGCGTCGTCGGCGAGCTGTTTTGGACGCTAACGGACCCGGGCAGCGCATGGCAACATGGCATCCGTTTCGATGCGGCGCTGCGAACAGAAGGGCGCCCGGGTATCGCGGCGGTGAACTGGAGCAGTCAATACGCCGGCATAGAGGGCTGGCGATTCCGCTTCAATGTGCTGAACGGCGTACAAATCGGTGATGGCCGCGCCAGCGGCGTGTTCATGCAAACCAGAGCACAAATCCACCGCCCGTTAGACAAAGGCCGTGCCGTAGGCATCGAACACTTCGGCCAGTACGGTTCAACCGATGACTTCCGCGACTTCAAAGACCAACGCCAACAGATCGGGCCCTACATGATCTTGCCGATTGGCGATGCCTGGCGCGTGCATGGGTCATTGCTGTTTGGGGTAACGGACGCTTCACCGGATAGTAACTTTACGATTTGGGTGAATCGGGGGTTTTAGAGTGGCATCAGATGAAGGCAGGAAAATCATCGCCTGCGTGTTCAAGATTGAGGTAATACTCCAGTTGACCGACGGCAGCGAAATTGCCGGCGTGCCACTGACGACTATCACCACCGCCGATAAGGTTGAGCTGCTACGAATCAGAAGTGCGCGCGAAGAGGTTGATGTGGAGATGCAGAGGTTGGCGGTGATGACGGCTGTAAAAGACAACCCTCACTTTGGGCGGGTGGAGTTTTAGGGGCTTGGTTCGTTTTGCATTAGCAACGAAACAACGTAACCCAAGTCCAACGATTCGCCGCGCCATTCGCCTTCCAGAGTGTGACTGTCCGGCGATACACTCCGCTGTTTATTGCCTTCATAAAGACCAATGACGTTACCGCGGTAACGTGTCTTAATTTTGGTTTCTTTCCATTGATAAAATACCTTGGGGCTTTGGCTTCGTTGCAGTGGTGATTTGACAGTGTGCAAATGGTGCCAAGCATTACCTTATTGCCATATATCAGGTTGGTTGGGGTTCTTGGTAGTTGCGACTGGGAATCCGCGTGTCGAATAGTCAGGCGCTCGTGCAACGCACGGAACACGTGGTGGGCTAGAGCCTGCGTCGCCCTGGGCGGCGATAGCCCAAAGTCTTCCTGCGATTCATCGCCAACAAATCAGGTTTCTTGCTCCTGGCCTGCTTCGACGCCAGCTCATCGTACCTTTGGGCGGATTTGCACGCTTCCTGCAGGTACTCCGAAAGCATGCCGCTCTCGATATGTTCTACAAATTCGTTCTCGAGCATGCGCAAGACGACAGATCCTCTGCCTACACTGTCAGGTAATAGGCAAAACAGCAATTTTTGTTTTCCCTTGGGAACTCGCTTCTGGGGGCCGCTAAAATCGAAAAAGACAGGTTTTGTCTTTCCGAGCCAGTTCTTGTTAAAGGTCTCTTCCGGAAACGGATTCAGGAAGAGTACTCCTTTCCATATATTCCTAAGATGATCCTTGTTCTTATGAAATCGAGAAAGGTCGGTCTTTAATCTTGTTCCGTCAACAACCCAAACCATGTTCTTATAGAATTGCTCGCGAGACGCCATTTCCTCCTGCTTGATAAAGGAGTGCTGGAATTCAACAACGATGCCGTTGTCTGCGCGCACATCGGCAATATGTTTTTCGTTCGTCTCACGGTCCTCAAGACATATCTCTTGCCAAGCAGCCGGAAAATGGTCCTTCCACTCCCTGTGCCATTCGGTCTCGTTCTCCCACCAGGGATCACAGTGCCGCTTTCCAATATGCGCCCAGTGGTTGATCTTGACCGGCCCGCATTTGGCAATGAGTTGAGAGCCGCAGCCGGGACAGGTGCCTTTGGCCCCGGGTTTGGCTTCTATCTTCTCGCCATTATCTGCTGTTGCATATCTCATGTCTCAATTACGGCTAGCTTAGTAGTTCCAATTCCCCGTTATCATCCAGATAGTAAAACGTAACAGAATTCAATTGCATAAAGTTACCTCGAGAAAGGTCCGCTCAGGCGCGGACACAGCGTGAATTTTGCGTGAACTGGCTCTGCATCGTCCTGCATTGTGCTGCAAATTGGGCAACGGACGCCCCGGTAACTCTCTGAAATATAAAGCCTCAGGCGAACCAACTCGCGACTGAAAATCCGCGTGTCGGTGGTTACTGCGCGTCTTCCGTCGTGCCCATCAAGAAGTATCACCGTTTCATCGGCTCTTGATCGTGCATCACAGCACTGATTTCAAGTTCTTGCCGAAGACTATCCAGTCGATACAGAATCCCAGTGCAAGCATTCACCTATTGTCAACGGTATGCCTAAACGAGACTACATCGACATCGTCCCTCGCGGCGAAACGCGAACCAGCCTTCGCTCCATTCGGCGCAACGTGACCACCGGCAATCCGGTCGAGTTACGTACACCGGAGGAAGCTGGCGAATATGATGTGCGTTACATTTTGCGAACCAAACGGTCCAAAGTGATTGCGGTCCAGCCGTTGCTGGTTCAGGAATAGTCGCGAAAAAACTCGACGCCCCTAAGCGCTACGCAACGCCTTCTTATAAGCCGGCTTCGACGGAAACGAATGCCGAAAAATTCGCCCAATGACCTGGCTGAACTGTGACGCTAACGATCCCGTGTTGTAATGCTGGCCGTACTTCTCGCACACTGCCTGCACTTCAACAGACAGTTCTGCGTATCTTCTTGCCGGCACCGTCGGGAACATGTGGTGTTCA
>JBGCGB010000035.1:0-23977 GCA_045110335.1 Woeseiaceae bacterium
CCGCCATCACTTTCGTCAGCGCTGCCGTTAGCGTCGTTTTACCATGATCAACGTGGCCAATCGTGCCGACGTTTACATGGGGCTTGGTTCTCTCAAACTTTTCTTTTGACATTGACCTCGTCTCCGGTCCGGTTATCTACAGTTTTCACAATCCAGCGGCCGTTCGCACAACCGCTACCAAATTTTTCTTCAGCACCCGAAGCGTTGCCGGGGTGGTGCCCATAACTGGAGTCGAACCAGTGACCTCTTCCTTACCAAGAAAGTGCTCTACCGCCTGAGCTATATGGGCATCTTTTTATGAATCCAACTCAAACGCCAACTCGAACGTCTCTCTAGCACCTGTTTTCAATTACTTGGAGCGGGTGATGGGAATCGAACCCACATCATCAGCTTGGAAGGCTGAGGTTCTACCGTTGAACTACACCCGCCCGACTTATTCTATTGTTTAGCCTGAGGCGCATCACCAGTGACAGCGCTCCCCATCAAAAACGACCCGCCGAAAGACCAATAAAAAACAGCCGCCAAAAAAACCGGAAGGCTATAGCTATAAGCAATCCGGCCGATCGGCTGCAAGCCGGCACAGGCCCATTCTGGCGCGCCGTAACAAACTCTTTTCGTCTATCTAACTTACCGCTCTAAAATTTCTTCTTCGTCGAAGTGATGCCCTGACAATCTTCCGAGGCCTTCGCACATCCACTTCTATGGTGGAGGGGGTAGGATTCGAACCTACGAAGGCATAGCCAGCAGATTTACAGTCTGCCCTCGTTGACCGCTTGAGTACCCCTCCGCACAATTTAGCCCGCTATTGTCGGACTCTTGCACGCCTCTGTCAACACCGCAGACTGATTAAATTCAAAGGAATGACCCGAGAGCGCCCGGACACGAAAACTAGGACAAGCGCCGACACCAATGCCAGGGCTCGTAGTCGTAGCCCCAGGGATTATCTCTTGGATAAGTCATTGAAAAGCCGTGCTTTACAGCATTTTTGACCAGCCAAGCGAACGCTTTGGTCTCTTCAAACGCCTCAGTAAGCGGCGGAACGCCGGGCGTCGCAATGTCGACAGCACAGCCCGTATGATGCTCGCTGCACCCCGGTGGCGCGACAACAGCGAGTATTTCCGGCAGTTGCAGCCCCTTATCGAGTTTTCGACGAATCAATGAAGCCTGATACTCGACCGATCTAAATCCACTAACCAGCAGCAGATCAACACCCTCCGACGCGGCGGCCTGGCGCATGCCAAACCATTGCCCCGCGGTGATAGGTTCCAGCTTTTGTTCGTTACCGACCACATTCGGACCCGCACTCACCAGGCTGGATGCCTCCGAAAACACCGGGAGACCGCGCTCCGCTATGTATCCGGGCTCAATGCCCAAGGTCATTAAAATATCGTTGTAAGGTTGATCAGACATGACCTATCACCATAAAGCACAAAACCGCGATCGGACAATCCAGGCAAACCCCCGGGCAGCGCGCTCACAGACCCATTAGAATACGGCGCTTCTACGGGATCGAGAAACCGGATGGAACGAGACACTATATATAAGAGCAGAATCGAAGCAATCAAGGCATTCGAGTTTGATGAGGCCGTGACCACCGTATTTCCCGACATGATCGCACGATCCGCACCGGGTTACGGTGACACGCTAGCGGGGCTGCACAGAATGGCGCCGTTTTTAGTGCCCGAAGGCGGTCGTTGCTATGATCTGGGCTGTTCGCTCGGCGCCAGCTTGCTAGCTGTCAGCATGGGGCTTGATCAGCGCCCGGCCGAGCTGATCGGTTTGGATAACTCCGATGCCATGGTGTCTCAATGCCATGCCGATGAACGCTTCAATGAGCGCAAGCAGTCGATCCGCTTTGAAGTTGCTGACGTTAGCGAACATACGTTTGAACCTGCACATCTGTTTATTCTTAACTTTACACTGCAGTTCTTACCACCAGAGGACCGCCTTACCTTGCTAAGCGACATCTATGCATCGCTCGAGCCTGGCGGCGCGCTGGTCATTTCCGAGAAGTTTCGCTTTGAAGACCAAAAAATTCATCAATTCCTCGATGAGCAGCACCTTCAGTTCAAGCGTCAAAACGATTACTCGGACCTTGAAATCGCTGGTAAGCGAAGCGCTTTGGAAGACGTCCTGATTGCCGATACGCGCGATATTCACCGGCAAAGACTTCACGACGCCGGTTTTCAGCACATTGAACTATGGCAAGCGACGATGAATTTTGGCTCCTTCGTGGCTTTGAAATAGCATGGCGAAGACGGCACGCATCGAGCAGGAAATCGCGGCGCTCAAACAACGACTGAGCGAAAGCCCGCTTTTTGAGTCGCCCGAACCTTACGTTACAGCAGCCAAACAGGCTGACATTTGGAAACATGGCGACCTATCCGGTTGGCTCGCTCAGCTCGACCGGCTGCCTCCGGTAGACACGGCAACAGCGAAGCTCGATTCGGCGCGAGTTCGCATCATCGGCGCACCCAGAGAAGAAGCGACTCGTGAAATCATGCAGGCGTTCATGCCCTGGCGGAAAGGCCCATTTCAAATCGACGATCTATTGATCGATAGCGAATGGCGCTGCGATCTTAAGTGGGCTCGCATTGCACCGCATCTCACCCCGCTCGCCGGCCGCCAGGTTTTGGATGTCGGTGGTGGCAATGGCTACTACGCGTGGCGGATGCGCGGAGCCGACGCCCAACATGTTCTAAACATTGATCCAACGGCATTGTTTTACTGTCAGTTCCTCGCCATCGATCGTCTTGTTAACGATCGCGCCGTTTCGATGTTGCCAGTGACGCTTGAACAGCTCCCACGCGAGGCGATTTTTGATACCACGTTTTCGATGGGCGTGCTATACCATCGCGCCGACGCCATCGGACATCTCAAACAACTTCGCGAAACACTACGCCCCGGTGGCGAGCTTGTGCTCGAAACACTAGTTGTACCCGGAGACGAACATACCTGTTTGGTGCCGGAAGGGCGCTATGCACGGATGCGCAATGTTTGGTTCTTACCTTCGGTGAGCATGCTGAAAACCTGGCTGAGCCGGTCGGGTTTTCACGACATCAAAACGATCGATACGACCTACACCACCACCGAAGAACAGCGCACTACGTCATGGATGAACTTTGAGTCACTCAAAGAGGCACTGGATGCAGCCGATGCACAGCATACGATAGAGGGCCACCCGGCGCCGCTTCGTGCCACGCTGCTAGCCACACGCACGCGCTGATCAGGGCTTATTGCTCGCATTCTCCGCAAGCCGCATATCGCATAACATAGTAAATATAGCTTTGCTCCTGAGTACCGCTAAGCAGATGGGCCCATGGTCCCTTGGCATACAAAGCAACGTCTTCACCGCCATGCGTCTCCGCACCCGTCGGCACCAGCGACTCCTGATGGTAGCCGTCATCGGTCGTATCCATAGCGGTTAGGTCAAGACGTCGTTGCTCGGTAATTTCGCTGTCATAGATGACCTCACCACCGCCAGCCGTCACTGCCTCATCGAGCATGCGGCCACCGCGACCATTGGCATAACTAATCGTCGTGTAAGGTTGACCGGCTTTATCTAACTCCGGCTCGTCGGTCGGGTTGCCAGCATCGTCATTCCCGCGCGACACATCCAGCACATCGTTGTCACGCGTTGCATAGCCCGCGATAGTCATCACATGGCTGTGATCTGCCGTGACCAATATGAGCGTGTCACTGTCGTCCGTCATTTCGTCAGCGATCTGGACGGCTTTTGAAAGCTCCGCGGTATCTGCGAAAGCGCGTTTTGCGTTCGTCGCATGATGGGCATGATCGATTCGGCCGGATTCAACCATCAGGAAAAATGGCCGGTCGCCACGACTCAGCAATCGGATCGCGGTGGCGGTCATGTCGCTCAACGACGGCTCGCCCGCCGGGTCGTTTTCGCGATCCAGTTCGTACTGCATATGCGAAAAATTAAAAATACCCAAAACCGGCCCCACAGTATCGATATCAAGCGCGTCAAACTGCGCTTGATTCCAAATCCAGCGGGCAGCAGGCCGTTTCGCCTGCCATTCTTCGCCAAGGTGCCGGCCATCCAAGCGCCAACCCGCTCGCTCGATTTCTTCCGGATCCGGATAAGCCGCGCCGTCGCGCTCGCGCGGCAAGAAATGACGCCGGCCTCCACCTAAAGCAACTTCAAGACCGTCACCGACTGGAAAGTCGATCAGCTGGGCAGCAATATCCTTACAGCCTTTACCACGCTGGTTCTTCGGAATAGCGCTATCATCTTCCCACCCACGTTCCGGCGCGTGGGAATAGGTCGCCGCCGGCGTTGCATGCGACAACCTTGCGGTCGAAACGATACCGGTGGCCCAGCCCTCGGCTTCAAGCTGCTCTAACAATGTCGGCGCCGCATTCGCCAGCGCTGCCCTGCAGTCTCCGCGAGGGGTATTACCGGTAACGGAGATCAAACCGGCATCCGTCTTCACGCCGGTTATGATTGCACTCATCGTGCCGGCCGAATCCGGCGTCTGCTGATTGACGTTATAGGTTTTGATCAACGCGGTATGCGGAAATCGGTCAAAGGACAACAGATTAGACTCGCCGTCCCTTCCTTCAACCTGACCGGCATAAATCCTGCCGGCCGTGATCGTGGCCACGCCCATACCGTCGCCGACAAAAAGCACAATTCCCTTTGCCCGACCTTCAATGGGCTTGCGCGCCAAAGCTGCTTGCAAAGCAGTACTGCCTTTTACCTGCCAGTACGCAGCGGTGTCCTCGTCGAGGTTAACGGTGTCTGACTCTGTAGCATCAACCTCGCCTGGAGAAGCACAAGCCGACGTTCCAATACCAAGCGTCATCACACAGATGACTTGAGCGACTCGAAACACCGAAAGAAGCGGATTACATCCAGACATCAACACTTTCCTTACCTGATTTGAGCGGCAATGATCGCATGGCTTGCGATGCCTTGCATCCGCAACACTATCGGCTTGCGAAAAGCGTATGCTTGCGAAATGACTGCAAACAAACAGCCCGGTTTTCAGAACCTTTTGCCAGACCAGATTATTGACTGCATCGAATCGGTTGGGCTTGCTTGCAATGGCGATCTACTCGCACTCAATAGCTACGAGAACCGTGTCTACCGCGCGGGAATCGACGGCGGTGAACCTGTCGTTGCGAAATTCTATCGTCCGCAGCGCTGGGACGAAGCAGCGATTCTCGAAGAGCATGCGTTCGCACTGGAACTCGCGGCTTTGGAAATACCCGTTGTCGCCCCCCTTGCCTTCAACAAGCAAACACTACTTCAGGAAGGTGAGTTTCGGTTTTCGCTGTATCCGTTTCGACCGGGACGCTGGCCCGAACTGGACCGTGACGACACGTTACGCCAACTGGGACGGCTGACAGCGCGTATGCATCTCGCCGGCGATCAAACCCGTTTTACCTCACGGCCGGAAATCGACCCGATCAGTTTCGGATATGACTCGCGCGATTATTTGCTCGATGAAGAAATGATCCCGGAAGAGCTGGAAGACGCTTATGCGAGTCTGGCCGATGACCTGTTGGAGCGCATCGATCACTGGTTTGACCTGACCGATCACGCCGCCCGGATCCGCATCCACGCCGACCTTCATCCTGGCAACATCCTGCAAGATGGCGAAACATTGCATATCGTCGATACGGACGATGCGCGCAACGGACCCGCGGTTCAGGACCTCTGGATGTTCCTATCCGGCGATCAGGAAGAACAGTCACTACAACTGCAGCCATTGCTCGAGGGCTACCGCACGTTCCGCCACTTTGACATCAGCGAACTGGCACTGATCGAACCGTTGCGCACGCTTCGTTTAATGCACTATGCGGCTTGGCTTGCGCGCCGTTGGCAGGACCCTGCCTTCAAAGCTGCATTTCCATGGTTCGATTCAGTGCGCTACTGGAATGAGCACATCCTCGCACTTCGTGAACAACTCGCGTTGTTGAACGAACCGCCGATCACAGACTGACTGAAGCGCTTTTATTTGGGCCCGCTCAGCGGATTTGGCGTTTAGAACGCCAATACAAGATCAATACCAGACCGATCACCATACCGCCGAGATGCGCGAAGTGCGCGACCGATGAGTTGGTGCGCGTAAAGCCCGAGTAAAGCTCGAGCAAACCATAACCGATCACAAAGTACTTGGCTTTGATCGGTACCGGCGGAATTAGCAACAAAATTCGCTGGTTGGGGAAGGTCATACCAAAAGCCAACAAGATGCCGAATACCCCACCAGACGCCCCGACTGTTCGGGAATAGATATTGCCCGTTACCTCAGCGACCACCATTTGTGCAACAGCAGCACCGAGCAAACAAGCGACATAGTAGATCGCGAATCTTCGCGAGCCCCAGACTTCTTCCATCGTGCGACCAAACATCCACAAGGCAAACATGTTCAGCAACAAGTGGGCTCCGCCGGAATGCAAGAATCCATACGTCAACGGCTGCCATGGTTGAAAACCCGGGGAAGGTAACGCATAGAGTGCGAAGTTCTGGAAAAGAAAACGCTGCAACCCTAGCGCGGGGCCCAATATAAAAATGGCACAGTTAGCCAGCAACAGTGCGAATATCACGGGTGGGAATCGTTGCGGGGCCATACTCTGCTACCTGTCTAGTTCGGGTTGATATTGTCCAACATCTCGCCACAGTATACCGTCGCGTGAGGTCAATCTGTGCTTGACCGTAAAATCCACGTCTTCGATCGGGACGCCGTCCCTAATAACCCATAGATTCAAGTGCATGAGCAAACCCCAAATAGACATTCGCGGTGCGAAACAAAACAACTTGCAGGATATCGATGTCGCTTTGCCGCTCAA
This sequence comes from Woeseiaceae bacterium, assembly GCA_045110335.1. GTDB lineage: Bacteria > Pseudomonadota > Gammaproteobacteria > Steroidobacterales > Woeseiaceae > CALBPI01. The sequence goes on from JBGCGB010000035.1 coordinate 6,817, forward strand.
TGAGCTCATCGTCGTCACCGGCGTTTCTGGTAGTGGCAAATCATCGTTAGCCTTCGACACCGTCTATGCCGAAGGCCAGCGACGCTATGTAGAAACCTTCTCGCCCTACGCACGGCAATTTCTTGATCGTATGGATAAGCCCGGCGTCGAGCGCATTGACGGCATTCCTCCGGCCATTGCGATCGATCAAACCAACCCGGTCAGGACATCCCGATCGACCGTCGGCACAATGACCGAGCTCAATGACCACCTGAAGCTGTTGTTCGCTCGCGCTGCAGAGCTCTACTGTGACGGCTGTCAGAACCCGGTGCGCGTCGACTCGCCGGAGTCTATTTGGACGGCCGCGCGCACCCGGTTCAAAGGCAAACGATTGGCGGTCTGTTTCGACACACCGATCCCCGATTCATTCGGTCCGGATGAAATCAAACGATTCTTGAATCAACAGGGCTACACCAAGACCCTTCGTGAATCGGACGATTCGATTACCGTCGTGCAAGATCGATTGAGACCCGACGATAGTAAGAAAACCCGGTTTATCGAAAGCGTAGAAGCCGCAATGAAGCGTGGCCAAGGCTATGTTGAAATTGCGGACATCGATGAGCCGGGCAGCACCTTGAAATTCTCGTCACAACTGCATTGTGCAAATTGTGACAAAACCTATCGCGAACCTGTTCCGAGCATGTTCAGTTTCAACTCGCCCCTGGGCGCCTGCGATGCTTGCCGCGGATTCGGTCGCACCATGGGTATTGACTACGACCTTGTCATTCCCGACCACCAACTTACGCTTCGGGAAGGTGCCATAAAACCCATCCAAAGTGGCAGCTTCAAAGACCTTCAGGAACGATTGGTCGCTCGCGCCAAGGCCGGCAAGATACGGCTCGACACGCCGTTCGCTGACCTAAACGAGCGCGAAAAACAATGGTTAGTTGAGGGTGAAGGCCGGATGCGTGAGGGCCATTGGCCAGGCATCAAACGTATTTTTGAATGGCTTGAGGGTAAAGCTTACAAGATGCATGTTCGAGTGCTCCTGTCGCGCTACCGGAGCTACGAAACTTGCGCCACCTGCAATGGCGCCCGTCTAAAACCGGAAGGCTTGTGTTGGCATATCAACGATTCGGCCCGACAAGAAAAACTCAACATGCACGAGTTGATGCTCTTGCCAATTCGGCGCCTGACTGATTTTTTTGGTGCCATCAAGAATGAGACAGCCAGCGACAAGGCCATGGATCAGCTACTGACGGAAATTCAAAGCAGAATTGGATTTTTGAACAGTACCGGCCTTGGCTATCTCACACTCGATCGGCAATCGCGAACACTATCGGGCGGCGAAGTTCAACGCATCAATCTGACAACGGCGTTGGGTACATCGTTGGTGAATACCTTATTTGTACTTGATGAACCTTCTATCGGCCTGCACCCGCGAGACATCGCGCGCATTAATGATGTGTTGATCAAATTGCGAGATGCGGGCAACACGCTACTCATCGTTGAGCATGATCCGCAAATCATGCTCGCGGCAGATCGCATCATCGATATCGGTCCCGGTCCCGGTGAGCGCGGTGGCAACATCGTTTTCAATGGCTCGCTCAAAGCTTTGGCGCGCAGCAAACAATCACCGACGGCGCCCTATCTCACCGGCAACAAGCGGGTTGCGGAGACACGATCCGAACGTCGTCAGATCAAGCAAAGCCAGTCCGTTGGAATACGCGGCGCCAAAGCGAATAACCTAAAGAATATTGATGTCGATTTTCCGCTCGGTGCGCTGGTCACCGTGACCGGCGTCTCCGGCAGTGGCAAGTCAACGTTAATAGGCGACATCCTCTATCCTGCGATGCGCCGCGCGCTCGGAGAATCCGGTGAACAACCAGGTGCACATCGACGCATTACCGGTGCCTCGCGCATCGATGAAATCATCTACGTCGATCAGAAGCCCATTGGTAAAACGACCCGGTCTAACCCGGCCAGCTTTGTGGGCGCATTTGATGCGATCCGAAAACTGTTCACGAAAGAACCACTGGCGATTGAGCGCAACTACAAACCCGGCACGTTCAGTTTCAATTCTGGTGATGGACGTTGCCCAGCATGCGGCGGCAACGGTTTCGAACATGTTGAAATGCAGTTTTTGTCGGATGTTTATCTCCGTTGCGCTGAGTGCGACGGCAAACGGTTCACCGAAGAAGTCTTGGAGGTCAAGGTATGGCCGAAAGATGATGGGCCGTCGAAATCCATTGCCGATGTGCTCGATCTCACCGTCAATGAAGCGCTAACGTTTTTTGAGGCAGAAAAAGAAGTTCAGCGTGTACTGCGTCCATTGGTGGCGGTCGGCCTAGACTACGTTAAGCTCGGGCAACCGGTTCCGACACTGTCCGGTGGTGAAGCGCAACGCCTCAAGCTCGCGAAGTTTCTCGGTGAAGCCCGAAAGACGCGCAGCGCGAAGAAACACCGCCTGTTTCTGTTTGATGAGCCCACGACCGGTCTGCACTTCCGGGATATCGAGGTATTGCTCGGTGCATTCGATCAGCTGCTCGACGAAGGCAACAGCGTCATCCTGATCGAACACAATCTCGACATTATTGACGCATCCGACTGGATCATTGATCTCGGACCCGAGGGCGGGGAGCTGGGTGGCAACCTGCAATACTGCGGCACGCCTGATGACCTTTCGGAACTGGCCGATAACGATACAGGACTAGCACTGGCAGATTACCGCAGGGCCGCCACCGCCATGCAAGCGGCTGCAGAGACGGCGGGTCGTTATGACATCTCGCCACAGCGCGCCCGTCCAAGACTGCCTGACATCAGGATCACGCAAGCAAGAGAACACAACTTACGAAATGTCGACCTGGATATTCCAAGAAATAAGTTCACGACCATCACCGGCGTTTCCGGCAGCGGCAAGAGCACGATTGCCTTCGACATTCTTTTTAACGAGGGACAACGTCGCTATCTCGAGTCGTTGAATGCGTATGCGCGGCAATTCGTGCAACCGGCCTCCCGACCTGACGTCGATGCGGTCACCGGCATACCACCGACAGTCGCCATTGAACAACGCACCAGCCGCGGCGGCCGCAAATCAACCGTTGGCACGATGACTGAGGTGTACCACTTTCTCCGATTGTTGTTTGTGAAGCTCGGCACCGCGTATTGCCCGGACTGTGATATCGAAATCGCGCCACAAAGCGAGGCTCAAATCAGCGCACTGCTGCAAAAAGAATACCGCGGCAAGCGGATTCGCTTGCTAGCCCCCCAAGTCGTCGCCCGAAAAGGCTACTACACGGATCTGGCCAAATGGGCGGAAAAAAAGGGCTTCACAGAATTACGCGTTGATGGCGACCTGACGCCGGTCAATCCGTGGCCCCGGTTGGATCGATTCAAAGAGCATGACATTGAAATCCCGGTAGGCGACATTGACGTCAAGCCAGCGAACCGTGATGCCATTCGCCAGTTACTTGGCAGGGCACTAGATTACGGCAAGGGTCTCGTCATGCTGGAAACGCTATCAGGCGAAGCACCGCTTCGGTTGCTCTCAACGAATCGCGCGTGCCCGTCGTGCGCGACCAGTTTTTCCGAACTCGACCCCCGGCTCTTCTCCTACAACTCCGCGCATGGATGGTGCGACAGCTGTCACGGTACTGGCTTGGAAGGTCGCGATGACGATGATGAGGATGCTATCTCAGATTTAGATTGTCGATCTTGCAGCGGTCAACGCCTGTCGCCCGAAAGCCTCGCCGTGCGCTTCAGGGATTTGTCGATCGCCGACTTCGCAATGTTATCGGTCGACGATGCGCTAACGAAGTTTGCAAAACTGCGACTCAATGGTCGTGAAGCGGAGATCGCGCGCGACGTCGTCACCGAATTGAATGCCCGGTTAAATTTCCTGAGTGATGTAGGTCTTGGGTATCTAACACTCGCACGCTCGGCGCCCACTTTGTCTGGTGGTGAAGCACAACGTATCAGGCTGGCATCCCAGCTCGGTTCAAACCTCCGCGGGGTCTGCTACATCCTTGATGAACCTACCATCGGATTGCATTCCCGCGACAATGCCAAATTGCTGGAGACGCTTCGTCAACTGCAAGCCAATGGCAACACGGTCGTCGTCGTCGAGCATGACGAAGACACGATTCGCGGTGCTCAACATGTCATCGATATCGGACCCGGCGCAGGCGTACGCGGTGGCGAGGTCGTTGGCTTTGGCAGCGTCAAGAAACTGATGCAGAACAAACAATCGCTGACCGGGCAAATGTTACGCAACCCATTGCAACACCCATTGCGAGCCACGACACGCGACATCAACCCCCGCAAGAGAAATGCACACGCTTTGCATGTTAAGAAAGCCCACGCCAATAACCTGCGAAATATCAGTATCAAGATTCCGTTGGGCGCACTGGTTGGCGTTAGCGGCGTTTCCGGTAGCGGCAAGAGTTCTTTGATACGAAAAGTACTGCAAGAGAATGTATCCCGCCTGGTCAGCAGTCAAAATCAACGCAAGAAAACCCTGCCACCGCTAACGGACTGCGCTTCGCTTGACGGCTGGCAGTCAGTCCGGCGCGTGCTCGAGGTCGATCAAACACCAATCGGCAAGACGCCCCGCTCTTGTCCGGCCACATACATTGGTTTCTGGGATGACATTCGGAAATTGTTCGCACAAACCCCGGAAGCCCGTATGCGCGGCTACACGGCCAGTCGCTTTTCTTACAATACCAAGGACGGGCGCTGTGACGAATGCGATGGGCAAGGCATGCGAAGAATTGAGATGAGCTTCATGCCGGATGTTCGGGTTGAGTGCGAGTCTTGCCGTGGCGCACGGTTCTCGCCGGAGACGCTGACGATCCACTATCGCGACAAGAGCATCGGCGATATTTTGCGAATGGAAGTCGAAGACGCCATTCCGTTCTTCGCCGCGCATCCCAAAATTCATCATGCCCTTGGCTTGTTGAAAGATGTTGGCCTCGGCTATCTAACACTGGGCCAGCCCAGCCCAACACTATCGGGCGGAGAAGCGCAGCGGATCAAACTGGTCTCCGAATTGGCGAAGGCCAGACCCGACCCTGAACATCCGATCCGCGATGCCGCGGAAAACCCACAACACACACTTTATGTGTTAGACGAACCAACGATTGGCTTGCACATGGCCGACGTTGCGAAGCTCATTCACGTACTACAACGGTTAGTCGATGCTGGACACAGCGTGATTGTTATAGAACACAATCTCGACATATTAGCGGAAACAGACTGGTTGATTGACCTTGGGCCTGAGGGCGGCGTAAATGGCGGGCAAGTGGCCTGGCAAGGTAATCCCTTACAAATTACTGAAATTAAAGAAAAATCCCATACTGCGATCGCGCTAACAGAGTTTCTCGAGCGGTAGGATCACCGACTTCGACAGAAGCTTGGTTTGTATAGATCCATGTGTTACTGTCTAAGTCCGCGAAGATCAACCCAGTGCTATCTGTGAAGATGCACAAGGAGCAGTTATGGCCTCTCAAAAAGAAGATGTGGTCGACGACACATCAAAGCCCACAGGATATTCCATCGGTGCAGTCGCAAGGCTCACTGGCATTTCAACCCACACATTGAGAATTTGGGAACGGCGTTATTCAGCGATCGTTGCTGAAAGAACGGACAGTGGTCGACGGATTTACTCCAAAGACGACATCGAGAAACTGTCACTACTGAAGTCACTATCGGACAACGGTTCGTCAATCGGCCAGATTGCCAATCTGTCGACCGAAGAATTGAAGTCGCGTCGTGACCAGCTCATCGAACAAAGCAGCAGCCTGCAACTGGTTGCTGCGGTCGGTCTCGTTCGGGTCGCCGCCTACGGTGGCTTCTCGCTAGAGAATTTGCCAGATCGCATCAACAGCCCTGGCAAGCTTGAAGTTTGCTTGAGCTCGTCGGATCTGGACGAATTCAGTGATCAGGTAGAAAGTGTCGACCCCGATATCTTGCTACTCGAGTTCCCGGTTATCGATCCCAAGATCCGTATCACGGTAGGCAAGCTGCGTCGTTTGGCCGGTACCCGCCGGGTCATCGTTTTGTTCAACTTCGGTACCAAACAAGATCTGGAGGCGCTCGCCGCTGATCGGGTCGAGCTGCTGCGCTCTCCGGTAACAACGCAAACGATTTACCAATTGCTGAGACGTGGCGCCGAAAATCGCCCGGTATTAGAAGAATCCGGTCCTAGCTTGCGACAACCCCTGGAAGTCAGCACGGAAGACGACATCCCCCGCCGTCGTTTTAATGACGTCGAATTGGCGCAGCTGGCACGCACGAGCACAACGGTTGAATGCGAGTGTCCAAAACACACCGCTGATCTGGTGCAAAACCTATGTGCTTTCGAGGAGTACAGCGCACAGTGCGAATCACGCAGTCCGCAGGACGAAGCGCTTCACACTTATCTTCACCGGATGACAGCGCAAGCGCGCAGCATCATGGAAGAGGCGCTCGGCACATTGGCCCAAGCTGAGGGCTTCTTACCCGCCGGTAAGCGCTAGACAGGTTGCTACGCATGTTGCCGCTCAGTAGAGTGGCAACATGCGTCTAGCCCTTCTATTCATTCTGGTTTCGATGACCAGCCCAACCGTGGCTGGCGCCACTTTCTCGTACTCCACCTCGCCCAAGGACAATCTCGAATACCAATTGGATTGTCTCGCTCGTGTCATACGCTGTTCAGAGCGCAACATGACACTAATCGTCGACAGCAGCGACCAGCCATGGCTTGATAGCTGGTATCAGCTGCGCATACCAAAGCTGTCGATAGCCCACGCCAGCTCAGCCCATCCTGATGCATCGCCCGCTTCACTGCCTACCGCTGCTACTTTGGCGACGGTCTCGTCCCGACTGAATATGAGCCGCCGCCCGTCAGAACTCGCCAACGCAGCAACAGGACTAGAGATTGTTGAACACTTCTCGCAGCGCTTCGAAAAGCGCTGGCAGTCGCAAGACGCGACGCATCTCGCGCGACTCAAACTCGGCTTGGCTTCAATAGAAAAAGATCCTGGCATTCGAAGGCTGTTGAACAAAATCGAAACGCTTTTTGACAGCGATGAAAGCAGCGATACGCCGTCGATCCTTCTTGTAGCGACCAGATCGCCCGAAGCTGGCAGCCTTGCGACATTGGATACGTCACGCATTTTTGTTGAATCACCCGTCAACGAATCGGCCGCGAATCGCTTTCCGGTCATTGTTCATGAATCCATACACTGGCGGCAGAGCCGGATGAGCCGTCAACAACAAGCCTTGTTGATCAATGCGTTTCTGGTAAGTGAAAGCGATTGTACGCTGGCGGCCTATCATCTATTCGACGAAGTAGTCGCGACATCAATAGGCAATGGCGTCATCGAGCAAGCGCTTAACTCGAAGGACGGCTACGAACGCTATCTAGCGCTTCCACTGTCTTTCTATGGTGACCATAACATCGACACGATATCCAAACAGCTCAGCCCTATTGTCGAAAACTACATCGACGCGGGAAAGCGCCTCGACCCGGACTTCGTGCATGCTTATCTACTAGTCGCCGAACAAGCGTTAGGGACGCAATGTAATGAGATCGGTATGGAAATGGGCATGGCGACGTTACTGCTCGGCAGCCCTCGGCTACAACCGATCCGGCGTATCGCGCAGCACCATTGGAAAAGTTCGACACTGTTTACCGATATCTTAAACCCATCAAATAACGCAACAATGCACCAACACACGGATCTCTCCGGCGTGATCGTAGCCACAAGAAAACAGTTGCAGAACAATCTAAAAGGCGCGTCATATCAGCACTACGAACAGATCAAGCAGCAGTTAGTCGGCAAGCATGCGCGATTCGTCTTTGCCGAGCGTCGCGAGCGTCATGCCAGACTTTACTGGGTAGTCGCTGACACCGAGGCCGAGGTCGCCGTGACGTTTATGCAATTTTTGGAAGGCCGTCCTGAACGCTTTGACGGGTTATGGATTCCGCCCGATACACTTTAGTACCAAACAGAGAACAATACCTGAATGACATCAGCGGTTAGCTGGAACTGCGGTTCTTCACCCGGCAACACGCCCTCAACACGAAGATCCAAGAAGTCTTCGTAATCAATGATCATGTGATCCCAGAAAAATGAGAGCCGCGATCGACTAAACACGCCGAAGCCTTCTTTGCCGAAGTCCCATGACACGCCAGTTCTTAAGAGACGACTTGTAAACGTACTCAACTCTTTGTCGCGCGCAAGAAAGTTCTGAAAATCTATGCGCGGGAACAGATCCGAATAGAACGTCGCTTTTGTTTGATCATAATGGCGATAGCCGACTGAAAACGTGAACTTATCGCGCCATGGATGCACATAGCCAACTTCAAAAGAATTCGCCTCGATGCCCCAGGTATCCGAGAAGACGCGAAACTCACCGTGGATCGCTGCCCGGTAAGGCAAGTAGTATCTTGCGCCGAGCGCCGCCGCACCACTAGTCCGTGTGTTCGGATAACGCTCGCCCTGATAACTATAGGATAGTCCATCTTCTTCGAGGTATCGCACTGATCGATAAGGATTGTTTAGATACCCTTCGTCGGTAATGGCCTCGAAGTTGAAATTCAGGATCAGGTTTCGGGTCAAGATCTGGCTAATACCCAACCCGTAAACCTGTCTGTCGACATCGCGTGCAAAGGTCTCATCGTTGGACATACCGACCACGTCGTCGCCAAGACTAAATGCCAGCGATACCGTCGTCAGATCACCAAACATGTTCTGGGCGATCGCTAGACTCCAGGTCTCGGCATCAAAATCTGATTCTGTGCTCTTGGTGAGACCCAATGACATCATGGTAGAGCCACGCAAATAGTCGACGCCCAATGAAGTCTGGTTACGCTCTTCTTCATACGGACTGGCAGTCGTCACCACATCGATCGATGCACTGGTGATAAGGTCCGCATAGTAGTTACCAGAAACAGAGAAGCTCTTGCCGATTTGCTTACGAACAAGAACGGATGGCCCCTGAATCGTAATATTGTCACCTTCGTAGCGATGATAGAGAACGTCAGTGCGATCTTCGGGCAAGACAGCAGCCGATAGCGACACTGACTGCAGCAGCATGATCGCAGCGAACACCAACAGAATGAGCTTCATTTTCATATCAATTACCTGCCGAAGCATGACTAGGAAACCCTAGTTGCAACCACAGCCTCCACCAACAGCGCCCATCGCCCCTCGCGAACCCTCGCGTGATTCGATCACATGGTGCATATAGGAAGTCGAAACAGGGTCGTGATCTAGAAACATGATCGGATCGGCAAGGCGGTCTCGTTCATAAGGCTTTACCCAGGGCTCAATGTTTGAACATGCTGCCGTGCCAGAAAGGACCACTGCCGCCATGAAGACGCGTGCAAGACGTTGTTTGATTCTTCCGGAATTTTTCATCATGAGCACCTCAAAAATCAGAAAAAGAATGTAAAGCCAAGATGGCCGGCAAGATTGTGAGCAGTTTTGCTCTCACCCAATAGATCGGTATCAAAAGCGTGATCGCGGAAATCGAGTCGCAGCGCAAATACATCATTGATCAACAAGCGGTAGCCTGCGCCAACGTTGATCGTAAACAAGTCGTCACCACCAAACTGCGTGCTACCCAGTCCGCCGATCAGATAAAAGGACTGGTTGAAAGATCGATTCCGCGTGACAAACGTTTCGCCGGGAAAAATATTCCAACCGATCGATGCGTTGTAGTATCTGAACTGTCGTTCTTCATCAGTAAGCAGCTGCGCAGCACCGCTCAGTCGCTCGAAACTGGTTTCTTCAGTATCGGTTTGACCGTAGGTGCCTTCAACAAACAGTGATTCAGAAAAGTGATAGGCAATCGTCGCACCAACCACTGTGTTGACGCCAAAGTCCTCGACACTCATCACACCAGCATAGGCGCCGACCTCAAAATCTTCAGTGTCGATCTTGGGTTTGACAATCTCGCGCCGCTCTACTTCGGGCTCGATGACCTGCTCTGGCGCTTCCGCAATTTCGGTGTCCGCCTTTTTTCCAAAAAACGGAATCGATGAGCAACCGCTCACCGTTGATACAACGATCATTACCGCTGTTAGAAAAAGAAACCGAATCCGACTTTCCATTCTTCCACTTCCTCGTTCTCATCGCGGCTGGTTAAGACCACATAACTTTTGTACTCGGCCCGCAGGACAAAACGGCGGGTCACATAAGCGCGGACACCCGCACCGACTAACGCCACCTGATCCGTTCTGTCAGGGGTAATCACAAGCGTCGATTTGGGCTCTGTCCGAACAACGCCGGTACCCAATGTAAAATAGGGTGAGACGCGCCACTCCGGCCACGTTTCATGAACAATGTTTGCGGTGCCAAGCCAACCATTCGTGAAATTACCAATCAGTTGTGCGCCCCAAAGCTCGATAGACAAATTGCGTGTCAGCGAATAACCACCATAGATCGAAACCGTATCTGCACCGGAAAAGTCTCCAGTCATGATGCCGGTTTCCCAGCGGCGCTGAAGAAACTCGTCGCGACCAACGCTCTCGATTTCGGTGAGCTCACCGGCTTCATCCAACGTGAGCTCCAACTGACTGATGTGCACCCAGCCCTCGGCTCCACGGTCTGTCCGAACTTTAAACCATTCAGTTTTACGCCGAATGATCTGAACCCGCTCACCTTGCTCAACGACATTGGTAATCGGGTAACCGCGCGCGGCCCCTGTATGCATTTCCAAAAACGGATCAGCCACCTGAACTTCACGATACTCGCGTGCACTCGCTGATCCGGAGATCAACCAGACTGCCATCGCTATCAGAAAGAAGTTCAGCACTCGTGTCATCGTTAGTCCACCGGCACCGCAAACGGGTCGTTATAGTATTGGCCACCAATATCCAGCCACTCTGACAAGATTCTTAATTCGGCTTCGGACAAGTAATCGGCATGCGTGCCGCCGGCCGCAAATCGACTGAAGAACCTACCCGACGCATTGGCGCCGTTGGAACTCATGCTTGAAGGAACACCCACCGTGGCAAGAACAGGGTCACCGGTAACAGGATCAACGTCGACCTGCACCAAACGATCCTGTAATGCGCCCATCACCAACTCTTGTTCGTTATCGTTGAACAACAATTCGCGATAGGCCTTGAACTGATCTGCCTCATCCGTTGACGGACCGTCTGTCAGATCCAATTGGGCAATCGGCACTTGTAGCTGACCCGCTGCATCGCGATCGGAATGACAGCTGACGCAGGTAAAGTCGCTAACGAGGTTACCGGCCGCATCGAAAGTCTGACGCGGAATTGACCAAATACCATGCAGGTTTTGCTCATAGTTCAAGACAACCCGGCAATTCGCCGTCCAAGATGTCTGGCAAGCTTGCGTCGTCGGCGCCATGGTTAAAAGGTCTGCATAGGCAAACGTGTAGTCTTCATCGGCAGCACGACCGGCAGCAACCGGGTCCGTCCAGACGTCAGTAAACTGAACGTTGACCGAAGGAGTCAGCGACGCGCAATCATCCAGTGAACACGATACACGCGTGCGAACTTCTGCCATGGTTTCGCCCATGTCGGCAAAGAACGCAGGATCCGTATTGGGATAAGGCTGACCTGTCGTCACGGCACCGTCATGTGCGGTGTCAAACAATCCTGATCGACCGTGTGAGACGCCATTGTTCGCCACATGACAACCATTACATGTCAGTTCTTCGCCGGGGCGCACTTGCATCCAGTTTTGATGCCGAGGTCCGACTCTTCGGCCATTTGCATCAACAATACTCAACCCAAGCGCGACGTCGGCCGGGACTTTGACCATAACTGAGCCATCCGGCTCGATCATCGTGTAACCCAGGATTTCTCGCATGCCTTGACCGATACCCGCACCGAAAGCACTGTTCGGCAAATCCACAAGGTCTTCATCCGGAATCGACACGGCTTTCTCAATCCGCAAAAATCGTGCTGGACGATCGGCAGCTAGGGTTTGAGCTGGATCCGCCAAGACATCTATGCCACCGGGTGCTGTATCCAAGCCGAGGACATCGTAGACACTACGAATATTGAGGACACCAACGCCTTCGTCGGCAATGTCCTGATCCAAAGCGAATGCATTCTCGCCGCCCAACAGCACAAGCGGCACCGGGCGCGGCTCCGCCACTACAATGTCTGAGAAAATTAGACCTTCCTGAGGCGTGACAACAGGCAGTTGTGTTTGCTGCTCACGATCATAAACCCAGATACCATAGAGCGATGGCGCACTGATCAACGCAGGATTCGCCAGATTTTCCTCGGTACAAGCCAAGATCTGGCCGTCCATATCTTCAAGCCGGCACTGACTCCAACTTAGCATCAGTCGATCAGTACCATCGCGCAATGGGTAAACCGAACGGTACCGACCACCCGGTGAAATTTCATCGGCGGCCGCCAATACATCATTAATGGTTGCCGGTGTTTGCGCCGGTCCATTCATGCCGGCATTGATCGCCGTGGGCTGCGTGTTCTCGACGTAAGTCGATGTATCTATATCGACTAATGCACCGCCTGTCGTTTCACCGACAAAGGGTTTCAGGAGCGCGACCAATGTGCCATCTGGCAGAATCTGTGGTTGCAAGAATTGTTCTTGCTGCCCGTCGTTGTCGACGTCGTGACTGTTAGCGCCGTATAGCAACTGCAAAGACGATCCATCCGGATTCATCTTGTACAAATTGATCTCATCTGTATTGCCAACGCTATCCCAACGAGAGAAGACAATCGTGCCGTCATCAAGCACGACGGGGTTTAACTCATGACTCTGATTGAAGCCGATTTGCTCAATCTGCGAACCGTCAGGCTGCATCGTGTGAAGCAAGAAGGCGGGCTCATTGCGATCGCCATCCAAGGCAGCAAACTGCGGTTTACCCTCATCCAGTAAGATGGCAACCGACTGACGTTGACGCGTTGAGCTAAACACTAAACGACCATCTGGCAAATATTGTGGAGCGATGTCGTGACCGGCTTCCGCAGTAATATCAGAGGCAATAACGCGACGCAGTTCGTCCGTCAGGATATCGAACTCCCAGATGTTCCAGGTGACCTGTTCTTCCTCGTCGAGGTCCTCGTCGAACGGTACTCGCATCGCAAACGCGACTTTGGTCGCATCAAACGATACGGTCACATCGCGGATATCGGCGAGCCCTTGCGTGATCTCTGCAGTGAGATTGATGTCCGGGGTGCTGGGTGATGCTCGATCCCGAAACATCAGATCCGCGCCAATATTAAAGGACAGCACTTCGCGCACGTCTTCAATGACCGGATCACCATTCTCATCGATGGCCAGCGGACGCTGCACATAAACAATCGGAAACTCCAGTGCGACAGGATCAGGCTCCTGGCCGCCGGCGAATCCGACTGTGTCACCCTCTCCACCATTACTGCAACCGCCGATGGCCAGCGTTGCTGCTAGCAGAGCGGCCGTTATCCGGCGAGCTGATTTGTTAGTCGTTTTTGTTGTCATTGAACCCATGAGAGCACCTCGATGATCGTTACCGAGGCGGCGATATCTGCGCCAGTCCTTCCTGTGAAGGTGTAAGTCGCTGCCTTTTGCATTAGTCGATTGAACGTAATGCACATGGTGACGACCGACCGCCCGGTATTCTGTTAACAACATCACAGTTCCACTCGCGACCTGTCGCCGACTGTCGGAACTGTGCACTTCTCGACCCGCCTTTGCTTCGCAATTGCTGACCTAGATTTGAGCCTGAGTATAAAAGTGGTGTTTCGGCTTCGTAATGTCTCAAATCAGTGACAAGTGATCGGTGTCATCAAAAAAAGCCGTTAGATGATTGGCCAGCCTTATGTGGCCAACTTGGCGTAACCTCTTCAGAATCAGGGCGCTTGGCCACAAGCTGCGCCATCGGTGGGGAACAAAGCCGAATACCGTCCGATCGCGAAAGTGATTAACAAAAACGTGAAGTCACCCGTTTTTGCGGATCAAAACGCAGCATGCCCATGCGCGGCACCCATGTCTCACTCCTGCGACAAAATTTTAATTTAAATTTTTCAATGACTTAGGCGCATGCAGCCACGGTACTGTACTGACATTACGACAATGGCTTTACATATCATAAGCCAGCGCCTTAATGCGCTAATTGCACTAAGCCTATGTTTTAAATAGTGAAATTACGGTTTTGGTCACTAAGTGGTCGGACTGGCACACCGATTGCAAGATTCCCCTTGTCAACGCGGCCTAAGCCCCCCCGTTGGCAACACGTTCGGCACCAATCGGCGTGTTTGTGAGCGCGATCACTCAACCAAATGTGATCTCGCTGCACACTGGCTGCCCTGTGATTCAACGACCCATGTGCGGGCCGAGTTTCACTAATTGATTTAATACGAGTGGCCGTTAGGTCGTTCACAAGCGCAAGAGCAGGGTCAAAATGAACAGACAAAGCAAGTCCAAACCAGTGCAGCTCGCGATCGCGTGTCTGATGCTGACCGTCTCGATGACTGCCGCGTATGCGGGACCACGTGAACAAGCGAAACGCATGCATGATCGTCTGGCCGGTGTGCCACCGACCGCAGCGGTACTTGATGCCATGGAAACGCAGATCGCTAACGGCAATGCCGACGCTGCCGCGGACATCGCCATGGATAACAGCGCGTTTTATACCGTTACGCTAAAGAATTTCGCGACACCGTGGACCAACCGCGATGGCGATGTGTTTGCGCCCTTGAATGATTACACGGCAACTGTGATCGGTATGATTCGCGATGACGTACCGTTCAACGAAGTGTTGTCCGGCGACATCCTTTATGTCGGCGACGCCGGGCTGGGACTACCGGCCTACTCTTCGGCGAACAACAATCATTACGAAGCGCTTGAGAGTCAGAACGTTGATCTAAAAGACAATCTGGTTCGTACCACGCAGTCTTCGTTGACCCCAGTACCAGCGAATGCTACCGCGGGCGTCATGACTACCCGGGCAGCCGCCGAAGCGTTTTTCGTCGCCGGCACCAATCGCGCGATGCTGCGATTCACATTGATGAATCATATGTGCCGCGACCTCGAGCAACTGAAAGATATTACGCGGCCGCCGGATAGAATCCGCCAGGACGTCACAAGGAGTCCGGGTGGTGACAGCCGCTTGTTCCTGAACAATTGCATTGGCTGCCATAGCGGCATGGACCCAATGGCGCAGGCTTTCGCCTACTACAATTTCAACATTGACTCAGGCTCTATCGAGTACACCGAAGGTCAGGTTCAGCCGAAGTACTTCAATAACGAAAGCAACTTCCCATTTGGCTTCGTCACACCAGACGACAGCTGGGAGAATTACTGGCGACAAGGGCGACACGCGCTGGTCGGATGGGACGGCGCACTACCGGGAAGTGGTAGCGGTGCGAAATCCATGGGTCAAGAGCTTGGCAACAGCGACGGTTTCGCGCAATGCCAGGTCGAGAAAGTATTCAAGAATGTTTGCCTACGGCCTCCCGTCGATCAAAACGATCGTACTCAGGTTGAAACGATGGTGAGTTCACTGACAACAAATGGCTATCAGCTCAAGCGTACGTTTGCTCAAGCTGCTACCTATTGCATGGGCGACTGAGGGTTAGAATGATGATGACTAAAATGCAAATTAGTGCCGAGAGACTTTCTCGTCGCATTACACACATCCTCAGCGCGCTCGCAGCCGTAACCCTGGTTACCGCTTGCTCGGGTGGCGCAGAGACTCAGGTCAATCCTGTCACAAGCCTGCCGCCTGATACCGGTTACAGCGGTCCTGCACCAGCAACGGCCGACGTCCAGTCTTTCAAGCTTAACGTTTGGGACAATATTCAGGATGAAGCAGGTTGTGGCGATTGCCATGGGGCCGGTGGACAAGCACCGACCTTCGCGCGAGCCGACGACATTAATTTGGCGTACGACGCAGCGAACACGATTGCCAATCTGGCATCGCCGGGCGATTCTCGCCTAGTAACGAAAGTTGAAGGCGGTCACAACTGCTGGTCTGGCAGTGATTCTGTTTGTGCCGACCTCATGACCACATGGATCACCGGTTGGGCCGGCGACCTCGTCGCGGGTGGTGGCCGAACCATCGATCTTGAAGCACCGGTCATTAAAGATCCTGGTGCCAGCAAGAACTTCCCCGTCGATGCAACCTTGTTTGCAAACAATGTTCATCCGATCCTGACGCAATACTGCTCTGACTGTCACACATCGACATCAGCGGTTGCGCAGGGTCCGTACTTTGCGGAATCTGATCTTGCCACGGCCTATGACGCCGCGAAATCCAAAATCAAACTGGATGCGCCAGAAGATTCACGCTTTGTAGTTCGGCTGCGCGAAGAGTTCCACAACTGCTGGGATGATTGCCTAGCGAACGCGAACGAAATGCAGGCGGGCATCGAAGCCATGGCGAACGCGATTTCGCCAACCGAGGTCGATCCTTCATTGACGATCTCTAAAGCACTGACCATTCTTGATGGCGTCGTCGCCAGTGGCGGCAGTCGCTATGAAGCCAACGCTATCGCGACTTATGAGTTCAAAACCGGGGAAGGCAGTATTGCTTATGACACCAGCGGTGTCTCTCCAAGCCTGGATCTCACGTTGAGTGGCGATGTCGGCTGGGTCGGCGGCTGGGGCATTAACGTTCGCAATGGTAAAGCTCAAGGCCGCACGGCGGACAGCAAGAAGCTTCATGACATGATCAAGTCTACGGGCGAGTACAGTGTTGAAGCTTGGGTCGTTCCAGCGAATGTCTCGCAGGAAGAATCCAGAATCGTCAGTTATTCGGCAGGACCAATGGCACGTAACTTTACGTTGGGCCAAACGCTTTATGACTACACGTTTGCTAACCGTAGTTCCGTGACTGACGGCAACGGCATGCCGGCAATCAACACGCCGTCGGCCGACGAATTCTTGCAAGCAACCCTGCAGCACGTTGTCGCTAACTATGATCCGGTCAATGGCCGCAGCATCTACGTCAACGGCGAACTCATCAACATCACTGATGATGTCGGTGGCGGTAGCATCGCTGATTGGGATGATACATTTGCGTTTGTTTTGGGCAACGAAGTCAGTAGTGACGGTTTGTTTGCCGGTACGTTCCGATTCGTATCAGTGCACAACCGTGTACTGACGCCCGAACAAGTATTCCAGAACTTCGACGCCGGTGTCGGTGAGAAATTCTACTTGCTGTTCAGCGTGTCGCATCTGATTGACGTGCCGCAAGCCTACGT
>JBGCGB010000036.1:0-50869 GCA_045110335.1 Woeseiaceae bacterium
ACGGCGGTCAGCCTCGTCGGTGGTGCCTGGCCGGTGCCCGACTGGTTGCGATGGAAGCTCGCGCTGTTCGCTGGCGTCATCAGCTCAGGTCTGATCATTCGCTTTGTTTTGATGCGGCATTTTTCCGTCTGGGAAGAGATGCGCCACGAAGGCGACACCGACGCTCGCAATGCCATTATCAAACAGACCTATGTGCGTTCAACGAGCGTACTGTCGATGTTGTGGTTGTTCATCGCCAGCATCGTTATTCTGGCAGTCAGCAAACCACTGCTGACGGGTTGATGGAACCGTCTCGAATGATTGAGCACATCAGCATTGTCATCATCACCAAGAACGTCGAGGAGACGCTGGCCAAAACGCTCGACTCCGTTACCGAATTCTCCAATGTCGTTCTTTGGGATAATGGATCGGAAGACGCCTCATTGCAGATAGCTGCGAACTACCCGAACGTCGATGTCCATCAAGGCGAGTTCATCGGCTTCGGCCCTTCGAAAAACCTCGCCTGCTCGTTGGCCAAGAATGCCTGGGTATTTTCGCTGGATGCTGACGAAAGCTTGTCACCGGAACTTGTGACTTCGTTGCGAAGTTGGCCAACTGACAATGAGCAAGCCGTTGGCGAGGTACTACGCGAGAATCATTTCATGGGTCGCGCCGTGCGACACGGTGGCTGGGGCAATGATCGTTTGATCCGACTGTTCCACTTCGGCCAGCATCAATTTGATGATGCCAAAGTGCACGAGAAAGTCGCGTTGTCCGAGCAGTCGCAAACGCATGCACTGGCGGGCCACATCGAACACCAGGCCGCTCGTAGTCTCGGTGAATTTTTGCAGAAAGTAGATCGTTACTCGGAAATCCGCCGCCAGAGTCGGCAGAAGACCTATCCCGCGGGCATCATCTTTCTGAAAGCTTTCTTCGCCTTCTTCCGAAGCTTTGTGTTGAAACGCGGTTTTCTGGCCGGATGGCGCGGTCTCGTCATCGCCTGGTCCAATGCCAATGGCGTGTTTTTCAAGTACATGAAAGTGCTGGCGGATCAGAAGACAGCGCGAGACGCTAGACACCGCGATTGAGTCAATCGCCTGCTCATCAAGCTAGTGCGTCGAGCAGCGTCGACGCTTGTATTAAGCCCGGCGCTTCGCCAAATCAATTTCCTGACGAAGCTCGTCTCGCACGGGCATCGATTTCAACGGGCTTACGTTCGCGCCGCCGGTGTTGCCATGCGGCACCCATCCAATAAACGTTTTGGTCAGGGCGCCCAGTAAACGATAAGTTTGCCCAAACGCTTCACGCCAATCTCGCTGACGAATCCCCCATACCAGCATCTTTGCGTGCACCAACGTATGCCAACGGGTCGAGGATTGGCCCAATACATGCGCGTTCTCAAGATGACGAAACGACACGTCATTCGCCTTTTTTGTTGTGGCTATTGACGCGGCGTCCAGTTCTCGGCGGACCGCATCGCCAATGTTCCGGTAGTAAGACATCAGTGCGCAGCTGCCGTACCACCGCGTACGCGTTTGAATCCTTCTACCAGCAACAACACAACGGCACCAACAATCAGACCAACCAAGCCACCAAAGGCCATGGATGCCAATGTGTCCCACGGCGCATCGAAACCTTGCACCCACTGCTCTTCGATATGATGCAGCGCCGGAATACCGTGCGCGACGATGCCGCCACCGACCAAGAACATCGCGGCGGTGCCAAAGAAAGATAAGAAACGCATCAGCCAAGGCGCTGCAAACAAGATTGCGCCGCCGAGCTTTTTAGCGAAGCTGCTGTCTTTCTGCGTTAGTGCCATGCCGCCGTCATCCAGCTTGACGATGCCGGCAACTAGTCCGTAGACCCCGATCGTCATAATGACGGCGATGGCGGCCAAAACACCAAAGCGAACGCCCAATGATTGCCCGGCAACGGTGCCCAACGAGATCACAATAATCTCGGCCGACAAAATAAAATCGGTACGAATGGCGCCTTTGATTTTGTCGCGCTCGACAGCACGCAAATCCACTTCCGGTTTTGCGAGCGCTTCTCTTAACGCTTGCTTGTCGGCTTCTGCTTCCTTGGCATGGAAGAATTTATGCAGGATTTTTTCCGCGCCTTCGAAACACAGGAACGTACCGCCCATCATCAACAAGGGTGTGATCGCCCATGGCGCGATGGCACTGATCAACAACGCGACCGGCACCAGGATAAGTTTGTTGAGCGCGGAGCCTTTGAAAACCGCCCACACCACGGGCAACTCGCGTTCTGCCCGTACGCCGGTCACCTGCTGCGCATTGAGCGCGAGGTCATCGCCGAGAACTCCCGCTGTCTTCTTGGCAGCCACTTTGGTCATGACGGCAACGTCATCCAGCACCGTTGCAATATCATCCAGCAAAAGGAACAAGCTACTCGCCATTGATCTCTCCACATTCCAACGCCGCCGGCCAAGACCGGGGCGCATTCGTTCTTGATTAACTCGCGACCTTAGCAGTTTTGCCCGATCGCTTCAGCGTGGACCCGCGGCTTTGAATGCTGTGCGATAATTCACGCTCCTCAATGACGCGCACACCGCCATGCCACGACAAGCCCGATTCACCACACTGTTTCTGCTCGCTTTCAACATCATGACCTGTCAGGTGACGATGATGGTGATCTTCATGGCAGGCATCGAATCCACGCCAGATTTGGATCAATGGATCACCTTGCAATGGGTGGTAGCGATTGCCGCAGCGGCCATCACGGTGTTTTGTCTGATACGTCTGCGTGGCCGCCTGTCCTGGAAGGCCGGATTTACAGCGTGGTGGGCGGCGCTGCCGCAATGGATGATTCTTGCGTTCATCGTGCTGTTTCTGATGGCTGGCGTCGGCGAACTGTCGTTCCTGTTGCTATTCAACCTGACCGGGTCAGCCGACCCGTGGCGTGAACACGTGCCGCTGATCTCAATGACCATCAGCAGCATTGCATTCATGGCGCTGTATTGTGAGTCGCGCGCAGCACAGGGCAAAGTCGCGAACGTCAGTGGACGCTGGCAGTAATCGGGCTGACAACCACAAGTCTACCGTTCTTCATCGAACGCTCATCCCAGTGCCAACGCATCGTCAATTTCAATGCGGTGTTTTTCTTTGGTGAGTTCGGCAACCAGCGCGTCGCGCACGAGTCGCACACGCGCTGTCGTTCGCAAGTCCGAATGCGATACGACCCAGAGACCCGGACCAACAATCAAGGGAAACATCTCGAACCGGACGAGCTCCGGGCGGTCATTCGCTTCGTAACAACTGAGCGGGGCAATGCCGAGCCCTTGGCGTGCGAATTCCAACATCGATTGGGTATTGTTCGATCGGTAACGCACTTCGCAGTCGGTCAACATGCCACTGAGTGAACCACTGAAGTCGCCATCTTTGATCCAGGTGATCACCGGTAGACCGCGCTCTCCTGCGCGATAACGATCGTATAACTCTTGCGAGCCATAGACGCCAATAGACACTTTACAAATACGCGTGGCCAACATGTCCTGTGGCACAGAGTCAGCAATACGCAACGCGACATCAGCTTCGCGGGATGACAAATCCAGCAGATCGTTACTGACATTCATCGTCAGCTGCAATTCGGGGTAAAGCTTGGCCAAGGCAGACAAGGCTGGCACGGCCAGGTACCGTGAACCGACGTCAGCGAAGGTGACCGACACATGCCCACGCACTTCGGTGCTGTTGCGAACAACCTCTCTCACGATGGTGTTGGCGTTATCGTTCATTAACTCCGCAGCCGATAACATTTGCTCGCCTGCCGCCGTGACCGCCCAGCGCGAACCCCGATTACGTTCGAACAACGCCACATCGAGTCCTTCTTCCAATGAAGAAACACGCCGGCTGACAGTGCTCTGGTTGATATCCAGAGACTCGGCGGCGGCGGACAGCGAGCCGTGCTCAACAATGGCCAGAAAGATCCGCACATCGTCCCAATCGAAGTTATGCATTTTTGCATCTCCTTTTCGCATTTATGTCGTTGCTGATGCTATTTCGCAAGACTATGCTTTTCCCTGTCGAGGCGCAATCCCCCCTTTATTGAGCGCCTACAAGGAGACAACAATGAACATTAACTTGAAGATTATCGCCCTCATCGCGGTGTCCACGATCATGCTGGGCGCCGCAGCGCCAGCGGATGCCGCCCGCAAGACGGACTTGCAAGACGCCTGCGAAACAGCCGTCAAAGCGAATCTTGAAAAAGGCAACGCACGCATTAATCGCGTGTCGATGCAGAGCCGGGATGGCGAAACGAGCTTTTGGATGACCATCCGCCACAAAACAGCAACGGATGCCAAATCAACGCGCTATCGCGCTGTCTGCACGATCGATAAAGCCGGCAAGACGTCCGTCGTTGAAATGGACGAAGGCTGGTGGCAGAAGAGTCGTCGCGGTCGATCACCAGTCGCTGTTGACTGATTGATCTTGGTTGGCCGGGCTATCCCCCATCTCCCTTCGAGCCCGGCCGGCTTTTTTCTTCGCGCTGCTATCAATCGCAGAGTGAGACGACACTGTCCGATTGACGCGCATCGAACGCTCTCAAAAATTGCTGCTCGCTGGTCAAATCTCCGGTTGCTGCATCCACACGATGACGCCAACGCCACACTTCCACGCGATCACAGTTCTCAACCACACCCGCGCCGACATTCACTTGCACGCGTTCGATGTCATGCGTAGCAGCATCCGATGCGACACTGTCCACTACGGCATGAAGCGCGTTGTTGTAGAGACTAAACTGCCAGAGATACTCACTGATAAACCGAAGGTCATCAGCATCAAAATCACCTTTGGTGATGCGTCCGGCGAATCCATCCGATAGCGCGTTACTGCGATCAAACGCATCGCATTTATAGACACGATTGATCAACATGCCGGGCTCATCGCCGGCAATCGTTCGCTCGAACTGGAAATACCATTCGGTCTCAGCCGTTGCGCTCAAGGTTGTATCAAAATCGCGGTTGAGTGCACTGTCGCTTGACCAATCCAGCGCGACGGCGAAGTCGCCGCTGCAAACATCATAGGCCGCTTCACCGGCGGTCATGCCGACATCACTACTCTTGACATGGAATCGAAATTCACTGCGATCGGGATACAGCCGCGGCTCCTCGTAAAAGCCGGCCGGCGTCCGTTCATCGGGGCTGTATGCCAGTTTCGCCAAACGCAGGTCTTCGGCACGCGGATCGACCGCCGCCGTTGACGTGTCCGGTGCTGTGCTGCTGCCACCGCAGGCGCCTAAAATCAGCGCAAACAGCGCTACAGTGGCCTGCGGGAATCGCATGCCGGTTTTCGTGGTTGCCATTTTGAGCAGCCTTGTGTTGCTACCGTACTAAGGTTGTCGGCAAGCCGCGAAAAAACTTCAGAAACACGCAGCGCAGAACACGACTCTGCCGATTGACCATGACATAATTGCGCGCATCGATGACGGCGGGAGCCAGACAATGCGAGTAGGAATTCCGACAGAAATTAAGGTGCAAGAGCGACGCGTTGGCATGACCGATGATGGCGTCGCCGATTTGGCACGAGCAGGCCATGATGTCTATGTACAGTCCGGCGCCGGACTGGGCGTCGACATCTCGGATGAACAATACACCGCCGCCGGTGCGCACATTGTGGCGGACGCCGACGCGGTTTTTGATCAGGCCGAGTTGATCGTGAAGGTCAAAGAGCCACAGTTGAGCGAATGCAAGAAATTGAATGACTCGCATGTGTTGTTCACTTACTTACATCTCGCCGCCGACAAACCTCAAGCTGAGGCCCTCTGCGACTCCGGTTGCACAGCGATTGCCTATGAAACAGTGACGGCTGCCACCGGGGGATTGCCACTACTCAAGCCGATGAGTCAGGTAGCGGGCAGAATGTCCGTGCAAGTCGGCACCCACTTGCTCGAATCCGCAGCCGGTGGCCGCGGTTTATTGCTTTCCGGCGTACCGGGTGTTGGCGCGGCCAAAGTCGTGATTCTTGGCGGCGGTATTGCCGGCACCAATGCGCTACAAATGGCATTGGGTGCACGCGCCGACGTCACACTGTTCGAAAAGTCGGTGGGTCGCCTCGAAGAACTCGACCGACACTACGGGACACAAACTGCCCTTCGATACTCGAGCCACAATGCGATCTGCAAAGCGATTGCGGATGCCGACCTGATTATCGGCACAGTGCTCATTCCTGGCGCAGCGGCACCCAAGCTCGTCACCAGAGACATGCTCGGCAGCATGAAAAAAGGTTGTGTGTTGGTTGATGTTTCAATCGACCAAGGCGGGTGTTTCGAGACGTCCAAGCCGACCACGCATGACGACCCCACCTATATCGTCGACGATATTGTGCATTATTGTGTCGCCAACATGCCCGGCGGCGTGGCGCGCACATCGACCTTCGCGCTGACGAATGCGACGACACCTTATATACAGCGCTTGGTCAACGGCGGCCTGGCGGCTGTGGCCAAGGACCCACACTTTGCGAATGGCGTTAACGTTCACCAGGGTAAAATCACCCATGAAGCCGCCGCTGAAGCGTTAGACATGGGCTATCAGTCGTTCGCTGTCTAAAGATTTCTTAAGAAAAACTGAGACAACATTTAAATTGTCGAAGTTTTGGGCTATGATGTCGAGCTGTAAACCTATACAAGCGACGGTGGACCATCCGTTGGCGGACTTCTATGCGCGTAAATTACCACCCGAAAATCTGGAGCGTACTGGTCAGCACCGCTTTGATCACGGGCTGCGTGACGCCGATATCGCCGGAACTGGAAATGTCCATTGCCGAAGCGCGGTGGCAGCGCAGTGACGTCAGCGCGCCCGCGAGCAATGAATGGCTCGATGAATTTGCCGATGCGTCATTAGCGTCAACGGTCGACCAGGCGATAGACAATAACTACGCGCTGGCCCAAACCCGCTATCAACTAGAACAGTCCTGGGCCACATTGGCGACGACCAAAGCGGTCCGACTGCCTTCGGTATCGCTGACGATTGATGGCAGCACCCGGCGCATTGGTGCCGGACCGCAAAATAACAACTTCGGTGGCAATGCGGGCGGCGATGCCATTGATAGTTTCGGGCTGGGTCTGGACATTCGCTGGCAGGCTGACATCTGGGGCGAGCTATCCGCAGCAACGCGCGCCGCGGCGCTAACGTTTGCAGCGCAAGAAGCCGGCTTTCTGGATCAGCGCCGCCGGTTGGTCGCTGATGTCAGCCGCAGCTGGTTCAACCTGGCCGCTGCCAACGAACAGGTCGCTGTTGCGAAAGAACAGCTGACCAACGCCCGCCAGAGCCTGGACATTGTCGAAGGCGGTTATCGATCTGGCTTGAATGAGGCGCTCGACTTGTACCTGGCGAGAAACGCGACCGCACAAGCCGAGAATAACTTGCGTAACCGGGAACAACTGGCGCTGGAAGCAGCAACCACACTGCAACTGCTCGCGGCTCGCAATCCGGGTAAAGCACTGATGGAAACGCCTACGTTGATTGATGCCGACGCGCCCATTGGTTTTGGCGTACCGAGTGAAATGGTCACACGACGCGGGGATCTGCAGCAGGCATGGCTTAATTTGCTGTCGGCTAACGCAGACCTGGCCGTCGCGCACAAACAACGCTTCCCGTCGCTGAATCTGGTCGCTAGTGCCAGCGACAGCGCCGACAAGTTTATCGATGTGTTTGATGGCCAACCTTTAGGGTGGGTTTTGTTGGGCACGCTGGTGCAACCCGTGTTTGAAGGCGGCCGACTGAAAGCCATCTCGGAACGCGCTCGTGCACGCGTGCTGGAACTTGAACAACGCTATCTGGAGCTCGTCAACGCCGCGTTTGGCGAAGTCGAGAACGCGATCAGTCGCCGCGCAGCGCTGAACGCCAGGTACACGGCTGCAGAGCAAGCGCTAAACGATGCCGAAACGGCACTAACGTTATCGTTGGAACAATATCAACGCGGTCTAGTTAACTACGCGACCGTTCTCGAATCACAACAGCGGGCATTCGATGCACGCGTCGGCGTTGTCGACCTCCGTAATCAAAAACTCCAGAATCGCATTGATCTGCACCAGGCATTGGGCGGCTCTTATGGTGCTGAAGACCAGTTGGAAGCCAGCTTATGAGCACGAATAATCAAACCTTTCTTAAGGCGATATTACCTGTCGCGATTCTGGCAGGGCTGGGCTTCATAGCAGCCGGCATCTGGTTGAATCCACCGGAACGCATGCGCGGTGATCGCGGCCCAGCGCAATTGGTCGTCGAAGCGACGGACCTTGCCGAACAGGATTACACCGTCCGCCTGCAAAGTTACGGCACGATACAACCGCGCACGCAAAGCATGTTGGTTAGCCAGGTCGCTGGACAGATTACCCGTATCAATCCGGCATTTCGTGATGGCGGATTTTTCGAAAAAGGCGACGTACTGGTCAGCCTCGACGATCGTGACTATACCGCCGACGTCAGCATTGCCGAAGCCACACTACTCGAAGCCCGCCAGGCAGTCGCCGAAGCAGAAGCACGCAGCGCGCAGGCGCTGATCGACTGGGAGCGCCTGGGTAACGAAGGCGATGCACCACCGCTGGTTTTGCGCGAGCCTCAGCTACAGGCTGCCCGAGCCCGATTAGTCTCCGCCGAAGCTGCTGTCACCAAAGCCAAACTGGATGTCGAGCGCTCGAAGATCCGTGCGCCATTCGCCGGGCGCGTCTTGCGACAAACGGTCGACCTCGGCCAGGTTGTCGGCATCAACACCACGCTCGGCGAGATCTATGCCACCGATGTTGTGGAAGTCCGTTTACCGCTGCGCAACAGTGATCTTCGCTTCATCGATCTGCCCGAGCAGTTTCGATTCGATGAAGGCGGTGCGACTGACGGTGCGGTCGTACAATTCTCATCTGATTTGGGTGCAGGCGGCTCATGGCAGGGTCAACTCGTGCGTACCGAAGGTGCCATTGACCCGACGGCCCGACAGCTCTATGTCGCCGCGCAGATTCGCGACCCCTACCGACGCGGTATCGCGGGCGCCACGCCGTTGAAGATTGGTCAATACGTGACCGCCACGATCGATGGCATGACCATCGAGGACACGCTGGTTGTCCCCAATGAGAATATTTATCAAGGCACTTATGTCTATGTCGTCAGCGATGGCGTACTCGACCGCCGGAAAATCGATGTCACATGGCAGAACGATGTAGAAAGCGTCGTCGCAGGTGGCATTGTTGCCGGCGAAAAGCTGGTCACCACGCCGTTGGGTCAAGTCACGTCCGGCACGCGGGTCTCGATCTCTGGCGAAGCCAAGAGAGACCGTCGTAAACCTTCTGGCGGGGGCATCAACACCGGAGCGGCGGTCCGATGATCAGCTGGTTCGCGCGCAACTCCATCGCCGCCAACTTATTAATGCTGACCATCGTGGTCAGCGGTTTCTTCGCCGTCAGAAACTACGTCACTTTCGAAGTCTTTCCGCCATCAGACCCCGAGGTCGTGACGGTCACCGTGCCACTACGCGGCGCGACACCGGAAGATGTCGAGCTCGGCATTGCAACCCGTATTGAAGAAGCCATTCAGGATCTTGAAGGCCTGGAGCGCGTCACATCGCGCTCCGTTGAAGGCTCAACCAGCATCGCGATTGAGATCGAACGAGGCTATGACCCGCGTGAATTGCTAGGCGATATCAAAAGCCGTGTCGATGCGATTAACGGATTGCCGGCCGAAGCCGAGCGGCCTGTCATTGCACTACAAACGCGTTCTTTTTCTGTCATCGACGTCGTGCTTGCGGCAGACCTTGAGGAAGACGAGTTGCGGGCCGTTGCCGAACAAATTCGAGACGACCTGTTAAGGCTAAATGACATCACCCAAGTCAGCCTGAATTCCGTTCGTCGTTATGAAATCGCGGTAGAGGCCTCCCAAGACCGGCTGCGTGATGCCGGCGTCAGCCTCGCCGAAGTCGCCGCCGCGATCAACAACAGCTCAATCGACCTCTCCGCTGGCAACATCAGAACTGCTGGTGGCGATGTATTGTTGCGGTCGAAAGGCCAGGCTTATCGCCAAACAGATTTCGAAGATATTGTCGTCAAGACCAACCCGGATGGCACGATCGTACGTGTTTCCGACATCGCACGGGTCGACGACGGCTTCGAGGAAGATGCCGTCAAGGTCAGGTTCAATGGCACTGCGGCCGCGTTCATCAATGTGGCCCGGGTCGGTAAGCAAAATGCGATTGATGTCGCCACCACCGTTCGTCAATATGTGGCCGAAAAACAAAGCGAACTGCCTGTGGGCATGACCATTTCTTTTTGGGATGATGACTCGATCGTCTTGAAAGATCGGATGGCGATTCTATTTAGCAGCGCTTGGCAAGGTGGCCTCTTGGTCATCCTGATGCTCACGCTGTTCCTGCGACCCGCCATTGCGCTATGGGTATTCATCGGCATCCCGATCAGTTTCTTCGGTGCCTTCACCGTGATGGCTGCCTTCGATATCAGCATGAACCTGATGAGCCTGTTCGGCTTTATATTGGTATTGGGTCTCGTCGTCGATGATGCAATCGTCACCGGGGAGAATGTCTATACCCATCTCAAGGCGGGCAAGGAAGGTCTCGCGGCGGCCATTGACGGTACCGAGGAAGTCGCCGGTCCTGTCACCTTTGGTATTTTGACCACGATGATTGCCTTCGTGCCATTGATGTTTATCGAAGGGCGCCGCGGTGATCTTTTCGGCGCGATCGCACTAGTCGTCATACCGGTATTTATTTTCTCGCTGGTCGAATCCAAATTGATCCTGCCGGCGCATTTGAAGCACATCAAGATCCGCGGTGTGCGCGAAAGCGGTAACAAATTCCAGCGTTGGCAGAAAAAATTTGCTGATGGTTTCGAGTCCGCCATTCTGAAGTTCTACCAACCTGCATTGGCGGTCGCACTTCGATATCGTTATGCCACCTTCTGCGCGTTTCTCGGCATCCTGATGATCATGGTCGCGATGGTCCAAAGCGGTCGCACGCGTTTCGTCTTTTTCCCGAGCGTGCCCGTGGAAACGGTCAGCGCCGAGATCGCCATGCCAGTCGGCACGCCGTTCAGCGTGACTGACCGCCACATGCAACGCATGTTGAGTATCGGTCAGGATTTGCGTGAAGAGTACAATGCCGAATTCGATCAACCCATGGTGCAAAACATGTTGGCATCGACCGGCAGCACACGTCGTTCGACCGGCACGCATCTTGGTAGCCTCAGAATCGAGCTGGCACCGGCAGAAGAGCGAACGGACAAGCTGACGAGCGCCGAGTTCACACGGGAATGGCGAGACAGAGTCGGCAGTATTCCAGGTGCTGAGACGCTGAACTTCCGATCCTCCAGATTCGGCAATAATCCGCCGATCGATGTGCAATTCAGCGGGCAGTCTTTGGAGCAGCTGGAACGCGTCGGCGCCGAACTCAAGGCGCACCTCGCCACCTATGATGGCGTTTATGAGATCAGCGATACGCTTTCCGATGGCAAGGAAGAGCTTCGCATTGACCTCACATCTCAAGGTTATCTTTTAGGCCTGACGCGCGCCGATGTTGTCGGACAAGTCTCACAAGCGTTCCGCGGTTTCCAAGCACAGCGTGTGCAACGCGGGCGGGATGACGTACTCGTCATTGTGCGACTCTCCAAGAACGAGCGCTCGACCGTCGACACCCTTAACGAACTGTTGATTCGAACGCCGGCCGGTGACGAAGTCCCACTGGCGAATGTTGCAACGTTAACACCAGACAAAGGGCCATCTCAGATCACTCGCATTGATGGTTATCGAGTCCTGAACGTCAATGCACAAGTTGATAAATCGACAGCTAACATGACGCTTATCCAAGCGGGCATCACCGCGTTCGTGGAAGGGTTGATTCCGCGATTCCCCGGCATCGATTATGCGCTGGAAGGGGAAGCACGCGAGCAAGCCGAAGCATTCGGTAGCCTAACGGCGGGGTTACCGGTCGTGTTGTTCCTGATCTATTGCTTGTTGGCACTGCCGCTTCGATCCTACATTCAGCCATTGCTGGTCATGTCGGTCATTCCGTTCGGCATTATTGGGGCCATCATCGGACATTGGATCATGGGTTTCTCGATCTCGATCCTGAGCGTACTCGGTTTGATGGCGCTCATCGGCGTCGTGGTCAACGATAGCCTCGTATTGGTCGACTACATCAATCGGCAGAAAAAACAGGGCGTTGATCTGTTTGAAGCCGTGACCAACGCCGGCGCTGCACGTTTCCGCCCGGTGATGTTGACCTCATTGACGACGTTTCTGGGGCTGCTGCCGATGTTGAGCGTCAAAGCGACGACGGCGTTATTCTTGATACCGATGGGCATCTCGCTGGCTTACGGCATCTTGTTCGCCACGTTTATTACGCTGCTATTGATTCCGGTGAACATCATGATTGCCGATGACATCGGCAATGCGTTCAAGCGGCTTTGGCGTTGGTACTTCCCTGCCAATGCATCCGCGGGCACGACCACCACACAAACGTCGACCAGTTAACGGCGGGGCGCTATGCCCATATGCTTGCAGATGATGCCCAGCATGATTTCATCGGCACCGCCGCCGATCGATGACAGGCGTCCATCACGATAAACACGCGCGACCGGGTTGTCCCACATGAAACCCATGCCGCCCCAAAACTGCAGGCAGCTGTCGGCAACTTCGCGCAGCAAGCGCCCGCCTTTCAGTTTCACCATCGACGCTTTCAGCGTGACGTCTTCGCCATTAATGTAGCCTTCGACCGCGTCGTAAACCAACGCGCGCAACGCGGCGACTTCGGTCTGCAATTCGGCCAGGCGGAAATGGACCACTTGATTGTCGAGCACAGACTTACCGAAAGTTTGGCGTTCCCGCGTGTAATCAATCGTGGTTTGAATACACATCTCCATTGACTTCAGATTACCGGCGGCGGCGAACAATCGCTCTTCCTGAAATTGCATCATCTGGTAGGTGAAGCCATGACCTTCCTGACCGATGACATGACGCTTTGGCACGCGGACATCTTCAAGAAAAACCTGTGCTGTATCGCTGTCGCGCATACCGAGCTTGTTCAAACGTTCCGAAAAACTGACACCCGGCACATCGGTCGGAACGACGATCAAGGATTTGTTTTTGTGAGGCGCGCCATCAGATGTGTTCGCTAACAAACAAAGAAAATCAGCTTGTGTGGAACTCGTGATCCACATCTTGCTGCCGTTGATCACGTAATCATCACCATCTGATTTAGCGGTGGTCTTGATCGCCGCCACGTCGGATCCGGCGTGCGCTTCACTAACCGCAATGGAACAGACCTTGTCTCCGGCAATTGCCGGCGCCAAAAATTCTGAACGCAATGCGTCACTGCCAAACTTGGCCAACGCCGGCGTCGCCATGTCCGTTTGTACACCGACTGCCATCGCAACACCGCCTGCGCGGGTTCGCCCCATCTCTTCAGAGAACACGATCTGATAGCTGTAATCCAGCCCCATGCCACCGAATTCAACGGGCTTCGCAATGCCCAACAAACCCAGCTCACCCATTTTCTTGAACAACGAGTGAGCGGGAAAGGCACCAGCCTGTTCCCATTCATCGGCATACGGGTCAATTTCTTTGGCGACAAACTGCGCCGTTAAATCGCGGATCGCATCGTGTTCTTCACTGAATCGCATCGTGTTGCCTACCTCTAAAACGCATACTGGCGTGCCGCCAGATCGCGCATAATTTCTTCTGAACCGCCGCCAATCGCATTCACGCGCACTTCGCGATAGATACGCTCGACGCGATTGCCGCGCAAGTAACCGGCGCCGCCTAAAATCTGCATCGCCTCGCGGGCGCAATACTCAACCGTTTCACTGGCTTGCACCTTAAGCAGTGCCATATCGCCAGCATTGACGTTACCCGCTTGCACCGCACATGTAATCCACTGCAAATAACCTTGCGTCGCATTAATCCGCTGCTTCATCGTGGCAATCTTGTGGCGAATAACCTGATGATCGGCCAACCGTTTGCCGAAGGTTTCTCTTTCACGCGCCCATGTCACTGCCTCTTCGAGACAAACACGCGCCATCGCTTCCATGCCGACGCTCATCGCCAGCCGCTCGCTGTTGAAGTTGTGCATGATGACGCGAAACCCAGCGTTTTCCTCGCCGATCAGTTGATCGACCGGCACGCGGACATCGTCAAAGTAAATCGTCGCAGTATCTGATGCCCACCAACCCTGTTTCTTATCGAGTAGCGTTCGGGAAACGCCCTCAAGATCTGCATCGATCAACAACATCGAAACGCCGCTGCTTCCGGCACCACCGGTACGCACAGCAGTGCTGAACCAGTTCGCGCGCATGCCACCGGTAATAAACGTCTTGCTGCCGTTAACCACATAGACATCGCCATCGCGTACGGCGGTGGTCTTGAGTTGCGCAACATCAGAGCCGCCACCCGGCTCTGTGATCGCCAAAGAAATATTGGCCGCCCCGGCAATCACTTTCGGTGCGACCTTTTCAACAATGTGTGGCTGGGCAAAATTGACGACCGGCGGCAGACCGATGTTGTGCACCATCAACGTCGCCGCGACGCCGCCTACGCCAACTCTCGCCAGCTCTTCGTTGACGATGTTGTGATACCAGACATCGGTACCTTCCAGCACGCCGCCCAATTGTTCCGGGTAACCCAAACCCAACAGGCCAATCTCGGCGGCGCGGGTCCACAACGATTCAGGAATCGCACCGGCCTCATCCCAGTCCGCCGCAAACGGCATCACTTCTTCATCAAGGAAACGCCGCAACTGCGCGCGCCAGGCGAGATGCTCTTCCGTCATCGCCGGATTCGGAATACGGGCCGAGTCAAAATCTAATGCCATCGAGGGCGCTCCCGCGCAGATTGCTTATGCCGCGGCGACTGACGAATCGGAAGACCGCGCGTGTTCAATAATCAGAGTCGCCAGCCGCTCATGGAGGCCCGGCGGTAAATCGTGGCCCATGCCATCAATCAACTCAAGTCTGGCATTCGGCATTGCTTCCGCGGTATCCACACCACCGGAGACCGGTATCAGTGGATCTTCTTTACCGTGAATCACCAGCGTCGGCACTTTCACCTTGCGCAGCTCCGGCGCGCGATTGCCGTCGCTGCCAATCGCGAGCATTTGACGGGCAATCCCGCCACGCGTCATACCGCGTGCATACATGGCGCGCAGACGCTGTTCCAGATAATCGAAGTCGACATCGAAACCGGGACTGCTAATGATTTGCCCCATCGCCATACTGTGCGCTAACCGGTCTTCGATATCTTCCGACTTCGGTCGTTGAATCAGTTTTCTAATCACCTCAGGTGCGGGCTTCGGCAACCGAGGGTTACCGGTGGTCGACATGATCGACGTAAAACTCAAACAACGTTCGGCGTGCTCGATCGTAAACCGCTGACCGATCATGCCGCCCATCGACACACCGACAATATGTGCATGTTGAATACCTAACCGAGACAGCAGACTGGCGACGTCTTGGGCCATGTCTTTGAGCGAATACAACGGACGGGATCGCAGCCCCACTTTTGATTTGAACCAATGCCAGGCCAGGTTGGGCGTACCTGCGTCATGAAACGTCGTCGACATGCCTATGTCGCGATTGTCCATCGTGATGACGAAGAAGCCGGCGGCGGTCAAGTGATCAATGAACTGCGGTGGCCATGCGATCAACGGCATACCCAAACCTTGGATTAACATGATGGCCGGATGGCTGGCGTCTCCATGCGTTTCGTAAGCAATGGAAACACTATTAACGTCTAGTTCGGGCACTTCTGCATCCTTTATCAAGCAGTGGTTTATACCCATACTACCTGCGTCGGACGATACATTGAACCGCACAGGCCAAAAGCCGGTTGCGAGCCATCATTGTGCTCGGTTAGGCTCTAGGGCATGCGCTCTTTTGCACTATTCACCTGCTTGGCGATATCTTCGGCTGCGATGGCCGATGAGCGTGCGTTTGCCATTGGCATGGGCATTTCAGCGGATAACAGTGACGGCTTCAGCGCCTCGGCGATTGCTGATGTCAGCGCCAGCGATGCATTAGGTTTTTCGGCAACCCTCGGCACAACCCGTCTCAGCGCGCGACCGGAAGATCTCAGTACGCGCGAATGGTCGCTTGGCGCACGCTATGACTTCGGGCCGCTTGGGTTCGATGCCCGTGTGGGGCAATCCGGCGATCCCAGCGACTTTGATGCCAATGATTTATCGGTGGGCATCTTCAAAGAAACCGAGCACTGGCGCTGGTCGCTGAACTATCTTCAACGCGACATCGATCTGGTACTTAGAACAACGCTGACCCAGATCGCCACCGAAATTGTGGTGCCGCTGGAGGCCGACGGCTATCGTGCCGCACTACGTTACCGCACCGATTCAGATTGGGCCTGGTACGGCAGCATACGTCGCTTTGATTACGATCGTGACCTGTCACCGCTAGCCGGTCGCTTTATTGTTCAACGATTGACGCCAACGACATTGACGCTGGCAAGCTCATTGTTGGACCAGTCGTTGACTGTCGGCGTAGAAGTGCCTCTGAGCAAACAGCGCGCCATCAACTTTTCCCTGGCGAGAGACGAACTGGCGGGTGGACTCGGCGACGTTAATAGCGCGAGCATCGGTCTACTGCTGCCAATGGGCCAACGCGGTGATCTCGACCTCAGCATCGGCACCAGCCGCAGCGACGCTGATTTCAGCACCGAAGACACCGTTTTTGTGAGTGTTCTCTACTTGTTTTACGGCCTGTTCTAAGCGTGGCTCACTGACGTCGCAGGCGGCGTTCGCGCGCGCGTTCGCGCATTCGCTGCAACGCCGCTTCGCGTTGCTCAACATTCATCGACCGGAATCGTTCCCGCAATCGTTCGCGTTGCTCCGGCGACATGTTGCGAACCGTACGCATTTGTTGACGAAGTCTTGCACGCTGATCCGGTGTCAGTTCACGGAACTGCCGGAGTCGTTGCAGCAACTCGGTGCGGCGATCAGGCGACATGGCCTGCCAACGTACAAAACGTTGTTGCAATCGACTGCGCTGCTCGGTATCCATCGCCAGCCAACGGTCCGCGCCGACCACCAAACGCGCCTTACGCTCGTCGGTAAAGTCGACCCAGGATTGCTCATAGCCGGCCAGCACTTCGCGTTGCTGGTCAGTCAGCGTTTCCCATGCCTGAGCCATTGCAGCGGATGACTGAGTCATCAGCCAAAGCGCGACTATCGCTGTCAAAACACTACGCATTTTCATCATCTTCAACCTCTTCTACCAACCCTTGATCTTCAGTCAAAGGCGTTTGATCTTCTGCATCGGCCGCTTCTTCGTTGTCGATTTCCATCGCCAACGGATCCAGCCATTCATCCTCGTGTTCTACCATTGAGCCGAGGTAATCCAGAAAATCGAAATCGTCACTGGCGGCGCCATTTGCGGCCACGCACAGTAATCCTGCGATGAACATCGCATTAACCCGCATCCACTTCTCCCGAAGCCATCCAGGCCAGCATGTCGAGCTCTTCCAGCAGCTCAAGCTCCAGCGCGGCTTCAAGTTCTTGCTCGTCCATCTGCGGTAATGGTTCTGGCCCCGATTCTCGCAAGAGCGCAAATGCCAGCACGCCGGCCGCCACCGAGCCGGTGACCGGCAGCCAAAGCAACGAATGTTTTTCTGGTCGATCAGCGGCGGCAACGGCCAGTCGCCGCGCCTGGCGCAATTTGTCACGCGTATCGGCATCCACGTCGACTTCCAGCTGTTCGATCACGCGCTGTTCAAAGGGTTTTTTGTCTGTCATGGCCAATGCTCTCCTAATTGTTCACGAAGCTTGTGAATCGCTCGTGAATGATGCGTCTTTACACTGCCTTCGCTGCAATTCATTGCTGCGGCAGTCTCGGCAACACTCAAGCCTTCCCAACTCCGATGCCAAAATGCCTCGCGCTGCCTGACCGGCAACCCGGTCACCGCAGCGGCCGCTTGCTCTGCGGTGGTTTGCAACTGCTGTGCGACCTCCGGCTGATTCGATTTGGGGCCTGCACTCCAGTCTGAAACGTCGCCGCCTTCATCGCGCTTGCCAAATGCACCAAACAAACTGAAGCGTTTCAAGAAACTCGAACGACGCCGATAGTGATCACGAATCGCATTTCTTAGTATGCGAAAAAAAAGCGGCCGCCATTCGGACGGCGGCCGCTTTGCATAGCGCTTCGCCAGCTTCATCATGCTGTCCTGGACAACATCCATCGCATCATCCGGATCACCGAGCGACAGCTTTGCCATGACAAAGGCCTTTTGCTCGACTTCCATCAAGAAACGATTGAGCTCTGTAGAAGCGCTAGTCATCGATGAGCAATTACTCAGCTGGTACCACAAAGATGAAACTGGCACGCGGTGTTACCAACGCGTCCGTGTCACCAGTATAGCTGACTCGTGCATGGATACGTTGTAACGCAGCACCAGCAGCGATCTGCTCATTGAGCCCATCCACCAAAGCCGCGAAATCACGATACAGGGTCACGACACCGCTACCTCGTACGTTGACCGCATACGCGCCGTCACCCGATGCCGTCTCCGCCAAGTTCAAGCGATCCAACGGATTCGTGAATGGACGTGGCACACCGCGAACACGCAGGAACTCTCGTGACTCTGTGATATCCACATTGAGTTCCGACGCGGTAGTTGAGAAAAATGGCATGGATGCCGGTGCATCGATAGGCCATTGAACCGTCAACTCACCAGGTCGCGCTGCGAACTCGAGATCGATGACGGTGCGCGCATTAAAGTCTGCGGGCGCCGATCCGAATGCGTTGACGATACCGCGGATGCGTACGAGATCACCTTCAGTCACTTCATTCAATGCGAGCATGCCGGTATCAATTTCATAGTTGTCGTCATCAGCATCAAACGATGCATCAACGCCTGTACCGCTGAAATCAAAGGCATCGGGACGCCGGCCATTCAACAAGAACAGATCGACATTTAACGGCGACGCTTGATTGACCTCAGCGGTCATTTGGCTCGGCAACATGATGATACGGCTGGCCGTCGCATCGAAGACTTGATCGTCAACGCGCTCGCCAAAAGCCAATACACGTTGACCGACCGAAACGCTTTCGATGCTCAACAATGCATTATCAATGCCGGGCGATGTCACCGTTGTGTCGTCACCCAACAGCACTTGATACTCGCCACCGAAAATCACACGCCCATCGGCTTGTTCGACTCGGGCGCCTCGCAGTGTCAACGTATTGCCATCACGCGAGGTCACCACACCTTTGGCGACATCGGCATCCGACCACGGCACACTCGATCCGGCAATCACGATGTCGGCTTCCATCATGCGCGCCTCAATAGCGCCATTAGCGATGACCGGAGCGCGAGGATCCAGTGCCGCTAACGCCGTCAAACCGTCGGCGCCTGTGTAGCCTTCGCCGTCTACTTCGTATTGAGTTTCGGCATCGACGTTAATCTGGAACCGACCAAAGTCGCCAGCACGATGAAAGAACGGACGTACGATAATCGTCGCCTGACTCTCGGCTTCATCGACCGTCGCCAACACACCACGCACGCGATGCTCGCGATCAGTTTCGAGCTCCGCCGTTGCCAACAGGAACGGCTCGACGGTCACGACAACGGGCGTCACGCTGTCGTCAATACTGTTCGATGCATCCAGATCGAAATCGAGACTGAATGCGGCCGGTGCCCCGGGTGCAATCCGAATGACATCGCTGTTCGCCAACTCCAGGCGAACCTCATACACCTCCAAAGGCATACCGTCGGTTCCAACGACGCTCGCTTCACTGGTCACGCCAGCCTCGTCCTGCACGATCACCTGAGCATCGGTAAAATCCAATCGCATGCTAGCGGCAACATAAGTGCCTGCTGGGACGGTCGCAATACTCAGGAACTCGGTCACTTCAGTAAGCTCCGCGAAATCGACACGCGTTGACAGCGGCAGGGTTTCAACGGTGGTGCCGTTGGCCCGTTCCAGGGTGAGCGACAGCACATCTACCGAATAGCTATCAAAGTCGCCCTCGGCATCGGTCAGCCCAATGTATAAGAGCCCTTCCTGCTCTACCGTTGAAACTGGCGTCTCAACGACGTCGGTGCCACCACCGCCACCACAGGCGGCGAGTACCGAGAAGCCTACTACGACGGCGAGTTGGCGCCATCGTTGCAGACCGAATACGATCGGATTTGTTGTTGAATGTCGCATCTCTATTACTCCTCAAATGAGATCAGTTACAGGGACTACAACGCGGGACTGGACAATCGGTTGACCGCTAGGCGATTTTTTTCGCGATAATGGCGTTATGACAGATGAAGACCAGCCACTGACGACGCCAGACATTTCCCGGATCATCGAGATGGCATGGGAAGACCGCACGCCATTCGACGCTATTTCGACATCGTTTGGTTTATCGGAAAAAGACGTCATCAAGCTGATGCGCCGCGAACTCAAACCCGGCAGTTTCCGACTGTGGCGACAACGGGTGACCAACCGCAAAACCAAGCATCGCGCGTTGCGCTCGCCGGATGTCAGTCGCGCCTATTGCCCGACGCAATACAAGCAACGCTAGCGGGCTGTCCGTCCGGCATGGACTTGCGTACCATGCAGGTATGGAACTCATTGTTTTCGATCTCGACGGTACGCTGCTCAACGGTCAATCCGTCATCAGTGACTACACGCGCGACACGTTGCGCCGACTCTCCGACAAAGACATTGCTTACACCGTAGCAACGGGTCGCACGCTGCATGCATCCCGTGATGTCTTGCTCGACCAGGGATTTCTGCTGCCGCAAGCCTACAAGAATGGCGTCGTCATCTGGCACCCGGACCAACGCCACTTTACGCATCGCAATATATTGACGACCGATGAGCTAGCCGCCGTGACGGCCGCCTGCCTGTCGCAAGGGCTCGCACCGCTCGTATTCACGTTGGAGGGCAATGAAGAATTGTCCGTCTATCATCCACCGTTGCGAACGCCGGCGGAAAAACATGTAGTCACCGAATACAGTATCCGGCGCGGCCTCAAGGCCCATCCACTGACGGAGATCCCTGACGGCGCGGAGATTAGCAATATCAGTGCAATCGGCGAAAAGGCATTGGTGTCAGCGGTCATCGATTTTGTCGAAGACGAAGCACACCTCATCGCCTACTCGGGCGTTGCCCTGGAGGCAGAGGACCTCTACTGGTTGGACATTCACCACAGCGATGCAAGCAAGGGCAGCGCCATTGGCACGTTGAAAGAACTCACCGGTGCTAGTCGTGTGATCTGTTTCGGCGATAGTGACAATGACGCCAGCATGTTCAAAGCTGCCGATGAGTGTTACGCGCCGGCCAATGCCAAGGCTTCTATCCAAGCTTTGGCTACCGAAATCATCGGTCATCACGACGAAGATGGTATTGCCCGCTTCTTGCGCCAGAGATACTCGCTGGACTATTAGCCCGGTCGAATATGACAGATGTCATAGCGATGACATGTGGTTTGACAATTATCGGGACCGTGCTGTGCTGAGATACTGACCCTGTCATCCACGACAGGACACTATCTTGAACACGGCATCCGAACCTGCACTGGCTTTCCATTCGCTGGTCAAACACTACGACAACACCATCGCGCTACGCGGCATTGATCTCAGTATCGCTCCGGGACAGGTATGCGCCATTCTCGGTCGCAATGGCGCTGGCAAGACCACGTCCATTCATTGCGCACTCGGCTTAACGCAACCCACTAGCGGGCATGCCACGATTCTAGGCCAGGCCGCAGGCAGCGCAGAAGCACGCGCCCGCATCGGCGTGATGCTGCAAGACGCCGACTTACCGGACATGCTTACCGCACGCGAGCATTTGTCGTTGTTCGCCAATTACTATCAGCAACCCGCCAATATCGATGCGCTTATTGAAACCACCGAAATCGGCGGCTTCGCCGATACGCTTTACAAAAAACTGTCGGGCGGTCAGAAACGTCGAGTCCAGTTTGCCGTTGCCCTCGTTGGCCAACCGGACCTTCTGTTTCTCGATGAGCCCACAACCGGACTCGACCAGGATGCTCGACAAGCCGTGTGGCACAACGTCCGACAGCTCGCCGATCAAGGGCGTACCGTCGTCTTGACGACCCACTACCTCGAAGAAGCCGATGCACTGGCCGATCGTATTTGTATCATCAACCAGGGGGCTGTCATCGCCGATGGTGACGCCGATACCATTCGCCAAAAAGTGGGCGGTTCCTTGATTCGTTGTGTCACGTCAATGCCGGTTGCCGACGTAAAAGGTCTTGCCGCCGTGCGGGAAGCGACCGACAACGGGCGACGCTTGAATATCCTCTCGGACGATGCGCCGGCAACCTTACGCGACCTATTGGCCCGCGATACAGACGTCACCGATCTCACCGTCAAAAAACCCAGCCTCGAAGAGGCCTTCGCATCACTGACGGCAGCCGCCGAAGGAGCTTCATCATGACTGCACGCCTGATGCCCATTTTGTTCGCCGAAACCGGCGCGGAACTCCGACAGTCTTTTCGAGCGCCAGAGTTTTTGCTTCCGACATTGGCGTTACCGTCGATTTTTTATCTGCTGTTTGGTATCACGCTGACCAGTGGCGGCAGCGATGTTGCCACCTATTTGCTAGCGACCTATGGCGTCTTTGCCGTCATGGGTCCGGCACTATTCGGTTTTGGTGCCGGCGTTGCC
This sequence comes from Woeseiaceae bacterium, assembly GCA_045110335.1. Lineage (GTDB taxonomy): Bacteria > Pseudomonadota > Gammaproteobacteria > Steroidobacterales > Woeseiaceae > CALBPI01. Next base: position 22,619 of record JBGCGB010000036.1, read on the forward strand.
AGCGAACGCGAGAAGGGTTGGCTCAATATCAAACGCACCAGCCCGGCGCCAGCTGCGTCTTTTATCGGCGCCAAGCTATTTGCGACGCTCGTGTTTGCGTCATTGGCATTAATACCAATCTATATCGCTGCGGGATTTCTGGGTGATGTCGCGCTGCCGCGAGCGGGCTGGTTTCTGCTGCTCGGGTCGCATTTGCTGGCCGTCATTCCATTCTCGCTGTTGGGACTTGCCATTGGATTCCGCTTCAGCTCCGGTGCCTCTATCGCTGTCGCTAATATTTTCTTTCTGGGCTTAGCGGTTTTAGGCGGACTCTGGTTCCCATTGCGGATGTTCCCTGACTTTCTGCAAAAACTCGCGATGGGTCTACCCTCGTTTCACTTGGCCGAAGTGAGTCTGGGCATTGTCAATGCTCCCGGCGATCGCTCATCCGTTTTTCACCTCATCGCTATCATTGTCATCAGCCTCGTGTTGCTCGGCATTGCTATTTTCAGCTGGTCACGTCAGCGCTAAGGAGTTCAGATCATGCACCAAAATTTTGCATTGCGTGTTGTCGTTGCTACCGCTGTTATTTTCACCGTCGTGCTATTCATCTTGCCGACCCGCCAATCAGAAACACCTGAAGCATTACCCGCAGATGCGGCGACCAATGACACCGTTATTGCCGGCGTCACCCTCTTCGATGGCAAAGGTTGGCAGGAAAACACTAACGTTGTGATTCGAGATGGACAGATCAAGGACATCACCACCGGAGAATACAAACTGGACGGCAACGTCATCGATGGCGCTGACCGATTTCTGATTCCAGGCCTCATCGATGCGCACACCCACAGCTACGGCAGCGCGCGCAGTGATGCTCAACGGTTTGGTGTAACGACCATGCTCGATATGTTCAGCGCGCCCGCATTACTGCCGCCGGCTCGGGCAACACGGGATCAGTTTGAACCCGCAACCGAAGCCGCATTGTTCAGCGCAGGCATGCTCGCCACCGTTGAAGGCGGACACGGCACCCAGTTCGGAGTGCCTATCGATACGCTGTCGTCGCCCGACCAGGCCGCCGATTGGGTCGCCAAACGTAAAGCCGAAGGCTCCGACTACATCAAGCTCGTCTACATTCCCGAAAGCCAACGGATCCCCAGCCTGGATCTCGCGACAGCAACTGCCGTGATCGAAGCCGCTCATGCGGCCGGTATGATGGCCGCCGCCCATATTGATCGACAAGACGCCGCGTGGGACTTGATGGAAGCCGGAATAGACGGCTTTGTACATATTTTTGCGGATTCCGAAGTCACGGATGCCTTCATCAAAATGGCCATAGATAATGACATTTTCGTCATTCCGACATTGACCGTTATCGCGATGGTCGACGGTCAAAACCCCGGCCAAACGATGATTGATGATCCCCACATTGGTCCGCTGCTGGATACCGTTAGCAAGAACAATCTGGCCACAGACTTTGGCGGCAAGATTCCGGGCTTCAGTCTTGACGTTGCGCTGCGCAATACCGGCAAAATGCATGCAGCGGGTATAAAAATACTAGCGGGTTCAGATGCACCCAACCCGGGCACCGCGCATGGCGCCACGATACATCAGGAGATGCGTTATCTGGTCGCGTCCGGCCTAACCCCCAACGAAGCACTCGCCGCTGCCACATCCTTGCCGGCAGAAATCTTCGGGCTGAATACCCGAGGCTCCATCGACATCGGCAAACGCGCCGATCTGTTATTACTCAGTGCCGATCCGCGCGATGACATCATCGCTACTCGCCAGATTGATCAAATGTTCAGAAACGGATATCCGGCATCGCAGCAAAAAGCACGCGTCGCGGATGCTGACCAACAAATTCCGGCGACCCTCGGGGATTTTGAAACGAATCTTGACGCGCCGCCGGGTCTCGTCTGGACGGCCAGCACCGACGAAATGATGGGCGGATCCTCAACGGCGACAATCACCCAGCAAACCCCGGGTGCAGACAATAGCGCCGGTGCGCTGACCGTCGATGCGACGGTATCGGCCAAGTTCGGATTTCCATGGGCCGGCGCCTATCTCGGCCTCACCAATCCAACCGACGCCGCGAGTATCAAGGATTACGATCGTATTCGGTTCTTCGTCAAAGGCACACCTACACGTTATCGCCTAATGATGTTCAGCAAGGACGCCTTTGGCGCACCACCGACGCAAACATTCGAGATCACCGACACTTGGACCGAGGTCACGCTGGACATCGAAGACTTCGTCGGATTCGAGGCGGGTCAGTTCACCGGATTGATATTCGCAACGCCCATGGATGCCGGAGAATATACGTACTCGATCGATCGTGTCAGACTAGAAGCTAATCCATAGGATCAACGACTGATGCCAGGCAACTCGCAAAAGACCAATCCGCTGCGCTGGAAGTTCTTCAATCTGGTGTACTTGAGCTTCTATTTCCCGGAATGGATGTGGCGGCCCCCGACGCTCATCGATGTCGTTGCGATCGTTGTAGCGCTGGCCCTGTTCATACCGCTGTTCTTCTACGCCTATGAATCCAGCGGGCCGAAAGCCTATGTACCCATCCTGGCATTTGAAGGCATTGCGCTGGCGTTATCTCCGTTCTCGGGATTGCAAGGCGTCTTCCACATCTATGCCTGTGTGCAGGCCGGCTTTCAACGTCCAGCGAAGCATGCGCTGGTCGGTATCTCGGCATTGACTCTGTTTTATCTCGGCTTCATCGCACTCACCAATCCAACGCCGCAAGACTGGATCAACATGGCGTTTGCATTAGTCTTCGGACTCATCTCGGGAATCGGTTGTATGTCCGCTGCCGAATCGATTGAACGCGAGCAAGTTCGCGAACGCAGCCAACGACTGGAACGTCAGCATGCCCGCCTCGCCGAACGCGAGCGGATCGCGCATGACTTACATGATGTACTTGGCCACACGTTGACCATGGTTGCATTGAAATCAGAAGTCGCCGGCAAGCTCATCGAGCAAGACCCCGAGCGCGCCCGCGAAGAAATCATGGCGGTCACCATCGCAGCGAGAGATGCTTTGCGTGATATTCGAGAGACGGTCTACGGCATGACAGTAACCACACTCGATGGTGAACTGGCATTGGCCGAACGCGCATTGTCTGATGCAGGCATTCGGCTCGACATTGTTGGCGACCTACCCGACCTCGACGCTCGCCAAAGCAAAGCGCTAGGCATGAGTGTCAGAGAGGCGACCACGAATATCGTGCGCCATGCGAACGCCACTAAGGCGAGCATTACCATCACGACGCTGAATGAAGAAATTCAGGTCGAGATTACGGACAACGGCAACGGCACAGACGACAGTATCGTTGAAGGGGCTGGCATGACCGGACTGCGGGAGCGCATTCGTGAGATTGGCGGGTATACAGAAATCGCGATGGATCGCGGCATGAATATCCAGATTCGTCTGCCAGCCGATGCGGCCGCGGAGCTAGCATCGCTATGATTCGTGTCCTTATCGCCGAAGACCAAACGATGTTGCGCGGTGCCTTGGCAACACTGCTGTCGTTGGAGAAAGATATCGAGGTCGTCGGCGAGGCTGTCGATGGCACAGACGCGTTAGAAAAAGTTCGCACCATCAAACCCGATGTGCTCGTCACCGACATTGAAATGCCCGGTCGTTCCGGCATTGAACTCGCCGAGACTCTTAAAAATGAAGCTTCACCCACGCGCGTTTTGATTGTCACGACGTTCGCGCGACCCGGCTATCTGCAGCGCGCCATGAATGCTGGCGTCATTGGCTATCTGCTGAAGGATGCTGGCAGTGATGAACTCGCCAACGCCGTCAGGGCGGTCGCCGCTGGCCGGCGTCATGTTCCGCCGGAACTCGCAGAGCTCGCCTGGACAGCCCCGGACCCGCTCACCGACCGGGAGCGCGATGTGTTGCGCCTGGCCGAATCCGGCATGACCAACAAGCAGATCGCCGAAGCACTGTCGCTGTCATCCGGTACGGTTCGAAACTACGTGACTGAGGCCATCAACAAACTTCATGCCTCGAATAGAATCGAGGCGTTCAGAATTGCGCGTGATCTCGGCTGGCTCTAGCAAACTCACAAGACGGGAACCTATGTTGTGACAAAGACACCGATCATGATTTCGGCCAAAGAGGCAGCCTCTGTTAAACGGGTGCAGTTTTTGGATTGCCGGTTTTCTTTGGCTGTTCATGCAGAGGGACAACACGCATGGACACAAGCGCGTCTTCCAGGTGCCCGACACCTGCACATGGAACATGACCTTGCCGGGAATTGTGATGGCAGCAATGGGCGTCACCCCTTGCCCACGTGCGAGCAGTTTCAGGAGAGTCTACGAAAGGCTGGCGTGAATGCCGGTGATACGCTCGTGGTTTATGACGAACAACGATTCGCCGGCGCGGCGCGTGCATGGTGGCTGCTGCGATACTTTGGTGTCAGCGATGTGCGCGTTCTCGATGGCGGCTTAAAAGGCTGGCGCGATGCCGGATTCGCATTCGAAACCGGCACACCATCGCCGATAGAACCGGGCAACATCAAATTAGATACAGGGCCACGGACACACCTTGTCGCGACAGCTCGGGAAGTGGCGAATTTGAGCGCCCAAGACGACACCGTGTTGATAGATGCACGCGAGCCCCAGCGCTTCCGCGGTGAAGCAGAACCGATCGATCCGGTAGCCGGCAGAATCCCGGGGGCTGTCAATTATCCGTGGGCAGAAGTCACCGACGATCACGGGTATTTACGCGAAACCGATTGGCACCAGTCGCATTGGCAAGCGCTATCTGCCGATTCGCCGGCCATCGTCTATTGCGGTTCCGGCGTCACCGCCAGCGTCAATCTGCTCTCAATGGCCATCGCAGGTCGGAAGACTGATCGACTGTATGCGGGCAGTTTTAGTGAGTGGTGTGCCGACCAGAGCCGGCCAATTGAGCGTGACACCTGAGCTGTTTTTGTCCACACTGAGCATCTTAGTACAGAAATTCGGCGGAGAAATACGATGCGAACACTAATTACCAGCCTGTTGCTGCTTGGCCTAATGACGCAGCCGGCGATGGCTGATCCGCTCGAGCAAACGGCGACTGAAGAACAGATCGCACAGACGATTGTCGTCAACAAATCGCCCACTTGCGGCTGCTGCAAGCTGTGGATTGAGCATCTGAAAGCGGAAGGCTTTTTGGTCGAAGCGCTGGATAGCGATGACATGACAGCCGTCAAGAAGCGCTATGCGGTACCCGAAAACATGCAAAGTTGCCACACGGCAGTGATTGACGGATACGTGGTCGAAGGCCATGTGCCGGCACGTGAGATTCGCAGACTGCTCGAAGAGCGCCCGGAAGCGATCGGTCTGGCAGTCCCTGGTATGCCGCTAGGCTCGCCCGGCATGGAATGGGGCGAACGCTTTGATGCCCACAAAGTCATGCTGTTTGGTGACAACGGATTTTCCGTGTTTCAGGATTATCCGGCACCGCACGAACATGATGACGAAGCAGCAACCGCTGCCAGCGATGAAGGCGCCGACTAAACGCTGGTTTGAAACGCTGACGAACGGCGCGTTCTAAAGTTGCCAGCCGTCCACCCAAATCACTTCATCCAGCTCAAATTCGAGCTGTTGCGTCATGCGCGCATGAAAATCAGGTAGATGAGCTACACCATAAAAAATCGCCAGCTCATCGTCGGTCGTTGACGACATTCGGGATGCTAGAATATCGATCGCGCGCTCATTGCGGGCGCCAATGATTGAGTTTCCAGCATCGTCACCGAAAATACCGGCCATCTGATCGGTCTTGGTCAGCTCGCGAGCGAGCATCGTTTTCAAACCGTTCTGGCCGCTGCTCGCCAACACATCTTTCAGCATCTCCGCCTGATTTTGGGGCATTGCGTTGCGTGCACTTTCGGCAATGGAAAACGAGAATAACCGCCATGCGATAACGATGGGTGATTCACCGCGATCCCGCATGGCTTGCCCGAACTCGGAAGGCGAGAGATCCGCATGCACAAAGTTTTCTGCTTGATAGTCAATTTCGTCGAGTTGAAAACTGAGATCCAGACCTTGTGTCATGGCGAACTGCGTCCGGGATAACCATCCGTCAGGCTCGGCACCCGGTTCAACGCGTGTGCCGCTCGGCGCAACCAATTCGTAAAGCACTGCGTCGTAGTCGGCAAAGCGCTCGTTGAGCTCTGCGTAATACTCCGGCTCTCCGATATGAACGGCACCGACCAAATCAACGGTACGCTTTCGGCCTTCAAACTGACCGGTGTAACGCGCAATCGCTATCTGTAGTGTTTTTGGGGCGCCCGCCGCATCATCGACAATACGTGCAAATTTCGGGGTCTCGTCGGCCATGGCCGGGACCGAGACTGCCCAGAACAAAAACAAAATCACTACCGTTACTACACCGCTCTTCCGAACGCCTGCTAGTCCATGTTGATCAGCCATACTCATCGCTCTAGGCAACGCCGATCCGCATCGCACCCAGGTAATCAGACTTCGACAAAGGCACGCCCTTGATGCGCAACATGTCGTAGGCGGTTGTCGCATGAAAATAGAGATTAGGCAGCGCAAAAGACAACACAAAATTCTCGGCGGTGAACGGGATTTCCATCTCGCCCATTCTGAAAACAACCGGCTTACCCGCGCAGGCATTGACCGCTTCCGGGGTGACCTCTTTCAACATCGCCAGGCCATCATCGACAGCGCCTTGAAGGCCGGCATAATCTAGTGGCTCCAATTTTGAAGGCGGGCCAAATTCACCGTTGGCGAGTGCAGCGATCGTATCCACCGATTGATGCAGCACGGCCTGAATCTGAAACCGGAACGGCAACATATCTTCCTTCAGTCGCGAATCAACAATCTCGTCCAGAGAGATGCCCTCCGCTTCGGCGAATTTCTTACCCTTGGCCAAGACCTGGGCAACACCGGCCAATGATTGGATATAGGACCCAACAGAAAGATCGAACAACGTAGTAGTCATGGTGTATATCCTAGTTTGGTAGGTCTCTATTGTGGGCGAATGAGCGCGAATTGGCCAATCGAAACACGCTACGCACAACTAAAATCGCAAAACCGGCCATGTCATGACCGCGAAATGTTCTACAATTTGTCAGCCGAATAGACTGATTGACAGGTTCTCATGAGCACATCCGGGGTAAGCACGAGCGACAAAGCACATTGCGAGAATTGCGATCACGCCTTGTCGCCGGACAATCAGTATTGTCCACAGTGCGGGCAACAAGTGCTAGGGCCGGAGGCCAGACACTTTTCGACGCTTATTCGAAATAGCTTTGTTGAAGTGACATCGATCAATGGACGCCTTCTTCCGACCGTCATTGCACTACTGTTTAGTCCGGGCAAGCTAACACGCGCCCACATCGATGGGCAGCGCAAACGATACTTAAGCCCTGTCGGTATTTTTTTATTGACCAACCTACTGTTCTTCTTGGCACCAAGCCTGTCGGACTTCAATGTCTCTCTGCTCGACCAGGCTACACTGCAGCCTTACAGCGAAACAATCAAACCATGGATCGACGCCACTGCAGAAAAGAATGGCACTGATTTCGCGACACTCCGCTCGGCTTACGACCTGAAAGTCCGCGACATCGCAAAAACGATGGTGATCATCCATGTACCGATCATCGCGCTTTTCTCTTTCTTGTTGGGATATGACCGACGATATTTGTATGCAGACCATGTTGTGATGGCTGTCCACTTCTTCGCTTTCGTGATGATCTTTTTAGCCCTGGCGCCGTTTCTGGCTAAGTTAGTGATCGCTTTCGTTACCCTGTTTTCACCCGAAACTGGTCAGGAGATGGGCAACGGCATCAACATCCTCTACATTCTGGTCGTCTACATTGCCTTCATGATCTCAAAGGCGTTCCAATGGCGGTGGTACCGCAGCGCAGCGATTACGCTGGTGTTCTTACTGGGCCTCGCCGTCAGTCATTCAATTTTTAGAATGGTGCAGTTTGCGGTCGTCTTCCCCTTTGTTGCTTTCTAGACAAGCAAGGCCAAAACCGGACACGGCTATTCCAGTAGAAAATTGATCAACATCTCGATCAATGCAGCGCCCGACCAGGTCAGCGGCACAATAACCACGTAGACGATGAATCGGGCAACCGCGTTATTGTCGAACGGCCATTCCGGTAGCATGCCAATCGCATTGCGATAGCTAACCAAAGCCATTGTCCGATCTGACAAATCCGGCGACTGCTGGCGCGCCTCGTTGAGTTTGGCTTGAGCCTGCGCGACTAACCGTGATTTTTGTTGCCGCAACCGTTTTCTCAATGGCAGCACCGGTCGCAGTAGTGTCATCAACAACAACGGCGTGAAGACAACAACAGCCGGTAGCGTCGTCCAGGGACTGATCGGGCCATTAATCCACATGATCGGTAGCAAGGCTTGCGCGCCGAGAATCACGAGTGTGGAATACACAGCAATCTTGCCCAGCGGTTGGAAACTGGCCGTATCCAGAATGTCCAAGTCCATTGTTTTCGCAACGTCTCTCAACACGCGCGCATTATCGGCCAGCGCGGACATTGACAACGTCATCGTCAACCAAACCAACAACGGTCCCGCAGACATGACAAATGAAACATAGTTGTCCGTGATGTAAAACCACATCGCTCGCCAACTGCCGGCCAACAGGTAACTCTGTAGCAGCCAAAAGACAAAGCCAATCATCAGAACGCGCAGCACCCAACGGACAGGCTTACGCTCTATTCTGTTGTGCAATTCGGCGACGCGGGTCGCACCGGGCAGATACCGTTCGAGATCCGTGATGGCCTGGTGTGTCTTCTCCGTTATGAAGTGAAACACCGGCACAATGTAGGCCACGATTGCGACGAAAAACGAAGATGTCGAACCCGCGAAAAACCGACCGAGGTACGAGGGATCATTCCTGGCCATCCAGGCGGCGACCCCAAAGATGATCAGTCCTGTCACAGCGATCAACAAACCGCAGATCCAGCGCCCCCAGCGACCGGCTGGCACCAAGTGTAATAGTCCGATGCGGATTCCTGCACTAGCTGGCGTTTTAGTACCGTTGTCTTTCGTAACGGGTGATTCCGGCTCTTGCGTCATTCAACCCGCACCGTTTGATAGTGAATAACGTCACCGAAAGGTGAGCCGTCATCATTGGCCGCTGACGCAGCCATGACGAAACGGATCGGAGCCTCCATGCGAGTTGGTGTTTGCCAGCGAACCTTCCAGCGAACGCGATGGCCGATCGCCACTTTAGGCGTGATCGACCGAATCGCGGTGCCCGTCAATGCGATTTCCAGATCGTCATCCGATGTCTTGAACACACCTGCAGGCTGATCCTCGGCCTCCGCCAATAGCTGAAAACCGCTCGTCTTCATCTGATCGTCTGTTAGTGTCAACACGAGCTCATAGGTTTCGCCAGGCACGAACCGTTGCGGGAAACCAGTTAGCGAGATCTGTGAGGACTGCATTTTTGCCGGCCGCTCCCAATGACAGCTCGCACAATGATCCTGCACTGTCGGATCGGCGGCCCCCCAAGGCGCACCCTCGGGAAAAGCGACCAATCGAGCGCCAGCGATCATCGCTATCGCGGCAGCAAACAGACAGACGTATTTCATTCAGGCGCGCGTTGATCCGGCTCAACAATGGCACGGCCAATCGTATTGGCATCCGAGCCAAACCAGACGGCGCCGGTATCTTCGTGGTAGTGCATATGGCGTATCGTTCCGCCACCAGAGCTTACTTCTGTCTGACTAAAGAAACGTTCTTCCTTGGGATCGAATCCGACAAAGACATTAGGCTGGACACCGGTGGCGACCATCCATAAACGGTCACTGCCATCTGATGCCATGCCGTAAGGACGTGCGCCTTCGCCTTGCGGCATTAACCATTCCTTAAATTCGCCAGTCGACGGCAAGTATCGTCCCAATCGCCCGCCGGCATAGTCGCCATACCAAATACTGCCATCGGACAAAATTTCGATACGTCGCGGTCGCGCGGTTTCTCGCGGCAACGGAATCTCAGTGCGTTCCAACGTACCCGCATCAATGTGAAGCAATTTGTGTGTGCCGAACAAGACGACCCAAACATCGCCATCGGGTGCCATCTTGATGCCGTAAGGCCGAGACCGTGGCGTCTCGGATTCGAACAACTCGACGTTTCGATCTGCAAGCGTCAAACGTCCCACATAGTTACCACCCTGCACCGTGAACCAAATGTGCTGCTCATCAGCATCGAAAACCAACGTATGCGGATCGCGTGCCGCCGCATCTGGCATGGCAACCTCTTCGATCGCTTTTGTCGCCGGATCGTAGCGACCAATCAATGTCGTCCGGTTGCCGGCAAACCAGACATCACCGGATTCAGAAACGATCAGGTTGTGCGGACCGGAACCGGGTTTTAACGCAACCTGCTCAAACGTTGCTGAAGGCACATCGAAACGCGCGAGGTAACCGGTCTTCTGGCCAACAAACCAAACCTCGTCACCACTGACCGCAAATGGGTCGCGCGGCCGCGACTGCTCGTAAGGCACCGTCCACTCATCAATCTGGATAGGCTCGGCAAACGCCGCTTGCACACAAAGTAGCAGGCATACAAAACTGGATAAGCGTTTCATCGGAGACTCCTGATTGAACCGAGCTTCAAAGGTGATGATCACCCGAATGGTGCGTGCTTGTCCAACGGCTGCTGCGCATACGAAAAAGGGCGCCGCAAATGCGACGCCCTCAAAGGCTCGACAGAAGCCCCTATGGATCAATACTTGTAACGGCTGACACGCTCAATAACGATGCGCGCAACAGGATCAGCCCAGTCATGCGTACGTGATTGAAGATCGTTGTCACCAACAATACCGGCATGCGGAATGATTACACCATTCTCTGCGAGCAACGGATTGCTTTCACCGGTACCGGCGTCATCAGAGCCCACACCAATCAAACCCTGGCAAGGCGGTACGATGTCGGCGAAATCTTCGGTGTTCTGCTCGGTACGCGTCTCGTAAGCACGGGCCAGCACTGTCACTGGGCGATGTCCTGTAGGCAGGCGAACACTATCGACGCCGGTGAAACCGTCGTTGGTGCAGATCAGCATGCTGACAAGGCTCAAGAACCGTGCACGACCGTTGGTGCTGAACTCGAAAGTCACCTGGTTATCGAAGCCGGTATCGCCCGGATTGTTGGCTGGAACTAACGGTGCATCGCCTTGCAGAACCTGTTTGACGTTTCTGTCCGTATAGAGTGCGGCAACCAACGGCGCGTTATTGCCGTTCTCGGCGATTTGGCGAACACCTTCGCTGGCGGGACTGCCGGTGGTGAAAACGTCTGCGCGACGATTATGCACCGCGACAACCGGCGGCGTGAAAGGCTGGCCAGCAGTAATGTTGCTGATCGTCACCTTATAAGTGACTTGATGATGATTCGAAGCAAAGGCCGACTGGGCGAAAACGGCGAGCCCCAGAGCAGCGGCTGTTCGTGTAAAAAATTGACGTGTATTCATGAGTAAGCTCCCTAAACGATATGCGAAAAGATGGACCGCTGATCCCGCTTGGGGGCCTTCACAGTCGGTACGCCCACTAAGTTAGAAGCAAAACATCACGGACTTATCACGAAACCTTGTCCATCTGATCGCGGATTGATGGTCGTTTGATGACATCGAATGGACGATCCGCCGCGATAGCGATACTCTTGAGCTGACGCCAAAATAACGGAAAAACTATGCGTTTTAGACTTGTATTGCTGACTATGAGCCTGCTGCTCGCCACTCATGCAAACGCGGAATCGCTCTACGAATCAGAGACACCATTGGCGGTGACACTGAACGCGCCCTTGACCAGCATCAGCCGCGCCAAGGATTCTGAGGAAAATCCGTATTTTGATAGCCGATTTGAGCTCGGCGATGCCAATGGCGCATCGTCTGACTTCTTCGTCGGCGTACGCGCAAGAGGCAATTTCCGGCGAGCTAACTGCCGCTTCTTGCCGCTGCAATTGAACTTCAAGAAGTCCGAGGTCAAAGACACTTACCTAACGGGGCAAGACAAACTCAAATTAGTCAGTGCTTGCCGACCAGGACAGCAATTTCGCAACTGGATGATGCTCGAGTACTTAAGCTACAAAGCCTGGGCACTGATCAGCGACTACCACTTCCGCACACAGCTACTGGATGTCACCTACGTCGATACGGATTCCGGAAAATCCCGTCAGGCATTGGCGTTCATCATCGAAGACGACGGTGACACCGCGAAACGACTCTCAGGGGGGTTACTGAAGGCGTCACAAGGCCGCGCGAGTATCAACGAAGAACATGCGGCGTTGTATGAATTGTTCCAGTTCTTCATTGGCAACAATGATTATTCGCTAACGAAGTCGGGACCCGGCAGACCTTGCTGCCACAACTCCCGCATCGTCGATACACAAGCGGCCGGGCATGGGCTGGTGCCTATCCCTTATGACTTTGATCACGCCGGCATCGTGGATGCCAAGTATGCCCGCCCGCCGGACCATCTGATGGACAAGATCCAAACCGTGAAGCAGCGCTACTTTACTGGTGTCTGCAAATCATCGGATCAAGTCTGGCTGAGTGCGCTAGAACGATTCAAATCGCAGCGCGAAGCATTGCGCGCGGTCTATGATGATCCACGGTTGGGCAATCGATTTAAACGCAATGCCACCAAATACGTCGATCAGTTTTTCGACATCGCCGACGACCCGGCGAAAGTGAAGCGATTTATTCTGGATCGATGCCGCGGCGCAAAGCCTCAAGGTAAGTCGTAACTTTCTCAGGCTTTGGCAATTGCGGCGCAATCGTCCGCAAGTAGCCCTCTACGGCATCAATGTCACTGTCGTAAGGCGGCAGCTCGACCCGCGCACCATTGAGCAACACGAACGGCTGTTGGTCTTCGATCAACAAGATCGCCCGACCCCGACCATAGTGAGCGGACAAGCCGACGTCTGCCACAAGTACGCGCCCGCCGAACCTCGGCACGATAGACCCGAGCAAGGGCGTATGCGCAATCACAATGCGTTTTACCCCGTAATACGCCAGCATGGCGTCGAGCAACGCACGGTTTTCTTCTGTTTCCGGCAAGACCGCAAGGCCGCGATACCAAAGCGGACTGTCGGCGCGATTGATGATCGAATCGTCATCGGAACTGCGTGCATCCAGTAGCTCCGCGCGAATCTGCTCATTGATGGCTTGAATCGGCAGTCGTTCTGCGGCCGGGTCCAAACCACCATGCACAAACAGCGAATCATCGATGCGTAATAGTGTGTCGTGTTCCTTTACCCAACCGCCGAACTCGCCGTCAGCGGACCATGCCTGCCGATGCTCGACATAGCCCAATGGAAAACGCTGGTTCCACTCGTCACGGTAAGCCCGTCCGAACGCCGGCCACTCGGCCTCCGGCGTCGTGCGTTTAACATAGGCGACATACTTTTCAAAGTAATCGTCTTGGCGACGTTCAGACCGCGAATCGACAAGGCCGGCATATTCGCCCGGATGGACATAGCGAAGATCACCACGCATAACCATGGTTTCGTGGTTGCCGATCAATGCATGCACTTCCCCACCGGCACGTTTAGCCTGGCGTTCGAGTGACTGTAGTAACCGGATCGCACGATGCGACTCGGGACCACGATCCGGTAAGTCACCGATCTGTACCAAATGAGCATCACCGGCGCGCCAGCGTTCCCGCTTGTTAATTACGCCGGCATCGCGCAGTACATTGACGAACTGCTCATAGTCGCCATGCACATCGCCGACCACAATAACGCGATCTACATCATCACGTTCAGTGGCAAGTGCCGGCCACGGGAAAGCCACCAGTAGCAAGACAAGAACTGCTCTAAAGCGTTGCATCAATCGTCGCCAGGCTTGCCAGCCATCGCCTGCTTACGCTTGCGCCGGCGCTGGCGCCGCGCAGCAACATGCTGGGTTTCCAAACCATCGCCAAACAGACAAATGCCAATCGTCGCGTAGTTGAAAAACAGCGTCATCACGGCGGCAATTTCAATCGCACCAACACCAGCGGCAATACCAACGCCGATCGCTACGAAGATAAACAGCGTATCGAAGGTGTCGCTCAACGTTCTGCGGAAACGCACGCCCGCCACAATACCGGCCAAACTGAACGCCAGCGCGAGGCTGTGTTGAACGACGGTGACGATACCGGCCACGACTGTGGGTAGTATGAGCGCCGTTTCATCAAGCGAGTGATCCTGCTCCCCGACTCCATGAATACACTGATAGAGCCAAGACACAGGCAGCATCAATAGAATGGTACTGGTCATCGCCAACAACAAACGCAGAGCGTCATCCCAGCGGCCACCCTTTGCTGTTTCGGCTGCCGCCAGTTGTTTGGCGAGGCCGGTGTCGCCGCGCAAGAGCGCCGCATTGAGTTCGGCGATAGCCGGATCCTGTCCGGTGACATCATCGATGCCACCAACCGGTAAAATGTCGCGCATGCCAGGCATGGCTGACACAAGCATATACAGCACCAAAAACAGGATACTGTAGTAAACGGTGACGCGTACCGCCAACCTTATCAATGCAGTTCGCGTCTGACGTTCAGCGGTGCCGGCTAACTCATTCTCGGACATGTGGGTATCTGTATCGTAAGCGAGCCAACATTATACCAAACAAAGGGTTGCTAGCGCGGCTCACCTGTCATCGCATCTTCAGACCAAACAGCGGACGTACCCAGCGAAATCGTCGAATGAACAGCTCATGAATCAGCACACAACCTGCAACCGTCGCAAAGAGGACGCCCGCGAACTCCACAGACACCGGCAGGTCTTGTCGGGTTAGCCAATACCCCGCCATCACGATGATCGTTTGATGGAGAATGTAATAGGGAAAAATGGCTTCGGTTAGATACCGCAAGACGGGGCCGTCAGCACACATCCATCGTTGAAAGGCACCCAGCAGCGTCAAAATAGCCAGCCAGACGTAGACGACACGGCCGACTCGGGCGACCCAAAGCCAAAACAGGTTGCCCTCTACACTGGACCAGTTCGCCCAAACGGTACTCATCGTTATCGCCAACAGGACCGTGATCACTCCAATGACCGGAAAACAGCGTCGCAAGGCGGTCCAAAAGACGGCATTCTTGGCGATGATAAAACCGGTCAACAACATCGTGAAACTGTGCGCATGGTTAGCCCAATCATGAATCACATCGTGGGTCGTCGGAAAATGCGGGTCCAACCAGACGCGATAGGCGATATGGGGCAGCACCGGCAACATGAGCAATACGCAAATGCCCATCCGGGTCCCGATCAGCGTGGCTGACCATCGCGCAATACTGCTATCAGACCACCGACTCAACAGGGAGGCGACGGGCGCCAGCAGCAACGTATAAAGCATCAAGTAAACGACATACCAAAGATGATTCCAGGTGGGCGTGGTGATGGAGAACTGATCCGTCGCGCCAACCACGTAGCGCCACCAGAACGTCGCATAGTCCAAATCAATTTCGCCTGACTCCAACAATTGCAGCCAGGCTTGTGGTGCTACGATCACATGCATACCGAACGTAATCGGAATCAACAGCCGGAGCGTTCTCTTGAACGTGAATGTGGTGAGCTTTCCTTTCTTGCGCTTTGCCGCATCCATCGCATAACGCAGTGCAACACCCGAGATCAGAAACAGCAACGAGAGCCGCCATGGGTTTAACAACTGCATGGCCGGCTCGGCGAAGGTACCTGCGTGCTGACTTTTGACATGCCAGCCCCATGTCACGTAGAACATGCCGATGTGATAAAAGATCAACAAGCCGAAGGCGAAGATTCTGAGCCAATCTAAATCATGGCGGCGGGCGGGCAGTAACGCGTTATCTGTCATCGCAAGTGCTCTTTAAATTCAAGGAAGGCCAGCGTAACGTGTGCCCGGTCGTCTCCGTAGAAAAGGTGATGAAAACCCGCTATTTGTGACGACAGGGTCACGTGATGGGACGAAAAACAGCTACCGGGGACGAATCATAGTGGCGAAAACAGACAATGCGCAGGACAACTCTGCCATGAACCGCGATCATCCCGACGTTGCGGCGGATCGTTTGGCCGACAGAATCTCATTTGGCCTTATTGTCGGCTTCAGCTTACTGTCCTGGATTGTTTTGTCATCCAGCAAAGTGGCCGAGCATGCGCGGGATGGTGTGCCGGCCGGCGCGATTAGCCCGTGGTTGGTGGAGGCCACATCACATTTCGCCATGTTGATTGCCTATGCAGGACTCCTGTGGTGCTTCAATCGCCTGCCATTGCACGCCGGTAATTGGCAGAGGCGCTGGCTGTATTATCTATCAGTGTTCCTGCCGTTTACCGCCATCCACATTGTCTTGATGTGGCTGTTTAGAACATGGGCTTACCCATGGATCGCGGGTGTCGAGTACACACAGACACTGGCTAGCGTCGACTTCTGGGCTTATGAAGCACGCAAGGATTTTTACTCGTATCTGATGGTGATCGGACTGTTTTTAGGTAGTCGTCAGATTCAGGAACTGCGCTTGGAGAATCGGTCAATCCGGGAAGATGCAGAACGGGCCGGTCGCATTACTTTGAAATCCGGCGGGCGAAGAATCTTGTTAGAGGCCGCCGACATCACCCATGCCAGCGCGGCGGCCAACTACGTCGAGGTGTATACGACCCACGGTCAGTATCTGGCCAGAACGACGCTAACCGCTTTCGAACAACTGCTGGCCGATGCCAGCAACGAGCATGTTCGTATTCACCGGTCGCACATCGTTCATAGACCGCGGGTCAAAGAATTATTACCCGGTGGCAACGGAGAGGCGGTGGTCGTGCTGGACAATACCGTTCGACTACCGATCAGTCGCCGGTATCGCGATCAGCTGGCCTAAGCGAGCGCGCTGATTTCTCAGTGCGCAACTCACCGTGACCGTTACGGCTTTTTGTCTTCAGGATGATTAAACCGGCTAACGCCTTCCATCAGTGCTTTCATTTCCTGGCCGGTTTCCGGCAGCTGCTCCCGGGGAATATCAAGATGGTTCAGCGGAAACTCCTGCACATACTGGTCCAGCACCGGCTGCGTCATTTCGTAGGCGTAGTTCGGTATTCGGCGCCCTTCACGGAAAGCCGCAATCGGGATTTCTGCTTCGACGATATCGTCGGCGTCCAATGAAGGTGACTGTGCGAGGATTTTTCCATTGGGTCCGACAATCACACTTTCTCCGGCGCGATACTTGCCGGTCGCCGGAAACGCAATGTTCGTCATCGTCGAGTAAAAATCGTTAACTGCAGCGGTTGCTTGCACGTCGAAGGTCTCAAACAGCGTCGCCGTTCGAATCATGATTTCGGTGCCGCGGGTCGCGAACGCCGCGAAGATAAAGGGATCGAACTGCACGGTCGAAACGGCGATATTGCCAAACTCGGTTTGCAGCACTGGAAACTCTTCTTCCGGGCCATACTTGGCGCGATAGCGATCCCTGACCGCCTCGATCGTGGTCGTCGTGATCTCACGATCCGGGTAAATGCGTTTGATGTTGCGTGATTTCCAGAAGGCTTTGGCCAACTGACCTTCCCGATTAATAACCGCATTGATCGAAAGGATATGTCCCGGCCAATCGTCGTCCGTCGCATACGTTCCAAAGACGATATAGGTATCGCACTCCTTGGCAATCCGGCCGAGATACGCTGTCTCGGGACCGGGGACTTGCACGGTATAGCGCAGTTTCTCGGTACGGCCGCCCGACGAATAGCCGGTCAGCGGAAACTCGTGATAGAGCAGAAAGTCCGGCTTCTTACCGGTCGAACAAGCGCGGCGCGCCATTGCTTCCATGTGCTCCAAATTGTGTTTTAGACCTTCCTCAACCGTTGGAAAGTCACTGAGGGAGTCCACCGTCGTCTGCAGTACTTTGACCACAATAGTGTCTTTGGCTAATGGTTTAACCGGGTATGAGCCATCGGGCTGCACCAGTACCGGCAGACTATTTGTCGTAACGGCCTCAGGCGCGGTCGTCGTCTGACAGCCCGAAAAGATGAGAAAAGACAGGACAAGACAGACCAAAGCGGTGGCTCATGATTAGCTCCTAAAAAAGACGTTACGTGTCGTTCGAACGACAATGACCAGATCGATGCGGCGACATAACTCGGGCCGAAAATAAAACAAGTTAACCTTTGGCGGCAGCACGCTGCTTTCGTAGTGCGCGAATCCACCCGAACAAACTAATCGCCAGCCAAAATACTTCGATGATGAACGCGCTGACATTAAAGCTGAAGAACAACGAATAAAGAATGGCGGCCGCGCCAATAGTATTCACCGCAGAAAACAAGACAGACTCCGGATCCAGCCGTC
This sequence comes from Woeseiaceae bacterium, assembly GCA_045110335.1. GTDB lineage: Bacteria > Pseudomonadota > Gammaproteobacteria > Steroidobacterales > Woeseiaceae > CALBPI01. The sequence continues at coordinate 40,879 of JBGCGB010000036.1, forward strand.
CTAATTGAAGCATCAGATACGCCGCAACGATCATCATGGTTCCCAGCAATCCAACCCAGTCAGCGCCGGACAAACTCAAGAGGATTGCTCCGACTGCCCAGCGGCCGGTGTCTTCAAGGCGATCTCTATCAACGTTTTGGCGACGATCTCCGGATGCGTGATCATGCCGTCTCTCGGGATATCCAGCTCGACAAAATTCCAACCCGGGCCGCGTGCCGGTCCGACCATTTTCTCACTCGACATTCGATACTGCTGACCCACGCAATGAATGAAGCTGCGCGGGACATCAGCCCAACCCCCATTCTCAAGCACCAATTCATCGGTCCAAGAACGCATCGGATGCGTCGTGATGAGGCGTCGCACGCGAGCGGCTTGCGGATGATCTTCCGGCAATAACATTTTGAGCGGATAGTCGACCCACATGTCCATTTTGTAGCCATCGATGAATTGCTTTCGGCGCGCTTCAAACCATGCCGGCAGGCGGCCGTCAGCGTCACGCGGAATACCCGCGCGACGCGTTTCGCTCGGCACGATCGCATCGAAGTAAACCACGTGCCTGATACGGTCTTTGAAACGATCAACCACACCAGTCATGGCAACACCGGTAAAGGAGTGCCCAACCATCACAATGTCGTCCAACTCTTCGAATCGAACGACGTTAGTCAGATCGGTAATGTGCGTTTCGAGCCCGATATCCGGGGACGAGAGATGTTCCCGCTCACCACAGCCCGTGAGTGTTGGGGTAAAAACGCGATGGCCCTGATCTTCGAGTAGATTCCTGACATCGCGCCAGGCCCAGCCACCATGCCAGGTGCCATGCGCCAGCACGAATGTGAGCGGCTTGTTCAACTTGCCGGCGTGCGCCGGCACAGCACCGAGACTGGCTGCCATCGCGGCGCCGGCCATCCACTGCCTTCGGTTTATCGTATTAGTCATCGTTCAGTCTATAAGATCATGAAACCGCTACTCTGCGGCCTGATCAACCTTCGCCGTTAGTTCATCGATTAACATACCCACATAGTAATCACTGGACAGCGGTTTGGCCGCCGCAAGGTACGCTCGCATCGTTTCGGTAGAGAGTGACAAACCGCACGCATCGAAGTCACCGCGTAGATAGTGACGAGGCAACGACACGAGTGCAGCCAATCGTTTGTAATGCGCGCCGCGTTGCCAGAGCGCCGCTGCGCGACAGGTATCCTGCTCGATCGTCACGCCGATCAAGTGCAGATAGCCGATGACAAACAGTGACTGCGGGTACTCGGCCTCAAGCGCTTTCAGCCGGTAAGGCATCGCCTTTTCACCCATGCCGGAATAGCCATAGGCACGACCCAGTTGATAATTGAGACGCGGATTTTCAGGATCTTTTTGAACAGCAGCGAGGCAAGCCTGGATCGCGGCCGGTTTATCCATACCCGCCTGCGTAACCGGCGGCGCGACATGACCGGGATCACGACCATGCGAAGCGAGACGATCGCATTCGGTGATTTCCTGCGACCAGCGCGTGAAATCATAGTCTTCGAAGAGGGCTTCGCTGCCTGCATCAGCATGGACCGAGGGCAAACAGAAGACGACTAGCAACAAACCGCAATAACGACTCATCGGACAACACTCCGCTAAACACGAGTCTGGAAGCTTACCTCAAACCCGGCGCCTGCTGACATCCGTCGACGCAAGTTGGCAACCGTTCGAGTAGCGTTTGACGAATCAAAAGGCCTATAGCGACTGCGACGCCATGACATCTTTGTTCAACGGATCGGTCCTGTTCGCAGACGCAGGTAGGTCAGCCACCTAATCCAGGCCGGAAAGCACTGTCTTGCCAATCGCCGTCCCGGTTTCCTGATGAACATGCGCTTTCGTTAAACGATCAACGCTCATCGCGCCAAAATGTTCGCTCACCGTCGAGCGCAGTGTGCCGTCGTCGAGCATCGTCGCAACACGATTCAACAACGCATGTTGAACCTGCATATCGGCAGTTTGAAACATCGACCGGGCAAACATGAACTCCCAGCTAACCGTCAACGATTTCGGTTTTAGGGGTAACACGTCCAGCGTCGCCGGATCATCAATCAACGAGATGATGCCACGCGGCAATATGAGATCAACAATGGCTTTGAAATGTTGATCGGTCGCGGTGAGTGCCGCAACGTAACGCGGCGCAACACCAAGCTCCTTAATTTCATTGTCCAATGGATTTCGATGATTGATGACGTGATGCGCACCCATCTCGAGCACCCAGTCACGGGTTTCGGCGCGTGACGCCGTGGCGATGACAGTCAGGTTAGTGAGCTTGCGTGCCAACTGAATCAGAATTGACCCGACGCCACCGGCACCGCCGATCACCAGCAATGCATCGCCATCTCCACCGTTTTCAGGCACCCGAAAGCAGTCGAACAACATTTCCCATGCGGTGATTGACGTTAGCGGCATGCCCGCAGCCTCCGGGAAGTCCAGAGATTTGGGTTTGCGCCCAACAATGCGTTCATCGACACAATGAAACTCGGCGTTCGTACCGGGACGTGTGACGTCTCCGGCGTAGAACACTTCGTCGCCAACGGAAAACAGAGTGACGTCGCTACCCACCGCTTTGACAACCCCTGCGGCATCGAAACCCAAAATGCCATGCCCCTGTTCGGGCTGGCGGTTTGACCGCAGTTTGGCGTCGACCGGATTCACCGATACGCCACGGACTTCGACTAGTAGATCGCGTGGACCCGGTTCAGGCGCCGGCAACTCAAATGCAGTCAGCGCGCCCTCGCCGGTTACCGCACCAGTTTTTTCATAGCCAATCGCTTTCATCGTGCTGATTACTTGTGTGGGCAGATCAGGAATTTTTCACCAGTCGTCTTCGCGTTGTAGCGAGCGACTGTTTCTGCCTGAAGCGCCTCAACCAACGAAATTTCGTCGGTGTAGTGGCTTGCAAACGTCGTCGTCAACTCTTTCGCAACGCGCATACGCAATCGACCGGCGACTTCATGACCCGCTGCCGCGAGGAAGTTTGGCAATAACCAACCACCAACGCCCCACGCCATACCGTAACCGCGGTTGAGTACCGTCGGCGTGACATCCAGTCCACCATAGAGATAAACCTGCTTGTGCTTGACCGAGCCATAAATGCTGTAAGCACCAGGCGTACGTGCAGCGGCGGCTTCCATCGCCGACAGAATACTGTCGGCCAGCGTACCGCCGCCCGTTGCATCAAACGCTAATGTCGCGCCGGTCGCATGAATGGCGTCCGTTAAATCAGCAGCAAACGTATCGAGGCTGCTGTTAACAATGTATTTAGCGCCCATGTCTTTCAGCAGGTCCGCTTGCTCTTGTTTACGAACGACGTTGACCAACTCGACGCCATCCGCCTGACAAATCCGGTTCAACATTTGCCCGAGGTTTGATGCCGCGGCCGTATGCACCAGTGCCGTATGGCCTTCACGTTTCATCGTTTCGATCATCGATAAAGCCGTCATCGGATTCACAAAACTGGATGCACCATCGCGTGCGGTGTGTTCCGGCAATAACGGCAAACAGGTCGCCGCTTCGAGGCAACGGTATTGCCCGTACATGCCGCCGCCAGCAACGGCGACCACTTTACCCATCAGTGCTTTTGCCGCTTCACTATCACCAGTCGCGACGACAGTGCCCGCGCCCTCGTTACCCACCGGCAAAGGTTGATCCACACGGGCTTTCATCACGCGCATGCCGTGCTTGGACACCGGCGCGGTGAGCACCGTATCGACGCCGGAACCCACGCTCTTGGCGTCTGCCATATTGGTCCAACCAAACATGACACCATGATCTGAAGGGTTAATCGGCGTCGCTTCAACCTTCACGATCACTTCGGTCGATTTGGGTTCGGGCATTTTTTGTTCCACCAATGAGACTCTGAGCTCACTGTCAGCAGTAACGGTAGAAAGCATTTGCAGATAAGTAGCGGGCAACGACATAGTTTTCTCACAGGTACATTAGAAATAGGCCGCTATGATGACCGGTTTCGGGAATCGATGCACGCGTTCGACTTTGGCGCTGCAGATGCACCGCTCGCCATGTTTGGGTAGTCTATCGACCTGAACACCTAAAAATAGAACGATACGGGGATATCAATATGCGTTACCAACTGACCATGATCAGCGCGTTGGCACTGGCAGCCATGACGCTCAGCAGCACGGCAACCGCCGAAGAGCCCACCATTCCGAGCTGCTCGCAGTCTTACGGCACGCTAGCGCTACGTGAGCCCGAAAACCATAACTACTGGTGGCGGCAGTACGATCTTGAAAACCCCGAAGCCTTGATCAAGTTATACGTCGCCGAATCGGGATGTTTCACCATGGTTGATCGCGGAGAAGGCATGGATATGCGACGCGATGAACGGGATCTCGCCGACGAAGGCGAACTGCAAGTCAGCTCGAACTTTGGCAAAGGCCAGGTAGTGGCCGCTGACTTCTTCCTGATCCCCGATCTCATTACCAAAGACCGCAACAGTGGCGGCCGTAATATCGGTGGACTCGTAGCCGGCAAACTCGGTGGCAAGTTGGGCGGTGCACTGGGCCGATTGAAAACCAAGAAACTTGAAGCCGATACATTGCTGACACTCGTCAACGCACGAACGAGCGTTCAGACTGCAACGGCGCGTGGCCAAGCCGCTAAGACCAACATCTCGTTCGGCGGTGGTGGCCTTGTGGGCGGTATCGCGGCGATTGGCGGTGGTTACGCGGACACCGATATCGGCCGAGTGATTGCAACGGCTTACGCGACTGCCTATACCGAATTGGTCGACAAGGTGAAAAGCTCTGGCGCAGCTACGGACACCAGCGCACCAACACAAGCCTACCAAATGGCCATCGCCACCGAGATGTATGTCGGTCCGGCACGCGGTGAAGCGGTTCGCAAATTACGTGCCGGCATGACCGTGTACCCCACAGGTGAACGGAAAGGCGCGTTCATGGAAGTGAAGGACAAGTTCGGCACCACGGGCTGGGTGTCTGTCGAAGATCTGGAGTAACGGTTCAAATTTGGTGCGCTGCTCTGTCTAGCAGCGGCCAAAAGCCATCGCCATCAAAAAGGCGTTTGTCGTGATCGGCAAACGCCTTTTCTTTTGGACAAACGAGATTGGGTTGTGCGCTTTCAGAATCCGCAGCATGCTTAATGCTAGAAAATTCGGACTAGGGCATGGTGCAGTGCTGAAACACCCAGCGACGTTTTTTGGTGCCATCCAACAGCGAAATCTCAGCGTTCAACCGTGGCCCATCGCGCCAGTAGTGAATGCGCTGTGGGAAGTCACTTTCGCCATTCTCAAACACAAGCGACTGACTAGATTGATCGACCGCAACAAACGGCGTCGGTGCGCGACCCATCGGGTGGGCAAAGAAGGTCGCACTCTCCCCGTCAATCTCAATGCGCATCTGTTCAAAGAAGCTGACCTGTTCATCTGAGAAGAGAACATTTGAGCCAAACAACAGCGTATCCGCGGCCAGCTCCCAACGTTCAATCGTTTCACCATCGCCGGTTTGCCAACAACCGACAAACCAGGCTAGCGAGTGATCCGATTCACCGGGGATCGTCATGGTCTGACAACCGCCTAGGAACAACACCACCAAACCAACAAGCCATTTGAGTTTTACCATCAGAGCACTCCGGTGACCGTAAATTATCGCAACATCAAAAAAGACTGATGGCAGCCTGAACAATAAAAACGACTAACCAAATCAGCAGCAGAAATGCGATCGTACCAATCGCAAGCAGCAGCAAAACCAACAACCGGCTAGTCCGCGTTGTCTTGACCGGTTGGGCAACATGCGCATCAATCAATGCAAGATTACGAACGTTGGCCTTAAAACCAAAGTCGAACAAATCACCCACCAGCGGAATCGCGCCGATGACCGTTTCGATACCCACATTGGCAAACATCCTGATCAGGCTGCTCTTTGCGACATTCAAGCGCGCCGCTTGCGAAATAATATACAAAGACAACACCAGCCCGGCAATATCGCCGACGCCCGGAATCAAACCGATCACGCCGTCCCAGCCAATCCGGTAACCGCCCGGTAAGCGAATCGAGTTATCCAGAAAATGGCTCAGCCGCTTTAAATGACGCGGAACCTCACGAGTCACGATCGGCCTTGCCGGATCATCTGTTTGCTGTGGATCAGTCATCCGGTCCTTTGGTGCGTATTGCCTATCGTCTGTTCTGCTACAGCCATCAAAGCACACCTCTCTCGCCGGTAAAAGATTTATAGTGGTCATATGCTGACAACAGGTAACCGCGATGACTGACTCGCCGCTCGCAACCAGCGCTGAACAATGCCCTTTCGATTTGCCAAGAAATCAGATTGGCGAAAACCTTTTTGAAGTGTGTCAAATGGGTATCTCAACACTCTATCTGGAACGTATCCAAACGTATCGTGGCCATTGCGTGCTGGTATTCGACCCGCGACATGTCACACGCATCGATGAGCTGACCGCGACCGAGTGGCAACAACAGGCCGATGACATCTACAAAACCGAGAAAGCCATCATGAATGCTTTTTCGCCCGACCACATTAACATCGCGAGCATTGGTCAAATGGTGCCGCACTTACACTGGCATATTATCCCGCGCTACCAAACAGACCCGCGTTGGGGCGGGCCTATTTGGATGACTGACCCGGGCGAGCAAGTGGTCGAAAAGCTCGCGGACGTTGAGTACGAACAACTGGCTGCTGCTTTGAAAACGCATTTGTAGTTGGGATGGCCGGGCAATGACGGTCAATCGTGCACTCCCCGGCTACCGCCTGTTTCAAGCAAGATCCGAAAGATCTGGCGCCACTGCCGTTATGTGCGTGTGGTGATTCAGCTGATCCTCGGACGCCAACTTGTCAATAGCACGTGTTGCACGCACCAATTGGACCAAAGCGAGCACCGGCACCGATATCGCACAAAACACGATGCCTGCTTCAGTGACGCTTCCAAACATCGAAATACCGCGGGCCGAAGACTCGATCACCTCTTTGACTGCCTGGAACGTCAGCGGTAAGAAACTGACAAGACCGACCAGCAATCCGCCGATCATCCAATCCCGATAATAGCGACCAGCCGCCAACCAGAGCGATAGCGTGCCAATCAGACCCCCCACACCCCAAAGTGCCAACAATATGCCTAGTAGGCTGCCACTAAACAAAGCGCCGATGCCAATCATCACCGCGAGTAATGCATAAGAGCAGGCGATGGTCGCCGGTAATACCGCAAAAAAGAACGTGACCACGCTAACGCTATCGGGAAACTTGCGATCTTGAAAATTCATGATGACGCTCCCGATTCGATCAACGAAAAACCGCTCTTGCTAATACGATGCACGACATACATGTTAAAAAAGTGCATCAACCCCAGCACAAAAAGCACGGTTCCTAGTCCTGACGCCAGATAGACAATGACGGCTTCGACATCATCGATCGCATAGCCGGTGCGCATGCGCAGCAGGACGAAGCCTAAATTGACCAGATAGAAGCCAACAACCAAGAGATGATTGGTTGACCGGGCTAGGGCTTCATCGCCGCGAAATCCGGCGATCAGAAATGTAAGTCCATTCTTGCTGAGCGTTCGTGAGACCAGAACAGTAATCGCGAGACTGATGCCAATGTAGATGAGATAAGTCATTGAGTTGAACATTGTGATACTCCATGTCGTTGAAAGATGGATCACACGTTAGCGAGCCGACGACGCGCCGACTTCCAAACTGTAGAAGCAAGAACAATAAATCTGAAAATCGATATCAATCAAATACTTGTGATCTTCCCGTTTGTACATTTAGGAATCAGGAATGACGTTTCCTGAAAGCGCCCGGGGATTCGCCGGTGAGTGCTTTGAACGCCGCGTAGAAATTGGACTGTGATCGGAACCCGATCATCATGCTGATCGACAAAATCGAAGAGCGGTGATCTTCGGCCAAAATCTTCTTGGCCTCCTCAACGCGTTTGCGTCGAATGTAGGTCGAAAAATTACAACCAAAATGTGTATTCATCAGCTCGGACACCTGATGACTGCCCATATCCAATGCATCGGCCAACATCGAAAGGTTCAGGTGCTCGTTGCGATAGAGCTTCTCTTCATCCATTAATGTCGCGAGTCGCTGTGAGATTTCACCGACATTGACATGGTCGAGCGTCGATTTGCTGTAAGCCAAAGTCGCCGCACTGGAAAGATCATCGACGACATCCGGGAACAGCAGCAGCGTCAGCACAATCAACGCTAGGGCAATGCCGGTAAACATCGCGTAAATCACATGGAACAGCGTCGCATCGATGTAGGGTAAAGAAATGGCCAATAAGAATACGAGCAAAGCCTCCACAGCAAAAAAGGAATAGAAGAACATCTCAAAACGAAACCGCTTCACCGACCGCCGCATGCCATAGACGAACTGCACAAACCACAATGAATAACCCGCGCCGATCGCCAACGCGACCAGCAGCACCAGAGATTTAGGCAGAAGGAAGCTCACCACTACCGGCATGAAATGCAACCAATGCCACAAGCGCAGCGTCGCACCGGGTAGCAACACTGTTCGACTAAACAGGTAAAATGAGGGCGGCGCGACCATTAGTAGCGTCATGTAAATCGGATCTGCTAATAGGTCGTGATCGGATGCCCACACTTGGTAGTGAAGACACTGTAGCGCGACCAAGGTCCCCAACAGCAGGGTGCAGGCGATTTTACCCGTCGTCGATTTACGAAGATTTGGCAGGAAAAACACATACGCGAGCCACAGCAAACAGGCAGATACCACCGAGAAACCGATGAAGATATCGGCGACATGTCCGAACCACGCAATGTTCAAATTAGAGCCCGATAAATCGTTGCAACGAAGCGCAAAGCGTATCAGGTTCGGACACTCAAGGCGGAAAGCCCGCGCCAAAGCGTCTCATCGAGCCATCGAATCTACGGTCGCCACATTTGTTGTGACGGACCTCCTATGCTATTCATGCGGCAGGCAATAAGATAATTGCCGTAAGAAGACACCACAAATTGGGGAATATTGTGAACAAACTACTTACCTCACTCGCCGCGGCGAGTCTCGTCTTGTGCGCGCCTGTCCTTGCGCAAGAACCTGCCGCTGGCGAAGAAGAAATGAGCCCCGCACAGCTCATCTATAACAGCCTCGACTTCAGCCAGGGCCCGGGAACGTATGACGTCACGTCGCGCGCCGAAATCAACATTCCGGACGGTTACGATCGACTGAGCCCGCAAGATACCGGCAAGCTGATGGAGCTGTACGGCAACCCGGCTGGCCCCAACGAATACTACGTCGCACCAACCGATGAACGCTGGTTCTCGATCTTTATCTATGACGATACCGGCCACATTAAGGACGACGAAGAAATCGATGCCGACGCTCTGCTCGATTCGATTCGTGAAGGCACTAAAGCCGGTAACGAACAGCGCGCCGCAATGGGGTCTGCTCCAATGAGCATCGTCGGCTGGCAAAGCAAACCGCATTATGATGAAACGACCAACCGCCTCTCTTGGGCCGTGCTAGCAGAGAGTGAAGGCGAACAGATCGTCAACTACAACACGCGCATGCTGGGTCGTACCGGCGTGATGTCAGCGACGCTAGTTGCATCCCCGGATACGCTCGACACATCGATTGCCGAGTTCGAAGAGATGTTGACCGGCTTTAACTACAAAACCGGCAACTTGTATGCCGAATATAAGGAAGGCGACAAACTCGCGCAGTACGGTTTGGCGGCATTGGTTACCGGCGGCGCGGCCGTTGCGGTCGCCAAGGGCGCTGGCAAAGGGCTGTTCAAAATCATCGGACTCGGTATCGTTGCTTTCTTCGCGTTCTTCGGTCGCATTTTCAAGAACATCTTCTCACGTAAGCGTGATGAGTGATTGACGCCCTTACGGTTCATGCTGAGCCGTTATTAATGGCGTTAGCAGTCGTCCTGTATGTCATCGACTGCGGACGGCTGCTGCGCCATTCTGAGTTCATCGCTGTAGGCACAGCAGGCAAGCCTTTGCGTTTGAT
>JBGCGB010000037.1:0-12006 GCA_045110335.1 Woeseiaceae bacterium
CATTGCAGCGATCGCAATGGGCGGAACGTTTAGCGTTCCCGATGCTCATGCGCAAGCAGCGCTCGAAGAGATTGTTGTAACTGCGCAACGTCGCGATGAGAACATTCAGGACGTTCCTATTTCTATTACCTTAATGACCGGAGACCGTCTGACTGCACGATTCTCCGGCGGTGAAGACATTCTGGCCCTGGCTAGTGCTGCACCGGGTTTGCACATCGAAACATCGAATGGTCGTTTGGCTCCGCGCTTTTATATGCGTGGGCTAGGTAACGCTGACTTCACGGCAGCCGCATCGCAGCCGGTATCGCTTGTTTTTGATGATGTACCACTTGAAAAATCAGCATTAAAAGCGTTTCCGCTGTTCGATCTGGCGGATATCGAAATCATCCGCGGTCCGCAAGGCACGCTGTTCGGTCGTAATACGACCGCCGGTATCGTCAAAGTGGATTCAGCGCGACCGACCGAAGAAACTGAAGGCTACGTCAAGGCGTCAGCCGGTAACCTCGGCACTTTCAACGCAGAGGCTGCGCTTGGCGGGACTTTGATTGATGGCACGTTGACCGGTCGTATCTCTGTGCTTTCGCAGAATCGTGAAGACTGGGTAGACAATGGCTTCACTGGTGTTGACAACGCATTGGGCGGCTTCAACGTCAAAGCGGCACGCGCACAGCTGCAATGGACGCCGACCGATAACTTGACCGTCTTGTTCTTGCATCAAGTGCAAGACCAAGAAGGTACAACCAGCTTGTTCCGGGCTAACGTGTTGAGTCAGGGTAGCAATAACCTGAACGAAAACTACGATCGCGACACCGTGTTCTTCGATGGCGGCGACAACAACCCGGGCTTCATGAAGTCTTCCGGTACGAATCTGAAAATCGACTGGGATTTGAATGATAGCTACACACTGACGTCGATCACGTCTTATCAGAACATCACGGATCGCTTCGGTCGTGGTGACATTGATGGTGGTTTTGGTTGCTTATTCACTTGCAGTGGCCCAGCTGGCCCGGCCAGTACACCATTCAATCCGTTCGCATCTCCGTTTGTCGTCAATGTCGACACCGGCGGCAGCATTGATCTTGAGCAGCTGACCCAAGAATTCCGTCTCGCTAGTAACTTCGACGGTGGATTTAACTATCAAGTTGGTTTCTTCTACTTTGAAGATGATTTCGATGGTGTTGCTTCTAACCAGAGCGCGGGTGCGACCGAATTCTTGCCCGGCTCTCTATCCAACATTGAGAACACGACCTACGCGTTCTTTGGTCAGGGTAGCTATGACGTCAATGATCGACTGACACTGACAGCGGGCGTTCGTTATACCGACGATGAGAAAGATGCGGTAAACACGCGAATCACCGCAGGCGTTAGTACGGCCTTGCCAAACATCAATTTGCAGGATGACAACGTGAGTTGGGATTTTGCCTTTGCATACGCGACGTCAGACGAAGGCCAGCTTTATGGTCGCGTAGCTTCCGGCTTCCGTGCGCCGACCATTCAGGATCGACTCGAAGACGATCCTGAAGTGACCACGGCGGACTCAGAGACCATTCTTTCGTTTGAAATCGGCTACAAAGCGCTCTGGGAAAAAATGCGATTCAATGCTGCAGCGTTTTACTACACGGTTGATGACATCCAACTGACCGCGGTCGGTGGCGCCAGTAACTCAACGACACTGTTGAATGGCGACAAGGGTGTTGGTTACGGGTTTGAAGCGGAATTGGATTACGTACTGACTGACAACCTTATTCTGTCAGCAGGCTTCGGCTACAACGAGACGGAGATCCAAGATGATACTTTGAGCGTCGCGCCTTGCGGTTCCGGCTTGTGTACCGTTCTTGATAACCTTGATGCAGACGGACGAGCGTTGATTGATGGCAACCCGTTCCAGCATGCCCCGAAGTGGACAGCCAACTTTGAAATTGACTACACCTATCCGATTGGCGGCCAGGGCGCCGAGTTGTACGTGTTCTCTGATTGGAAGTTCAAAGGTGAAACCAATGACTTCCTTTATGAGAGTGTTGAGTACGTTACTGATACACAATTCGAAGGTGGTCTGAAGTTCGGTTACCGCAGTGCAGAAGGTAACTATCAGCTTGGTTTCTTCGGTCGTAACATCACCGACGAAGAGAACGTCTTGGGCGGCATCGACTTTGCTAACTTGTTGGCTTACACCAACCAGCCGCGAGTCTGGGGCGTTGAAGGCTCTTATCGCTTCTAAGACACTTTTGAAGTCTTAGCATCGAATAGAAAGGCCCACCTCGTGTGGGCCTTTTTTTATCTTTTGACAGGCAAAATTATGCAACACTCCAGAGTCGCCAATCGGCGTTTGGCAAATCGACTTTTTCGTTGTTTTACGGTCGGGCCATTGCTTGTACTGTGGCTTGCCGCTTGCCAGCCGGAAATCGCGAAACATGAAACTGCGGCCCCTGCTGTCAAGGACGAGCGACCCAACATCATTTTTCTGTTAACTGACGATCAACGTGCCGATTCGTTGTCTATTGCTGGCCATCCATTCTCACAGACACCGAACATTGATGAGCTGGCTCGACAAGGCGTGCGTTACACGAATGCCTTCACGGTCGAACCTATTTGTGCACCTAGTCGATTCGCTTTTCTGTCGGGTCAATATGAGCGTACCAGCGGCCTCGGATTCAATTCGCCGTATCAGGTTTCCCAGTCTCAATGGCAGGCAACCTATCCGGCACTGTTGCGAGAGGCGGGCTACCACACAGGCTTCATTGGCAAGTTTGGTGTTCAGTACTACACCTTTGACGGTGGCGCCCCGGCGCAGTTTGATTATTGGAAAGCGCATGACGGTTGGCTGCCATTCTTTCCGAAAGACCTCAAACAGAATCCGGCAACGGCAATTTATCAAGATGCCGAGCATGACATCACGACGGAAATCATGGGCGAGGCCATCGATGAGTTTCTGGCAAAGCGCGATAAGGGCGTTCCATTCAATTTGTCGGTCAGTTTTTCAGCACCGCACAATTCACTGGTTTCATCGATGTATCCCGAGGGCGCCGCGGAAGACTGTGATAACTATGCTTGCCGCGTGATGGGGTATCCGGCTAACGATAACCCGAAGTTGAGCAACCACCGTGTTTATGACGAGCTTTATCGCGATATCGGCGTTGAGATTTCACCGGATACGGGGCGTGATCCGTATCGCTTTATTCCCGACGGCGTGATTGATCATGAAGCACGTCAGAAATGGTATGCGTATAACTACGATCCGAACTTGCAACCGGAACATTTGATCCGTTATCACCAGGCGGTCACCGGTGTCGATCGGGTTGTCGGTGAATTGGTTGCAGCGCTAGAGGCAGAGGGTATCGACGACAACACAATTATCATTTTCTCCAGTGATCATGGTTTACTGAACGGCGAGTATGGAACAGGTGGAAAGGGGTTGCTTTACGACTTGGTGACGAATATTCCACTCGTGGTTTATGACCCGAGGGACACGAAACGCGGCTTTGAAAACAGCGACCTCGTGTTGAGCATCGATGTGCCGGCGACGATACTCGGGCTAGCGGATATTGAGCCGCCGGCCTCGATGGAAGGGCGTGACCTGAATGCAGGAGCAGCGCCACGCGATGCGGTTTTTCTGGAGAGTTTGACGGTCGCTGAAGGCAATCCGTTTATCGAGGCGGTGAGAACCCAAGATTGGAAATACGTTCGTTACCTCGAGCCATCCGGCTGTCCTTACGATGAATCTCATTTGGATTTTAGCGATGCCAACGTTCTCTATGAGCAACTGTTTGATCTTCGTGAAGATCCCGGCGAGCGAACCAATCTTATTGCTGAGTCTCAGTATGAAGCAAAGCTCGCGACGTTACGTGCGCGTACGGAGACATTGTCCATTGAGCAGACGCGGCGGGGTTTGGCCTTTAAGGCCGCTCAGCCTGTACCATTAAGATCCTCCGATGGTAGCTACTGCTGGTGACTATGAAAGCGACGAAACATGAGCGTTAAAGTCCACGACCTGACCCGTCGGGGGTTCGTCGGCGCCTCGGCGCTTTCGTTAGCAAGTTGCTTGACGATGTGGCCTAAGGTCAATCGAGTCACTCCCCGGCCGGTCATTCTGGACACGGACATTGGTGATGATATTGATGACACCTGGGCGTTGTTGCTGTTGTTACGAAGCCCCGAACTGGATTTGAAACTCGCGGTGGGTGACTACGGCAATGCACACTATCGCGGTCGCCTACTGGCCAAGCTGCTAACGTTGACGGATCGCACCGATGTGCCAGTCGGCCTAGGGTTGGGTGCTGAAGACAAGCCTGGTCAGCAAAGTGACTGGATCGGCGACTACCAGTTATCCGACTATCCCGGCATGATCATTGAAGACGGTGTGCAGGCGATCATCGACACCATTCATGCCTCCCCGGAGCCGGTCACGTTGTTGTGTTTGGGTCCGGTGCCCAACATCGCTGAAGCGCTAAGAAGAGATCCATCGATCGCGAACAATGCACGCTTCGTTGGGATGTATGGATCAATTTACAAAGGATACCGTGGCGTCTCGACACCCGCTGCAGAATTCAATGTCCGAGTCGACCCGGCATCACTACAAGCCGTTTTTGCGGCGCCATGGGAATGTACGATTACGCCGCTGGATACCTGTGGCGAAGTGGTGCTTGATGGCGATTTATACAAACGGCTCTACAATAGCGATGACCCGTGGTTGAAAGCGTTGATGGAGAACTATCGCATTTGGCTGCCGGGTGCGCCGTTTGTTGATCCTAACCAAGATACGACGGCGATCAGCACCACACTGTTTGATACCGTGGCTGTTTATCTAGCCGCCCATGAGGAGCTGTTCGAGATGCGGGAGCTGCCGCTTATCGTTACCGACGATGGCTACACGCTCGTTTCCGAGACACAAGGCCGACCGGTTCGCTGCGCGATCAATTGGACAAGTCTGAATGCTTACAAGCAGTGGTTAGTCGAAACCCTGTTGCCTTAATCCGGGTGATTCTGTCATACACATACCGAACGTCTGGCGAGACTCACAAGAATTGCTATGATGACGGTCTTCCCCTCCGCAGAATGAGCACCACGCAATGCGCTCGAAATCAACGGTAAGACTTAGCCCGGAAGACTGGAGCAAATACTGGCGTCAGCCGGTCATCACGACGTTTTCACAACAGTTTGCTGAGAACTATGATCTCGAGATTCAAGCCTATTGGGACGAACGTTTCGCCGATGTTAAAGATGGCGGTCACATTATTGACCTCGCTACTGGCAATGGTGCGGTCGCCTTGCTAGCAGCGCACTACGCGCAAGAACATGGCCGCGATTTCTCGATCACTGGCATCGACTATGCCGATATTCAACCGAGTTCAGATCTGGCGTCGCGGCCATCGGTATTACCGTTGCTTTCGTCAATCCGTTTTCTCTCAAACACCAATATTGAATCAACAGGCTTAGCCGCCGGTTCAGCATCCGCCATTGTGAGCCAGTTCGGTTTTGAGTATGCGGAGCCGGAAGCCGCCGTCGCCGAGGCTTATCGTTTGCTGGCGCCAGGTGGTCGGATCTCACTCATCATGCATCATGTTGCATCGGGGGTGCTCAAAGAAACGGACGAAGGGCTTGCGCAGATGCAATATATGATGCGTAAAGAGCGTTTGGATGAACGCGTCGAGGCTGTGATTCGGAGCACGGCGTCCGTCGCAAAAACCAAAGCGGCACGGCAAAAACTGGAAGCAACCAAGAAGCGTCTTTTGGCACGTGCGTCGAAGTCTGAGCCCAATGGCTTTATCCAAAGCGTCGCACCGAGTTTCTTGCATGCACTTGAGGGTATGCCCGATGCGACCATTACGGAGCGACTTCGGTTTGTCGAAAAAATGCGTGTGGAAGTTCGCGCTTACCAGGAGAGGATGGCGGATCTAAAGTCAGCCGCAATGGATCAGCGCGCTTTCGCTGCGTTGCAAGCGTCTCTGGCATCCTGTGGCTTCAGTGACATTACCGATGGTGTCTTGCGTTACGGCAAAAGCCAGGTGCTTACAGGCTGGACACTGGATGCCAAAAAGTAGTCGGCGTTTGCGCCGTTACCCGGAGTTTTCGTCGTAGCATCGCTTTGCGATGTATCCCTTTCGATTCAATCCCCTTTTCGGCTAGCCTTGTTCGCCAGCCGTTGATGGCGGCGCGCTTCGGCTTGGTCATAGCGTCTTTGTTCGATGTCGTTGCCCGGCGCTAAAGACGGCACGGCGACCGGTTTTCCATCATCATCCAGAGCAACAAAAGTCAGATACGCCGAGACGACATGACGCAGCGCGCCCGTACGGCTGTTCTCGGCGGTGACGCGCACGCCAATTTCCATCGATGTTCGCCATGCACGATTGACAGCGGCCTTAATAATTAAGGTATCGCCGGTACGCGCAGCCGACAGGAACTCCAAGCTGTCGAGTGCAGCGGTGACACACGCTTGACCGCTATGTCTTTCGGCGACGATCAAGGCGGTGCGATCACAAAGGCTCATGACTAGCCCGCCAAAAACGGTGTACTTGGAATTGAGGTCGTTCGGGAACACTTTGTAGACATTGTGTTCGACGGCTGAGTCTGCGGGTGATTTGCTTGCCATGGGATGGATTGCCATTGTGTTGATAGATGAAAAGAAGCGACGGCAGATACCGTCCGACCGATTGCTGAATGCCGCATAGGCGTTCTGATCATGCGATAATCGGAAGCTGACAACTTAGCTGGTTTCGAAAAGGGACGCCATATGAAAACGGTCATTACCGAAATGTTTGATATCGAACATCCTATTATTCAGGGTGGCATGCATTACGTCGGATTCGCCGAGATGGCGGCAGCCGTTTCGAATACCGGTGCGCTCGGTATTATTACCGGACTCACACAGAAGTCGGCTGGAGAGCTTGCCAACGAGATTGCGCGATGTCGTGATATGACGGACAAGCCGTTTGGCGTCAATCTCACGTTCTTGCCAACGCTGAACCCACCTGATTATCCGGCCTATGTGAAAGCGATTATCGAAGGCGGCGTCAAAGTCGTGGAAACGGCTGGTCGTAATCCGGAAGCGGTCCTGCCTTATCTAAAAGATGCAGGAATCAAGGTTATCCATAAATGCACATCTGTGCGGCATGCGTTGAAGGCGCAAAGCATCGGTTGCGATGCGGTATCGGTCGATGGCTTCGAGTGTGGCGGGCATCCTGGGGAAGACGATATTCCGAACATGATCTTGCTGCCGCGTGCGGCCGATGAGTTAGAGATCCCCTTCGTTTCATCCGGAGGTCAGGCCGATGGCCGGTCTTTGGTCGCTTCACTGGCGATGGGTGCTGCTGGCATGAACATGGGCACGCGCTTTATCGCCACGCAAGAGGCGCCGGTTCATCAGAACGTTAAGCAAGCGATTGTGGATGCGTCCGAGCTGGATACCCGCTTGGTGATGCGCTCGCTGCGTAACACCGAGCGCGTGCTTAACAATGAAGCGGTTGAACGCTTGCTGGAAAAAGAAAAAACGCTGGGCGATAAACTTAAGTTCGAAGATATCATCGAGGAAGTCGCCGGCGTCTATCCCCGAATTATGTCCGAAGGCGATATGGATGCGGGTGCCTGGTCATGCGGGATGGTGGCGGGATTGATTCACGATATTCCGACCTGCCAGGACTTGGTTGACCGCATCATGAACGAAGCCGAAACGATTATCCGGGATCGTTTGAGCGGTTTTATCGCCGCTTGATTGATAGATTGACGCGGCTTCAGCGTTTCGGCTGAAGTCGCGCTCACCGGAAATCACGGCGCCGATGGGGCCATTCCTCCCGTGACAGATTTTGTCATCAAAATTTCATATTTCTAGCCGCCTGGCTGGCGGTGAGTTGTGCTAGTCTTTGCCGCGATCTTCGCATGGGCATATAGTGAGCGATTGATCAATATCTAGGGAGAATTGACGTGTCTAATTTTATGGCTGGCGTATTTGGCGCCTCGCCCGTAAAGCCGTTGGAAGAACATGCCGATCTGGTGCACAAATGCGCCCGGGAGTTGCGGCCGTTCTTTGATCATGTCACCAATAATGACTGGGACGCAGCGCTTGTGTCACGGCGGGAAATCGAGCGGCTCGAGAACGAAGCCGACGACATCAAGAAAGGTATTCGCAAGAATTTACCGCGCAGCCTGTTTATGCCGGTTCCGCGTGAAGATCTGCTCGAATTGCTACTGGTGCAAGACAAGATTGCCAATCGCACGAAAGACGTTTCGGGGATCGTTATCGGTCGTAAACTCGAAGTTCCGGATTCGGTGAAGCCGGTTTTTCTGGATTTTGTGTCCCGCTGCGTCGATGCGACCAAGCAGGCTCGTAAGAGCGTGCGTGAGCTCGATGAGCTATTCACGTCCGGGTTTCGTGGTGCGGAAGCCGAGCTGTTGGAATCCATGATTGAAAAACTCGATCGCATTGAGACTGATACGGATGCCAAAGAGGCAGATGTTAGAGCTGCCTTGTATGCGATAGAAGATCAACACAACCCGATTGACGTCATGTTCTTGTATAGAACCATTGGCAAGATCGGTGAAATCGCTGATATGGCTGAGCGCGTCGGACGACGTCTCGAGCTGTTGTTGGCTCACTAAAAAAAACCGGAAACTACACCCGATGGAAGCAGAACTAGTCTATATAGGCCTCGCCGCATTATTCGGCATTTTTATGGCATGGGGAATCGGTGCGAATGACGTGGCGAACGCCATGGCCACTTCGGTGGGCTCGAAAGCACTGACAATCAAGCAAGCAATCGTGGTTGCGGCGATTTTCGAGTTCCTCGGTGCGGTACTTGCCGGCGGTGAGGTGACTTCGACGATTCGTAAAGGGATTGTTGAGACCGATCTGCTGAGTGACTCGCCAGAGTTACTGATTTACGGCATGCTTGCGGCGCTGCTGGCTGCGGGCACGTGGTTGCTGATCGCCTCCAAGAACGGTTGGCCGGTTTCGACGACACATTCCATCGTCGGCGCTATCGTAGGTTTCGCGGCAGTCGGCATCGGCGTTGAGGCTGTGCAATGGGGCAAAGTCGGCGGCATCGTCAGCAGCTGGGTGGTTTCGCCGCTGGTTGCCGGAGTCATCGCCTTCCTGATCTATAACAGTGTCGTTGCGCTTATCCTGAGCCAGGAAAATCCGCTTGAGAAAGCACGCCGTTATGTACCGGTTTACATCTTCCTGGCAGCGTTCACGATGACACTCGTGACGATTTTGAAAGGGCTGAAGCACATCGGTCTTACGATGAGCATTCAACAGAGCTACATCACCGCCGTTTTGATTGCTCTGGGTATCGCGGTGGTTGGCGCATTTTATATCCGGCGCATCAAGCCTGATCCCAAAGCGGACAAGAAGCAGCATTTCCATACGGTCGAGCGTGTGTTTGCAGTCTTAATGGTCGTGACGGCTTGCGGTATGGCTTTCGCACACGGTTCCAATGACGTTGCCAATGCCATCGGACCATTGGCTGCTGTTATCGCCGTTGCTCAAAGCGGTGTCGTTGCGGCGAAGTCAGCGACACCGATTTGGGTACTGCTGTTGGGCGGCGTTGGTATCGTCATCGGCTTGGCCACTTATGGTGCGCGCGTTATTGCGACGGTTGGCCACAAGATCACGCAATTGACGCCGAGTCGGGGTTTCGCCGCCGAGCTCGCTGCGGCAACAACCATTGTGATTGCTTCCGGTACCGGTATTCCGATCTCGACGACGCATACGTTGGTCGGCGCTGTGCTGGGTGTTGGCCTGGCGCGGGGTATTGATGCGATCGATCTTGGCGTGGTTCGACGAATTTTCGTATCGTGGATCGTGACGATTCCTGCTGGCGCTTTCCTCGCCATCCTGTTCTTCACCATCTTCCGTTACACGTTGCCATAGGCGACTGTCCTTAACCGCCGGGCTTGTTGTAAACGCTTTTAACGTTTGCCAGCGACCCGCGGAAGCCGCTGATATCGTATGATGATGCAGGCGTGGCATGTGCCACGCCTGCATCAATTCGTTAAACGAGATAGGCGCCTCTTTTTGTCGGCAGATACTCGACCACAACCCAAAACCGTTTTGTTAGCCGGTGCCACTGGCTATATCGGACGTGCCGTTGCAGCACAGCTGGTCGAAGCAGGCTATGCGGTCACTGCCGTGTTACGAAGTGAGGCTGAAGTACCGTCAGATATTGAAACGGTTGTGACCGACCTCACTGATGCCGACGCATTGATACAAAGCCTGGCAGGCTGTCATTTCGATGCCGTTGTGTCCTGCATTGCTTCCAGAACCGGCGCGTCTGATGATGCTTGGCTGGTCGATCATGACGCTAACCAGCATTTATTATCATTGGCCAAGACTGTGGATGCCAAGCATTTCGTATTGTTGTCCGCGATATGTGTCCAACGTCCTCGGTTGGCTTTTCAGCATGCCAAACTTGCATTCGAGGAATCGCTCGCGACCTCCGGATTGGACTATTCGATTGTGCGTCCAACGGCATATTTTCGGTCGTTATCGGGACAGATCAAGCGCGTACTGGCAGATAAGCCGTTCCTGGTATTTGGTGATGGTCAGCTAACAGCCTGCAAGCCGATCAGTGAGTCTGACCTTGCAAACTTCATGGTGGATTGTCTGACGAATCCTGATGCCCGAAACAGGATATTGCCTATCGGTGGACCAGGAGATCCCATCACACCCAGAGAACAAGGTGAGCTGTTGTTTCGTTTGACAGGAAAGCCTGAACAATTTCGGCGAGTGCCTTCCAGCTTTCTGCATTGGGTTGCTGCATTGCTGACACCACTCGGCTGGTTCAGTCGCAAGATGGCTGTAAAAGCCGAGTTCGCAAGAATTGGTCATTACTATGCGACCGAGTCGATGTTGACTTGGGATGAAGACGCCAACTGTTATGACGGCGATGCCACACCATCGACTGGCGAGACGACGCTTCAGGATCATTATGAAACTGTCTTGGCAGAGGGCATTGGCGTGCATGCGGCTGGGGATCAAAAACTGTATTGAATCGTATGCTTTAGGTTAGGTTCATCGTGTCCGGCGCATGCCAAACGGCGTTGATCAGCCGGTCTTTTCGGTTCTTGTCCAGCACAAAGAGACCGACTTCTAGCGCTTCAAACGACGTGGGTGTTGTCAGCACAGAGACGCGGTCCCGCAATGGACTATTGTCCAATACGATCTGCGGCACGATCCCCAGTCCGCTGCCGAGACTGACCATACTCACGATGGCTTCGTTACCCGCCACTTCGGCCGAAATTTTCGGTGTGACTTTATGCTGTCGAAACCACTTTAGAATGTGTTCTCGCGCAACACCGCGTTCGGGCAAGATGATGGGTGTGTCGTTCCAGCGTTCGGCATCATCCACACGATCAGCCAGCGAGGCTAGTTCATACGCCTGGTTGGCACAGATCGCCACTAATGGTGTTGTTGCGATTTTCTGAAAGCGGATGGCCGATGGCATCATCGCCGGTTTGGCGCCAATGGCAATATCTGCTTCACCTGACTGAACCCGAGGTAGGGCTTGCTCCGGGTCGCCGGTTTGCAGCGTGATGCGAATACCGGGATGGCGTTCGTGTGTCTGGGCAAGCAAATCGAACAGAAAGCTGTAACTGGCGGTGACCGATCCGTACAACGTCACCGCGCCGGTCAGTTCCCGTTTCTCGGCGAGCAATTGATTACTGAAATCACTCCAGAGCGCCATGGAGCGCCGGGCATACTGGCGTAGCAATTCACCTTCACGTGTCAAAGAGACGCTCCGGTTGTCACGCTTGAACAGCACCGCGCCGATGGTGTCTTCAAGCTGTCGAATCGACCGGCTGAGCGTTGATGTACTCATGTTGCAGGTGTCTGCGGCACGTCCGAAGTGGAGTGTTTCGCATAGCGTCAAGAACAGGAAGGTCGTGCGTTGGTCCATGGTTTATTATTGCATTTTCTGCAACATAAAGTTTTATTTATATCAATTTACGCAATAGTTGGTTGTCGATAGACTGGCGTCATTCATCGAACTAACCGGAGTGACGACAAATGCAGAT
>JBGCGB010000038.1:0-48598 GCA_045110335.1 Woeseiaceae bacterium
AGCATTACGTCGGTCTCCGTACGTCAGGTTAGCGGCTCATTCAGCGATGGCGTCTTTTTTGACCACGTTGCTATTGAACCACCTGGCGGACCAACACCGGGCACGGTTTGGCGTGCAGACATTGACTTCACGAGTGTCACGCCAGACGGTCCCTATGACTGCTTGCGTCAACAGTTTTCTTTCAATGATCTGATCGCCCCTGGCGAATCGTTTACGTTGGAAATCTTTGATGAGCAGGGCGGCCCGGCGATAGCAAGTGAAACCTTTACCAGCCCGTTCTCGAACCCGATTAATAATGTCGGTTTCGAAGTTTTCTTGGGCGGAACGGCATTAGCTGATGGTGTGGGCTTCGAGCTGCTGACCTTCTCGCGTCCAATCGATCTGGATTCACTAGCAATGAATGGCCAGACCACTTGTATCACGGGCCCGACGACGCCGTTCATCACGACACCATTGACGCCTGATCCCTAGCCGATTAGGCAAGCGAAAAGGGTCGAACCACATTCGGATAGATATGTGGTTCGACCCCCTTTCGCCGGCGTGAGGCTTGGCCTTGGCACATGCTAGACTGAGCCCGAAAAGGACCATCTTCCAAGACCGTCAATGAACAAACTCATCAGAGAACTCCGTCGCCGCGAAGTCTTCCGCACGGCGGGACTTTATGTCGGCATCTGCTGGATGCTGATAGAAGTTGGCAGTGTGGTGCTACCGACGTTCGGTGCGCCCGAATGGCTCTTCCGCGGTGCCATCATCATCGCTGTCGCCGGTTTTCCGGTCATGCTTCTGCTGGCCTGGTTTTTCGATGCGGACAAGGATGGCATCCATCTTCAAGCAGACGAATCCGGCAACGTCGCGCCCTCACTAGCAGCTCGTAAATCTGATTTTGTCATTATTGGCGTTCTAGGGCTGGCACTCATCATTTCACTGTCGCTGAACTTTTTGCGCAGCACACCTGCAACAGAAACCGCCGAACTTACCTCCATCATTGTCGCGGACTTCAACAACGCTACCGGTGACTCAACATTCGATAACGTGCTGCAGATGGCACTGGTGACGGGATTAGAATCCGCAACACACATCACCGCCTATGACCGCACCCAAGCAACACGATTCGCAGCACAATCTGCATTGCCCGATGATCGCCTCGATACGGGGCTGGCAACGCAACTCATTCAGCAACAGGCGGTGGATTGGTTGTTAGTAGGGTCTATCAACTCGACGGCTAGCGATTTTGATCTAACGCTGGATGCTTTCAATGCGGCCGAAGACGATGCTGTGTTTTCAGTCAACCGTCAGGCTAATTCACAGGACGAAGTCATTGGAGCCATTGGTCTGCTCGCGTCGGACGTCAAGAAAGCGCTCGGTGGTGATGTTAGCGGCGATACCGATGGTGTGCATACAGCCGAATTCTCGACACAATCACTAGCCGCGGCAAAAGCCTATGCCGAAGGCAGACAACAGTTTATCGCTGGCGATCTCGAAAGCGCTGAACAACACTATGCGAAAGCAATCAGACTGGACTCGCGATTCGGGCTCGCGATCGCCGAACTGGCGTCAACTGAATTCGCTGTCGGTAAGACGCAGCAAGCCCGCGACCATTGGACAGAAGCAAAAACACTGTCCGATACATTGACCCAACGGGAATGGCTGAAAGCGCAAGGTCGTTACTACACCTCAGCAGCGCGGGATGACCAAAAAGCGCAGGCGGTATTTGACACCCTCTTCGATCAATATCCCGGCGAGATCAATGCGCTTAAACACAGTGCATTGCTATCGGTGAATCAACGTGATTTCGAAAAGGCGTCGCTGCAAACACAGCGCTTCCTGCAAACGTATGCGTCCGATTCAGAGGCTCGAATGAACTCGGCATTGTATGCGATGTATGCCGGCGATTGGGAAACCGCGGTCGCGGGTGCGACGTTAGTTCTAGAGGCTAACTCGGAACAAGCTATAGCTTATCTACCGATGGCCATGGCGGCGATGTTCGCAGGCGACCCGGAAAAAGCGCGTGAGAATTATCAGCAAATGGCAGGCATTAGCAAAACTGGTCACTTCGCGTCGCTCGCAATACTCGGGCTCGCGGATCTTGATCTGTTTCAGGGCAAATTTGATCGTGCTCAAGAAAGACTAAAATCGAACCTCGAAACCACTGAAGACAATCATCAAATGGTTGCACTAAAACATCTCGCGCTCGCGCAATCTTACGCCGAGCAGGCCGACTCAGCGGCCGTCACTGCGGCAGTTGAGCGCGCATTGATACTATCCGACGCGGACATGGTCAGAATTTCGGCGGCACTCATCTACGTTGAGAATGATGACCTGACGACCGCCGCGAACCTCGTGAACGCTTTGGCGACGACGGCGAACACCGATAGCCGTGCCTACCGTCAAATGTTGCAAGGCATGATTCTGGCCAAAGAAGGCGCTGAAACCCAGGCCATCATCGCAATGCGCGACGCGCTCGATACCGCAGATTTATGGTTCATTCGCTATCAATTGGGTATCGCTTATCTGAAAGCAGGTAACCACCCGGAAGCACTCGATGAATTTGCTACGCTTCGTGCGCGTCAAGGCGAAGCCGCATCGATCTTCTTAAATGAGATTCCCACCTACCGATGGCTCGCAGAGCTACCGTATTGGACAGGTCGTGTTGAAGAAGCACTGAACATACCGTCAGCGCACGAAAGTTATGGCGCATACATCGCTTTGCGTCCGCAGTCCACGCCACGATCGCGAGATGCAGAAAGGCGATTAGCTAATCTGAAATAGCCATTGCTGGCGAAGCATCAAGGTTTCATTGGCGACCGCAAGATCCTGTCATTAGATTGGTGCCACCACACATGGACGGGTGAGGGGCGGATTTTTGCAAGATGCTACAATCCCATTTGACGACAACGAAGTATAGGTACCGACGAATGAAATCACCGATGATCATTTTAATGGTAATGGCGCTGGCACTTTGGGTTAGTGAAGCAGGATCAAGCCCTGAGCGAGCTACCGACACAAAAGACGCGCTACCGGATTTTTCCGCGTACCCCGGTCAATGTCCCAGCGATTGGGGCATCGTTGAAGGTGCCCCGCAAGCGCATGTCGAAAACTTCATTCAAAACTATTTTTACGTCCCCGAAGGTCCGGCCGGCGGCATGTACTCGCGTATCAACAAGTTGAGCGCACCGGGTGGTGCAACGATCATCAAAGCCGGCACCTACAAAATGCTCGACCCTATCGTGGATCAGGAAATGGTGGTGAAGTTCGTTGGCGGTGCGATGACTGAGTGTGTCTCACGACTTCGCTGCGAAACGGACCCGGAAACCTGGGTGGCCAGCTGCGATTAGATCCGCTCTGCAACAAGACTGACAACACTTTATTGGCCAAGACATCCGTCAGTTGTCGATCGCCCGGGAAACAACGCCAAAAGGGTTTCATTCAACGTTTGCCAGTCGCGTGCCAAGCCCTCTGCTTGCATCGATGTTAGGACCTCTCCTTGCCGACGCTCGCGATCTGCTTCCACTTTGGTGAAATGAAACAGCGACAGCGCCTTTGGTCCGGCATCTTCGAACGTCTCGGATAGGTGATCAATATGCTTACGGGTGTCGTCGACAAAAATGACGGCATCGAAATCTACACCGGTTCTTTGCAGCAACATGGATAACATCTCGCCTTTGTTCATACCGGTCGTCATCATGATGCCCTGCATATAACTCCATTCCCGCGCCGCTTTTTCACGATACAACGGCGCCTGCCCATTTCCGTCAGTCAGCGAGGCACGTGTTAAATCGATACCGGCTCTGGCGAGTTCACGCTCAGTCGCTGTACGATAGCGAGGCGAGCGCGACGTCAACGCAAATACGGTATTGCCTTGATCCTGCCAACGCTTTATCAAATCTGGCAATGCCAGATCTGTTAGCTGCATCGGCGCTAGCTCATATAACAATCCGATGGCGTCCTCGAAAAGACACTTCACTTTCTGATCAGCGGCTGGCCGTTGCCGCAGTCGATCCGTTTGCCACTGATACCAGATATCGCCGCCTAGGTCGGTTTGGCTCGTCAACAAAGTGTTGTCGATATCCAGAACGACCAACACACGCGATGCTGTAAACGTTGAAGTGGCCTTGGCCACCGCCGCATCAACGTCACTGAAAGCTTCGGTCGTTTGCACCGATATTTGTGGTGGCTGCGTTTCCGGCGTTGACGCACAACCTGTGACAAGAACGAGCATGCAAACGAGGAAGGCGTTCAGTAGGCCTTCAAGCCGTCGCCATGAAAATTGATTCCGACATTCAGCGCTGGACATTCTGCGTACCTCGTACTCGTTGGACTACTTCGATTAATGTTATAGTATAACAATATCGGCTTCCCCTTCCGGCGCATAGCATTTGGCGCCCGCCGACCACGCGAATACCTATTAGTGATTGATTATGAAAGCTAAAACTGAGGCATTGGTGCGTGCCAGCGATGGTAACGTGATCGACATATACGCAGCGACCATCGCATTCCTGTGCTTGCTGCATTGTCTCGCACTGCCAATCCTGGTGTCATCACTATCGCTAGCTATTCCATTCGCCGAAAACGAAACCGTGCACAAAATACTGGTATTGATTGCCGCGCCGGCAAGTCTGTTCGTCCTGTTTGCCGAACGTGCCCGGTCCGGTTGGCAATGGTTCATGGTGGTGATGGCGTCCGGCCTAATCTTGCTATTGGCCGCTGCTTTCGTCCCAAAGTTCGCCGCGTACGAACAAAGCATGACCGTTGCGGGCTCGGTCCTGCTAGCCTCCGCACATCTATGGAGAGCGCGACATCGGGACGTATCGCATCGTAGAGCAACTTACAAATCGGCTAAGCGCCCACCAAACTGATGAACGCAATCGAAGTCAGCGCACTGAAGTTCGGATACGACGGTTCGCTCACCGTGGACATCGACAAATTTACGCTTGAAAAAGGCAAGAGCGTCAGCGTGATTGGTCCATCAGGCTGTGGCAAGACCAGCTTTCTTCATCTAGTCGCCGGACTGCTAACGCCTCAATCTGGCGACATTACAATACTCGGACAATCACTGGCGACTCTCAATGGTGCACAACTGGACCGGTTCCGGGGCAGCACGCTGGGTCTGGTGTTACAGAAGTTTCACCTGATTCGTGCGCTCACGGTCCGTGAAAATTTGCTGCTGGCCGGCCGGCTGTCCCGAAAACCACCGACCTCGGCAGGCATGATCGACTTACTTCGGAAACTCGACATCCTCGATGTTACAGACCATAAACCCTCGATGCTGAGTCAGGGCCAAGCTCAACGTGCTGCCATAGCGCGCGCCCTAATACACCGACCGCCCATCGTCTTGGCCGATGAACCAACATCGGCGTTGGATGACCGCAATGCTGCGGAAGCGATTGAACTGCTGCGTAGTCTGGTTGCAGAAACTGATGCAGCGCTGGTGGTCGTCACTCACGATCAACGCATTCGTGGCGTGCTAGATGCGGATTTTGATTTTGGAAGCACGACGTGAGTTGGATCAAATTTGCATTGGCGAATCTAAAGCTGTCGCCGCTCACTGCCGGCGTCAATGTGCTGTTGATGGCACTCGGCACGGCGAGCATTGTGATTTTACTGCTCGCGGGTGCACAGCTGTCTGACACTATGTCGCGCGATGCCCGTGGTATCGATTTGGTCATTGGTGCCAAAGGAAGTCCCGTGCAACTCGTGCTAGCTACGGTCTACCACGCAGATGCGCCGCCAGGAAACATCGTGCTCGGCGATGCCGAACGCTGGGTCGAAGACCGGCGCATCGCACAGGCCATCCCGGTTTCACTGGGCGATAGTTATCGTGGCTTTCGTATCGTTGGTACGACTCGTGATTACGGTGACCTATACGATGCAGAGCTCGACACCGGACAATGGTGGGCGCAACCCATGGAGGCCGTCGTCGGCGCAAGCGCGGCCAAAGCATCCGGACTTGAAGTTGGCACAGAATTCGACGGCGCGCATGGATTTTCTGACGGCGGCCATGCGCATGACCGAACCCCTTATCTCGTCACGGGCGTGCTTGCACCGACCGGCACCGTCATTGACCGCCTGGTGCTTACGTCACTAGAAAGCGTTTGGCTGCTGCATGGTGATGAAGATCATGGGGCACATGACGACCACGAACATGACGCGCATGAGGTCACGGCTTTTTTGCTTCGCTATGTTTCCCCAATGTCGGCAGCAACCATGCCTCGACAAATCAACACCAGCAGCAATCTGCTCGCGGCGGCGCCTGCGATGGAAGTGGCCCGCGTCTTGAAAATGGTCGGCGTAGGACTCGACGGACTGCGCGCCTTCGCATGGATCTTGATCCTGTCCGCGGCGTTATCTATTTTTGCCGCGTTGTATGGATCGCTTCGATCCAGACGCAGCGACATTGCGATGCTTCGTTGTCTCGGCGCGACCCGCTGGGAATTGTTTTTTGCGCTGCTGCTCGAAGGGTTACTGCTGACTGCGCTTGGCGTTGCCTTGGGTTTCGTGGCGGGACATGTCATTGTCGAGTCATTAGGCAGTTGGCTTCAGGGCACCCGGGGATTATCTTTTACCGGGTGGATTTGGCTTCGCACCGAGACGGCGCTAATCTTTGGGCTCATCGCTGTCGGCGTTATGGCCGCTGCGATTCCGGCGATTCAAGCGTATCGAACTGATGTCGCCAAGACGCTCGCAGAGGCTCCATGATGTCACACTCAAGATTCTTACCATTCCTCTTAGTAAGTTTGCTAAGCCTATGCGTCACCGTATCGGCGCAAGACCAAACAGCCAATGGCGGTCTGACTGACGAAGAGTTATCAATAGAGGCCCCTGCAGAACAAAGCCCGATCTGGCCAAAAGAGTCCGAGGCGGTGCCATTTTCAAAAGCAAAAGAAATCGTCTTGACGCCGCTCGCCCAAGGCAGTTACTCCGATCCGCAAGGTCGCCTTGTCATTGATGTCATTGAGCAAGACAATGCGTTTCTGGGCATCCGCGTGCAAACGCCGGAAGGCGCGCCGATCACCGGCGCAACAGCAAAAACATCGATAGACGGTAACAGTCGCCTTATCGACACATCCGGCGGGCTCCTATCGACCAGCGATGGATACGGCATCATCGAGCTCGTCGTTCTCGCGAATAAGATGGGTACCGATGTGTTGACAGTGCAGGTCGGTGACGCGAGGACTGAAATCGTCCTTAACGTACTGAGTTTCGAAGCCGTTGCCTACCCGGCATTGCCGACACTCGATGGCGGCATACCATGGCAGGATTTAATGCAAGCCCGCGTCACCTTTGATGACGTGGAGGTGGCCGCACAGTTCCCCGAGTCGGTCTCGGCACAAGCAGGAGAAACGGTGCGCATTGCCGGTTTCATGACACCGCTGGAAGCCGAGGAATCCCAACGCTGGTTTCTGCTGACCTCAAGTCCTCCCCATTGCTATTTCGATATTCCAGGTGGTCCTGCCGGCACCGTCGAAGTGCTGGCGCCCGGTGGCGTCGATATCTCATGGGAAGCCATCGTGGTTGAAGGACGCTTTGAAACCATTGAACGGGGAACCGGCGTGGTCTACCGCCTTCACGAAGCCAAGCAAGTAGAACCATGATACGCGGTCGGGTTGCAATGGGATTTCCATATGTGACTTTGAGACAATCAAACGCTGCCAGATTTACCAGAAACCGCCAAGGCTGCTGCAAGCTTCGCCTTTTTACAGGATAGAGATATGCACTCAATAACTAGACTAATCCCATTACTACTGATGCTCACCCTGATTGGTTGCGGGAAAGATCAACCGCAAACCGAGAATATCGCGAAGCCACAATCCGCTTCGACGGCGGATGACCTCATGGTCACCGACGCGGAGCTTGAAGGTAACCCGTTCCTTGAGGACTGGGACACGCCTCTTGCGACGCCGCCATTTGACCGCATAGACGATGAGCACTTTCTGCCAGCCTTTAAAAAGGGACTGCTAGAGCAACGCGCGGAAGTCGCTGCCATTGTTGAGAACCCGGATGCGCCGACCTTTGAGAACACGATTCTCGCGCTCGAACAATCTGGCGAGCTTTCACTCAAGGTCGGTCTTGTCTTCGGACCGTTGGCCGGTACCGAACTGAATGCGAGAAAACGCGAACTTCAGAGCATTATCTATCCCTTGTGGACACGTGAATCCGACAAGATCGTGCTGGACGATCGACTGTGGAAACGCGTCAAAGCGGTCTATGACCAACGCGACGGTCTCGATCTCGGCGAACAAGAGGCACGCCTGCTCGAGTTGGTCCATCGATCCTTTGTGCGCGCGGGTGCCGCGCTGGAACCGGACACCAAAAACAAGGTGGCGGCGATCAATGAAGAACTATCCGGACTGACCACACAGTTCGGTCAGAACCTATTGACCTCCACCAAAGCTTTTAAGCTTGAGCTAACCGATGAAGACGACACCGCTGGCTTGTCCAAATCATTCAAAGCATCGATTTGGGATGCCGAGAAAAATGCCTGGGTGATCACGCTGGACCGTTCGGTTTACGAAACAGTGATGACCGAATCCAAGAACCGAGATCTACGCGCCAGCGTTTTTGACGGCTATCGTTTGCGTGCCACCACTGACGCTGTCGACAACGGCCCCCTCGCGATTCGTGTCGCACAGCTGCGCGCTGAGCGCGCCGAACTACTCGGCTACCCGTCCCATGCCCACTACGTACTCGAGTACAATATGGCGCGTACACCGCAAGGTGCCGAAGACTTCCTGCTGCGCGTCTGGAAGCCGGGGCTCGCGCAAGCCAAGCAAGAGCGCGCGGACATGCAAGCGTTGATTGGTGATGAGTTCAAATTCGCCGGTCACGATTGGTGGCACTATGCCGAAATACTTCGCAAACAACGTTTCGATCTCGATGAGGCTGCATTGAAGCCGTATTTTGAGTTAGATGCTGTGCGCGAGGGCGCTTTCACGATGGCCAATCGCTTGTTCGGCGTCACGTTCAAACGTCTCGACGTACCGGTCTGGAACGACGTCGTCACCGCTTTCGAAGTGTCCGAGGCCGACGGTACCAATCTCGGCGTTTTCATGTTCGATATGTATGCGCGTGACTCAAAACGCGGCGGTGCCTGGATGAACAGTTTCCGCCAGGCCTCCAACATCAATGGCGAAACGATAAGACCGATCGTCTCGAATAATATGAATCTGACCAAACCTGCGGACGGTGAACCTACGCTGTTGCGTTTCGGCGAAGTCTCAACCTTGTTCCATGAGTTTGGTCATGGCCTCCATGGCATCATGACAAAGATCGACTACCCGACCTTTTCCGGCGTCGATGGTCCGCGCGATTACACCGAGTTCCCCGCGCAGATTCTCGAGCACTGGACGGCGCAGCCAACCATGCTGGAAATTTATGCCAAGCATCATGAGACCGGTGAAGTGATTCCGGAAGCCTTGGTCGAGCGTATGCTCGCGGCATCCAATCACAATGAGGGCTTCCGTACCACTGAATATGTTGCGGCATCTTTGTTGGATCTGCGCTGGCACATGCTGTCCGCAGAGGAAGCGGCAGCAATCACCGATGCCACGGCATTTGAAGAAAAGATTCTCGACGAGTATGGACTCATCGATGAGATTGAACCGCGTTATAGAACCCAGTACTTCAGCCACATTTTTGCAGGTGGATATTCGGCAGGCTACTACGCTTACCTTTGGTCAGAAATTCTGGATTCCGATGGTTTCAACGCCTTCAAGGAAACCGAAGATATCTTCAACCCGGAAGTGGCAGCACGCCTCAAGAAATGGGTTTACGAAGCGGGCGGGCTGCGAGAAGCAGACGAACTCTACCGCAATTTCCGCGGCGCAGATCCCAGCATCGAACCGCTGCTGATTGGGCGCGGATTTGATCCGGACGCTGGCGACGAGTAACGCGGTTTGAAACGAGCGGTCGTTGCACTAAGCAAGTAACGACCGCTCGATCGCCCACCAGAGCCCGATCGCGCCTATCGCTGCCGACCCCGGCAGCACAACCCAGGTACGATACTCCTCCGCAACGACTTGCGACCCGGCCCAGCGACGCCCCGCCATCAATATGGCCATAGCGACGGCAATGACGGCGAACTGTCCCAGTTCCACGCCGACGTTAAAACCGAACAGCGCGCTCCAGAATTGGCCGGAAGGCAAACCTAGCTCGCCAAAGAAACCGGCAAATCCAAGACCGTGCAACAGTCCGAACAAGAACACGATTAGCGGTCGCCAACGGGGCGCATCTTTGACGAACAGATTCTCAATCGCCACAAAGGCAATACTCGCTGCAATGAGCGGTTCGACCACACTTGCGGGTGGTGATAATACACCCGTCGCTGCCAGACCCAGCGTGACGGTATGGGCCAATGTGAAGGCAGAGACCTGCACAACAAGCGGCTTAAGCTTTGTGCGCGCAAGGACCAACGCAAGCACGAAGAGAATATGGTCAAGTCCGCCAGGAAGAATATGATTAACGCCTATCGATACATAGAGCATAAAAGTCGATAATGCGCCACGGGCGTTTCCGCTGTCGTCGAGAATCGGCGTGACCAACCTTGCTGTCTTGCCATCCGCGCTATCCAGTGCGGCCAATTGCTCACACAAGGCAGGGTCAAGCCCGCTCTCACCGGGCATACAAAATTCATCTTCCGGGTGAGCGGTAGCTCCGTGCGGCAGTAACCAAAACAACAGCAGCAAGACGATTCGAAACGACCCGATACAAACGGGACGTTTTGCCTGCATGGGTCCGGCTAACCCTCTAGCTAGGGCATTTCCGATAACGGGATTAGTGCGCCGCGACATTGGATCACTTTAGCAGCCAACTGGTTGCCAAGCTTAGCTGATTGTGTCGCCGATTGGCCTGCTAAAAACGCAGCCAAAAAAGCCGCATTAAAACTGTCGCCTGCACCGGTGGTGTCGATCGGTTGAATAACGGCATCGACGTTAACGTGCTCCAAAGCATCAGACTGATTCAGGACGTATGCACCGTCTGGCCCATGCTTCACGACGACCGTACTAGCACCCAAAGAACGCCATCGCGCCGCATGTTCAGCAGGGCTTGCCTGCCCGAACAAACAATCATCATCCTCGCTCGTTGGCAACACCACTGATGCAATACGCCCCACAGCATTCAGGCAGGTTCTGGCCTCTTCGACCGACTGCCAACCGTAGGGACGATAGTTGCCGTCGAATGCGACCTGCGTACCCCGATTGGCACAAGCCTGTGCCACACCCAATAATTCTTCGCGACGCTCGGGCGACAAGATCGCCAATGAGATACCGCTGAAATAGAACAGATCACTATCCAGAGCCGAACTCATCTTGGATGTCGCATCGTCTAGTGAAAAGAAGTCGCGCGCCGCCGACTGGTCACGCCAGTAGGTAAAGTAACGCTCACCCTCGGCATCGGTTCGAATCGCATAGAGTCCCGGCACACGCGATGGATGCCGGGCAATATTTTCGGTAGCGACGCCCTCTTCCTGAAGCCGCCCAATAATGGCATCCGAATAGGCATCGGTGCCTAACGCTGTGACGAAGCTGACGTCATGACCCAAACGCGCCAGATAAACAGACGTGTTGAGTGTATCGCCCGCGACACCGAGCTTGGCAGCTCCCAGCACACTGCCGGAAGCTGCCGATGCCAGCTCGAGGAGCGGCTCGCCGAAAACACTAATTTTGGCCATGAGCGCGCTACCCGAAAAACTTAAGAGAAGAACAGACCGCCATTGATATCAATGCTTGCACCCGTCACAAAACTTGACTGCGGTGAAGCAAGATAGGAGACCAGATCCGCCACTTCAGGCGCTGTGCCTTCACGACGTAATGGTGTCGCGCCAGCAACGTTCTTACGAACTTCGTCTTTCGTGAAAGTGTCGTGGAACGTTGTGCTGATCATACCCGGGCACACGCAGTTAACGCGAACGCCTTTCGGACCCAGCTCTTTCGCCATCGCTCGTGTGAAGGTCATCACTGCGCCTTTTGATGTCGCATAAGCAGCCGCACCCGGACCACCGCCATCGCGACCGGCTTGCGATGCAAAGTTAACGATCGTCGCGCCTGATTCCATGTGAGGCGCTACCGCATGCGTGGTCAGGAACGTGCTCGTGACATTCAATCGCATCAAGGTATCGAAGAACTCATCGTCCATTTCGGACAATGATTTACGCGCGATCAAGCCACCGACCACGTTCACCAAGACATCAATGGAATCACCGTAAGTCTCGCGTGTCTTGGCAACCAGTGCGTCGACATCTTTTTTGACGGTCATATCACCGGCAACCGCGATCGCCGTTCCGCCAGCTGACTTAATCGCCGCTACCGTTTCTTCAGCAAACGTCGAGTTGCTAAAATAGTTGACGACGACCTTGGCGCCTTCGGCAGCCAGTTTTTCCGATACAGCGCGTCCAATATCTCTAGCGCCACCGGTTACGATTGCGACTTTCCCATCGAGGTTTTTCATTGTCATTATCCTTCTTTAGTTGTTAGTTCAGTTCGGCGTAGTAAAAAGGTCCACGCCATGTAAAAGAATGGCCATCGACGCGCAGTCGATGCCTTTTCGTTGTTGCTGTATTCGCATTAGCCACGACAAATACGCTGTCGTTGTCTTCAAGATCAGTCAACAAGACCGCTGTGAATTTTTCGTCATCATGAATAACCTGAAGGCGCTTCAGGTTCCCGCGTGGATCGACGGTGAGTTCGGAAACGGGACTGTAGCTGCCATGCGTTTCAATCGCGGTAGCGAACACGGTACCCGCATCCGCTTGGCGACGAATCACCATGCCGGCGTCACGGCGCAGATTGAAATCAGGATCGTTGGCACCAAGTCTGGCGAACAAATATTCATCGCCTTCCATGACCGACGAAGTCAATGTGTAGAAGGTATCACCGGAAAACCACTGGAATTTTGCATTATCTTCAACCGGACTACCCGCCGCTTCTAAATACAAATGCTGATAACCATTGGCGTCGCCCATCACGGTTGGTGAAGCCGGCGCCTTCAAGTCGAAGTTCGCTTCAAGGTGCTGGCCCATGAACCAGTACGGTAAATCATATTGATGAGGCGCATCCGCCACCAGACGGAAAATGTCGAGAATATACGGGCGCTCGAACCGTAGGTTTTGAATCATCGCCATCGTTCGATGCATCGTGGTACCGGCATAGGCATGGGTCTCTACCGCACTGACAACCTGCACGTTGGGATCTGTCGCGTCGAAAAACGACAACACCGATGCATGCTGGCTACCAATCTCGTACTTGCCCTCGAAGTGCGAAGACTCATCTAGCGTCACCGTATTGTGCGCGATCGTTTGCTTGGCCCAGCTGTTGTTTTCCGGCAGGTAATTGCCGCCACCCTTCTGCTCGATGTTGACGAAGCGGACAAGCCCATAGTCTTGCAGGACTTCCTTGCCGCGTTCATACAACGAGAAGGACAGCTTGTCATAGTGACCATGACTCAAGCCCTGGGCCGCATACTTGAACACCAGTGTTAGGCCCTCACCGGCCGAGCGCAATATGGCAACCCCGCCCTGATCGCCATCGGGACCATCCGAAAGATTGACGGTGCCTTTAACGAAAGGCTCAGCCTTGCCATCGCGCAATCCCATGGCGACAGCGAACCCGGCGTCGTCTAACGTCACCGCGTCTTGGCGTTCGGCAATCGACAACAGCTTGGGGTCTTGTGTGCCCGTGTGATAGGCGATATCGACGGCACCCACTAACGAATTAGTGTAGTACGACATGCCTTTCTGGGCATCGTTCAACGGAAAGAAATCGCCATCAGCATCAGACAGATTTAACAACGTATCAATCGCTTTCAGCAACACGCCGTTCTTGTATTCCAGGATACCAAGCTCGGGCTTCACATTGTTCAGTGCCTGCCCAAAAATCAGAAATGGATACATCGCATAACGCTGATAGTACGGACCTTCGGTGTAATAACCATCGGGTGAGAAGGGCTCGTTGAGGTTGGCAATAAATCCGGCTGCCTGGCCCTCTTTCTTGATGAACCCACCATCATTGTCACGCGCCTCGAAGTCGAGGCCGTCTTCATCCAAACCGTAAAGCGCCCGATCAACAAGCTCGTCATCTCGCATAACCAAACCGATCATACCGACCGCTGCACTACCCCACGTGCTGTGGTTGTGTACCCGATTGAAAAACTGGGGATTCTCGAGCGACAAGAAATCAGCAAATGGCCGGAACAGATTTGTTTCCAATCGCTCTCGTTCCTCAGGCGATAGCCAATCATAAATAGCGTCGTAACCCTGACTGGCATATAGCAGCCAATTGGCATCGTTTAGACACTGCCAAAAAATCTTGCCACGCGCGTAAGAGCGAGTCTGGGGATGTAGCGGCAGGTCCTGATACATCGCTTCGTATTGAAAGAGCATGTCCCGCAAGTAGATCGCGTATTTTTCATCATCGAGGATTTGGAACAATGCACCGGCTTTCGGCATGACGAGGTAGTTACGCTTGTGTTGCGTATGCGTGTAACCGCCTGAGAAATCCTTGGGGATGGGTGTATCAATACCCAGCGCTATTTGGGCGTCCACCTCAGCGCGCACGCGCTCAACCGTTTGATCGAACAAAGCGACGTTGCCGAGCTCGGCACGAATTTTCTGTACGCCCGCTTTGGTCAATACAACGCCGGGATGGCCAGCGTCTTTCGCTTGAGCAGCCGTTAAAGGTAGGCCAAGAAAAGCAACTATGAGCAGTAATGTGAGGCGTTTCATGTGCGCCTTCCTCGTATTGGGACAAGCCAACGGCTGGGGTGTATAGCCGCTTGCGCGTTATCTTCAGACATACCGTAACTGTACAGGGCAATTGCCTAAAATTGAACAGTCCAATTTAGCTATTTTGGGCCATTGGGGTAATATTAGTGCAATTTAAGGGGTTTCGTGGCTTTAGACTTTGTCAAGATTGGCAGGTAATATTGGCATGACCAATTTTCATGGGTGTTGCTGATGACTGA
Organism: Woeseiaceae bacterium; assembly: GCA_045110335.1. Taxonomy (GTDB): domain Bacteria; phylum Pseudomonadota; class Gammaproteobacteria; order Steroidobacterales; family Woeseiaceae; genus CALBPI01. The sequence goes on from JBGCGB010000038.1 coordinate 14,956, forward strand.
CCATCGACTCTATCAATCTGTAGCGGAGCAAATAAAACGGCGGATCTCGGAAGGCATCTATCAACCCGGCGGACGGCTACCCGGCGAGAGAGAGCTTGCGGACGAACTGAATGTCAGTCGGGTAACCATCCGCGAGGCCGAAATTGCGCTGCAATCGATGGGCTATATCCGCATCAAAGCAGGCTCCGGCGCCTATGTCACCGAGCGCAACGACAAACAACGCGGAGGATTACCCGCCGTCAGCGCACTTGAGTTAACGCAAGCTCGACTGCTCTTCGAATCTGAGGCGGCGGCGCTCGCCGCCAGTGCCATTGACGAAGTCACGCTTGGAAAACTCGAAGCACTTGTTGAGCTCATGTCAGCAGCACATCCTGATGGTGATGATGCTTCCGAAAAAGCGGATCGTGAATTTCATCTCACCATTGCCGCCGCCTCGAACAATGCAGCTGTGCAACACACTATTGAGAACCTCTGGCGTATGCGCACCGAGTTGCCCGCAGTACGCAACGCGCATGCTTCGCTCTGTTCGAATGAAGCCGCGACAGAACGCGGTAATGAACACGAAGCTATTCTGAATGCTTTAAGAAATGGCGACCCGGCGGCGGCCCGCAGTGCGATGCAAGACCACTTCACCCGCTTGCTGACATCAATGATCGACACTTCTGAGGCCATCGCCGTGGAAGAGTTGCGTGAACAAGCTGACGCCAGCCGCCAACGTTTTCTAAACTCTCTTCCGCAATCCGGAGCAGCCTGAACCATGCTTACAAAACCTTTCGCCATTTTGGCAACCCTGATCATCGCCGCCACGTTAGCGGCTTGCGCAAGCACGACATCGACAGACGGCCGGCTGGTTCGCAACATCGACGAGTTCAATGCCGCCGCGAAGACACTCAGCCCCGGCGACAAACTGGTGCTGGCGAATGGTGTTTGGTCCGATGTGGAATTGGCGCTGCGCGCAACCGGTACCGCCGATGCACCGATCATGCTGGTGGCACAAACGGCTGGCGACGTGATCATTTCCGGGGAATCGAATCTCAGCATTTCGGGCGAGTACATCGTCGTATCCGGTCTCGTCTTCAAGGATGGTTTCACACCAACGAGCGAAGTCATTTCATTCAGAACATCGAAGAACGAATTAGCCAGCCACTCACGCGTAACCAATACTGTCATTGATAGCTTCAGCAACCCTGAGCGGCATTCGTCCGATACGTGGGTCGCCATCTATGGCAAGAACAACCGCTTTGATCACAACTCGCTGCTCAATAAAGGCAATCGCGGCGTAACGCTCGCCGTCAAGATGAACACGGAAGCCAGCCACGAGAATGGCCATATCATCGAATACAATTACTTTGGCCCGCGCCAAACGCTCGGCTCAAACGGCGGAGAAACACTGCGTATCGGCACCAGCCATTACTCACGAGAGTTCTCGAACAGTGTCGTTCAGAACAACTACTTCGATCGCACCAGCGGTGAGCTTGAAATCATCTCCAGCAAATCCTGCGGCAACCAGATCAGAAATAATGTGTTCTTCGAAAGCCAGGGCACATTGACGATGCGTCACGGTCACTACACCGTCGTTGAGAACAACTACTTTCTGGGCAACCGCCAACCCAATACGGGCGGCATACGCATCATCAACGAGAATCAGACCGTCAGGAACAACTATCTTTACGGCCTGACCGGTCATCGCTTCCGCGGCGCGCTTGTCATCATGAATGGCGTGCCGGATGGCCCCATCAATCGCTATGACCCGGTGATCGATTCGAAACTCGATAACAACATCATGATCGATAGTGACCACGTACAACTGTGCGCCGGGTCGGATGCAGAGCGTTCGGCACCACCGACGGGCACAACGATGCACAACAACATCCTGATGTCACAAACCAATCTTAAGCCGTTCACCGTCTACGACGACATCTCCGGCATTAGTTTTGATAACAACACTGTCAACACTGAGGCGAGTGTCCCGGTCGAAGACGGTTTTGCACGCGCACCTTATTCGGTGTCTGAAAATGAGCACGGCCTGCGAGTGCCCGCGCAATCCTTGATCGACAGCATTAACTTCGGCGAAGTGAAATTGCCGGTGACCAAAGCAGATACCGGTGCAGACTTTTATCCCAAGACGGAGATTGCGGCCGCTTTCAGGAGCGGTGAACGACATAGCGTTGCGCCCGGCACGAACACGATACTGGATGCTATCGCGAACAGTCAGCCAGGCGATGTGCTCGAGCTCGTCAATGGTGGCGAATATCTCCTGACGAAATATGCACCAACATCGCATACCGTCTCGATCGTCGCACCCGAAGGTGAGAAGCCGATCATTCGGTCTGAGAAATCCAGTTTCTTCGTGATCAGCAATGGCGGATCGCTAGAACTCGACAACGTCTGGATCGATGGCGCCGAGTCGCCGGATTTGGCCGGCAACACTGTCATCAGCACTGATCGGTACTCGATGAACCAGAACTACTCACTGATTGTTAGCAATGCCAAAGTCACCAATCTGGACGTTAACCATAGCTTCAACTTTCTGAAAGTATTCCGCAGTACGTTCGCCGATCGAGTCGAAATCACCAACACAGAAATGACGAACGTGACCGGCGCGGTTTTGGCGCTCGACAAAGAAACCGATGATCTCGGTATCTACAATGCCGAAAACGTCACGATCAGGAACAGCACCTTCACCGACATCGAAGGCGCAATCGCCAATCTTTATCGCGGTGGTACAGACGAGAGTACGTTCGGCCCGATCGTGAATATCACTGGCAACACATTCACTAATATCGGTAAGGGCAAACGCAACAAGTCCGGCGCCTCAATGCTGTTTCATGGTGTGCAGAAACTTAACATTGCCGATTCAACATGGAATGATAGTGCACCGCTCGAACTGTTCCTAACCAACGGGGAGCCGATCACGAAAATCCAGGACGTCGTTATGAAAGGTACATCAGCCATTCGCGCGAACAACGATGGTTACGAAGTCGACAACGTCAGTTACGACTGATCCAAACTGCCGGGCTGATTAGGACTTAGCCTAACAGCCCCGGCAACCACAGCGACAAGCTCGGGATGTAGATCACGGCGATCAATGCCAGAATCAATGCCCCGTAGAACGGCCAAATAGTTCGAACGGTTTGCTCGATCGGGATCTTCCCGATTGCGCAGCCGACGAACAGCACCGCACCCACCGGCGGCGTCACGAGACCGATGCCAAGATTCAACAACAACATGATCCCGAACTGCACGGGATCCATGCCAAGCTCGGTTGCCATCGGTAAGAAAATCGGTGTCGTAATGATGATCAACGGCGCCATATCCATGAAGGTGCCAAGTAGCAAAAGCACCAAATTGATCAGCAGCAACAGTAACAATGGGTTCTCGGTGATCCCTTTCAACAAATCGGCCAATTGCGTCGGCGCTTGCAACAGCGCAAGCAACCAACCAAATGCGCCCGCAGCGCCAATGACAATCATCACCATCGCGGTTGTGCGGACAGACGCCGTCATCGCGCCGACAAACCCTTCCCATGACAATGAACGATAGACAAACACCGCCACCAACATTGTATACACGACAGCGATGCCGGCAGATTCAGTCGGCGTAAAGATGCCCGACAGAACACCAACGACAATAATCGCTGCGGCGAGTAGCCCGGGAATCGCCGCCGCAAAAGCCAGGACAAACGCACCCCAGCCCGGGAACGAGCCGCGCGGATAATTGCGCTTCACGGCAACAACGTAGGCGGCCACCATCAGCAGAAGCCCCGTCAGTACGCCAGGAATCACACCCGCTAGAAACAAGTCGGCCAGCGAAATACTGACACCGGCTGCCGCGGCATAAATAATCATATTGTGCGAGGGTGGAATTAAGAGACCGGTAATCGCCGACGTCGCAGACACATTTACAACATAGTCCGAGTCATAACCTTTCTCACGCATCATCGGACCGAGCGTCGAACCAATCGCCGAGACACTGGCAATCGCTGATCCCGAAACCGCACCAAACATCATCGACGCGCCGACATCAACCTGCCCCAAACCACCGCGCGTTCTACCCAAGGCCGCATCGGCCACTTTGATCAGGCGTTCGGCAATACCCGCCCGGTGCATGAGATCACCCGCAAAGACGAAAAACGGAATCGCCATGAGCGCGAAAATATTCATGCTAGCAGCCATTCGCTGGAAACCCACAATCACGGGGATATCCAGCATGAAGAAGGTCACCATGGATGCCGCGCCCAGCGCAAACGCCACGGGCACACCGATCATCAATAGCAGTAGCAAGACGCTGATCAGTACAGTCAATTCCATTGTTGGATTACCTCTGTAGAGCGCCATTCGGCGATCAGTTGTTCGATAGCGAAACCGGCAATCAATACGCCGGATATGGCAATGGGTACGTACGCGAATCCACGCGGTACACCTAGTGTCGGGATGACGTGTTGCCAGGTTTCATTGGCTAGTTCAACGCCGAAAACAGCCATCGCAATACCGAACACAATGACCACAAGATGGGCGAGCAATAGCACCGGCCGACGAAGCTTCTTGGGTAAGTTGTCAGCAAAGACAGCGATCCGAATATGGAAACCTTCCCGGACACCGGCGGCGGCCGCAATAAAGACATACCAGATCATCAACAGCAGCGCGGCTTGTTCGGCCCACGCCGGACTATCATTGAGCACGTATCTGGCAAAAACCTGCATGGCGATAATCGCGGTCATGACCAACAATCCAATACTGGAGAACCATTTCGCCATCAGACTGACGTTGCCGCTCATGTTGCTTAGCTTGCTACTCACTTGCACTCTCCAGACTGGCACCCAGATTCACAATGTCATCCACGATGCCTTTCATTTCCGGCGTCTTCACAAACCGGTCCCACACGGGCAGCATCTTTTCAGAGAAAGCAGCATGGTCGACCGACTCTACGACTTTCACACCACGTTCCAACACACGCTGCTTGGAGACATCCACACGCGCATCCCAAAGCGCCCGCATGATCGGCACTGAATCCGTCGCCGCAGCTTGCAGATACGCCTGTTCTTCCGGAGACATGCGATCCCAACTTCGGCCGGAAGCAACCACTAATTCTGGCGCCATGACATGGCGAGTCAGGCTGAAGTTACCGGCGGCTTCGAAGTGCCGCGAACTTTCGTAAGAGGGGTAGTTGTTCTCTGCGCCATCCACGACACCCTGTACAAGCGACTGGTAAACCTCGCCGTAAGGAATCGGCGTCGGGTTAGCACCAAGCGCCTGAATCATCGCGACATAGATATCCGATTTCGGAACACGAATCTTCATACCGGCGATGTCGTCCGGCGACACAATAGGTCGTTTCGTGTTGTAAAACGAACGTGCGCCAGAATCGTAATAACACATGCCGCGCAAACCGTATGGCGTCATCGCATCCAGTATTTGCCGCCCGATGGCGCCATCAAAAGTTGCGCGTGAATGCGCAATGGAACGAAACAGAAAAGGTAACGCGAGAACAATCGTATCGGGAACGATCGAGTTGATCGGAGCGAGGTTGACCCGCGTTAAATCAATCCCCCCAAACACCGCAATCTCGAGCGTGTCTTTCTCGGCACCGAGCTGACCACCCGGATAAACCCTCACACGCATCTCGCCATTGGTACGCTCATTGAGTAAGCGATCCATCGCATGCAAGCCCTGCGTAGTTGGATAGTCATCCGGCTGGGAGTCCGCTGCGAACAGCGGGCGCGAACCTTTTCGTCGACCACAGGCCGTTAACAACAAAGGCGCCAGTAAAAGGCTTCGTCGGTTAATCATCTTCCCATCCATCCGCCGTCGACTGGCAGTAATGACCCATGAACATAATCGGATGCTGACGATGCAAGAAAAACTGCAGCGCCGCCCAGGTCGGCAGGCTCTCCCCATCGCTCCGCCGGAATACGTTCCAAAATCTGGCGATTGCGGTCAACATCTGCCCGCAACGCTTTCGTATTATTCGTCGCAATATAGCCTGGCACAATCGCGTTGACGTTGATCCCTGATGCGGCCCATTCGTTCGCCAGCAATCGGGTTAGACCCGCCAATCCGCTCTTGCTCGCCGTGTACGACGCAACACGGATGCCTCCTTGAAGTGATAGCAGCGAAGCGACATTGATAATCTTACCACCGCGTTTACCGCTGACCATGGATTTGGCAGCAGCCTGCGCGAGAAAGAATGGCACTTTGAGGTTGGTCGCCATCACATCGTCCCAATCACTTTCGCTGAAATTCAGTGCATCTTCCCGGCGAATAATGCCAGCGTTGTTCACCAAGATATCAACCGGACCGAGCGCCGCCTCGGCTTGTGTGATGACGTCGGTCGCAACCGATGCCTGACTAAGATCGGCCATCACCACGGCAGTCTTGCCGCCACCGTGATTGATCATTTTTTCGGTTTCGTCCGGCGCCGACCGGCCGACTAACGCAACGTCAGCGCCAGCAGCGGCCAAAGCAACTGCCATGGCTTGGCCGATACCCGTATTTGCACCGGTAACAACGGCTGTTTTTCCATCGAGGCTAAATAGTGGAGAAGACATAGGTACCTACTTCAAATGGCAAAGGGAAACTTCATTGGCGATAAACCTACTAAGGTCTGCGCGTTGAGTCTCTTTCAATCAGTCTGGGCGTTGTTTGGTTTTCACCGACTTCTTTTTCATCATCGGCGAACTCGAACAAGCGCTCTGCCGCAAGCCGGCCGATCCGGCGCGCCGGCGTTCGGACCGTCGTCAACCGTGGCCAAATTCGGGTTGCTGTTTCAAAATCATCAAATCCGACCACCGACAAAGCATCAGGTGGCGTTTGCCCGGCGACATGCAAAGCCTGCAATACGCCAGCCGCCATTTCGTCATTCGACGCGAAGACAGCCGTGGGTGCGGGATCAATGTCCAGAATCTTGGCGCCCAACGCGAGTCCCGACTCAAACGTATAGTCGCCCTGCAGAATGTGCTCCGGCGGCATCGTAATACCGAACTCGGCTAGCCCCTCTTCAAAACCGGCGCGGCGCTCTTTGGCTGATCGGAAACTACGCCGACCGGCAATGAGCGCGATTCGCTTGTGACCCAACTTGGCAAGATGCCGGGCAGCTTCACGCCCACCGATTCGGTCATTGGTGACGATCATACGACGCTCCATATCCAGAGCAATGGATGCAATCCGGATATAAGCACAACCCAATTCCCGCATCACTTCGGCGAGTCGTTCATCTTCCGAAACGGAGGGCGTAAGAATCACACCATAGAGTTTTTGGACTTCGATAAACCGCTTTGCGTCTTCGATAAAAGTATCGCTGTTGCGATCGCAAGGATGCACGACCAACTCGTAGCCGGTCTTTCGCAACACATCTAGGATGCCATGCTGAATATTGACGACATACTGCGGTGTTGGGTTATCGGAAATCATACCGACCAAGTAAGAGCGACGGGAAGCTAGACCCCGCGCTTGCGGATCAGGCCGATAGCCTATCGCTTCGATGAGCGCTTGAATCCCTTTGCGCGTAGCTTCATTCACCATCGGTGAATTGTTGATCACCCGTGAGACTGTTTTCTTGGAGACACCAGCAAGCTCGGCGACGTCGCGCATCGTTGGCTTGCGATCTTCCTTATTACTTTCGGCCCATTGCCGTGCCGCAGCAGCATAGTCGAGATCAGCTTTTCGGCTCTTGCGCGCCATTAAACCTTGGCCAACGCGGGGCGATCTTTCAACGGCGTCATCGCTTCATAACCGACAGCGAAGGTACCGAAGTCACCGAAATCGACCTCGGACGTCGAGTTGACAGTGACATCGTGAATGCCAGTCAAGGCACCACATGACACATAAGTGCCTGCAGGCAACACGAGCCCTCGCTTCGCGGACAAATCAACCAGGAAACGTAAAGCGCTCAGCAAACCACCGTCTATTGCGTTGGCGGTTGCCGTGCCAACCAAGGCACCATCCACTTGTACGGCGGCTGTCAGCGTATCGGGCGCCACGGTCGACCAATTGGGGATCGCAGGACCCACCAGCAAGCCGGCATTGTTGCCGAAGTCGGAAACGACGCAACAAGGCCCGAGACGATTGACGTCAGCCATTGGGCTGCTCGCCATCTCAGCACCAACGTGCAGGCTCGCGACGAGTTCGATCAAATCCGCATCGGATCGTTCGTGAGGAATCGGCTCGATCGTTGTCCCGATACAGAAAACAAATTCGGCTTCAATAGCTGCAAAGCCACCATGGAAAATCGGTAATGACTTATGGGCGCCGGGAGCAATCTCGGAAATAGACGATTGGTAAATCGGACCACACAGTCGCTCAGCACCGAGCTCATCTCGAAATTCCGCCGGGATCATACCGACTTTCCAGCCACCAATCGCATCTGGCCATCGCTCTATTGATGCCATTTGCACCGTGTAAGCATCATCAAGACTTCTAGGCACAACGCCCGGAAATTCTGGCAATGCTTCGGCATTCAATCGAGCAGCAACCAACTGCTTCGAGATACTATCAAGCTCACTAGGCGATGCCGCATCAGCACCGGTGGACTTTTCGACTATCGACATGTTGACATTCCCCATCCAGACATTGGCCCTGGCCGATTCCCCAAATGCGCCGGCGGGCAGTCATGGATTTTTTTGGTTGGCATCATGCGAAATTCACATTGACACCGGTGTCAATACTAACTGACGTTGTTGTTTTTTTCCACCAAAACGTCATTGCGCTGTCGGTATATCGAAGATTGGAAGAACCTAAGAAATCGAGACGCTTAAACACTTAAATGATTGATTAAACGTTAAGAATTCAAGGTGCGAAGGCGCTAGCCAACAGCGCTGGACGCTGGGTGAATGCAAGCTCAGGCATTGGAACAATACTCATTGTCTTTAAAGACAATTCGAAACATCAATCAGCATAAAAAAAGCCCCGACCAAGGCCGGGGCTTTGTCTCGAACGATACACCCGGTAGCACCGGGCGTTCATTACCTAGAAGCGATAAGCCGCTCCAAAAGTGACGCGTCTGTCGGGGAAACCGACAAAGCACAATGGGCCACTTTCGCTGACACAGCGCTGGTCAATACGCTCTTCGGTGATATTCACCGCTTGCAGTTCAAGCAATAAGCCATCAGTCACCTGATAGTTGATGCTGGCGTTCAACTGACCGCGATCCAATGTGTTGACCGGGAAGCTGAAGGTACTGCTACCACTGGTGTTAGCACCGCCACCGAAATCCTGTGTGCGGAAACCTTCACGCCATGTGTAACGCATTCTTGCTGACAAGCCATACTTCTCGTAGAACACTGTGAAGTTGTAAGCATCTTCAGAGAAGTCAAGCAGACCACGCGGCAAACAAACATCGCCCAACACCTGCAGACCACGGCCTGATGTGCAGTCTTCTGCTGAACCACCACTGAAGTCTTGCATCGTGTAGTTAGCGATGACACCGAAACCGGAAGCCCAACCTAGCTTGTCTTCGAAGCTTGAAAGGTCATACTGGAATGCGAGCTCAATACCGGATTGTGTCGTTGTTTCCGGATCGTTACCTGGACGTGTTGAATCAACACAGAGGCCAAGAACATTAGGATCACCCAATACGTTAGGCACAACGATCGGGTTGAAGATACCACCGCCCGGGCAGGTTGGATCCGTTTCACGAGCCAGGCCACTAGGCGTGGTCGGATCATTAACCAACAACGCGCCATCGAAGTCGCTACCAAAGATATTGGTACGCTCTTTTCTGAAGTAACCAGCACTGACAATCGCAGACGGTGCGAAGTACCACTCAACCGACAAATCGATCGAATCCACTTCTTCAGGTTCGAGACCCGGGTTACCCAAGCCTACGACCGAGTTTTCCGAGGTATCGAAAGTGAACGCCGTGTTCAGGTTGTTGAAGTTAGGACGTCTGATATCAGAGCCATAACCAAACCGGACAATCACGTCTTCACGGACTTCAGCGATGACATTCAACCGCGGCAAGATGAAGCTGTAGTCACCGGTGGTAGACTGCAGCGAACGGTTGCCGTTAGCATCTTCAGGACCGAAAGCAACGGAATCAATGTCCGTTTGCAAGTAGCGCAGTCCAAAGTTACCGCGGAAGATACCCGCTTCAAAATTTGCCTGAGCATACAACGCTGTCGTGTCTTCACTGACATCGTAGAACTGGTTCTCGTCAGATTGGAGATTCAGAATATCCGGGCTAGTGGGGTCATGCTGAATGACCGCGTTTTGCAGGATGTTTACGACACCTTCAGGATCAGAGAATGCACGATCCGGATCGATCAACAAGAAATCACGAACAAACAACGAGCGTCCGTCAGCGTCTCCGTAGTTGTTCGGTCCGTTAACCAGCAATTCGCTGAACAAGGCACCGTTCGGGCTATCAACCAACTGGCTGAAACCACCGATGCGATCTTCAACATCATTGAAGCGGCTGGACGACTGGTTAAACCGGATACCGAAATCGACCGCAGTGATCGCTTTCCAGTCCAGGTCGTAAGTCGCGTCAACGCGGAATGCCGTCTCTTCGTTCTCGGTCGTGTTACGACCGACAATCACCTGATCCAACACCACGTTGTTCGGGTTGGTCAGATCAGCAGCCGAAGGCGCAAACGGTGAATCAAAGTTGATTCCCCAAGACAATGAACCACCCGACAAATCGTAAACAAACGGCACACAGTTATCGTTGCTCGTACCGTCTTGTGGACAGTTCGGGTTCAAAAAGTTCAATGTGGTGCTCAAGTTCGGATTCGCTGTGTCCGAAGTCGTCGAAGCAATCTCTGCACGCAACGTCCAACGATCCCGCTGCCATTCACCCGCTAAGGCAAAGACTTCGCTATCCGTCACACGGGAGCCGGTATCACTTGAGAAACGCAAGTTCGGATCATCGTCATCCAGAGCCAGATCGGGCTCAAGGAAACCGCTTTGTGCCGCCGGGAACAAACCGGGGCCAATACCGAAGTCAACGATCTCAAACGACGTTGGTATGCTCACGTTTCGCAGGGCACTCACACCCGATGCTTGTAACCGGTAGCTATCCTGACTGCGTTCTTGTTCATTGATGATCGCATCAAAGCTGAACTTCAAGCTGTCATTCGGCGCCCATTCGAGCGTCGTTGCAATGTTGGTGGTCTCGTAGTCGAAGTTCTCTTGCTCCTGCACGAGGAACTGGATACCCAGGAACTCTGCCGGATCAGCGCCAGGCGGCGTTGAGCGGTTATCCCGGTCAGTCCGAGGCCGGAAAGAAACCGACTCTTGTTCTGAGTAGCTACCACTAATGACAAAACCAAACTCACCCGCGTCGGTTGACCATTTGTCACCGAAAGCAGCCGAGAGTCGTGGCTGAATACCCTCAACACTTAATGTGCTGTCCTCACCTTGCAGCCGAATAGAACCCAACATGTCGTCGAGCTCCAATGGGCGAATGGTGCGCAGGTTGATCGTTCCGCCAACCGAACCTTCGATAGTTTTTGCATCAGGCGACTTGATGACTTCGACCGCGGAGATAATCGCCGCGTTCACGTCTTCAAAATCGATACCGGTACGGCCCGAACCCGAGCCGACCGTGGAAACGCCGTTGAACTCAACGCGGTTAGCGCTGGTACCACGAATCTGGACGCCGGTGCCAACACCCGCTGTACGCGTGATTTGGATACCGGTGATGTTTTCCAAGACTTCTGCAAGGTTTTGATCGGGCAACTTGCCGATGTCTTCCGCAATGATGACTTCAACCAGCTTGCCGGAATTGCGCTTTTGATCGACCGCACTCGCCAGAGATCCGCGGATCCCGGTGACGGTGACTTCGTCGATAGGCTCGTCGTCCTGCGCTACAGCCGTGGATGAAAAAATTAGCGTCGTCGCCGAAAGCGCGATCGCCGTAATGTTTCGCCGATAGTTCACTGTGTTGCCCCCCTGGCAATTTTGTGCCGCCCGAAAAACGGATTTTTAGTTAACTCCAGCGCAAGCATACGTAAATTGTCACCGGTGTCAATAGTCCGGACAATCTGGGAATTAGGGCCAACGATTGAAACATGTTGCCGCTCAGAACCTGCTAAGTTAGTGTTTACCAGATCTCGCTAGGCGGGCCGTTCAAACGCAAAAAATCGGTAACAACATGATTAAAATAAGATTAGCAGCCGCCCTTGCCTTCGTAACAGCATTGATCGCAACGACGATTCCAGTGGCGAACGGTGTTGACCACGGTTTACCTGAAATTTTGTCCCTAGAGACAATAGGTGATGATCTGTACCTGCCGGACTTCTCGTATGCCGGTTACCGGAATGGGTTGGTGGCGCTGCCGGACGCTACCGGCACCATCATTGATGTCGATGATTTCGGCGCCGCGCCAGACGACGACATTGACGACACCAAAGCCGTTCTCTCGGCGATCGCCGAAGCCAATAAGACCGAAGGCGCCGTGATTGTTCGGTTCTCGGCGGGTCGTTACCGAATCACGGAAGTCCTAAAAATCGAACGCTCCAACTTTGTGCTTCAAGGCGCCGGCTCCGGAAAAGGCGGCACGGTACTGCACTTCCCTCGCCCCTTAAATCAAGTCGACAGAAGCACATCTCTCGACGAGCTCAGGCAGTACATTGTCAAACTCGACAAGCGGCAAGTGGAACCGGCCAAAAACCTCAATGACTACTTCTCCGAGTACTCATGGAGCGGCGGTTTTATCTGGATTCAGAAACCGGATGTACGCACGGCGCCATACCTCGTTGAGTATGACCCGGAGATTCAAAAACTGGCGGACATCGCCAAGGGCACACGTGGCAGCCAAGAGATTGAGCTGGCTGCGGCAGCGAGCATTGAACCCGGAGACATCATTCAACTGCAATGGATTAACGGCGAGGGACCTGGCGCCGGCATCATCGAGTCTCTTTATGGTGAAGCAGCAGACAGTGCCGGCTCACACCATTGGACGTTTCCGGAACGCCCGCTTGTGCGACAAACGTCTCGTGTACTTTCCGTTGACGGGCGTCAAGTCAAACTGGCCGATCCATTGCTGCACGACGTGAATGAGAAAATCCCGGCGCAAGTGGCCGCGTGGGACGGGCTGCAGGAAGTAGGCGTCGAAGACCTACATCTCGAGTTTCCTGATTCGCCATTCTTCGGCCATCACATGGAGCGTGGCTACAACGGCATTTATTTCACGACCACATTTGATGGCTGGGCAAGAAATATCCACGTCACAAACGCCGACAGCGGCATCCTGAGTTATGCGAGCGCGAACCTCACTTATAAAGATGTGCTAACAGACGGTACACGGCGAGCGCACTATGCGGTGCATATGGGCAACGTCCACAACGTGCTTGCCGACAATGTCACCGTGATGAATCCGGTATTGCATTCGTTAACGTTCAACACCCAGTCGACAAAATGTGTCTACACGAACTCGGAAGTATTCGTGAGGGCGACCCTGGATCAACACGCCGGCGCCAACCATCAAAACCTGTATGACAACTCAACGCTCCATCGACATGCTGATCAAACCGAAGATGGGCCGGTCGCACCGATATTCAACGGCAGCGGCGCGGGCTATTGGCAACCGGGCCACGGCGGGTTCAACACGGCATGGAATCTACGCGTGCTGATTACCGGCGGCGCCCATCCCGACCAGACCGTCGTACTGCAAGGACTCGATGAAGGCCCGATGGCGCGCATCGTCGGACTGCATGGCAATCGAACCTTTGAGCTCGACTATCGACCGGCGCCTTACGTAGCACTTTTGAATACATCACCATCGAGTGTGCCGTCGCTCTACGAATATCAGCTAAAGCTACGTTCGCAGAAAGAGATGCGTCCGTCAGCCGATTAACGAAAACTCATAGCCGAAGACTAAAGCGCGACAGGCATGCCAACATCGACGGAAACCAGCGCCATCTGCTCGGTAGATTCGTCGATGCTGAACCCTCTTCCGTAAGAGCTCAGCATCGTGATGTATCGCTATCCTTTCAGTTTTTTCTCAAGATGACCCATGAGGTCACCCATCTGATCTGCGGGACTAAACTCAACCGCTTCATAGTCTTCATCCACGCGCACGGTGTGCCCTGGCGGCCAATAGTAAACGTCGCCAGCGTTAACCGTTTCAGTCTCACCGTCAGCGTAAGTCACATGAATCGAACCTTTCAAGACTGTCCCCCAATGCGGGCATTGACACAAATCATTGGGCAAACCTTCAAGCAATGGCGCAGCATCGGCACCGGCCGGGAATCGTACCCTTGCCACATTAAGGTCGCCCCAATCTTGCCCTTGAAAGCACACACCACCAGCTTCAAGGCGCGTCGGCAATTCGTTTCTTGTTATTTTCATGATCACTGTCCCGTTGGATAGGCGGCGAATGTTCGCCAGAGCGGTCTTTGTACGCTGAACCGGCAACCAGAACATGGAGGAAATAGGAAGATTTGGCGTGAGGTTCTGGGCGGTCGCTCTGAAGTGTTCTATCCTCAATCCATGATCTATGAGTTTGGCCAATTTGAAGTCGACATTGCACGGTTCGAATTACGACGCGAAAACGTCGTTCAGCCGGTCGAGCCGCAGGTGCTCACCGTACTCCTATACTTGATCGAACATCGCCACCGATTAGTATCGAAGAACGAACTTTTCGAAAAACTTTGGGACGGACGCGTAGTCACCGACTCCGTACTGACTAGCCGTATTAAATCGGCACGCCAGGCGTTGGGTGACACGGGCAAGACTCAGGACTTTATCAAAACCATCTATGGCAAAGGGTTTCGCTTTGTCCCGGAGGTTCGTATCCGTTCTGACATCCAGCCCTTGAGCATTCTCGATACGTCGCCCGAGCCTGACACTGTCGCTACGACGCATCAGTCCACGCGACCATCTATTGCGGTTTTACCCTTCAAGAATCTTGCTGAGGCTGGAGACTACCGATCGCTCGCCGAGGGACTGCCACACGAGCTCATCACTGAACTCGCACGTTTGCGCTGGTTAATGGTGATCGCGAGAGGTTCATCATTTCGACTGAGAGACCCGGACCTTGACGTCCGTGACATTGGCAGCTTGCTAGGTGTGCGTTATTGCCTGTCAGGTGCCGTCGAAGTGAACGGACTGAAAATTGCGGTAACGACAGAACTCGCTGACACACGCACGGGCGAGATCGTCTGGAATGAACGCTACACCGGCTTCGTTGACGACATTCACGCAGTGCGCGCGGAAATACGATCAAAAATTCTGACCTCGCTGGAGGTTCGAATCCCAATGCATGAGGCTTCCGCCGCACGACTCGTTTCGACGGAAAATCTCGATGCATGGTCTGCCTATCATTTGGGCCTTCAGCATTTGTACCGCTTTAATCGGAACGATAATGCGATCGCAACACGACTATTTGAGCATGCCGTAAAACAAGACGAACACTTTGCGCGTGCGCATGCCGGATTGTCTTTTGTGCACTTTCAAAATGCGTTCATGCGCCAGACCGACGATATGAAAGTTGAGGTTGCCCTCGCACACGAACATGCACAGCGTGGCCTCGATATTGACCCCATCGATCCATTTGCGAACTTCACGATGGGACGAAGCTATTGGCTAAGCGCCGATCTCGATAACGCGCAAACCTGGCTCGAGCGCGCGACAGCGCTAAGCCCCAACTACGCCCAAGGCATGTATGCGCTGGCCTGGACAAAGACAATCTCCGGTGCGACACAAGACGGTCGTGATGAGCTCGACCTGGCGATGCGACTGAGCCCACTCGACCCTTTGTATTATGCGATGTTGGGCGCGCGCGGATTTACGCACATCGCTAAGGGCGAATATGTCGAGGCATCAGTCTGGACGGAACGGGCAGCGCGTGCGCCCGATGCGCATGTCTTCATGGCACTACTGGCGGCGGTGACCTTCGCTTTGGCCGCGAACGACGCCAAAGCCACCGTATGGGCTAAACAAGTGAAGAAACGTGGGCCATTGATCAACAAAGCCGATTTTTTTCGTGGATACCCGATACAAGCCGAGCCGATGCGATCCAATGTGGACAGAGCGCTCGTTCGCCTTGGGTTCTGATAAACGAGACTAGACCGACCACCGAGCAGATGTCGCTGCCTGTTAGCTGATTCAGGCAATCACGATATCTGCATACGCATTTGAACTTTCTTTGTAAGGTTTCGGCTCGTGATGCGTCCTGTTGTCGAACCCGTGACAAAAGGAGCGGAAATGACAGTTTCAGGAGCACTTCAAATGGCGCGACTAACGAAAGGCTGGAATCAATGGCGCCAAAAAGGGCGCGCCAGCCAAGAGGACACGCTGACGGCGCTCGGCGCCCATGCCGGACTCATGATATCGAGTGCGGTGCACATACTTGGCAGCCTTCATGATGCCGAAGACATCGCGCAAGATATCGCCGAGCGACTACTGCGCTCACCCCCATTAAATATTCGTAACTGGCCTGCCTACCTTAGGACACTCGCTGTCAATGGCGCTATTGACCGGCTACGGAAACGCCGGCCTACCGAAGGTACGGATGACATCGCAGACATCGCTACGCCGGAGGCCTCGCTCGAAAATGACGAACGGGCCGAGGCCCTGCGCGAGGCGATCGCCGGGTTGCCGCAACGGGACGCAACACTGTTCAGCCTTTACTACCTCGCCGATGTCGGCCAGGCAGAAATCGGCCGGCAATTAGACATGACCGAGAACGCTGTAGCCGTCGCACTACATCGGATTCGAAAAAAACTGGGCGATGACTTACGCCAACGTCTGCAACTCAGTGCTAAGGAGCAATAGCATGAATGATCAACATCAAATCCACGACGATGAACGTTTCCTAACACCGTTTATTACTGCTACGCGTAAATCAGTGGCACCCGAGGCGATTAGTGATGCCGCCGAGCGAATGCGTCAGCGTTTGCCGCAAGCACCAGCAAGACGGGCGCCACGAAAACAACCTCGCTTCGCGATGCTTGCTGTCTTTATCGCAGGTCTCGCCGCGTCGCTGCCGTTCATGATACCTGGTGGAACCGGCATTGCATTTGCCGACATCCAGCAATGGTTCAATAACTACGAGACGCTTAGCGTTCACACCCAAATAAAAATGAATGACAACGTGATGGTCGACGTTAAGGCACTTGCTTCCATCGATGGAAACGCGCGTATCGAACAAGCGGGCAATGTGTTCATCGTAAATGCGGGCAATGAGACCTTTACAACGCTGTTGCCAGGACAACGCTTTATGACCCAAGACATCGCCATGGACACCGGCTCAAACGAAGGTCTGGATTGGGTCGAAAAACTCAGCGACTTTCGCGGTGAGGCTATGCTGATTGATGATCTGCGGATCATTGACGGTCAAAGCGCCATAGGCCATCGCTTGGTCATCGATGGTGTAGACCTGACCTTATGGAGCGATGCAACCACGGACCAACCGATCCTGCTAGAAGGTGAATTGCCGGGAGGGCTGCAACTCGAGACACGATTTGAGTTCAACTTGGCGCTCACGCCCGATTTGTTCGTGGTACCCAACGGATATACACCATTGTCGGAGGGTTAGAAGTGACTGCCGGCTAACCGGCTTCGGGCGCACCGATATCGGGACGCGACGTGTCCACCAAGGAGCACTGATGGTGGATTCGTTGCGGTCCGTTCATTCGGGTTATAATCGTCGCGTGAACATCGAAAAACTAATCCAGACATTGATTACCTTGTTAGGGCTATGCATGGCGATCGTTGTCGCTAGCTATCCAATGCAGGCGCAGGCGCAGTGGCAACAACAAAGCTGCAGCCTGCCGCATCGCATCCCGGTGACGATCACAGCAGTCTCCGGCACGCACAGCACCGAAACACGCATCGATCTGTCCAGCACCGACTTTCCGATCGAGTATGCCTTTTCCAGCGATGCAGCGGATGTTCGGGTTTTCCGGGCTGATGATGCGACCGCCGTCGACTTTGTTGTCGCCGGCTGGGACCCGATCGCCAGGACGGCCGTGATCTACACGCGCTTACCGCCTATTACGAGCGGCGCATCCGAGTTGATTTACATTTATTTTGGCGATGCAGCCTTAGCCGCTGCGGACAACGCGCCGGCTGTATTCCCGAACGTCGGCGTGCGGCTTCGCAGTCGGGTTTCATCAGCAGACCCGACCAGCGCTGCAACCGGTCTCGCAGCCTTTGCGGCAGCAACGACTGATGTCGATGACTCAGTCAGACCCAGCGTGACGGGGCTAAACAATCGCTCACTCGGCGGCAGCAATGGCAACTTCGGATGGTGTGTCAGTGCGGTGCTCAACGTGACACCGGCAACGTCTGGCATATGGAGTTTTCGCTACGGCGCGGACTTCGGGCGTGGCGGTCATCTGTATGTCAGCGGCCAAGCGCTGGAAGAAGACTGGAACGACGATCTCTGGTGGTCAGGCAATTACGCCAATACCGGCGAGACACTGCAAGGCGATATCAATCTGACTCCCGGCTGGCACCGATACGAAGCACTTGGTTTTGAAGGGTGTTGCGATGGTCGTGTCGGGTTCCAGGCGCGTCCGCCGGGCGGTGCGTGGCAAGATTTGAGCAGCGTGAATTTTGTGATGCGCGGCGCACAGTGCGTTAACTTGACGGCTACAGTAAGCACCGCTGCACCGCAAAGCTGCACGACAGATTTAACAATGCAAAAAACGGTCGCTGTGGATGCCAGCAGCGACACCGAGTTTTATATTCCCGGCAGTGTCGTACGTTATGACATCGTCGTTGAAAACCCGGGGCAGCGCGTCGACCCAACAACACTGGTGTTGACCGATGCATTCCCTGGAGAAGTCGCTGTACTGGTCAGCGGCGCCGGCGTATTTGAGTTTACCGATGGCGCGATACCATCCGGTCTCGGATTCACTTACGGTGGCCCGGCCAGCACAACGGACAGCGTTGAGTTCTCCATCGATGGCGTGGATTTCAGCTATACACCGACCGACCCTGTTGATGCCGCGATTACCCATCTCCGATTCCGGCCTACGGGCGCATTGAATCCCAGTACCGGCACCTCGACGCCCAGCTTTACGATTAGCGTTTTGGGCGTACTGCAGTAGCAACCAACGTTCGCAATCAAAACTCAATTCGTAAGACCGTCGCCGGTTTTACGGTACCGTTTAACTGCGGATCAAGTTCAATTTTATTACGAAACTGATATTCATCACGCGGATCATAGCCAAGCTTGACCCTAGATTCTGTTTCTTCAGCTAACTCAGTTCGCCAATCTTCCGCTTCCGGGTCCCGCATTAGCGACTCGACTTCTCGCCTAACGCGAATATTCAATGGATCATCGTAAAACGGATCAAGGCTTAGTGGTCCATCAGGAAATGGAGCCAACACCACTATTTCTTGGATAATGCTGTCGTTTACTGTGTTATCCGGACTGGCTTCCTCAGTGACGCTTTCATCCACGTCAGCGTCCGCATTCTCCGTGTCTTGTGCAAACGCGAGACACGCTAGCAATGACAGCATCAGAGAGATAGCAAATTTCGCGCTAACTCGTTCAAAAGCAATGATGGACCACATTACTTTTGGCGTTCCTGAATCCAATCCATTGTCTGGAACCAATAGTCACGCGTCGATTCTAACCAGCGATCAGAATGGTGTGCTGTCACCCATGCGTTTAAGAAATTGAGCAGCTCTTGCTCACCTTTCTTTACAGCTAGACCTTCACTAGCAGCGACTAATGGCTTGTTCATAGGCACATCGATCGCATCAGCATTTCTCAACGCCAGAAACGAGACTTCAGGCAGCGACGCCACGTAGGCAAAGGCACGCCCGGAAACCACTTCTCTTTCCGCTAAGTCCGCAGAAGCATAGGCGACAACATCAGCCTCATCAAAAAAATTCTTGGCCGTGTTGGCAGAAAGGGTATCTGCCACGACAGCGATCGCCACCCCTTTTCTGTCCAAGTCTCGCAACGATTTTATATCTTTCGTACGAGCGGTGTTTGTTGCGATACTGACACCTGATGTTGCAATCGGTCGGCTAAAATTGACTTGCAAGGCATGAGCTGGGGTAATCGTCAGACCGCTGGCTATTACATCAATCTCACCCCTATCCAGCGCCGGCACAAGGTCATCCCATTCATAGAGTTTGTAGTCGGCTTTGACGCGCATGTCCGCCGCAATCTTCTTTGCGACATCAATCTCAAACCCGATAAGCTCCCCGTTGGCGTCACGTAGTGTCCACGGAGCAATTTCGGCAACACCGACCCGAATCGTGCCTCGCTTAATGATGTTATCCAATACATCGGCAACCGCCGGTACTGGGAAGATTGTGGTAATCAGCAACGCGGCGCACGCGATCAATCTTGGCATAATAATCTCAATTTGGGTCTTTTTGAACGTAGCGGCAGAATCCACTACAGCAAAAGTTATATTAGCATATTCGGCCTCTTCGCCTGATTAAATCGGCAAGCGCCGCAAGCCAAAAAGGTTGTGACAATCCTGTCGTAGTGTGTGTCATGTAACGAGTGCGATGCCCAATTCTCAAGCAATATGAACCTTTTAGGGAGAGTCGACATCCCGATAGACTGCGGCTAAAAAAGCCCTTCTTCCGAAGTCGTATCCGATGAGACACCAGTCAGGATGCGGCAAATCGAATGGTCAAATAGACGCCTCCTAATTGGCTTATAATCGCGCGTCATGCTTGCTCTCACCAACATCGCCGTTCGTCGCGGACCCAGAGTGCTTTTCGAAGGCGCCAGCTTTCAGATTCACGCCGGGCAACGCATGGGCGTCATCGGCGCCAATGGCTGCGGCAAATCTTCGCTATTCGCTATGTTGCTAGGCGAGATCGAACCGGATGATGGTGAGTTAGCGCTCGATGCCAACGATGTCATCGCCCATGTCGCCCAGGAAAGCCCGCATGGCAGCGGCTCGGCTGTCGAGTACGTCATGGATGGCGATCAGGAGTTGCGCGAAGTGCAGCGCGCTATTGCTGAGGGCGAGGCTAATCCCGACAAACCCGACCTGCATCTTTTGTACGAGCGACTGGAAACCATAGACGGTTTTACTGCAGAGTCTCGCGCGTCAAGACTGCTCCATGGTCTCGGCTTCGGCGCCGACGAATACACAAAAGCGGTCAGTGACTTTTCCGGTGGCTGGCGCATGCGACTCAACCTCGCGCGTGCACTCATGTGCCGATCTGACATCTTGCTGCTCGACGAGCCCACCAACCATTTGGATCTCCCGGCGATCCTTTGGCTTGAACGTTGGCTAAAGCAATATGAAGGCATCTTGCTCGTCATCTCGCATGACCGCGATTTTCTCGACCAGGTTTGTACACGCGTCGCGCATATCGAGAACGAGGCTATTGCCATGTTCACCGGTAACTACAGCCAGTTCGAAACCCTGCGCGCCGAGCAGCTATCACAGCAGCAGTCGATGTACGTTCGACAGCAAAAAGAGATTAAACACATCCAGAGCTATGTGGAGCGCTTCCGCTACAAAGCATCCAAAGCACGCCAGGCGCAAAGCCGTATCAAGATGCTTGAGCGCATGCAAAAAATCGCACCGGCGCATGTCGACTCACCTTTTGCTTTTCGTTTTATCGAGCCCGAAAAACAGCCACAGCATTTGCTGGGCTTAACCGATGCCGCCGTCGGCTATGGTGAGGCTGTCATTCTCAATCACATTCAGTTGAATCTGTCAGCCGGTGATCGCATTGGGCTGTTGGGTGTCAACGGCGCCGGCAAGTCAACGCTCGTAAAAGCACTTTCCAAAGGTACGACACTGCTCAGCGGCGAGCGCGTGATCAGCAAAGACACGAAGATCGGCTACTTTGCCCAACACCAACTGGAACTGCTTCGACCCGAGCACAGTCCCATTGATCACTTGCGAGACTATGCGCCCAACGACAAAGAGCAAGATCATCGAAACTACCTTGGCCGTTTCGGATTCAGCGGAGATCGTATCTTTGAACCGGTGGCGCCATTTTCCGGCGGTGAGAAGGCGCGCTTGGTACTGGCATTGATGATCCGACAAGGACCCAATCTACTGTTGCTGGATGAGCCGACCAACCATCTCGATCTGGAGATGCGACAAGCATTGAGTGTCGCACTGATCGAATACAGCGGCGCGCTCGTGGTGATCTCACATGACCGCCACTTGCTACGCAGTGTTTGCGATGAACTGCTGATCGTTCATGGCGGCGTAGTCGACCGTTTTGATCGCGGCCTGGATGAGTATCAAACCTGGTTGCGCGAACAAGAAGACAAAACTAACCAACCTACAGACAGCGAACAAGACGCTGCACCCGCAAAAAGCGTTAACAAGAAACAGCAGCGACAAGAACAAGTACTGGAACGCCAACGGTTGAAGCCATTGCGAGACAAGGTCCGCACGGTCGAGAAAGAGATGACGACACAACGTGCCAAGCTTCTGGATCTGGAGGCGCGCTTATCAGATGAAGCGATCTATTCGGATCAAAGCCGAAAGGATGAGCTGACCAACCTCATTCAACAACAGGGCGAAACCAAAGCGTCTATAGAATCCCTGGAATGGGCATGGCTAGAAGCCAGCGAGCAACTGGAACAAGCTACCTGAACACCCTCTCATCGGTCTCGAAACCGCAAAACGCTCGTGTCCAATCCGCCCAACGGATGCCAATCAAAAAAAGCGACTAGATCGGGAAAAAACTGATCAAAATCATCTAGCAAACTATCGTATTCCGCCAAGAAAGATGGCGTGTACTGGCTGACCGTCTCTTTGGCTTTCAACCTTGCCGACAATCGCGAATCCACGCGCTCAAAGGCCAAAGCCACACCATCGACACCAACATAACTTAGCAACATTTCAGAGTGTGCCAAGCGCTCGACAAATCGCCTCGGCTTTTCCGGCATCCCGCCAGCGATACGCAAAGCCTGCTCATGAAAGTTGTCCAAGAAATCGGCTAGCGTTACATCAACATATTGGTCCCAGCGGATCGCCAGAAAGTGATCATAGATCACGTCCAATGCAACGCCTCTAAGCCGACCGCGCTGATCGAGACGCGACTTGCTGACTGCAATTTGAGGATGGGCATCGGTAAATCGGTCAATGGCTTTGTGCATCAACATGCCGTCTAACAGTGCCGGAGACGCTTCAGGCCAGGCACGACCCTTCAACGGGTCGGCGAGCACGTTCCCCAGTTGAAACGCGACATCGCGGCGGGACAGCACAATATGAGCCAACCAATTCATTTAGGTCTTCTGCAACAACTAATGATGCAATCTTTCATTGCCGGCCGATACTGTCAAGGACTGCCGGACCGCGCTCATGATGCGCACTCATTTGCATGCTCAATCAGCCGGCCTCTTGCTGGATGCTGTTCGATCATGTTTCTGGTCGTTTGAACACTTTTACGGACTCGCTCCTGACATAAGACAAGCCGCCACTCGACGGCAGTTGTGCGACCCCCGATCAATGCCGCAGACTACGCCCTCCAAAGCCTCTTGCGGATAAACCCGTTGAACAATTACCGTTACGAAATCGAGCAGATAAGAGACCAGCAAAGCACGCACGACTTTGATCTTTTTGCCCAGATCGTATTGCTTGGTATCGCCGTTACCGCCGCGTGGCTCGTGATCGGCTTGTGGCAACTACCGGTTTGGTTTGTCATCGCCTACAGCATCGTGGGTATTGAACGCTACCTGCATAAGCGCCCCAATCAAAATTACTCAAAGCAGCTTTACTACAGCTACCTCGCGTTGAGTTTCATCGTTGCATCGACCGCTTCATTTCTGCCTCTGTTCGTTTGGTTCCAGGGGGGAGAGCCCTATCACTTCGGCGTAATGGCTTACCTGCTAGGTGCCATCCTGAACACCTTCATCATGCGCTCCCGGTCATGGCAGCTGATGATGTGTTATCTGATCCCAAACGCCATCGTGTTATGCGCAATCGCTATCACCTACTTTGTAGCAAACGACTACTCGGTCAACGGCATGATCATGCTACTGATCGCTGCACTGATTTCTATCTACTACGGCGTCTCGGTATTCCATGCCGTACAGCGCTACCAAAAAGATGACGAAACCAAAGAGCAGCTGTTCCGTGCACAGAAAATCGAAACCCTCGGTAATCTTGCCGGTGGGATCGCTCATGATTTCAATAATATCCTCGGCATCATGTCAGGCAATCTCGAGTTGCTAAGACACGCAAAAACCCAAGATGAACGTGAGGAATTAATCGCACAAGCGTTAAGCGCCACCGATCGTGGTGCCGGTCTCGTCAGACAACTTCTCGCATTCGGGCGCCAGTCTTCTTTAATGCCTGAAGTGGTCGACATCCATCGCTTCTTATCGGAACTGCATATCATGGCGGAACGCCTGGTACCGAGCTACATCGATCTGCAGTTCAGTACAGACAACAACCTCACGCGTTGCTGGATCGACGAAAGCACGCTGCAAGCAACATTGATCAATCTCATCACCAACGCGCGTGATGCGATGCAGACTACCGGCGAAATCAAGGTCAGCACTCAACTGAAGACGGTGTCAGCAGAAGGGCTGGAAACATCCACCGGTCAACTGGTCGCTGGACAATACATCGAATTTGTCGTCAGTGACTCGGGTGCAGGTATTTCTCCGGAGCTGTTTGGGCGCGTGCTGGAACCGTTCTACACGACCAAGGAAGTGGGCGAAGGCACCGGCCTAGGGCTATCGATGGTGGCCGGGTTCGCCCGTCAATGTCACGGCGGCGTCACCATTTCGTCCGAGCCCGATGAAGGTACCGAAGTCTCGTTGATCATTCCGCTGATAGAACAACCGAACCATGAAACCCTGGCCGCTTCTACAGCGATTCCCAGTCTGCCAACGAGTGGGAAGACACCAAGAATACTGATTGTCGAGGACGAACCGAAGCTTCGCGAAGTGCTCGAATTGCATCTGAACAGGGAAGGCTTTCCAGTCAAGGCCGTCAAGAACGGCGATCATGCGATGGACGTCATTCGGCATGGCTTTGAGCCGGACCTGGTCCTATCCGACATCGTGATGCCCGGCAACCTACAAGGCGTCGAACTCGTGCAAGCGCTGCAACCCGTCATTCCGAACGCGAAGTTCATCATGATGACGGGTTATTCCTATTCAAAAGAGGCCGCGCTTAACGCGTCGAATTTCGACTATTCGCTGATCTCCAAACCTTTCAAGCTGACCGACCTCACCACACGCATCTTGAGCCTTGCGAGCAGCAATCCGCGTACGCACTAGAAAGACAACGACATGCTGAGCTGGTAAGCCCGTCCGAAGATGTCGTAAGTCGTCGTATCCGTATTGTTTGAAGCCGCGCATTGTCGCTGCCACCAATCCAGCGCCACGTGAGATTCAACCCGAAGTCACCGGAGGAGTAACGCGCATTCGTAGTCAATCGATTCATCGGGAAGGTTTGCCCGCCACCGCCGCTAAACGTGCAGGGCCGGCCAAACTGCCCACGGCAATTGAAAGGTGATGTCACCGGGTCTAACTGAAACGAGCGCTCCAACAAATGCGTCCATACCGTATCGACATTGAGCGTAGCCGAGCTACCACCCCATGCAAAGGTTGCTCCCGCGTAAAGCTAATTTGCGTATCGACACCAGCGACCGACCTCGGAAGCCCCCACATTGCTGGTGGGTGATAACACTTCCGATACGTTGAAACTCGTCGGATCACGGCGTTTGATACGTGATCCACGTCACCACGATCTCATCGATCTGCTTAGCTAGTGATGTCGTGCTTTGCTCGTTTTCCTGTGCCGACAAGGGCGAGATCGCTGCGAGGCCAAAAACAAGAAAACTGAAGTTCGGGTTTAAGAAGCGCGAGGATGAAGGCGCATTAGGCATTGAAGACATAAGTCTGTTTCTTGTTATTCGTCTGTCGGATTGATCCCATACGACCCGCTGGGCGCGCCTACTAACGATGTGCCGACACCATCTTAAGTTAGTCACTACGAGACTAGTGTATTGACCGTGCCGAGTCTATCGGGACTCGGCAAAACTTCGCAGCGATCTGCAAAAAATTCACTTTTTCTTGACCGATTGATGGCCAAACGTCGCCTTCCTCATTGAGACCGAAATTTTTGGCCGGTAAGCCCGGTGAGGAAAACACAATGAAAATGTCACAAAACCACCTTGTCACCCTCGTATTGAGCCTGTTTGTTGCCGCCTGCGGAGGTGGTGGCGGGGGTGGAGATTCCGCACCACCCACTACCGGCGGCGGTGGCGGTGGTGGTGGAGGTGGCGGCGGTGGAGGTGGACCCACGGGACCAACCCCGGACACCTTCTTCGCTGATCTACCCGAGTGGGCGTCATTTGCACCGAAAACCCGGGAAGAAAGTAATGAAGGCGTCGAAGTCGTCGACGACACCGCTGCGCCAGTGATCGACGAGATCACTGACCCGAACAACAACCTGAAAGTGTGCACGACGGAGAAAGTCGATTTTTATGACACGCCCGAAGAGTATGTGATGTTCTCACCACCCACTAATGTGTTGTACCCGGGCGCGCTAGTCGTTGGCGAGTCACTGCGCGACGGTGCAACCGCCGGCGATATCTTGCCCATCAATGTGAGCCAACGCACGCCGGTTACCGTCACAATCGCGGCTTGCAACATCGCCAACAATTTCCGCGAAGTGCAACCGACACTCGCGGCGGTCAATAGCGCCGTCGCCGACATTATCTCGGAAGCCGAACAGCTGAACGCCGACTGCATTAACGCACAAGGCAATTTACGCGTAGAGACGTATCGCAACGAAGCGCAGCGCGCTTTACGCGCCGGCTTCTCCGGTCGCTACTTCGGCTTTTCCGGCAGCGCTTCGGGCAGTTTTGAACAACAAGGTGTCGAGAACTCGGTAGCCGCCGTTTTTCGCGAGACGCTTTACACCGTTGATATCTCCGCGCCGCAAACACCCGCTGGCTGGTTTAGTGACGCGTTCACTAGTGAACTGCTACAAGAACAAATTGATCAAGGCACGATGGGGCCTGACAATGTTCCGGCCTATGTCGCGCGCGTGACCTATGGACGCATTCTCACCTCCACGATGACATCAACGTATAGCGAAGAAGAAATGCGTGCTGCCTTTGAGTTCAAGTACAGCAACCCCGTGGCTGAGGTAACCGGCGACGCAGCCGCCCGGTCACAGACCATTCGCGAACAGTCACGACTGACGCTGTCCTACCTCGGCGGCTCTGCCGAAGCGACTACAGCCATGCTGCAGTCCAACGACTGGACACAATATTTCGGTGTGCCGGTAACGGCGGCCGATGCCGTACCGGTTTCATTCGAGCTACGCAGCGTCAGCGATAATGTGCCCGCGGTCGTACAGGAACTCACTTCTTACAACCGCACGACCTGCACCGACAAACTCGGCGGTGATGAAACCTTCACATTGTCGAATGAGCTCACGTTCGATCCCGATTTTAGTGCCGCAGGCCAGCAAGTCATGGTCGGCGATTTGGATGGCCGTAATGGCGATGACATTGTCTGGGCAGCCACCGGCGCATCGGCGCGCGGCGAGATCGCGGTCGCGTTCTCCAATGGCGACGGCACGTTCGAAGCGCTGACCCTCGGCGAGCATGAAGCCGTGAATGGCGAGCTGGGCAACTTCACGATGCAATTGATAGACGTTGATGCCGATGGTCGCAATGACATTGTGTTCAATCTACTGGGCAACAATCGCAATGCCGTCTATGTTGTGTTCGTGAAAGGCGATACCAACCG
Organism: Woeseiaceae bacterium; assembly: GCA_045110335.1. Classification (GTDB taxonomy): domain Bacteria; phylum Pseudomonadota; class Gammaproteobacteria; order Steroidobacterales; family Woeseiaceae; genus CALBPI01. Next base: position 42,571 of record JBGCGB010000038.1, read on the forward strand.
CGAGTTCGTTTACTCCGCGGGTCAGGTGTTTTCGATCGCAGGTAGCTGGGAAGATCACACCGCCTTTCCCGGTCAAATGGATGCACAATACGGCACTGACCTCGTGTTCAATAACGTCCCGAACAGCAGCAACATAAACCGCACCTTTACGGCCTTGGCGGTCGACACGACAGCCGCCGGTTTTGATCTAACCACCGATGTCCTGTTCGAGCCGCTGCAACGTTTTGACATTAACCAGAACTTTTCGAACTATGACTTCACCTACGTTGACGACTTCAACGGCGATGGTTTTGACGACATTGCCTGGCAAGTCCTCTCGGCCAGCGACAACCGCCGCTGGTTTGCGATGGGATCACCGAACGGCCTGACCGGCGTGCGTTTTCAGGATCGCCGCGGTGACTGGGGACGCTACACGTCTGTTGTCGGTGATGCGACCGGCGACGGCCTTGCAGATATCGTCGAGCCACGATCATTGGGCATCTGGGAAACATTCGCGATCTACATCGGCGAAGGCGCCGGCGTCGCGGCTACAAGTACGAGCGACGTGTTGGACCCGCATGCCTTCAAGTTCCGCAACCGTAATCCCGAAGATGTTGCCATCCAGGGCTTGTTTGGCCCACTGGCCAGCAACCAGTCCAGTAATACTGGACTAGCGGAATGGCGCCCCGATGTCTATCTTGCAGATGTCAATGGCGACGGCGCCGAAGATTTGCTCATCAACGACAAAGGCTATGGCAATAACCTGACCAATGCGATCGGTGTCGGTCTAGCCGTTGTCGGCGGTTCCGAATTTACATTCACCCGCGTATCGCAAACGCTGGCGCAGGCAGAAGACTGGTCGCAGTACATTGTGCGTAACGGCGACATCAATGACGATGGCCGTCAGGATCTACTGTGGATATCGAATGCCGCGACCAACAGTGTGTTTACTGCGGTGGCACGAGAGGAGTAACCACAACAGCGCGGGTCGGTTGCTTCGGCAGCCGGCTCGCGACCTTGTGAATTGTCATGGATGCCTTTACAGACAAACCAACGCTAGGTCATGGCCCGACGCAACCACGTCTTCGCGAACTTCAAGTCTTCCACCAAAGCAGTGCGCGAAAGATCGAGTTCATCGGCAGCCTGTTCATAAGTCAGCCCACCGAAGTAAATCAACTCAACGGCTTGCGCCAATTTCGGGTCGTGTTCAGTCAACCGATTCAACGCATCGTCCAACTCGAGCACATCACTGAGATCCTGTTCACTACCGAACGCCGTTTTCAGTGTGACGGCAATCTGGTCGCCACCACGCTTGATGCGACGCTTGCCACGGGCGTGGTCCACAAGCGTGCGACGCATCACGCGCGCCGCCAATGCAAAGAAGTGCTGACGATCCTGAACGTTGTCGCTGGCATCCAGCAACTCGAGATAGGCTTCGTTCACCAGCGCGGTTGGTTGCAACGTATGGCCGGCATTCTCCGAAGCCATCAGACGACGGGCGATACGCCGCAGTTCGTCATAGACCACTCTCGACAGCGTCTCAAACGCAGCTTCACTGCCGTCGCGCCAGTCGCTGAGCAAGCGTGTTACTGATGGCTGTTCTGACATAACTTCCCCGGTGCCATGCGTCGCCGGTGGTACAACGCATAGCGAATACTCTACACTGAATCTCGCCTCGCGAGGAGAACATGATGGCGGATAGAAACTGGTCAGATCTGAAAAAACTGTTCAATGAGCTCAGTGGGTTGCCCGCTGCGGACTGTGAAATCCGGCTGAAAGATATTGGCACGACTCACCCGGATCTGGCCACGGAGCTTTCGGAGCTACTCACGGTCTATCGGGCGCAAGATGACGCACTGACCCGCGCCGTAAATAGCGCGGCCTCGGACCTAGAGTCACAACCGGTGCAATCGCTGATCGGCAAACACTTCGGCGCCTATCGCATCACGGAACATATTGCCGGTGGCGGCATGGGCGATGTTTATTCGGCGGAACGTGCGGACGGTGCCTTTGAACAACGCGTCGCTATCAAACTAATCGGCACGCGCCTGACCACTCGCGACGAAGAGCTGCGCTTTCAAGCCGAGCGACAAATCCTGGCACGGCTGGATCACCCGGGCATCGCACGCATTATCGACGGCGGCAACACCGACGACGGCACGGCATTTCTGATCATGGAATACATCGAAGGCGAGTCCATCGATGCTTATTGCAAGCGTCGCCAATTGGATCTTGATGCCCGCCTGCGACTATTTTCGAAAGTCTGCGACGCCGTGCGGTTTGCTCATCAAAACCTGATCGTGCATCGGGATATCAAACCGTCCAACATTCTGGTGACCGAAACCGGCGAGCCCAAACTGCTCGACTTCGGTATCGCGAAAATCATCGATGACAATAACACCGATACGGCTGATGCGACGCAACTAGAAGATCGGGCAATGACACCCGACTACGCGAGCCCAGAACAAATCCTCGGCGATCCAGTCACGACCGCCAGCGACATTTACTCACTCGGTGTGCTGCTGTATCTGCTGACCGCAGGTCGCCAGCCCTACTCGACCCGCGGTCTACGACACAGCGAGCGTGAAAAGCTGCTTTGTGAAACAGAGCCACCGAAACCCAGCACAACGGCATCGCATGTGCTCGACTTTGATCGGGAGGCGCCAGCATTTAGCCTCGAACCCGCCAAGCTCAAAGGCGATCTGGACGCGATCATTCTGACCGCGATGCACAAGCTACCCGAGTCGAGATATGTGTCGGCGCGTGCATTCTCGGACGACATTCACGCTTATCTCGACAGCCTACCGGTCACCGCGCGCGGACGCACCGTGGGCTATTTGACCGGCAAGTTTCTTCGTCGACATAAAATGGCGGTTGCGGCAGGTCTGGTACTGATGTCATCGGCCGTCGGCGCAGCGATGTATCACACCAAAACGATCACGACCGAACGGGATCGTGCCGAAGCCGAAGTGGTGCGATCCGAGACGATGCTGCAGTTTCTGACCGATGTTTTCCAGGTCCCGGCCGACAAACTGAGCGCATCGATTACCGCTAAAGAAGTCCTGGATGTCAGCGCGGAGAGGTTACAAACAGATTTCGGGAATCAACCACAAACCCGCGCCGATCTCGGACTGAAAATCGCCGACGTCTATTCCAATATGCTGCTGAATGATGCGGCGGCGGAGCAATATCGCGCGGTCATACCGATTTACCAAACACTCGACGACACGACCAATCAGGCTTATGCGGAGCTCGGCTTGGGTAATGCGCTTCGCGCGGTGGACGAGTATCCAGAAGCCATCGAACACTACAATACGGCTAGAGCGCTCATCGACAAGGACCCGCAACTCGACCAGATGGAACAACACCGTTTCCTGACCGAGTATGCCTATGCCCTATTTTTGCAGGGTGACTACACGCAAGCGCGCGAGCATTTCGAGACCATCATGCGCGACGGTGAGCGACTGGGTGCAACGGACCATTACAGCTACGGCGAAGCGCAGCACGGCCTTGCACAAGTGTTCGATCTGCAAGGCGAGCCCGAGTTGGCCGAGCCATTGATGCGCGCCGTGATTGAAAACGAAATCAGAACCGTTGGACCGAACAGCGGCGATCTACCGATTTACCTGGCTAACCTGGGTCTAGTGGTGCAAAGACTCGGACGGCTTGAAGAGGCCGAAACCCTAATGTTGCGTGGCCATGAGGCGTTTTTGATGGCGTACGGACCCGACGCCACCAACCTCGGGACATCGATGAGCAACATTGGTGACTTATACCAGAAAATGGATCGTACCGATGAGGCTCGCGATTGGCTGCAACGTGCGGTGGATCACTCGATTCGCGTTAATGGGAACGCTAGCTTCGATACCGCCTACAGCATGAAAAAACTGGCAAGACTTGAACTTGGCGAAGAAAATTATGAGCGCGCGGAACCACTGTTGCAGGAAACCATTGCAACGTTTGAAAAAGCCGTGGGAGAGCAGCACCCACAGGTCGCCAGCGCCAAGTTGAACTACACCTACATGCTGCTGAACGCCGGACGCCCGCGTGATGCATTGGTGCAAGCGAAATCAGCTGCCGAAATCAGTGCCACCTCTTTACCGCCCACGCATTCGCTGGTCTTCAACACGCGCCTGCAGATGGGACTCGCTTATCTACGCAGTGACGATCTCGACAATGCCGGTCCCGTCCTGCAAGGCGTGTTCGACGATGCATCGGAACACCTACCCAATCACTGGGTCTATAAGAATTCTGTTAGAGCGATGATCGAATACTCCGAACGGATGAACCAACCGGATCGGGCGACGTACTTTCAGACAATCCTGGACAACGATTGAGCTGTTCTCGCGGCAGCGACCTAGAGTAGATCGATGTCTTTCCGATTCAAAATCTGGTCAAGCATTGCCGCCAATGGTTCAGTAGCAGAAGCATCAGCGAATCTGGGTGCCATCGCCTGACGTGTCGCACAGGCTTCGCTCATCAACGGTGCCACGTTCACTTCTTGAAGTGTCTGAACGACTTGTTGCATCTCCTCGGCCCGCCGCATGCCATGCGCGATCGACCGACTGATCAAATACTGTGCGTGCTGCGTCCAGTCGACCCCGGGCAATAAGTTCTCAAGAGAATCAATCACGATTGACTCGACACCATGCTGGCGCGCCGACAGCATCGACTCGGTGACCAACGCCTCAAGACCTTTGATGATCACACTGCGACACATCTTGGCGGCCGACGCGCGACCCAATTGGGACGAATAGACGGATGCGCGTTCAAAACCTAGCTGCTGCGCTAGCGGATAAAAGTCAGTGGCATGTTCCCCGCCGAGCAACATCGGTGATCCGATACCATGCGGCTGAATCGGCGACATCACGGCACACTCGACAAAACACCCACCTGCCGTTGTGATTTCGCTTGCCGATGCAGCCCGGGTCATAGGCGACACGGAATTCAAGTCAACGAACCACACGCCATCCTCGATGTCATTGGCAACGACGACCGCGGCAATTTGGCTTTGCCCTGCCGTCACGGCACTAATCACCATCTGGCAGTCGGCTATCGCATCACGCGCACAGGTGCCGCGACGAACGTCGGCCATCTTCTGAACCGCGCGACTCGGCGCGCTATCAGCAGCTTCAAAACGGACATCAAACGCACTGACCTTCACGCCCCGCGGCAACAAATCTGCCGCCAAACGCTGACCAACTTCACCGAAACCAATGATAGCTACGTGCTGAACTGGCTTCATGATTTTTTCGACTCCCGGAGCTGAAAAGCACGCACTACGAACACACAGCGCATTCGGAATGATACAACCTATCGCAACCTCGGCTGCCTACCCATCATCTGTGCACCCACGACAATCATTCTGATCATCACGATCGTGTCTTCGACAATTTCGGACCGCTGATCTTCGGGTACGTCGGCGGCGCTGGCGCCCATCGTGAACACCAACCGGGTGATGGCCTTCGCGACCAGCTCGGGTTTGTGGATGGTGATCTTTTCGGTTTCCTGGCGACGTTCGAACTCGTCACGCAGCTCGTCTTCGAAATAAGTGAGCTCGCGATCCACCGCGCGGCGGAACGGTTCGGGACCGGTCGACAGCTCTCGCAACAAGACGTGAAGGTATTTATCTTCCCCGTCCAATTGCTTCATGAACGTTTCAACTGAGCTTCGGATCAACCCGCGTTTGAGGTCTGCGAATAGCCGGGACTCCCGGATAACGCCACGCAAGCTCCGGCCGGCCTGGTCAATAACAGCCACGGTCAGTTCATCCACATCCCGGAAATGCCGATAAAAACTGTTCGGGGCAATCCCGGCGGCGCGGGCGATCTCTCGCAGCGTCAATGTCGACACACTTCTGTTCGAATCCAACAGCCCGACGGCGGCGTCCATGACGTCCTGGGCCGTTATGCTGTTCTTTTTCTTAGCAATATTCTTGATTTCTGCGGTCATTCCCGAGCCTCGCGATGGGTGGACACCAGTATATCGTAAAAAGTGGGACGTACGTATATACAACTGTATTGACATACGAATATACACTTGTATACTT
>JBGCGB010000039.1:0-5761 GCA_045110335.1 Woeseiaceae bacterium
GATGATTTTCACGACACCTTTATTCGAGAATTCATCACTGACGATACTCTACATCTGCGCAAGTCTGATGCTGCATGCACTCGGGTACACCATTTTTAATATCCCCTACATTTCGATGCCCTCTGAAATGACTGAGGACTACCATGAGCGGTCGTCGATCCACGGTTTTCGAGTCGTCCTACTTTCCGTTGGGGGGCTAGTCGGCGCGGGCGTGCCATGGGTGCTGGATCAGTTTGGTCAGCAGTCTGCTTTTGCTTACAACATCGTCGGTATCGGCGGCGGCATACTTATTTTTCTGGCAACGTTCGCAGCATGGGCGGGAACCGCATCGGCACGCTTTACAGAAGGTCCCGTCGAACGGCCCAATATTTTCAAAGAGCTTGGCCATGTTTTTTCCAATGGGCACTTTATTCGTCTATTGATGGTGAAGGCGGCGCAGTTAATGGGCGCGGCCGCTACCATTGCGGCGTTTCCTTTCTTTGTGACCAATGTGCTGGGTTTGACGTTCAAAGTGCTGACGCCCTATTTCATTACGATCAGTGTGGTCTCGATTATTGTGACCCCGTTCTTGGTCAAGCTTTCGAAGCGCATTGGCAAAAGCCAGACCTATTCTGTGTGTGCACTCATCTACGTTGGTGTCATGAGCACATGGATGTTTGCGGGTCCCGGCGAATCCGTAATCGCTATCTGTTTGCGCGGTGCGTTCCTCGCCATCGCGTTTTCCGGAAATGTCATGATGGCGATGTCTATGTTGACCGATATCGTCAACTACGATGCCAAGATCACCGATGTCCGGCGAGAGGGCGTGTTCACCTCGTTCTATAGTTTCGTCGAGAAGTTCATGTTCGCTTTCGGGCCACTAGTGATTGGTATCGCACTCTCAGTGGCTGGCTTTGACAAAGCGTTGCCAGCGGCCGAACTGCAAACACCGGCGATTCGGCATGCGCTGTTGCTCGGCGTGTCTTATATTCCGATGGCGGCAGGTTGTCTGGCAGTCGTGCTCTTGGCTGGCTATAAGCTCAAAGAGTCTGACGTTTCCTAGTCGGCTTTCTGTTCTTTCAGTGATGCATGAGCCATCGCTTCTCCGGGAGAGATCCCAACGCCGAGCGCACCCAACACTGAGCTTGCAATGCGTTGACTGTGGGCGACGCGCATAGCCACTTCGTCGGCGTCCGGTTCGTAAGCTTCGATGTCTGTCGTGACATCGACGCCCTTCTTGGCAAGAACCGCTTCCAGTGTATGCACGCGATCGGTGAGCACCCAAAGTTCTTTCGTCAGCGTCAGCATGGCATGACCCAACTCGTTGACTTGATCAGCCGTCAGCAGTTGTCGTTTGGGTGTCGTATCAGTCATTTGCTTTGCTCGCTACCATGTAGTGGGGATAGCCAGTCGGTGGCATGCTCACCGATTCGGCGTTGACGAAGCCTGCTTCCGCAGCCATGGCCGAGAAGTCGACTTGCGCGGTGCCTCGCCAAAATGGTTCGCCGCCATGAGCGGCGGTGTAGTCGGCTCGCCAAACTTGCAGTGGCGTTAGCTCGGCATAACGAGTGACGTCATTGATGACGATGTCGCCGCCGGGTTTTAACACCCGTCTCGCCTCTCTGAAAATTTGTTCGGCGACGTCAACCGGTGTTTCGTGAAAGACCGCATAGATGAACACGAGATCAAATGACTCGTCGTCAAATTTGGTATCCGCTGCATCGCGTTGATACAGCTTCCAGGACCAGCCCTCCTGTTTGGCTACGCGATAAGCGTTCTCGAGCATTCTCGCGGATAAATCAATACCGGTGATTTCCGCGTCCGGAAACGTCTCCTGAAGTCCGATCATGGAATGCCCGCTCGACGCGCCCATATCCAGAATGCGTGCATAGCTTTTCTTGGGTGCTTTTGACGCGATCATGCCGCGTTGCTTGAACAGACCCGGGAATGAGTTAGCGACCATTTTTCGGTGGATCAGTTCTCCATGGACATACCCCATGTAAGCATGTCCGTCCCAACCACCGGTAGTGCGGTGAATCCAGTGATCGGTCCACCAAGTGGGCAGTTCCATGTCCGGATCCAGATGAATTTCGGCATCGCCATTGGCATCATCTAACTGCTTCAAGGCGGGTATGATTTCATCTTTCACGTCTTCGAATGCTTCCACGGCCATCATGCCGTGGTACTTACCCCACCAGTCACCCAGCAACTTGATCAAGCCAAAGGCTCGCGAGTCCTCTAGTGTCGCATCCATAAACGTTCGGCGTTCATCCAGATCTTGAGGCAGTTTTTCGTCCGTTACGCCAGCCGCCGCGATGTCTTCGTCGACTTCCTGATAAATGGAGTGCGATACGCCGCCAAGCGATGCCAGAAAATCGAAGGAGGCGCGGCCTCGTTGGTCCAGTTTGGTTTTTAACATGATGAGTTCCCTGCGCTAGCGCGACTCTGCGATGACGAGTTCATTGGACTGATTAGCCCATTGTTCGGGTGTGGGTAGTGTTCCATCATTCAGATGGTTCGAAAATTCGATCAATTGGCGGTTCAGCCAGTGTACTGATTTGTGCGTCGAAAAAACATTGACTGTGGGTCGCGCAAAGGCGCCATTGAAATAATGATCCATGTCATTAAATACGAGCAAGTAAGCCTGACCTTGCGGAGCGACTTCATACGCCGCTTTGTGCAGTGACCATTCCGGTGCAAAAGGTTCGACAACATCTGTTGTGCCGGTCACCGTTAGCGATGGCCTGTTGAGTTGGCGCCATCCATTCTGATTGATGTAGTTGTCGATAGGTCCGGGTGGCGACAGCGCGATGACGCCTAGTGGTTGCGGCGCGGATTCGCTTAGCGTTACGCCGACTGAGGTTTCGAGTGTTGCGCCACCGGCGATTTGGGCGGTCAATGCGCCAAAAGAGTGTCCGGCTGCGATGAGCCCGCCGGATAACGTGACGCCATCGATGGAGAGTTGTTTTGACGTGACGGCGTTGGCCAGCATTTCGTAGTCTGTTATCCGCGTTCTAACCCAGTCGAGACCCGTGTAGTCGTCACGTCGCGGATGTGATTTTGAATCCACATGTAAGGGTGCTACGACGACATAACCCGCATCTACCCAGGCACGAATGAGTGGCACATAACCTTCATGAGAAAGCCCGGCACCATGCGAGAAGAAAACGACTGCGCATTGCTGGCAGCCATCGGTTGGCGAATAAACACGAGCGCGGGTTGTGTAGTTGTCGTCGTATGCCATGGTGAGATCGGTACGTTTGATGGCTTTATTACGTAACGCTTCCATGGCGAGATTGGGCAACATGGCGTCGTCCCATTGAACTTGCATCGCGCCCGTGCGAACGATGACGAGATCCTCTGATTGACTCACGTAGACACGCTGACCACCAAAGCCGTCCAAGAACGTAAAGTCATCGACCGTGTAAGGCGCGCTGGCGGCAAACGACGCACCCGTCCTGTCGGCGTTGTAGTAACGGCGTTGTTGATACTCGGCGCCGCGCCACATCTGCCAGGCATAGTTTGGATTGGTGTCGGATGCCGTCGTTGCTCTATCGATAATCTCGGGCGCGACCAATGGTTGACCAGCAACGTCGCCACGATTCTTGATGAGCAAGCCGACTCGCAGCCAGTCTTTGGCTTGCGCGAGGAAAGCGGTGCCAGCGCGGGGGAAACCATCGGGTTCGTTCCGCCAGACATAGGCATCGTCAGCGCCGATACGTTGCCACAGTCTCTCCGAGACATATTGTTCATACGGCGTCTTGGTCGCTGACTCGAGCACCATCAACAGCATCTGTGAGACGACTTCCTGATAGATAAACACCGTGCCGGGTTCGTCTCGTAGTGGGCGAGAAAGTGTGGTTTCGCGAGCTTCGTCGCCCTTCATCCAGAATCGGTAGGCATCAGACTCAATGCCGCCTTGCTGGCTCAGTGGCTCGGTGCCCGACGCCATATTCAGTAGTTGAATAATCTTAATGTCGCCGCGTGGGTCATCTCGCCAGGCTTCGATATAGTCACCGACGCGATCGTGCTCGCTACTAATGTCGCCGTCAGTCATGGCAGCCGCGATGGCCAGCGCCAGTACTGTTTTGTGCATGGAAGCAGATTCCGCCTGGGTGTCGTTTGGGTAAGGTGCGAAGTAATGCTCGAGTACGATCGCCCCCTTGTGCCAAATTAACAGCGCGTAGCTGTCTTGGTCCGCGGCGTATTGAATCAACTCCCGAAATTGGTTCGACCGATTCTCCGTCCGTCGTGGCAGAGGTGCACCGGGATTCCCAACAATACGTCCCAACGGTTTGTGACGTTGCATTGCGGTTGCATAGAAGTTTGCCGGCGGACCTGCGGGGAAGGGCACGGCCTCGGTGTTATCGGGCGTGGTTTCGGATGGCTGCGAGTCGGTCGTCGTGCAGCCGGCCATAATCAGGGCGCCCAGCGCCACCCATTTCGCAAGACAAGTTGATCCGACATTGAAGCGCATTTGCACACCGTGAGTTGTTTCAACGTCTATTGTTGATCAGGGTGCAATGGGAATGCCAAGAATGCGGCTGCCGTTAGCCACAGAGCCTGAATATGTAGGGCCGACAGTCGAATACATATACATTTTGGTCGATGAGCAGCGCGCAATCACCTATGCGAACAAGCTATGGTAAGACAGCTACTCTGCTGCAGCGACAAACAGAGCATTCTGCCACTGTGTCCCTTGCTTCAATCGTCCGGCGAAGATAACGCGGCCTTCATCGGACAGGCGCCGGCTTCGACCCCCTTGCGTGTTTTGTGCTTTGGGTTCGTAGGACTGTTGGCTGCTTTCTATCCGGTCGATCGTGGCTTCCGATCGCTCTGCGACCGGTTGGCCTATATACGCAAGCCTCAATAATGGCTCATCGCGAGAAGACTGCCAGAGCTCTTGCAGATAAGTGCCGCCTTTTGGTCCATCGTCGATGAAGCTCGTGAATATGACATCACCTTTCCGGTTGACTTGTGCATCACCAATTCTGGCGGCACCCAGGTCACCGAGTGTGGTGCCCGTATGTGCAATTACGGCATGTGTGCCGTCATCGGTATTCGTGCGAACGAGGATGCGGTCTCGATTTTGTTTGACGAAATGGACAACCTCGTCTTCTGCGCTTATCGCGAGACCATCGCCCTGGATTGCATGGGTAAGCGATATCTCACTTCCGTCGTTGAGCAGCGTGTTTTTGTCTAACAGCTTAACGCTGGGCCCACCGATTTTTTCCTGAAACAACGTGGTTTCCTTCGCACCGCCCGCGCTGCTGCTATAAACGTTCGCGTGCAGTACGACCTGGTCATCGTCGTTCAAACGGGGGTCGCCGGTAACCGACTGAAATGTGAATGCCTGATCGTCCGCGATCGGGTTTAAATGCATGGCCACAGGCAGCAGTTTCTTCGCATTGCCGTCCCAAGCAATGACGCCGCCGCGAGGGCATTGGTTGCCTGTCGTGCTGATCCGGAAAACGGCGAGATTGGACCGGTTAAGGTCAACCGTGGTGGCAGAAACGGCACGAACGTCGCATTCATAACGACCAACATTGAACGTGTTGTTCTCGGCGATGACCAGTTCTATCCGTTTGCCATCCCAGAACCAAATGGCCTGTTGCCGGCGTGCGAATGAGCCCATGAACAGCACACCGTTGTCCGTCATTGCAAACTGATTGAGGTTGAGCAATTGGCCATCACCATCAGGCAACGGCACGGCATCGCCATTCGCGATGATCTTTTTCAGTTTGCGGCCATCGTATTGCAGCAAAGCCCTTGGTAAGTAGCC
>JBGCGB010000040.1:0-54097 GCA_045110335.1 Woeseiaceae bacterium
AAGATTGCACGCCTACCGATTGATCACAGCGTCGGCCCGATAGCCGACTCAATAGGTGGCTCCGACGCCGCACTGCAGCGCTGGCAACGTTTCGCAAACGAGGGGCTGCGCCGGTACGACCAAACGCGCAACGACGCCGTACTTACCTGGCCGAATGGCGTCAGCCGACTTTCGCCATATTTTCACTATGGCATGTTATCGCCGTTTCGCGTCGCGAAAGAAGCCAACAAGATTGGCGGCAAAGGGGCCCAAAAGTTCATCGATGAGCTCACCATTTGGCGAGAGATTGCCCATCACTTTTGTTGGCATTGCGAAGACCCCGACAGTTTGGGCGAGCTTCCCAACTGGGCACAGGCGACTCTCCGCGAACATCGTGACGACCAACGTGACACGACAAAGACATTGCGCGAACTCGCACATGCCGAATCGGGCAATGCGCTTTGGGATCTTTGCCAGCGCTCGTTGCTCGTGCACGGTGAGCTGCACAACAATTTAAGAATGACCTGGGCGAAAGCCATACCGGAATGGACACCCTCTCCAGAGGCCGCCTTGGACGCGCTGGTCACACTGAACCATCGTTATGCGTTAGACGGTAATGACCCGGCGTCGTATGGCGGACTACTTTGGGCACTCGGTCTTTTCGATCGCCCGTTCAAACCGGAACAACCCGTTCTTGGTGCAGTGCGACCGCGGTCAATCGCCGCCCACCAAAAGCGACTGGACATGGAAACCTACCGATCAAAGATTGTGAAACCGCAAGGGAAGCCATTGAGAATTGCCGTTATCGGCGCGGGAGTTTCCGGGTTGAGCGCCGCGTCGGCATTGGCGCGCAACCATCACGAAGTCGTCGTATTCGAAAAAAGCCGTGGCCCTGGCGGACGGTCGGCGACCCGCCGCCAGGGGGATTATCAGTTTAACCATGGCGCGCAGTACTTCACTGTGCGCGACGAACGAATGCTGCGCTACATTGATGATTGGCAACAGGAAGGCACCATTGAGTTTCTCGCCAAACGTACCGCACGCGTTGAGCGTGGCCAAGCAGCGGGTCTCGCTGCAAACCGCCAGCGCTATCGCGGCAAGGGCGGCATGAATCAACTGTGTAAATCGATGGCAGGCGGCATCACGTTAGTGACGCAAACACCTATCAGGCAGGTTGAGGAAGACGGTGACCAATGGCGACTACAAACGGATCAGAAAGATGCTGAATCTGTCAGTAAACCTTTCGATATTGTGATCAGCAGCGCACCGGCTACGCAAACAGCGCATCTGTTGCGACATGCACATCCACGCATCTCCGGCATCGCCGAATCCGTTAACCTTACGCCCTGCTGGGCGGTGATGTTGAGAACAGAGGCGCCGCATTCCGAATACGATGCCGGATTCGTCGAAGGCAGCCCTATTGCATGGCTCGCCACCGATCAGGCAACCGATGGCAGTTATTGCTGGGTGTTACATGCCAGCACCAGCTGGTCCGAAGAACATCTCGAAGAAGAGCCGGAACAAATCCGAGATCAATTGGTGACGGCATTCTCATTGCTGACTCAGTTAACGGTAATCGAGGACAGCGCGACGGCACACCGTTGGCGGTTTGCGCGCGTCTTGAATCCGCTAGGGGATGAATGCCTGTTCGACCCGACCACCGGCATCGGCGCCTGTGGCGATTGGTGTCATGACGGCGCGCGCGTGGAGTCAGCATGGCTGAGCGGACAAGCTATCGCGGGACGAGTCCTAGCGAAAGCCTTTATCGACGCGGAAACAACTGTCGCACCGCAAAGCACGCTGTTCGATTAACATGTCGTCCACCGAGCGCCCCTCCAAGCCCTGCACTGTCTGTGGCCGCGAGATGGTTTGGCGGCGCAAGTGGGCCAAAAACTGGGACGACGTTAAGTATTGCTCAGACGCGTGCCGCGGCAGTCGAAAAAGCCATCAAGCACTGGTGCTGGAACGCGCGATTCTGGAGTTACTCGACAAACGCCCTAACGGCAAAAGCATTTGTCCCAGCGAGGCTGCACGACATGTCGATCCCGAGCACTGGCGATCACTCAATGAAGCCGCCAGAGATGCCGCGCGACGTCTCGTGAACGCCGGAAAAATTGAGATGACGCAATCCGGGCGTACCGTCGACCCGTCCCGCGCGAAAGGTCCAGTGCGATTGCGCCGGGCATAAAAAAAGGCGCGCATCCGGAGACACGCGCCTTAGCAGACATTGCTGATTGCTAACTAACTAGCACGCGCTGCCCACGTCAGGCACCAGCCTTTGGCATTGACAGCTTTTCCTGGGAATATGGCGCACGGGCCCCACTCCTTGTCGCCACCAGAGTAAAGCTGGCAATTGGCACAGTTCCGACCCTCGGGTGCACCCTCTGCCTTGGCAGCGTCGTGCTTATAACCGAGTGCGACGGCTTGTGGGTCATCTTCAGATACTTTGACCACCTCTTCGTGATGATCAGCGAACGCAGCCTTACCTCTTAAAACGGCGGCAACCGGTACAGCTGCGACAACGCCCATCGCACCTTTAACAAAACCTCGTCGGCTTGTCGTCGATTTCTTTTCCATTGACATGCTAATGCTCCTTGATTGGCCACATGTATTATGCCAGAAGCCTTGTCACGTCTGGCGCAAAAAAAAGGCCGGCATCAAAAAGAGAGGCCGGCCAGTGTCTCTTCCAATGCGGTATGAAAAGACTTTTGGGACAACGAACTTAGTCAACCAGCATTGCTGGGGGGACTTTGACTAACTCGTTGGAAGGATATTGCCCTAACCACACCTCGCTGTCAAACAAATTGATCGCTTTTTTCCTCTACATTATCTCTACGAGAGCTCAGAAGGCGTCTATTTAACTAGACAACATCAGCTGTCTAGCGATAAGTACGCATATCTAACGGTAAATGTTCGACAGAATTAAAGCTGTCTAGGGACATTCTTAGCCCGGAAAATGTGACTGAGGACACCGAAGCATTATGGACTCGCCAGTTTAATTCCGCAGCTTTGAGCTCCGGCGACTCGAGAATCGTTTGAACCGCGATACCGATCGGGCCTCCTGATGTGAACACGGCAACCGCGCTGCGGGAGGGGGCATTCTGCAAAATGGTCTGCAAAGACTGACGAACACCACCGCTGAACGCCGACCATGTCGGGAGATCGATCTTGTCCTGATCATAGTCGCCGCGTACCCAGACCCGCATCACCGCCTCCAGCAATCGGTGCACATAGCGATAGCGATCCTGATCCGTCTTTGCGTTTTCGAATGCCTCGGCATTGACGGCAATGTCACGATCAGTTGCCCGCATAGCGGGCACGAGCAACGCCATCATTTCATCAGCCGGATACTCATTCAGCCCTTCAATGATATTGAGTTCCGGGAAGCCGTCCCCGGCTTCGTCGTAGGCCGAGCCGACCGCCTCAGCCGTGTGGCGCTGACGCTGAAGGCTGCCACTAAAGCAGTGCGTTAAGACCAAGCCACGTGATTGCCAATGCTTTCCAAGTAATTTTGACTGCTGTATGCCGACATCCGACAAGCGATCATAGTCGTCGCTCAGGAAACTCGCCTGACCATGGCGGACCAAGTAGAGAACACTCATGCTTACTCGAACAGCTCGCTGGCATCAATTTTCCGAACTGCATCCCCGCTCAACTCAAACGACGAGACGGCTATTTCAGCATCCTCGGCCAACAAAGCGGCCGGCTTCTCTGCGTTGTAAGTGATCGGTGACGCCTTGTCATTGACCAAGCCGTCAATGAGTTCGTCAGCGTCGCTGCTGATGAACGTAAATTGTAATCCGTCAGACGACAGCTGCTCTTTAATGACACGATTCACATCGTCCAGTGTAAGCTCGGCCAAGCCTTCTCGCACGTAGTCCGAGAACATCGCCGTGCCATAGTAATCGGCATCAATCGCATACCCGAGTTGACGGCCTTGTGTCTTGGTTAACAAGCTAACGTACTTCGAAAGGAAGTTGCGCGTCGATTCAAAGTCGCTCTCGTCAATCCCATTCTCGATCAGCTTGTCCAATTCATAGAGTGCAGTTCTAGTCGCGAACAAAGCATCGTTGTTGGTTCGCAACGGGCGAACCCAAACCTGAAAAATCTGTTGTTGCCGGCCAAGGTTGGCATCTGGATAGAACTGGAACATGCCGCGCGGAAAATACTCGACGTAGGCATAGTCGCCATAGTTCATGCCCCGCGTCTCGCGAATGCGTTTGTACAAATGCGAGTTACTGGAACGGTGCTCGCCCAGGTAAGACCGAATCAACCAAAGCGCGACCCAATCTTTGTCACCGCGAACCAAATCTATAGGCATACCAAATGATACGGCAACGGCCGGGGTCTCTTTCTGCACCACCAACGCAGAACGCGCCTTCGCACGGGCTACATCAGGAACCACCAACACGTTCGCTTCGCCCTTCGGCAGCGACTGCAGATCCGATGCGAGGCTTGCGACAAAGTCATCGTCATAACCACCGGCCAAACCCAGCTTCAAGTTGGCTAACGTGTAGTGTTGAGCGTAGAACGCCTTCACATCTGCCATCGTAATGGACTCAATATCGCTGATATCGCCCAGATTCAAAGAACCGTAGGGATGACCATCCGAATAGATCTGGGTATACAACAATTCTTTGCCCAGCTCCTCGTCATTGCTGCCGACCAAACCAGTTCGGATCCCATTCACTAGCTGTGTTTTTAACCGTTCAAGATCAGACTCCCGCCATCCTGGCGTTAACAGCTGGCCACGGATCAAGTGATACCAACCATCGAGATTATCCTTATGCACCTGGCCCGCAAGCCGCGTCATTTCCTTGTCGACCTGGGCGCCAAACCCTGCAGCCATCGGATACAGTGCGGATTCCAACTCGGCAATCGTCAGCGCTTCCGAGCCGCCTTCCGTCAGCATCGCTGCTGTTAGCGAAGCCAGCCCCTTCTTCCCTGCCGGATCATACGCGGCGCCCGTCCTGAACAAGAACGAGACATCTACTAACGGTGACGACGCTGAACGTCGTTCAATCATCTCGATCGGATATTCTGATCCGGCAGCGGCGAATGTTACCGCGGCGGCTTTTTCGACCAGCGCGGCTGAATCCATTGCATCATCACCTTTATCTGATGCGCTTTCCGAATCGGTCCTTGCTAGCGCCGCAGCTAGATCCGACGCTCCGTCGACCCCAACCAATACCTCTTCGTTGGACAGCGTCAGCGTTGTGCGGCCTGTTTCCACAAAGTACTTGCCAGCCAGTCGCCTTAGATCTTCACTGCTGACGGCATCATACTGTTGATAGACCGCATTAATGGTCTCAGGCGTGCGATCGATGTGAACGTAGGCCGCGAGTGTTTCGCCGATACTGCCGGAGTTATCCATAACCGATGTAAATCCGTATCGCAGTCTAGATTTGGTCTCAGCCAGTGTTTGGGCTGGAACAAGCTCGGTGCGTGTTTGCATGATGGCCTGGTTGATTCGGTCGCGAACCGCTGACGCATGTTTGGCGTCCGTCAATCGAGCCGCAATCATTAACAGATACGGATCTTTACGGTCAGGAAAGTAGGCGAATATTTGATCGGCCATTTGATCCTTAACCACGAGATCCTGATAGAGATCTGACGACGATGAAAAATAGACCGATGACAAGATATCCATCGCGGCCATGTCTTTTTGTTCGGTACTGAACGCCGGCCCGCGGAAACTCACGGAATACCATGGTTGGGTAGGTGCATCCCACTGGATATGCTCATAACGAGACGCCGTTTGCTCCGGCTCGACGGGGATGTCCACATCGTAGTCACCGCGCTCCCAAATGCCCCAATACTTTTCAACCAAACTGAAAGCGGCTTCCGGGTCAACATCACCCACCAGAATCAACGCCGTCTTTTCGGGTCGGTACCAGCGATCAAAGAACGTATCGGCATAGGCTTTTTGATCCGGCATCGCTTCGATGTCGGCAAGGAATCCCATCGTCGT
The DNA here is from genome assembly GCA_045110335.1 of Woeseiaceae bacterium. Taxonomy (GTDB): domain Bacteria; phylum Pseudomonadota; class Gammaproteobacteria; order Steroidobacterales; family Woeseiaceae; genus CALBPI01. The sequence goes on from JBGCGB010000040.1 coordinate 5,951, forward strand.
ATGTTTGTAAGTGTGTGCATCGAACGCGATCGCACGAAGTCTCTCCAGCAGCTTCTGGATCGGGTTTGAGTAGTTCTTTAGGTACTCCCCTTTGACCGCCAGCGCCTCGGTTCGAAAATCCTCTTCGGAATACTCGAGGTTCATGAAACGATCCGCTTCGAGCTCAATGATCGTTTCGAGGTCTTCTTTCGTGAATGTAATGTGATAGTTCGTGTAATCGTCCGTGGTATACGCGTTTTGATCAGCGCCCGCATTCTGCAAAATATTGCCGTATTTCTCTGCCGGATACTTTTCGGTACCCCGGAACATCATGTGCTCAAAGAAATGCGCAAAGCCGGATTTGCCTGGCTCAACTTCGTTCCGAGAACCGGTTTGCACCGGGATTTGGATCGTGACGATATCGGGGAAATCTGTCGGCACAATGATGACTTTTAATCCATTATCGAGCTCACGCATCAAATAGGGCATATCGAAAACTTTGTTCGAAGCCGGTGCTGGTGCTGCTGGTGCTGCCTGCTCTGTCGTAGATTTATCGCCACAACCACTAAACGCGATCGCTACCAGGAACAAAATAAAGACTCTCATCGCAAACTCCGAAGATAAACCGCTGGGTTACGGCTGAAACAATCTGCAAGGATAGCCCAGATGCCGCGGCTTTTCGACGTTGACGGTGAGCATCTGTCGTCGATAACGGCTATCCTTGTGGGAATGCAATCACTGCTACATAGGAGACTTCACTGTGCCTCGATCAATCTTTCAGATGACGCTTGCTGGACTACTCATCTTGGCCATGAGCGCGTCACCAGTAGCCGCGAATGATAAAGCCGAACTAAGCGCCCTTCTCGATCATTTCCTGGCAGGTGCAAGTGTGAGTAATGTAGAAATACATGACGCGTTCTGGGCGGACGAATTGGTGTACACATCGTCATCCGGTCAAAGAACGACCAAAGCCGATATTCTCGCGAGCATGGCAGCGGCACCGGAAACACCTAGCGACACGCCGCCTGCCATTGTTTATAGCGCCGAGAAAGTGGATATCCGAACGTATGACAATATGGCCATCGTGGCATTCGAACTGGTTGGCACACCAACGAATGGGGAAAGTCAGATCCAACGTTATCTGAATACGGGCACTTTTATTAAACGCGATGATCGCTGGCAGGCGATCGCATGGCAAGCAACGATCAAGGCGGCTCAATAATGCAAACTACTTCGATGATGAAACATCTACGTCGACTCATGCTTCCCGCACTGATCATCACGCTGATCGGCTGCACAAGTGGCGAAGATGATGTCGCTGACGCACCAAAAACCAGCGTCGACACACTCATCACTAACGCGAATGGCTACACATTACGCAATGGCGAACTTATTCGTTTTTCGACCATGACCATCCGTGACGGAAAAATCGTCGCAACCGGAGACGAGTCATTGGCGGGAGCGTATACGGCCGACACGACAATCGACGCGAAAGGCCAGACGATTCTGCCGGGCCTCATCGATGCCCACGGCCACGTTTCCTCATTAGGCGCGCTGCGCAGCCGCGTTGACCTGGCCGGCATCGCGACGCTGGATAGCACGCTGTCGCGTATCGCCGCCTTCGATCGTGAGTTGGACGAAGGCGCGCAATGGCTACTGGGTCGCGGATGGAATCAGGTCCTATGGACGGGCAAGCAATTCCCGACCGCCAGCGATCTCGACGATATTGTCGGGAATGACCGTGCCGTGTTCCTGAATCGCGTTGACGGACATGCGGCCTGGGCTAATTCTAAAGCGCTGGAGCTCGCGGGCATCAATAGCGAGACACCAGATCCCGCCGGCGGAAAAATCCTTCGTGATGAGAATGGTGCAGCCACCGGCGTGCTGATTGATGCTGCAATGGGCTTGGTCTTTGATGTCATTCCGATGCCCCCGCGTGATGAGCAAAAGATGCACATTGAAATAGCGCTGCAGGAACTGGCGTCGCTTGGCATCACAGGCGTTCATGATGCGGGCAGCACATTGACCGAGCTCTCCTTGTACGAGGAGCTCGCCGACGAGGACAAGATGGCGATTCGGGTTAGCGCGATGCTAGGCGGCATGGAAACACTCGCGGAAGTCGATGCACCCGTTGAAAATTATGCCAATGATATTTATCAGGCGACCAGCGTTAAGCTCTACGCTGATGGTGCGTTGGGCAGTCGCGGCGCCGCAATGATCGAAGACTATTCAGATGATCCCGGCAACCAGGGACTGTTGTTTGCCAACGAAACCGGTCTTGCCGAGATGATACAGGCAGCACATGACAAGGGCTTTGCTGCTCATGTGCATGCAATTGGCGATCGCGCCAACCAGGCCGCACTTAGCGCGTTCGCAATGGTGAATAACGACGCACCCAGCGCGTTCAATGATCGTGTCGAACACGCGCAAATCGTCGCATTGGAAGACATCAAGCGTTTCGCAACGCTCGACATCATTGCATCGATTCAGCCCACGCATGCAACCAGTGATATGAATATGGCGGAAGACCGCGTCGGTAGCGAACGCATATTAGGTGCCTATGCATGGCGGCGGATGTTAGATGCCGGTGTTCGCTTGGCAGGCGGGTCCGACTTCCCGGTCGAAAAACCCGATATGTACGACGGTCTTTATTCTGCGGTCGCGCGCAAAGACAAACAGGGTAACCCCGTCGAAGGCTGGTTCCCCGATCAAGCGCTGACACGCGAACAAGCGCTGGCGTTGTTTACCACCTGGGCGGCCGAGTCCGTTGGACAGGGTGATATCATCGGCGAGCTTAGCGAAGGCATGCATGCAGATTTCATCATGTTGGATCGCGACTATTTTGAAATACCCGAAATCGAAATCTGGCAGATGAAAACCCGGCAAACCTGGGTCGCGGGCGAGCCCGTGTTCACTGCCGAATAAATTTAAATGCACACCGAGTAAGGAAAGAGCAATGTTAGTCGAACAAATTTGGGTCGGTAACGACTACCGTAATTTTAATTATTTAGTGGCGTGCCCGGAAACGGGTGAGGCGCTGGCCATCGACCCGCTGGATTTCCGGCAGTGTCTCGATGTAGCGAACGACAAAGGCTGGGACATCCGCCTGGTGCTGAACACCCACGAACATGCTGACCACATCGGCGGCAACAAAGCATTAATCTCGGCCACCGGTGCGAAGCTCATTGCCCATGAGAAAGCCGGCGACAAGATTCGCGGCATAGATAGAGGCGTCGGCGCTGGTGACATCATCAAGGTCGGAAAAACGGTGGAGCTGGAATGCCTGGATACACCAGGACACACGATGTGCCACGTCTGCCTGATGGCCCATACCGATGACCCGGCTTTGTTTAGTGGCGATACCTTGTTCAACGCTGGTGCCGGCAACTGTCACAACGGCGGCCACCCGGAACTGCTTTATCAAACGTTTGAAGAACAACTCGAAGGCTTACCGGCAACAACCCGGTTGTTCCCGGGGCACGAGTATTTGTCAGCCAACCTGAAGTTCACACTGGACCGGGAGACGGACAACACGAAGGCAGCAGAATTGTTAGCGAGCATCGAGAACATGGATCCGGCAAATCCGGTCGTGACCACACTCGGTCAGGAAAAAGACATCAATACGTTCTTCCGACTGGAAGAAGATAGTGTCATACGCGGCCTGCAAGAGAAATTCCCGGAAATTGGCGACAAACCGGATCCGAAAACCGTCTTCCTGAAGCTACGCGAATTACGCAACAGCTGGTAACGACCACAACGTGCAGAGTGCGGCAAACGATTCGACTGCGCGCTTAAACGCTCGCTGTTCATCGTTTGTCGCTTCGCGCTGCAAATAAGCGCCAATGAATTGATCCGTCGTCTTTTCGTCGAACTCGTGCCAAACGACGAAGGCGGCCAGGTCAAACCAGCCTTCACCCGGACTGGCAAACTCCCAATCGATTAATTGCACAGGGCGTGTGTTCAGGATGTTGCTGTGTAGTAGATCTCGGTGGCATAGCACGGGCGGCGTCACGATGCGTGACTCGTGCTCCCGGACCAATGATACAAGCTGTGTCAGGGATTGATCATCCGGGCACCCTGCCCGACGCCAATAACACTCCGCCGCATCGCTTAGAGAATAACCGTCGAGACCGGCCGGCAACTCGATGGCATGTAGCTGCCGCAAGGTTGCCGCTATCGCCGATAAAGAATCATCAGCGTAAATGTCATCTTTACCAAACACACCGGCAGGCTCATAACGACTAATCAACAACCCGGCCTCGGTGTCGACGTACAAGATATCCGGTGACAAACCAGCGTCAATCGCCAGTCGATGAATAGCAAGTTCACGCGTATGGTCAGTGACCGGCGCACCAAACGAAAGCGTATGCCGCCGCAAGACGCCCTGCTTACCGTCAAACTCAACCAGCCATGCACTGTTGCTGATCGTGTCGAACGCACGCTGCCACCGAATCGTATGACCGGTCGCAGATTGCACATGCTGCGTAATTTCGTTCAGTGCCGAATTCTTCATATCAATGCCTGCTCGGAGCGTCGCCAACGTTGATAACCAAAAGGAATGAGACACACGTAGACGACAAACAACACAGAGGTTAGCGCCAAACCGCGAGTCCAGAACAACCATACCGAGACAACATCAATCACCAACCAGTACCACCAGTTCTCGATGATTTTTCTGGCCGTCAACCAGGTCGCCCAAACGGCGGACCACGTCGTCATCGCATCCACGTACGGATAAGCCTGTTCCGTATACGCCTGCAAGACCTTACCACTGAATACGACCAGTATTACGATGACCGCAATAGCGATAACATGCCATCGTGCCGCCAAACGCTGCACGGTTGCGGTTGCACCACCGACGCCACCCTGCCACCAATACCAAAAGCCATAAATAGCGACGAGCAAATAGAACACGTTCAGCGCGCTCTCCATGTAGAGCTCAACGCTGCCGTAGAGATAGATATAAATGCCGGTACTGACGAATGCGCAAGGCCAGCACCAAACCGATTGCCCAATCGCGAGCACGAGATACCCCAACGCCAATAGCACGGCCACCCATTCGAGCGCCGAGGTTGCAACAATCTGTTCATGTACGGCGTCAATCACAATCAAGAAACCTTCAGAGCGGCAATAGCTTCATCACAAAAATGCTTTTACCGTAATGCTCAAACGCGTAACGAAATTCTGCCGTCAATGCCGACATCAGCTCATCGTAATCGCCCGTCACTTGGGTACTCATTTCATTCGTGGTGACCGTCAATGTCGTGTGCGCCGCCAGTCGATCGATCGTGGCTTTGATCGGGGGGATGTACTGCTCCGTCAATGGGTAAAAACTCAAATCCGCACGTGCTTGCATTGTTTTCTCCTGTTAGTAACGCCAGTCCAAACTGACACCGAACTGGCGAGGATCACCGAGGCGAACGTACAGCGTATCGTCAAAGTTCGGCGGTTCATTGCCAAAGAAGAAGCCTCGCACCGCATGATCCTTGTCAAAAACATTGCGCGCCCAAAGACTCAGCTCCGCATTGCCAAACTGTCGTCCCATTCGCACATTAGTCAACGAATAGGCTTCCGATTGCTGATCGTGACTGTTAGAAAAATAGAACTCATCTTTGAACGTCACATCGGCGCGCGCGAACCAACCGCGGGGATGTTGCCATTGGGCGCTGACAGCGCCACTGTAGGCGGGTGCATGGGCTTGCTCACGACCTGACAAATTCACATCGGGCGTCACAAACTCGTCGAAGGTGACATCCAGCAAACCCAAGCTAGCCGACAGCGACCATTGTTCGCTGAGGATGACCCGTCCTTCCAATTCCAGACCCAGATTGTCACCGCTGGCTGCATTGTCCTGGAAGAACACAAAGGTTGATGGGTCGTTGGGCACCAACTGAAAAGAGGTATCCACTTGCTGATCGCGTCGCCAAGCACGAAAAGCGGTTAGGTTCACTTGCGCTCTGTCACCCTGCCAACGCAACCCCGCTTCGAGGTTAACGAGAAACTCCGCATCAAAGGTTCGTCGGCCTTCGGGTACCGCACCCAAGTTAAAGCCGCCCATTTTGTAACCGCGCGACAACGCCACAAATCCGGTTAGATTGTCTTGCCACCGATAGGTCAAACTCAAATGACCACCGATCGCACGCTCAGATGGCGATGCGGTCAAACCACTGCTGTCCGAATAGTCCGTGGTTCGACGCTCCGTGCGAATCCCCAGTGACACACTGGTTCGGTCGTTGACATCCATGTCTAACTGTCCAAAGACCGCCAGCTGTAATGCCTCATAGTCGCTATCACCCGTCGTGACACTTAACGATGGCGCAAAACTACCGTCAGTAAAAATACCATCATCCAGTGTACGTAAAGACTCGCTCAAATTAAGCGCATAAACCCCAATCAACCATCCTGTGGTTCCACCGAAGAGGCGGCCTTCTGTGCCGGATTGCAGCCGGAATTCCTGATTGATCGTATCGCGCTCGCGCAAACGCTCAGAGAAGAAATCGTAGTCGGCCAGAAACGGTGCGTCGGCTGGCGGCGCGAAAAAAGGCTGCCAATAAGCCTGGTTGCCCCAGTCCGCATCAAAGCTGAACGCAACATCCGATTGTGCGAGGCCGGACACGCTGACAAATTCCCAGCGGTCTGTTGGTGCATGCGACACGCGTACGCCCAAAGCCCGCGAGCGCTGCGCATCCTGGCCGGGACGATCAGAGAACGTTTGAAAACTGTTATCGAGCGTAAACGCGTCGTAACCGTTGTCCTGATCTATCCAGAAAGCCGTGGCATCGACCGTCGTCGCATCCGATGGGGTCCAACGTAGCTTGCCACGCAGAAAGTCCTCTCGCCGTGCATTCGTATCGTCCGTATTCAAAAAAGCATTGTCACGAAAACCATTGGAACGAAAAGACTGGCCGGCAATCCGGTAACCCACTTGCTCATTGATCGGACCGCCGATCGCAAAAGCAGCCGATGCAAGCCCGTCATCGCCCAAATTCAGCTTTGCGCGCATGTCGAACGTATCGGTTGGCGCGACGCTGCGCAAATAGATTAGACCGGCGAGCGCGTTGGCCCCATAGCGCGTAGCTTGGGGCCCGCGCAGCACTTCGATTTGCTCCATATCCCACGTTGTCGCAACACCGCCGATACCAGAAAAATCGATGTCGTCAATGATGAACCCGACCGACGGATTCGGCGCGCCTTCATACTGACTCCGCTCACCGATGCCGCGTAGCTGGAAGTAACGCGCGCGATTGCTGCCACCCGCCCAATTCAGATTGGGTATCAGCGACACGAGTTCTTCGAAATGCGTCTGCGCAGCTTCTTCGATTGTCGCCTTATCCAATGCCGTAATGCTCGACGGCACATCGGTCAAAATGCGGCCTTGATAATCAGCGGAAACTACAATCTCATCAAGCCGATCTTCGTCGCTGGCAGCGAGACTCGATGATGACAACAACAGGAACGCGACGAACGTCGCAACAATAGACTTCTGCATAACACCCTTCCTACGCCGGCATGACCCGGTTCAGGTTCTAAGGGTTCTCGCCATCAACACAACGCCGATGCGAATCTCAGGCCGAATGGCCACCCCTGGAAAGGCATTAGTATAACGGAGCGTGTGGTGTCGGCGATAGTCGGTTAGAAACCCACCAGCATCATGCAAGCGCACAACGAAATGGCAGCGCCGGCGAGCGAATGCGAATAGCGGCTTAGTGTTTCGCCATTGCCAAAAGAGAACATGCGCAGGCCAAAGCGGCCAAACATGACCAAAGCCAGCATCGTGGCGATCGTGACAAGGCCAAACACCGTGGTCACAAACACCAGACCGGGCATATTCGACGCTGCCGCCGGGTACATGAGTACCGGAATCAGGGCTTCACAAGGCCCGAAAGCAAACACCAAGAACAATGCCCATGGCGTCAGGCTGTTGCTCGACGTTGTATGCACATGAGCATGATCTGTCGCATGCGTATGTTCGTGCTCGTGCGCATTGCCGTCGGCGTGAACATGCCAATGGGTATGCGGCCGATTGTTGTAGGCGCGTCGCAATCCCCAAATCATGTAGGCAAGACCAAACGACAATAGCGCCCAGGCTGCAATATCACCGCGAAAACCTTCGATAACATTGAGATCTTTCAGCGCGAGCCCCGCTGCGACGCCAACCAAACCCAACAAAACAGAACCCGCGACATGCACAGCACCACAAGCCGCCGTAATAAGCATAGTCCGTCGACTACTCCAACCACGCGCACGCGACAACACGACAAACGGCAGGTAATGATCCGGACCAATGGCCGTATGTAGCAAGCCAATGCCCGCTGCTGTCAAAGCCAGCGTGATGATCTCGGGGGTGAGCCATTCCATCCGGTCAAATTCCTAATCGTTTCGTTACTGAAAGCATACGCTAACTGGAAGTTTTTTCATGATCAAAACGCGTGACCAAAGCAGACGTGTCCCAGCGTGCGCCGCCATTGCCGACAACTTCTTCATAAAAGCCATCGACCAGTGCCGTTACCGGCAAAGACGCGCCGTTCCGCGTGGCCTCGGCCAACGCAAAACCCAAATCCTTCCGCATCCATTCGATCGCAAAACCATGGTCAAAAGAGCGATCAGCCATCGTGGCTGCCCGATTGTCCATTTGCCAGGATTGGGCGGCTCCACCACCGATAACGTCAAAGACAGCCGCCGGATCGAGACCCGCTTGTTCGGCGAAATGCAGCCCCTCTGACAACCCCTGCACTAATCCGGCGATACAAATCTGGTTAACCATCTTGGTGAGCTGACCATAACCGGCACCGCCCAAACGCCGCCACTGCTTGGCATAACAACCAGCGACTTTTTCTGCCGCACTGCACGGAGCTTCGTCACCACCCACCATGATCGTGAGCACCCCATTGACGGCGCCAGCTTCCCCGCCAGAAACCGGCGCATCAACAAAGGCGATGTCGGCTGCTTTGGCATCCGCATAGAGTTGCCGCGCCATCTCGGCGGAGGTCGTCGTGTGATCCACAAAGATCGTTCCGGGACGCATGCCGGCGAAAGCGCCCGTTTCCCCAAGTGTAACCGCCGCGATGTCATCATCATTTCCAACGCAAGCAAATACGATATCCGCATCGACGACCGCCGTAGCTGGCGTAGCCGCCGCAACACCGCCGTACGTGTCTATCCAGCGTGCCGCCGTCGATTCAGTCCGGTTATAAACAACCACCTGATGACCAGCACGTTGAAGGTGCCCCGCCATCGGAAATCCCATGACGCCTAACCCTAAGAACGCAATTCTCATCATCCGCTCCCGTTAGCGCTCAAGATCCGAAGCACTGGTGGGCGTCGAGAGCATTTCAACGAACCGCGCCCATCGAAGGTCCTGATCCGCATCGCCACGTTCCACATGCGCGGCGACAAGATCTTTACCCAGGTTGTAGTTGATGACATAGCTTCGATAGGTATCAAAGAAACGAACACGCTGGGCCGCCCGCTCAGGCTCGCTGAGACTGTACTTCACAAGAAATTCGATCGCTTCATCGCGCGTGATGTCGCCGTTTAGATAATCCCGCGCAGCCTCGTTGCCGGCATAACTAAGCCCCTGCAACAGCTCAAGCAATTGATAGTACTGATCGGCCTGCGTCGCATCCAAACCCGCCAACGGAAACAACACTTCCTGTTCAAATTGCACACGCTCATCACCCGGGAAAGCAAGCTCGATACCATAGTTGCCAGACCCTTCAGCAATCAAAGACTGGGGACTGAACAATGGATACAGCGAATATTCAATCCAGCCTTTGCCTTTCAACATCTCACGCTCCAGCAGCGCATTAAAAGTGTGATGGCCGGGGTAACCTTCGTGGCAACCAAGATCCACCGCCCGGCTAATCGCCAATGGGAAATCGGTATTGACCTGAATCAGGCTGTGCGCATCACCCTTGTACCAGTTGTAGCCGGACCAGGGCTTGTCGTTAACATACTCAATCGTGAACGACTCGTTAGCGGGCAGATCAACATAGGCCAACGTCTTTTCACGGCAAGCCGCCATCGCTGCGACGAACACGGCGTCGACTTTGTCCGCCGGCACATCGAATTGAGACTTGAAGGCATCAACGCGGACCGGCAATGGTTCGTCGCCAGGCAGCAATGCAGCGATCTCGGCCAGGATGCTGTCGAAGTGATCTGCATCGTAATCGGGTGCCGCTGCGCCAAACAAGGCTTTCGCTTCTTCATCAAACGAAACGAATTGCTCCTGATTGATGGCAACACGCATCTCAAGAGCCGTCAATCGCTCCAACAAGGCATCAATTCGCAATCGGCTCGCGTCACCGATGCTTGCGTTATTCAATCTCAACTTGAGATCGGCCGCGCGTCTGTCGATATCGTCCAGTGTCCAAGCCAGCGCCGCTGCTTGCGTTCGCAAATCTTCAGGCCCTGAATAAGCGTCAACGTGGTTGCTGTCAATCTCGCCCATCGCAAGCTCAAGCACCACATACTCACGCGCAAGCGCGTCCAGTGAAATCTGCTTCGCGACTGGCTCGACAGACTCGGGCTCCGTGTTTCCGCAACCGGTTACCCACAAACACAATACTAACAACCCGAATCGACGCATAAGATCACTCCACAATGGTGCCGGGCTGACAAGCAGCCCCAATCGGGTATGATCGCCCTCTACCCGTTTCGACGCAAATCGACCAAGAGAGCCACTCATGCCCCGTTTAAATTCAATGCTAATTTGCTTGTGCCTTTCGTATGCCTTAACGCTGAGCGTATCAGCCGAGCCGATCGCTATCGCCGACTACCCGGAACGACCCGCCGTCGAAAACCGGATTGTCAGCAAACGCCTTGAGACGCTCTTGCCAACACTGATGCGCGAGGCTGGTATCGATATGTGGCTGGTTATTGCGCGCGAATACAATGACGACCCGGTGTTCCTGTCGCTGGTGCCTAAACCCCGTATGACCGCCCGACGGACGACCATCCTGATGTTCCACGACCGGGGAGATGCCGGCGTCGAGCGCTTGACCATCAGTCGCTACCCGCTCGGTGAGCTCTATGAAGCGGCCTGGGAAGGCGGTGATCTCGATGCACAATGGCGCCGACTCGCCAGCATCATCGCAGAGAAACAACCAACCAGGATCGGCATCAATGTCAGTGATCAATGGCCTGTCGCAGACGGTCTCAGTCATGGATTACATACCAAACTCATAGCGGCGTTGTCAGATGACGATGCAGCGAAGCTCGTCTCAGCCGACCAACTGATTGTCCGCTGGATGGAAACAAGGATTCCGGACGAAGTCGAAATCTGGCAACGCGCCGTCGCGATTGCCCGCCATACCATTGCGCGCGCGTTCAGCAATGAAGTCGTCACACCAGGTGTCACGACAATCGACGACGTCGCCTGGTTTATTCGCCGGGAGTTTGAGGCAAATGGCCTAGCGCCCTGGTTTCAACCCGACGTCAATGTGCAGCGACCTGGCAGCTACGATGAAGCTGCACCATTTTTTGGGGAGTATGCACCGGACACCATCATTCGGCGCGGTGACATCCTGCATACCGATGTAGGACTGTGTTACCTGGCGCTTTGCACGGACACTCAGGAAATGGGCTATGTGCTGCGGCTAGGAGAACACGCGGCGCCGGAAGGTTTAAAGAACGCGATGGCGGTCGGCAATCAGTGGCAAGACTTACTGACCAGCGAATTCAAGACCGGCAGAACCGGCAATGAAATCTTAGCGGCCGCTCAGCGCGCGATGAAGCGTGCCGGCCTCGACCAGGCAATCTATACGCATCCATTGGGCTTATACGGCCATGCACCCGGCCCCACGATCGGAATGTGGGATAATCAGGGCCCGACCATTGGTCGCGGCGATTGGCCGCTTTATGCGAACACCGGTTATGCCATTGAAGGCAACGTTAAAGTTCGCGTACCGGAATTCGATAACCATCTGGTGCAGATGAAACTGGAGCAAAGTGCTTTTTTCGATGGCACCGAGGTTCATTATCTCGCCGACCGGCAGACAGCGTTACATATCGTTCGCTAAGTGGCCGAAAGGAACTGGCGCGTTGCCTCGGCAAACCGATCGCTGGCGCCTTTGTCCTGGCGCAAATATAAAGACGGCTCAATCAATTCGAGCTCGATGAGCATCCAATCGCTTTCGCCACGAACAAGATCAACGCGGGCGTAAAGCGGCGCGGCATCAAGATAGCCCATCACGGCATCGGCGGCGCTGCGCATCGTTTCGGACGGCGTTACCGACGTAATCACACCGCCAAACTCTTCCTGAACCCGAAAGTCACCCGGCTGCGGCTTCTTCAGAATGGCATGGCTGAACACTCCGTTGAAATAGAACAACGAATACTCGCCTTCTTCGACGATCTGCGAAAGAAACGGTTGCCACATCCACGCGCTGTTTGCGTGGCCATCAATCACTGATCTTTTCACCGCATCATCAGCAGCAACGGGAACCCGAAACGTACGCTCGGCACCTGCGCTAATCGTAGGCTTGATAACGCACTCGCTGTCCGCTTCGGCAAGCAGCGCTGCCAATTTTGACGCGTCCATCCCGTTGCCAAAAACAGTTGGTACGATAGGAATACCGGCCGCTTGCATCGACTGAAGATAAACCTTATCCATGTTCCACTGCATCAGCGAAAGGTCATTCGCTAGCCGTGTATGTGATTCGATATCGCCAAGTACCGAGAAAAAAGCATCGGCGTGGCGTTGATAGTCCCAGGTAGATCGTACGATCACACCGTCGAACGCCGACCAGTCTTCATCCGCGCACCAACTGATGACGGAAACATCGAGCCCTTTGGCCGCAAACGCACCGAACGCTTCATCGTCATCACAAACATAGCCATCCATGTTGTTTTGCGATAAGAATACGATTCGCCGTTGGGTCACTAGATTTTCTCTACGCCGCCGAAAGCATCCAGTAGCTCGTCGAGCAATCGTCCGAGCTGTACGGCCATGACGGCAAAGTCTTGATCGAACGTGCCAACGACATCGTCGGCCTCGCCGTCACCATGATCCATAATCTTGGATTCGAAGCGCATGCGGGTCATGCCGAAGTCTTCCGCCAGCATGAAACGGATAGACTCGCGCCAGAGTATCGCCAGCTTAGTGACCCGCTTACCGGCATCCAGATGTGCGAGCACTTCCTGGCTTTCAATTTCCTGGTAACGACACCGAACGACGTTGCGCGCTTCGCGTGTGTTCTGCAGCTCGATATCCTGTTCCAGTGTAAAGCCGTCAGGAACACGACTCTTCAACCAGCGCGTCATGATATCTGCGGTATCGCCATGGCAATCCAGCGGCACCACCGGCAGCACATCCAATGCGGCGCGCAATTGCTCAACCAGCAGCTCGGCTTTGCCTGCGCTGCTCGCGTCAATCAAGAGGTACTGGCGTTGCAAATCGAAGTAGGCGAAAACGAGGTCTGACTTTGTTAACGCCCGCGGCAGCAGCTCCAGAGTCACCTCGTCTTTCAAGCTCGTTTTTTCACGGCGAAGCGCCGGACGACCCTCGCGCGTTTCCAACGCCGCGACTTTCTCGTTGACCCGTTCGTTGATCGCCGCCGGCGGCATGACTTTTTCTTGCCGGCGCAAACAAACCATCGTGTAGTGGCCGACGGTATGCGTCAGCATCTCACCGTGATTGCCCAAGGGTGGCACCCATCCCATGCGCGCCAAATCGATATTGCCGCACGGCGAAAACACATGTTTGGATAACGCTTCCTCGAGTTTCTCGGCGGTCAACTCAATGGAATAGGTCAGGCGGAAAGCGCGTAGGTTTTTGAACCACATAAGCGTGTCATCAGCGGCAAGTCGGCCAGCGATTGTGAGAACTCGGACGGCCAAAAGCAAGCGCCGTTATTGCTGATTCCACAAAAAATGTCTAAGCCACTGATTCCGGCAAACCGACCCCCGGAGGGCGTATGCGAGACTAGCGTGGCATTGACTGGATACGCGCAAGCAGCGCCTGCGCCGCCAGCGCAGCATCAGTACCACTGGTCGCCCGATTTAGGCTTCGGCGGGCCAGATTCTCACTTTGCACCAGATCCCCCTCGGCCAACCGCAGTTGAGCCATTGCAAGCCAAGGTGCCGGATGGCCTGGCGCTATCCGTAGCGCGCGCTCAAGCGATGCGCCGGCCCTCGCAAAGTCACCCGCACGCCGTTGTGCTTCTGCCGTACGGATCATTTCTTCCGCTGCAGGGTTCAGGGGTTGCGGCGCCGGCGCTACGTCCGGTTGGGCTGGCGAGCCTGCAGGCACGGACTCGGTAGCGGGCGGTTGTGGCGGGGACTCGAACGTCGGCGGCGATACCAATGAGCAGCCCGTCAAGCCAAGTATCATAAATCCCAACAAAACCTGTGCAATTCTCAAAACGTATCCTTTAGCCAGCGCAATGCTCGACCTGTAAAGCCATCCCGACCACACTGCTTATCCTGATCGAGCACCGCGTCTTTCGGCACACCAACAGGAACGGCCTCACGACAACGCGAATCTGTTTCAGCACCGGAAGCATAGTCTACCAGCGCCGACCGACTGTTTGATGGGGGTCGTAACGTCAGGCTACGTGCGCCCATCGTCTTCATGATATCCGTCCAAACCGGCAGAGCCCCGCGCGAGCCCGTTAAACCGGTCGACGAATTGTCATCGTTACCGACCCAAACGACCGCCAGACGATCGGCACTAAAGCCGGCAAACCAGGCATCTCGATAGTCGTTGGTCGTGCCCGTCTTGCCGGCCGTTTCGATATCCTGAAGCGCATTGCCCGCGGAACGCCCGGTGCCGCGCGACATCACTTGCCGCATCGCCGTTTGCAACTGATACAAGACGTCACTGCCGGCGACGGTATCCACTTGCAACGGATACCGACTAACGGTATCGCCGTCCGGCGCTACCACTTCGCGAACTGACCTAAGCGGCGGGCGAAGACCATCAGACGCGAGCCCAAGGTAGACATGCGCAACTTCCATCGGTGACATTTCGACCGCACCGAGCAGCAGCGACGGAAACGGATCATCAATGACCGGACCACCAAGCCGGGCCAGCGTCGCAGCGACAGCTCTGACACCGGTATCCAGACCCAACCTTACGGTCGCCACGTTGATGGACTCCGCGAGCACCCGATAGAGCGGCACCGGACCGGCAAACGTCTCCGAGAAATTGTTAGGCGACCATTGCTTACCATCATCGCCAGCGACGGTAATCGGTTCATCGTCGACGATCGACGCCATATGTTTTTGACCGGCCTGCAAAGCCGCAAGAAAAACCACCGGCTTGATCAACGAGCCGACTTGGCGCTTGGCATCCAAAGCGCGATTGAAGCCGCTGCCGACTCGATCACGACTGCCGACCAAAGCCTGCACGTCACCAAGCGTTGGATCGGCGACAACAACGGCCCCCTGTAGCAACGCCATCGACCCGCCCTCGCTACGCAGTCGATCCAAATGACCGGCTAATGCCCGGCGGGCCACCATTTGCGCCAGGGGATCCATGGTCGTATGGATCTGCAAACCTTCTTTCTGCAAATCGTCACTGGCATAGTCCCGCGCGAGCTGCCGCCGCACGAGTTCAACGAATGCGGGGTGATAATTGGCCCGCTCGGCATCGCGGCTAGCGACGGATACCGGCTGTGACATTGCGCGCGTGGCGACGCCATCATCAATAACGCCGGCTTCAGTCATCGATTGTAAGATTCGATCACGTCGCTGCTGTACGCGTTCGGTAAAACGCGATGGCGCGTAGTAAGACGGCCCCCGAACGATCGCCACCAGCAAGGCGACTTCGGCGGCATCGAGTTCGGCGAGCGGTTTGGCGAAATAAAATTGGCTGGCTAATGCGAAACCATGCACCGCACGCACGCCATCCTGACCCATATAGATTTCGTTGACATAGGCCGTCAGAATGTCTTGCTTGTCAAAACGAAGCTCGAGGATGATCGACATCAACGCTTCGCGAATCTTTCGACTATAGGTGCGCTCGTTGGTCAGAAAATAACTCTTGACCAACTGTTGTGTCAGCGTACTACCGCCTTGCTGGACACGTCCGGAACGTAGGTTGACCCAGGCAGCACGGGCGATCGAACGAACGTCCAATCCGAAGTGTTCAAAGAACCGTCGATCTTCGACGAGTAACAAGGTGTCTCGCAATAGCCGGGGAACTTCATCCGGCGCGAGCACCAACCGGTCTTCCCCATGTGCCGGAAACACACTGCCAATCACTAACGGATCGAGCCTGACCATTGACAGCGGGGCACCGTTCGATGTCAGTGAGGCGACTTTACTAGATGCAAAGCGTACGGTGAATATAGTCTCCGCTTCGCGACCATCCCAGAACGACGCCGCGCGCCGATGAATCTGTACGACGTCACCAGTGCGTCTGAACTGACCGGGCTTAGCGGGATCGGCGACTGACCGATACCCGAGTTGTCGCAACAATTGCTCCAGCTGATCCAGTCGCAACTGACGGCCTGCATAAAGTTCCGTCGGCGCGGCGAAAACGCGCGCGGGCAAATCCCAGCGGCGCGACTCGAAGGCGCGCGTAATTCTGAAATCCAACGTCAACATCCAGATCGCAAAGCACAGCAAGCCGAGTAACAAAAGTGTCCAAATCGGATGTCGTCGCCACCAGCTACGTTTCGGTTTGCGACGCGCCCGTTTCTTCCCTTTAGACGCGGGCGTCTTTTTCCGGGTGCTGGTCTTCTTTTTCTTGCTAGCGCGTTTCTTGGCCAAGAGGGTATGTGCTCGGTTCGTCAGATGGCAGGGCATGCATTATAGTCATTCGACACACACCACGCTTGTCCGTTCCACGAGGTTCACTATCATGAAAGCCCGGCTCAACAGCACGTTGATGCGCAGAGCATTGCGCCATCTTCGATCGCAACCGGCGGACTTCGCAACGTTGATCCGAGCGTACCCCGCCTGCCCGCTGCATCAGGGTCAATCTGATCTATTCCATACACTCGCATCGTCCATTATCGGACAGCAACTCTCCGTCAAGGCGGCCGCCACAATAGAAAACCGCGTCATCGCCGCCTCTCGACAGAATCGACTAGACGCAACGGCGCTCAACAAGCTGTCCACCGATGCTTGTCGCCGTGCAGGCCTTTCCGGCGCCAAGACGCGCTACATCAGAGGGCTTGCGCAAGCTTTCGCCGACGGCGACCTGAACTTCCGATCGTTAGCACAACAAACTGACGAGGCCGTGATCGAACAACTGTCGAGCTTGCCCGGCGTCGGTGTCTGGACCGCACAGATGTTCTTGATGTTTGGTTTTAGACGACCCGATATCGCCGCGCCCGCTGATGTTGGCTTACAACGCGGCATGCAAATGTTGCTGGATCTGCCGGAGCGCCCTGACAACGACACGTTTCTGGCCTTGTCAGCGCCATGGCGACCGTACCGCAGTGTCGCGAGCTGGTATCTATGGCGACTCGCCGGCTAACCGCGCCCGGCCATCAATCGGAACGGATTACGGCTTTTGATGCCATGCTGTCAGCAATTCCAATGGCTGATAATCAATATCAAAACCAAAGCATCGGGGTGCTACCACCTTCAGAGCAACTGGCTGCCGATAAAAATCGGGACACCCCACTGCAAGCACGCTCACGCGCTGACCGTATCGAAGTCGCTCGGCGTTGATGGGCGCCGCCGTCTCAAAATCGAGCACCGTAATCAAATCCGGCACAGAGGCAATGACTTGGCCATTCAGGCTTGCGACAAGAAACTCATTCTTAACGCTTAGCCGCAACGTGGATTGCCCATCGAACGACTCGATAATCGCCTCGCCGATATCGTAACCACCGACGATACTGCTCGCGTAGTCCACCACTTTGCCCGTGAACAAATGGCAAAGCTGACCATAAATCGAATCTTCAAAAACGGCCTTCAGTGCGGGGAAAACATCGATCGCCGTCCCGCGGTTCTCGCGAAACGTTTTGCCCACTTCGATAGAGAAGCTCAATGTGCCAGGCACAATACAATTTCGCAGTGTTTTGCCATCCATCGGATGCTCTGCAGCCGTGATCATGCCACCCATCGCCTGTGCCATCGCGCGAATATGACGCTCATAGGTCGTCGTGTTATCGGTATCAAACGTCGCGCTGTTGCCCGCGTAATCAATCGCGACTGCAGGCGTCGGCGACACACCAGAGATCGCATAAGTCATCATCTGGGCTTCCGGCAAAGCGCGTCCCATGCCATCACCATCGACGACAGGAATACCACGCGCAGCCGCTGCCATGATCGGCATCAGTGAATTACCCCCGCCAATCTCGAAAGAGACCACGGCATCGACGCGGCGACCAACTAGTGATTCAAAAGCATCCAGCGTGCGCGTCACGTCATCAGCGGATGGCAACAACTCCAGACCAACCGTCGGCGCACCCACGGCGCCAATCGTGACAATCAACGCATCGTCCGGTACGTCCGCGACGGGCATAAGCGCTGCCGGGCCCGCTGACTCCAGTACCGCTTTTGTCGCAAGCAGTGTCACATAAGGATCACCACCGCCACCGGTCGCGAGAAACACCGAGCCAACCGACAAATCATCCAACTGGTCTGCGCGAATTTTCATGATGAGCCCGCCAGTTCTGCAATATCGCCGACCACTTTGACGCGCAGTCGAGTCGTGTTGCCATCCATGTAGGACAGACTCGTTTCCTCGATATCGGCAACCTGTATGCTTTCGGCAGCTGCG
Organism: Woeseiaceae bacterium; assembly: GCA_045110335.1. Lineage (GTDB taxonomy): Bacteria > Pseudomonadota > Gammaproteobacteria > Steroidobacterales > Woeseiaceae > CALBPI01. The sequence continues at coordinate 24,612 of JBGCGB010000040.1, forward strand.
CCAGCCCGTAAGGCAATGTCCGTTGCTTCTTGTCGCACGGATGCAATCGCTGCTTCTCTGGGTACTTTGTCATAGGCGATCATGCGTTCTTTTTCACCCCCGATTTTTGCGATAGCCGCACCGATGGCATTAGCCACACCCGCATTCTCCGGTCGCACAATCTGTTCAGCTGCCGACAGTTCGTCACCAATGAGCACGGCGCCACCACCAACCAAAATGACCGGCAATGCCTGACGACTCGGTTTCATCTTGTCGATCGCCGAATTCAGCATGTGATTCATCGTCTGGCACGCCGCTGTCACCTGCGTCTGATCAAGCGATGCAACGGCGGCGCTGTTACCAATGTTCGCCGCACCAAACGCCACGGCGATATCGGTTGCCGTCAACGTCGTTCCGCCAAAGACTATCGCTTCTTGCGGCAACATATGCCCGACCGATCGCGGGCCAATTTGGCGACCTTCATCAGTCACCAAACTACCACCACCGAGCCCGACCGCTTGAATATCGGGCATTCTAAAATTGGTTCTTACACCACCCACTTCAATGACGACGTTAGACTCTCGCGGGAAACCGTCCTGTAAAATCCCGATGTCACTGGTGGTGCCGCCGATATCCACAACAATCGCATTGTCGAGGCCTGTCAGCATACTCGCACCACGAATCGAGTTAGTCGGACCCGACGCAAAAGTAAGTGCAGGGAAACGCCGTGCGAATTCGGCATCCATTAACGTGCCGTCATTTTGACTGACAAAAAACGGACAGCCCAATCCGCGTTGCCGAATCGCGGCCACAAAGGCATCGACAACGCGATTCGCAAACGTCAGCAAGGATGCGTTCAGCAAGGCAGCGTTTTCGCGCTCGAGAATACCCAGCCGACCAATCTCATGCGACTGCGTAATACGAATCGATGGTAGGGCTGCACGAATGCGTGCAGCGACCTGCTGTTCCGGCGTCGGGTTCATCGGCGAGAACACCGAAGACAAAGCGACCGAGCCGATTTTCTTAGTACGAAGATCATCAATAAGGCGATCAACTTCACGATCATCGATCGGCGCTAGTGGCCAACCGTCATAGAGATAGCCACCCTGCAACAGGTAAACATGATCACCGAGGCAGGCAGCAATATCATCAGGCCAACCGATTTTTGGTGGTACGCCACGGCCAGAAGGCGCACCAAGGCGCACGGCAGCGACGGGCTCAAGCTCGCGTCGCTCGATGACGGCATTGGTGAACTGTGTCGTGCCCAACATAATGGCACGAATATCCGATTCGATACCCGGATGATCCGAAAGCAATTGTTCCAACGCTTCCAAAATACCGCTCGTTACATCCGCACTGGTTAGTGCCTTGTGTGACGCCATGACGGTATGCCCATCGAGCAGCACGGCATCGGTGTGTGTACCGCCAACATCAATACCAATGCGCTTCATCGATTTACACCACCCGATTCTGACCTTGTTAACACGCGCGACAATAGCGCGAACGCCAAAGCAGAAACAAACATCGCATCCAGTGCGGCAATGCCTGACAGTGAAACAACACCGAATGCGCCTAATAGCGCCAGCGTCGCACCCAGTACCCAACTCAAGAGCGCCGGGATCGATACGCGCTGGCTGCCCGGATCGAAGTCGACATGGTAGGCCGTTCGATGCACCCATAAGTAGTCAACAACAATGATGCCGGCGACCGGAACAAAAACAATGGCCAGGTAGAACAAGAAATCCAGAAAATAATCGAGAATATTCAGGAAGGCGGCCAGCGTACCGATGGCACCCAGCACGATGATAGACCAGCGATTGGGCAGCGAAGGCCAAGTGGCTTCGATACTGAGCGCCGTACTGTAGAGATTCAGCGAGTTCAACACCCAGCTTCCGGCGATGACGATAGCAAATGCCGCCCAGCCAAGACCGAGAATGATCATCACATCCAGAAAGTCATCATTGCCAAGGGTATCCGCCGCGAGACCACCGGCGATCATCACGATTGACGAGACGACAAAATAGGATAGGAAAGCGGTATAGATCGCACCCGGCCAATGCCGAATGAAACGGGTGATGTCCGGCAGAATGACGGCACCGACAATAATGCCGCCCACTACGGACGACACCGCATTGCCAAAAGGCAACGAGGACGATTCACCAGTGGCATAGAGTGTCAACCAGCTGTTGCCATCCAACACACGAAACAGCAACAGCGCCGTGACGACCATCATGACCGGCGTGAGCAGCATCGACAAAAAGTTGATGGTCCGAAAACCATACATTGTCGTTATGGTCATGATGACACCGGCAAATAACTCGACGATCCAGCCAGGTGCATTCACGCCAAAAACATCCAGCAACATTCTTTGCGTCGTTGCCGCAAACAAGTCGATGTTGACGCCAAACCAACCCAACAGGGATATCGCAAACGCGATATTCACGACGGATGCACCACTGTCACCGAAGGCAACGCGGACCAACAAGTAAGAACTGAGCCGGGTCCTGGCGCCAATCGCACCGGTCAGTGCGCCAATCACAGCCAGAATGGCGCTGCCCAACAGAATCGCTAGTATGGCGTTCTCATTGGATGACTGCGCGAACAGTTCGACCCCGGCGACAAACGTGGGCAAAGAAAAACTGACCATGGCGCTGACAAGCGCGACGCCGACCCAACCGACCGTCCGCGCTTCTGCGACCGGCTCGTTGGCGAATTCACTGGATTCACTAGACATCGCTTAAGCGTAGCACCGTTGGATTCACAACCAGAAAAGAAAACGGCGACCCGAAGGCCGCCGCTCTCGTGCTGATCAACGCCTTTATCGAAGGCGCAGAATCAGATTAGTTCAGATCAAAGCGATCCAAACTCATCACTTTCGTCCAGGCAGCAACGAAATCCTGAGCGAACAACGCTTCACCGTCATCAGCGGCATAGGCCTCTGCAACGGCTCTCAACTCCGAGTTTGACCCGAAGATCAAATCAACCGGTGTAGCGGTCCACTTCAGATCGCCACTACTGCGATCATGACCTTCGTAGATCCCATCGGTATCCGAGGCTTTCGACCATACCGTCGACATATCCAGCAAGTTGACGAAAAAGTCGTTGCTCAACGAGCCGGGCGCGTCCGTGAAGACACCATGAGCAGCACCACCGACGTTCGCATCGAGTGAACGCAAGCCACCGACCAGCGCGGTCATTTCGGGAACGGATAAGCCCAACAGATAGGCTCTATCGACAAGCATCGCCGCAGGCGAGTGTTGATTGCTGTCTGCAAAGTAGTTACGGAAACCGTCCGCTTTTGGCTCAAGCACAGCGAAAGAATCAGCATCCGTTTGCGCTTGTGACGCGTCGGTTCGACCTGGCGTGAATGGGACAGAAACATCGATATCAGAAGCGCTCGCCGCTTGCTCAATCGCTGCTGCACCACCAAGAACGATCAAATCGGCCAACGAGACTTGCACGTCGTCTTTCCGGGCTTTGTTAAATGCTTTTTGTACACCCGTTAATGCTTTAAGCACACGACGCAGTTCGCGCGGATTGTTGGCCGCCCAATCTTTTTGTGGTGCCAACCGAACGCGAGCGCCGTTAGCGCCACCGCGCATGTCCGTGCCGCGGAATGATGCCGCTGATGACCATGCCGTGCGCACCAATTCGGCAACCGTTAGATCGGTATCCAAGATGTCGGTTTTCAATTGCGCAATATCATCAGCATCAATCATCGCATAGTCAGCGACCGGCACCGGATCCTGCCATGAAAGCACCTCTGCTGGCGCTGTTGTGCCAATGTAGCGCGCACGCGGACCCATGTCGCGGTGCGTCAACTTAAACCAGGCGCGCGCAAACGCTTGCTCGAACGCTTCAGGATTTTCCTGAAAGCGCTTCGAGATTTTGCGATAGCTCGGATCAAACTTAAGCGATAAGTCGGTCGTAAACATGATCGGCGCATGACGTTTGCCGGGAATGTGTGCATCCGGAACGAACTTGGTGTCTTCCGCGTTTTCCGGCACCCACTGAATGGCGCCTGCCGGGCTGCGGGTTTGCACCCAGTTGAACGCAAACAGATTATCCAGATACTGCGTTGTCCATTGCGTAGGGCTGACTGTCCATGCACCTTCAAGACCGCTGGTAATCGTGTCTTCGGCGTTTCCTTTGCCGCACTTATTGGTCCAGCCGAAACCCTGCTCCTCGATGCCAGCGGCAGCCGGCTCCGCACCGACGCAATTTTCAGGCTTCTTCGCGCCATGACCTTTACCGAAGGTATGACCACCGGCGATCAACGCAACCGTTTCTTCATCGTCCATCGCCATGCGACCAAACGTCTCGCGAATGTCATTCGCAGCGAGCAGTGGATCCGGTACGCCATTGGGCCCTTCCGGATTGACATAGATCAGGCCCATCTGAACAGCGGCCAGCGGCTTCTCAAGCTTGCGCTCGCCGCTGTAACGCTCATCGGCGAGGAAATTCGTTTCCGGGCCCCAATAGACAAGATCAGGTTCCCAATCATCGGTACGTCCGCCCGCAAATCCGAATGTATTAAAGCCCATGGATTCGAGTGCTACGTTGCCCGTCAGCACCATCAAATCGGCCCATGACAAGGCACGACCATACTTTTGCTTAACCGGCCACAGAAGACGACGCGCTTTATCAAGGTTGCCGTTATCAGGCCAACTGTTGAGTGGTTCGAATCGTTGTTGACCACCACCGGCTCCGCCGCGCCCATCGGCAACCCGATAAGTACCGGCACTGTGCCAGGCCATGCGAATAAAGAACGGACCATAGTGACCGTAGTCGGCTGGCCACCAGTCTTGCGACGTTTTCATGATCGACTCGATGTCTTTCTTGACGACATCAATATCCAGCGCCGAGAATGCTTCGGCATAATCGAATTCTGCGCCATAAGGGTTGGATTCAACAGCGTGTTGTCGCAATGGTGAGAGATCCAGTTGATCTGGCCACCAAAACTGCGGTGACTTGGCAAAGCCTTCGGCGCTCGCCGTGCCGGCAGCAAGCGTACAGGCCGCTGCCATTGCACAAAGCAATGGTTTGATTGTCGTCTTCATGATTTCCTCCTGAGTGTGCGGGCGAATAGTATTCCCGTGTAAGGAGTAAACAACAAACCTTACAGCGCAATGATTGATAAGTTGAATGACGGTAGATGAAAAAATCTATCGTGACTGGAAAAGCTGATGCCTAGCGGGTTTGCTGCACTGCATCACGTACCGCGGCGGGCAAACAAAAGTGATCGGATGATCGTCTGCGGCCAAGGTAACTCCCGTTTTTTCCGCAAGTAGAGCGCCGATCTTTCCGCAATTGCCCGCAGAATAACCGCGTTTGATCGAGACGATCGGCAACACGCATCGACCATAAGACTAGTGGTCTGTTCAATCGACGCTACTGATCTGTTTGATCAGAAACCGCCTGCGCGCGCTCGAACGCCGGCTCACCCAGTATCCAGGTCGCTTCGATTGCACGGTCATCGGCCAGCGTCATTTGTACGAAAAATGATTCTGCAATAGAACGTGTAATCGCTTGGCGTTGCGAAATCATCGGTGTGGAGTGCGGATCGACCACAATAAAGTCCGCTTCTTTACCGACGGCAAAATTACCGATCCGGTCGTCAGCACACAGCGCTTCTGCACCACCCAGTGTGGCTAGGTAAAGCGCTCGAAATGCCGATAACGATTTCCCGTTGAGCTGCATCACTTTGTAGCCATCCGCCATGGTGTTGAACAGACTCAGACTCGTGCCACCCCCGACATCCGTCCCAAGGCCCACATTGACGCCGGCATTGCGTGTCCGCACAAAATCGAACAAGCCACTGCCCAGAAACAAGTTTGATGATGGACAAAAGGCGGCCGCCGCCTGATGCTGACACATCTGCCCCAAATCCTGATCATCAAGGTGAACGCAATGGGCAAAAACGCTGCGCTCCCGCACCAAATCGAATGACTGGTAGACGTCCAGATAACTGCGTGCTTTAGGAAACAACTCAGCGACCCAGGCTATCTCCGAATGATTCTCGGAAAGATGGGTATGTATATGGACGTCGGGAAACTCATTCGCCAGGTCGCCAGCGCGACGCAATTGTTCGGGCGATGATGTCGGTGCGAAACGCGGTGTGATGGCGTAACCCAATCGATCGACACCATGCCACTTTTCGATCAGTTCGCGGCTTTCTGCATAGCCTTGCTCTGGTGAGTCGCGAAGATCATCAGGGCAGTGTCGATCCATCAGGACTTTACCGGAGTACAAGCGCATGCGTTGATCGCACGCCGCCTCAAAAATAGCGTCAACGGATTCAGGGTGAACCGTCGCGAACACCATCGCCGTCGTCGTACCATTGCGCAACAGCTCGTTGACAAACGTCTTCGCCGTGTTTGTCGCATGCACGCGATCTGCAAACTTGGCTTCGGCGGGAAACGTATAGGACTCCAACCACTCAAGTAGCTGTGTGCCGTAGGAACCGATGACACTCAGTTGTGGATAGTGCACATGGCAATCGATAAAACCCGGCAGTATCAAGCGGCCGCGGTAGTCGGTGACTTGGATATCCGTTGAGAGTCCGGTCAGCAATTTGTCCGCATGGCCACAAGCAACGATCTTGCCGTTGTCGACTAACAGCAGTCCGTCCTCGAAGTGCTCGACGGCATCCGGCTGGGGCGGAAAATCAGGATCACGAAGACAATGTAAGATAGATCCACGAATCGCACGCATACTTGTCATGCCCCCATCAAATAACGCGATCGTTCAGCATCTGTTTATAGCATGAATTCATTCAGGCTAACGAGCTGGCAGCAGCCGTCCCGCAGGCGCCAGCCCCACGGACGATTGGGACCGAAAGAAATCCAGTAGAACATTCGCGAAGCTACGATCCGCATAGACGGTTTCCAGAGACCCTTTCGCCTGCGAGTACAAGTCACCCCCGGCAGCAACGATCTCTATGGTCCCGACGCGATATTGCCGCGCCTCGTCCAGGGGATCACCATTCACCAAAATACGCAGGCTACGTTGTCCGACTGGAGCTTGCGGGTCGTAGACGATGCTAAGGCCCGACACTTGTAACATTCCGCGCTCCAATGAAAGTCCTTGTTCGATAAGTTGGCGGAGCACGGCGCCAGAAAGCGTCATCGTGGCCACTCTGTCTTCGAACGGAAACGAATCGAGCAAGTCGACATAGCGGATGTCCCCCTCTGGCAAATCTTTTCTTAATGCACCCGACGGCATTAAGCCAACCTCCGCATCGGCATAGCGACGAACAATATCCGCATAAAGGTTCCCGAGATCCGATTCCCGATTGTATTGCCGATTCATACGACTTTGCGTTGTCCCGACTTTGGCCTGGATATCCGGATTCTCATCTCGATAGCGGCGTAACTTTTCGACGACTTTGGGATCGGGTGTCAGGGCATCGCTGTCGACTGCGATCAAGCGGCCTTCGTACCCAATGATGTCGCCGGTCTCGCGGTCGAGCTGCAACTGCAAGACACCCAGGTGTTGCCCCTGACCAAACGTCTGCATGATCAACGTGCCCGTGTCGGGGTGAACGACAGGTTTGCGGGTGCCAGCATCCGCATGGCCGGCGAGCAACACATCGATACCGTCGACGCTACCCGCCAAAGCCATGTCAGCGTCGATGTCCCGTTGTACATCCGGACGACCTTCATCGTCTGTTTGCATCGGTGCAGTTTTGCCCTGATGCGTCAGCAACACCACGAGATCAACCTGTCCCCGCAGCTCATTGACGTAACGGGCGACGACGGGAATGGGATCGTGCACATCAAGACCCGCAATATTCGATGGTATCAAGGCTGTTGCTGCGTCCTGACCGAGGATACCAATAACGCCGATTCGAACGCCATCGCGCTCAATGATCGCGTAAGGTTGCGCATATGGGTTTTCCGTGCCGCGGTAAAACAGGTTGGCACCCAGCACCGGGAATGACGCACGGTTCTTCTGGGCAGCTAAGGTTTTCCAACCGTACTCAAACTCATGATTACCGATACACATCGCGTCGTAATCCATCGTCAGCATAAGCTCGAACGCCAATTCACCCTGACTGCGCTTTGACAGCGTTCCGGTAAAAATATCACCAGCATCGAACAAGAAAGAATTGGGCTCGGCAGCACGCAACTGGTTGATGAGTGTCGTTAACTCCGCAATACCACCAATTCTGGCCATATCATCACGCCAAAACGCGGGCACCGGCTCATAAGCACTCTCAAGATCATTAGTGAACAGTAAGGTGATGGTCTTGGTGTTTTTTTCTACGACAACCGGAATCGGCTGCGTCGTTGCGCAGCCCGAAAGATGAACCAGGGCCAGGCAATAAAACAGCGTCCAGCTAAACTTCTGCATCAGACTTACAATGAAGCGAGTTTGCACGCGAGGACTTTCGCTGCAGACTGACATCACCTAGAGAATGCTGCGGCCAAAGGCGCTTTGTATCAAAGTAATCGCACGCTCTGCCGAGACATTGCCAATATCGAGAAACGGATTCAGCTCGACGACTTCCATCGATGTCATTCGGCCATCACTCGCGCACTCCTCCAACAACAAGTGTGCTTCGCGATAGCTGATACCACCCGGCACTTTGGTGCCCGTGCCCGGTATGACTTCGGGATCACAGCCATCAAGATCAAAACTCATATGGAAACCCGCGGTATTCTCGTTAACGACCGCGAGCGCCCGTCGCGTGACTTCGCTCATGCCGAGTTCGTCTACTTCGCGCATAGTGAAAACCGTGATTCCGGACTCACGAATGAATGCACGCTCAACGCTGTCGACATCACGAATGCCGAGCAACACGACATTCTCGCGCTTGACCGCAGGCTTTACGCCCTGAATCGATGACAGGTCTTCATCACCATAGCCGAGCAAATGCGCCAGCGGCATACCGTGCACATTGCCACTCGGCGAAAACTCCGGCAGGTTCATGTCGCCATGCGCATCAAACCAAATCAAACCGATGTCTTGTTGTTGTTTTTGAAAATGTCCGGCAACACCCGAAACCGTGCCCATCGCAATGGAATGATCGCCGCCAATCACCAATGGAATTTGATCGTTATCGAGTGATTGCATCACTTCGCCCGCGAGCTCGTTGCAGACATGCAAAATTTCATGTTTGAAACGGGCTTTCGGATTGTTAGGCGTGCGTGTCTCCATCGCCGGCACGGCGATATCTGTTTCGCTGGACATCTTGTAACCCAGATCGGCGATCGACTGGCTCAAACCCGCGACGCGGAACGCCGAAGGTCCGGCATCAGTACCGCGCCGCGACGCACCCAAGTCGAGTGGCACATTGATGATATGTACAGGTTTTGAATTGTCAGACATTCGGTATCCCTCTTAACCGGAAAGCAGAACGTAATGCGGCAATAAAGCATCCCAATGAAGGGATTGATCAATGGCAGCCTTTAACCAGCGTCTATGATAGCGCGATTGCCCATCGAGTTGGGTCATGCATTGCCTTAGCGCCGCGCATGCTTATTCCATCACGGCTTGCTTGGCAATCAACGTAGATATCTCGTCGTCAGCCAGACCGAAACGGTTAAGCACGGCACGCGTATCGCTGCCTTCGCGACGAGGCGGGGTCACGGCTTCATGCTGGGTTCTGCTAAATCGCGGCGCTGGTGCCGGTTGCGTGACGCCGCCTATCTCGAGATAGGTTTGGCGTGCGTGGTTGTGGGGATGATGTGGCGCTTCTGCATGCGTCAGAACCGGCGTCACGCATGCGTTGCTACCTTCGAACAACTGCGCCCACTCATCCCGTGTCTTCTCAATGAAACGCGCATTCAACGCTTGGCGTTGCGCGGGCCACCGACCAACATCATGTTGTTGGCTAAACAAATCCGGATCAAGTTCAGCCAACCTGACAAACTCGGCAAAAAACTGCGGCTCCAATGAACCTAACGACACGTGTTTGGCATCAGCAGTTTCGTAGACATCGTAAAAAGGGGCGCCACCATCGAGCAGATTGGATTGACGATCAGGACGCCACTGCCCTAGTGAACCAAGCGTGTGGAATAAAGCCATCAAATTCGCGGAGCCGTCCGTGATCGCTGCATCAATCACTTGCCCTTTTCCGGAACGTTGAACCTCAAGTAGTGCGGCCAAAATCCCCATCACAAGAAAGTGACTGCCGCCGGCATAATCACCGATTAGATTTAACGGCACGGCCGGCTTATCTGGACCGCCGATTGCCGCCAGCGAACCGGTCAAGGAAATGTAGTTGATATCGTGACCCGCCGATTGGCTCAATGGCCCGTCTTGCCCCCAGCCGGTAATACGCCCGTAAATCAATTTCGGATTGCGCGCCAAACAAACATCCGGGCCGATACCCAGTTTTTCAGCAACGCCCGGCCGGAAACCTTCAAACAACACATCGGATTGCTCAACCATCGTTAGCAGGGTTGCCACGCCTTCAGGCGTTTTAAGATTGATCGCGATGGACTGCTTGCCGCGCATAGCCACATCAGCCGCAGCCGGAATGGTGATACCGGTGGTGCCGGCGCTACGCTCTACAACAACGACTTCCGCGCCCATATCGGCCAGCAACATCCCTGCGTAAGGACCCGGGCCGATCCCGCGAATCTCCAAAACGCGAATACCTGCTAGCGGCCCCATTACACGTTCTCCCGCGATACTTTCATCATGCGAACTTCACATGCTTGTTGAAAGGCAATTCCCGAATTCGTTGACCGGTTGCTGCAAAAATAGCATTCGCCAACGCCGGCGCCGCGGGCGGCAAGCCTGGTTCGCCAATGCCTCGTATCTTCGCTTGCGCTTCCAGGATTTTGACCTCAATAGGCGGCGCTTGATGAATGCGCAGCGAGTCGTAGTTGTGAAAATTCGTTTGCTCAACATGGCCATCTTTGATGGTGATTTCACCGGTCATCGCAGCGGCCAACCCGAAGTTGATACCCGACTGCACCTGCGCTTCAACATTGCGCGGATCAAGCACGGTACCAACATCAACGGCGGCCCAAACATGCACGATCTTCAATCCTGCGCCTGTATCTTGAACCTCTATCACTTGCGCCGAAGGCACGCCGAATGACAGGACGAAAGCGATACCCAAACCATGGCCGGCTGGCAGTGGTCGCCCCCATCCTGACAGGTTGGCTACCGTCTCCAGAACTTGTCGGCTAGGCTCATCGCTGATGACTTCAAGCCTCGCATCCAATGGATCCTTTGATGCCGCATGGGCGAGTTCGTCAACAATGCTTTCAAGGAAAAAACCGTTCTGTGAAGCACCCACCGAACGCCATGAACTGACTGGCACCATTTCCGGTGGCTTATAGCCCGTCACGCGGAAATGAGGAATCTGATAAGGCTGGTCCCAAGCCGCCTGAACAATCGTCGAGTCCGAACCCATGGCAGGCACACCGATGCGACCCATCTGCGACTGCAGCACCGACGGCGACGACAACTGCAAATCCAGCGCGGATAGTGACCCGTCAGCAACCGCACCGCGGAAACGCGCCACCGCGGCGGGGCGATAAAAGTCATGCGTCATGTCTTCTTCGCGGGACCAGGTCACTTTGACCGGCGTGCCTTCCATTGCCTTCGCCGCATCAATCGCTATGCGAATAAAGTCCATTTCGGCTCGCCTGCCAAAGCCACCGCCAAGGTACGGCGTGTGGATATGCACATCGTCTTCGGCAAGCCCGGTCTTGGCGACCCCTTCTTTGCGCGCCTGTGTCGGTAGTTGATTACCCGCCCAGATATCCAACCGGCCATTCTTCAGTAACGCGGTTGCATTCATGGGCTCCATCGTTGCGTGCGCCAGCATCGGCGCACGATACTCAGCCTCCAGCACGTCGGCTTCGACCAATGCATTTTCGACATCACCGTCATTGCGGAGTTGACTATCCTGATAGTCCGCTGTCATCGATGCGCTGATTTTCTCGAAGACCGCGGACGTCGTGACCGGATAATTTGCATCGGCCCAATCAAACGTAATCGCATTCGCGGCCTTGAAAGCGCGCCACGTATTGTCGGCCACCACAACGACGCCATCATCCAGCGGGATGATCTTTTTGACACCGCGCATCGTCTCCGCTGTCGACGCATCGAAGCTGTTCATCAACGCACCGAGTGCCGGATTGCGCTTCACCGTCGCAAACAACATGCCTGGTAAGCGAACATCTACACCAAACTCGGCGGTACCGGTCGACTTCGCGACGAGATCAACACGCGGCAGGGACCGACCGAGCAACTTCCATTCCGAAGCAGGCTTCAAGGCGGGTTCCGCCGGCGGTTCTATGGAAGCAGCAGCCTCTGCCAACGCCATGTAGGTCAGCGTCTGACCATCCGGCGACACGACCGTGCCATTTTGCGTCTTCAGGGACGCCACATCGACGTTCATCGTCTTCGCCGCAGCCGCCAGCAACACTTGTCGCGCTGCTGCACCTGCTGTTCGCATTTTGACGTAGGCATCCGGTGTACTCGACGAACCGCCGGTGATTTGCATGCCCAGAAACTTGGCCGGAACTCTTGTCACGGCGCGAGCGCGCTCGGCCCCTGCGCTCAAGTCTGTGGGCACATACGGCACCGCTTCTTCAAGAATCGCCGCGTTGTAATAGGCTTTCGATGCCGGCCCATGCTCGATCGAAACAGCATCGAGCGTGACGTCCAGTTCTTCAGCGACCAGTGCGGCGAGCGTCGTATGCACACCCTGCCCCATTTCCGCCCGCGGCGTAATGATGGTGATGCCGCTTTGATCGATTTTCACAAACGGCGTCAACGCAGCCTCGCCCGCTTTGAGGTCATCGGATAACGGATTGCCATACGGCTGTCGATATTTCCAATAACCGAACACGACGCCCCCGGCGACCGACAGTGAGCCTACGACAAACGCACGCCGACTGAACGTCTTGAGCTTACCCATCGGTCACCTCGTTCAATCGCTGACCTGCCGTTTTGATCGCTTCCCGAATTCTTGGGTAAGTGCCGCAGCGGCACAAATTACCGGACATCTGCGTATCAATCTCTGCATCACTGGGCATCGCATTGGATGCTAACAGCGCGGCCGCCGACATGATCTGACCCGACTGGCAATAACCGCATTGGGCAACCTGATGCTCGATCCAGGCACGCTGCACTTCATGCAATGCATCTGGCGTACCCAAGCCCTCGACCGTTGTAACCGGGCCCGAAACCGCGCTGACCGGATACGAACATGAACGAACCGCCTGACCACTGATATGAACCGTGCAAGCACCGCACATAGCGATCCCACAGCCAAACTTGGGGCCGGTAATGTTGAGCTCATCACGCAGGGCCCAAAGTAGCGGCATGTCAGGTTCGACGTCGATCTCATGATCGATCCCGTTCACGTTTAGTTTCTGAGCCATCTCCATTTCCTCCAGCCGATGGGTGGGGCGCACCCTATGGTAGCTATCTTAGAGATGCGGCTACGGTTTGGATACCCGCGACCGGATTAATCCTGTTGATCACACGCTCGACAATCTCCGTGTCTGCAGGGGTGAAAGATGCAGCTGAATGCAACCCTAACTACTGCGCGTCCGCAGGTAACAGCTGGCGCGGGAAGTTTTGATAGCAAACAGGTTTCAGGAATCGACGTATCGCTAGCGTGCCTACAGACGTGGTCGATACATTCGTACTCGCCGGATAAGGCCCTCCGTGCATCATCGCAGCATCGACCTCGACGCCTGTCGGAAATCCATTCGCCAGCAAGCGACCGGCTTTCTGTTCCAAAATTGGCAAAAGCGTTGCCGCCAGCGCTGCATCGTCATCATCCATATGCAGCGTTGCAGTCAGTTGACCTTGCAACGCATCCGCCAAAGCCACAAAACCGTCGGCGGATGCCACGCGCACCAAGATGCCAACCGGCCCAAACACTTCCTCGCGCAACGCCGCCGTAGCTGCCCAAAGCTCGGCCGAAACATCCAACAGGTAAGGCGCGGCCTGGCGCGGCTGATCGTTGGCAACCACACGTTGTGTGACACCATCGATCGCCATCAACGATTGCGCGGCGGCATGGCAATGACTGGCGATGTCGTCTGTCAACATGACTTGCGCATCGACCGACGACAGGGCGTTTACCGTCGCCTCACAAAGTCGATCAGCGTCTTCACCATCAACCACAAACATGACACCGGGCTTGGTACAGAACTGTCCGGCACCCATGGTTAGCGACTGCGCCCAGCCGCTGCCTATCGCTTCACTGCGAGCAGCCAGCGCCTGTGGCAACACGAACCCCGGATTGATTGAACCCAACTCACCGAAGAATGGAATCGGCTCATCGCGCGCCGCACAGAGATCAAGTAACAAGCGACCCGCTTTCAGCGAGCCGGTAAACCCAACCGCCTTGACCAATGGATGCTGCACCAGTGCCCGCGCGACGTCATGACCGGCGTCTTGTAAAAAAGAGAAGACTCCGGGCGGCATCCCGCATTGCTCGGCTGCTGACGCGATGGCTCTCGCGACCAGTTCACCGGTACCAGGATGCGCTGGATGACCTTTGACAATGACTGGGCAACCAGCGGCAAGCGCTGACGCCGTATCACCGCCCGCGGTGGAGAACGCCAACGGAAAGTTGGACGCGCCAAACACGACAACAGGTCCAATCGGGCGCATCGTAAGTTTCAATTCCGGTCGAGGCAACGGCTCCCGGTCCGGCAATGCTTCTGTCGTTTGGCGATCAAGATACGCGCCATCCCGAAGCGCGGTTGCAAACAATTTGAGCTGGCCGGTTGTTCGACCCAATTCGCCTTGCAAACGCGCATCGGGCAAACCGCTTTCCTCGCCTGCGATCTGTGTGATGTCTGCGCGGCCGGCTTCGAGTCTTTGAGCGATTGCCTCTAGGAAATCTGCCCGCTTCGCACGGCTGCTCGCGGCGTATTGCGAGAAAGCGTTCGCCGCCTCGCGCGCCGCACGATCGACCATCGTCGGCGTCGCACTGGAAAACACATGCGGCGAACCGGTCACCGGCTGTGACTCAAAAGCGCCGTCGCTATCGACCCATTGGCCCGCGATCAATTGTTGTCCATGTAACATCATATTCCTCTTAATTTTTTGATTCCGCTAGAACCTTGATGGTGAAAATCCCGTCATATCAAGATGAGGACTTTGCTCCTGCACGAGCTCGGCCACCAAACGACCGGTTGCCGGTGCCAAGGTTAAGCCCAGCATATTGTGCCCCGTTGCCAACAGGCCGTTGTTCAATCCAGGCACACGACCAATGATCGGCAGACTATCCCATGTCATCGGCCGCCAGCCAAACCAGGTTTCGTGCTGTTGGTCGCCAACGGGTGTTCTTAGGTAAGGACGTGCGGCGGCCTGCAACTGATCGATGCGGTATTCCGGAATGCTCGTATCAAAGCCTACAAACTCCATCATCGATCCCAAGCGATAGCCCTCATCAAACGGCGTGACACCGATGCCATGTTCAAGAAACAACATCGGGTGCGTCGGACAGTTTTCCGGTCGGCTCATCGTCACCGAATACCCTTTGCCGGGTTCAACCGGCAACCGGGCACCCACCACTTCGGCGAGCTCGGATGACCAGGCACCTGTCGCGAACACGTAATGATCCGCGACGAATTCACCTTGTGTGGTCCACGCGCTGGTCACTTTCCCATTCGCACGATCAATCCCCTCAAGTCGACAGTGTTCCACCATCTTAACGCCGCGTGACATCAACTGGTCGCGCCATTCAATGATTAACTTATCGGGCCGCAATGAACCGTCCTCTTCATAGAGAAAAGCACCCGCCAAGTTGTCCTTGAGTGACGAGTCGAATGCAGATAGCTCGTTTCCTTCAATGCGCCGCGCGGCTTCATCGTATTCCGCCGTCAATAGTCGATCCGTTTTTGCGTATCGCGCCAAACCTTTTTCCGTCTCAAAGACATAGAGCAAACCGTTTTCTTTCCACTCGGCATCAAGACCACCGGTAGCAAACAATTGTCGGTACTCAGCCAGCGAGGACTCGAGCAGAGGCAATAGCGCGTGCCCGGCCCGGAGCATGCGGCGATGCGTGCAACGGCGAGCGAATTGCGCGAACCATTGATACAACGCGAAACGAGACTGCAACTTCACGCGGAAAGTTGCCTTTGGATTGAACAAAGACGCTAAGCCGCTGCGCAGGGTTTCCGGCGTGTTCAACGGCAAAATATGACTCGGACAAACAAACCCGCAGTTCGCAAACGAACACGCGCCGCCAATGTCAGCGCGGTCAATAATGGTCACCTGATAACCGGCGTCGGTCAGATAGTGCGCCGTCGCCAATCCGATGATGCCACCACCCGTGATCAAGACCGATTCGGATCGCGTCGACATTAACTAGGCAATCCCGTTGATAAACGGATCGCCAGATTGACTGACGATGGTGGTCTCACCACAGATAAAACCACGGCCTGTGATGCTCGGTATCAAACGGTCTTGTTCGTCGCGCCGATAGGACGCGACGAACCGACTTCCGATGACACTTTCCTGGACCCAGTCCTGCCCGGGCTCCAACAAACCCTCATCGGCAAGACAAGCCAGCTTCGCGCTGGTGCCGGTGCCGCACGGTGATCGGTCGTAGGCACCGCCCGGACACAACACAAAGTTTCGACTGTCGGCTTGCGCACTATGCGGCGGACCGAAAAACTCAACATGATCGATCAGCTGCCCATCGGCGCCGTGTATTCCTTGATCAGCAAGCGCACGTTGAATCTGTAACGCGGATCGCGTCAGTTGCGACTCGTTATCGAGAATGATGTCGCAAGGCGTATCTTGCGTCAGAAAAAACCAGTTGCCACCCCACGCGATATCACCGGTCACCCGACCCACATCAGGTACATCCAACGTTACCGCCCGCCGATAACGATAGCTGGGCACGTTCTCGACCGTGACCTGCTGATCGGTTTGGATATCAGCGGTAACAATACCGACCGGCGTTTCGATATTGATGGCGCCGCGTTCAATGCGACCCAGATAAGCAAGCGTCACGGCCACACCGATTGTCCCGTGACCACACATGCCAAGAAATCCTTTGTTGTTGAAGAAAATCACGGCGGCATCGCACTCGGGCGATTCGGGCTCGCACAGCAGCGCGCCGACCATCGCATCGGTGCCGCGCGGTTCAAGAATCAAGCGACGACGAATCGCATCATGATCGCGCGCGAAGCGTCGCATACGCTCGGCCAGAGAACCGGTACCCAGATCGGGACCGCCCTCGATCACGACGCGGGTCGGTTCGCCTTCCGTATGCGAGTCAATCACGCGAAGCGGCATGATCAGTCCCGAGCACCCGGCCATCGCGACCACCATTCGCGAAACTGCCGCCATGCCTGTTCGACAAATGCCCGTTGCGCGCTCGATAACTTGTCAGTCGCATTGATCTGATGTTCGTAGGCCGTGTGGCCTTCCAATACCATCAAGTGTTTGTAGTACAAGACGAGATCAGGCCCTTCATCAAACTTGGCCAGCACCGCTAGAGCTTCGTCGAGCTCGACGGCCAACTGTCGCGCGTGCGGATCACCGCTTGCTCCTGATTCGCATAATGCGACAAGCCGCAACACCGCTTCGGGTAACGCATTGCCGACACCGGTAATCGCGCCACCGGCACCACAGTTGACGTAACCATGGACAACTTGCGTATCCACGCCGACCATTAGCGTGAGTTTGTCATCACCACTCGTGATGTGCTCAGCCGCATAACTCAGGGAAGCAGCCCCGCCGAATTCTTTAAAGCCAATCAGATTGTTGTGTTTTTCGCGCAGCTGAAAGAACAAGTCAGCCTTGGTTTCGAAACCATAGTAGGGGCTGTTGTAAATCACGGCTGGCAATTCAGGCGCTGCATCAAGCACGGCACTAAAGTGCGTTTGCTGCGCAGCCGGTGCACTGCCGCGAGACAACACCCGTGGAATGACCATCAGTCCGGATGCGCCAACCTGCTGGGCATGGGACGCTAGCGCCTGCGCCTGGCGAGGGCTTTGGGCACCAGTACCAACGATGGTGGGCACGCCCGCCTCCACCAGTGCGGCAACACCGGCTTGGCGTTGTTCGTCCGACAACAATGGCCAGTCACCCATCGAGCCGCAATAGACGACGGCCCGCATGCCAGCCGCGATAAGACCAATCGCAGTCTCGACCAAAGCGTCAGTATTCGGTTGTCCGCGCTGATCGCAAGGCGTCATCAAGGCGGGAATACAGCCTGAAAATATCGGTTCTGGAAGACTCATCTCGCTAGCACCTATCTAATTTATGCAAAAATACTCTGAACACTAGTTGACATTGTACAGGGATAGAAACGCTTTTCTTTGCTACGATCTAATCGTCAACTTCAATTTTTGCACAAACTGATATGCGAAATGACCATCCGCTAGGCGCCTTTCTTGAAACACTGGACGAAACGTTCACCGCAGAGGCTTTGTTTGACCAGATGAGCGACACGGTGTTTTTCATTAAAGACCTAAACGGCCGTTACCTTTGCGTAAACGACACGCTGGTCAAGCGCAGCGGCAGACACAAGAAGCATGAACTCATTGGGCAATTGCCATCGGATTTGTTTGGTGTCGATCTCGGTCGCTCTTATGAAGCTCAAGATCTGGTGGTTATTGAATCCGGGAAACCACTATTCGACAAATTGGAGTTACACCGGCATATCGGTCAAGACACCGGTTGGTGTCTTACCACCAAGATTCCGCTGCGAAGCAAGACAGGTGATGTCGTTGGCCTGACCGGCCTATCCCGTGACTTAGCGACACCCGATCCCTCCAGTTCAGACTATGCTCAGGTCGCAACCGCAATTCGCTTCGCGAAAGCACGCCGGAATGCACCGCCGTCGATTCACGAAATGGCCAACGCCGCATCAATGTCGATTTACCAATTGGATCGACGTATAAAAAAACTATTTGGGCTAACGACAGGGCAGTGGATTCTAAAGAGCCGGATTGAACTGGCTTGCGAGCTGTTAGGCGAACACGGTTGCACGTTGGCCGACGTGGCAGATGAATGCGGCTATGCCGATCAGAGCACGTTTACACGACAGTTCAAGCGGACTACTGGGCGCACGCCGTCGGCTTTTCGTGGGGCTTTGCGGTGCGGGTAGAGCCGCTCGTTGGAGATTGCTTTCGTAATCTCTCGAACCTTGGGAGGCTCTCATCTAACTCCGAACACCCCATATAAAAAAAGGCCCCTTTCGGGACCTTCTTTTGTATGGCGCGCGAAGGGCAGGAAGCCCGAGTGCGGCGGAGGTCAAGGATGACCGAGAGCCGCCCCGGAAGGATTAACTCAGATCGGCTTTTTCCGATCTTCACCCTACGGGCTTCGCGGCTTTGCCGCTCGTTGGAGATTGCTTTCGCAATCTCTCGAACCTTGGAAGGTTCTCATCTAACTCCGAACACCCCATATAAAAAAAGGCCCCTTTCGGGACCTTCTTTTATATGGCGCGCCCGGAAGGATTCGAACCTCCGACCGCCTGGTTCGTAGCCAGGTACTCTATCCAGCTGAGCTACGGGCGCGTGTGCACTTGATTGCTTTCAAGCTTTCCCCTTGCGGGGCGCGTGATTATACGAGCGCTGGCGGCCAAAAGCCATGATTAGCGACCATATACTCACAAAAACGTGGCGGAGAGAGAGGGATTCGAACCCTCGATGGGCTATTAACCCATACTCCCTTAGCAGGGGAGCGCTTTCGACCACTCAGCCATCTCTCCACGCTTTTCCCGCGACCGGCGTTAAGCTCGACACGGGCGCGAAAGTGTAAGGCAGATTGCTGCTATCGTAAAGCCGTTATTCAGGCCCTCGCTAAAAATAGTGTCAGACCAAATCTACCTAGTGTTTGTCGTCCGGATGCGGAGTGCCCGCCTCGTTCTGAATTCGATCAAAAATTTCCTGCCGGTGAACCGATACATCTTTCGGTGCATTGATTCCCAAACGGATCTGATTACCTTTGACCCCAAGTACCGTGACCGAGATATCTTCCCCGATCACTACTGTTTCTCCGACCCTACGGGTGAGAATTAACATTTCATCTTTCTCCGTCTTTCCCCCGTGAAGGCGTTCCTCGCCAACAACGAATTCATGAATATGCCAGGCCGGCGTCTCATCCAGCCTCTGTCGGAATACCCTTAAATGTCTCACGCACAACCGATGCTTCGACCCCTTGAAGCCATCTTCTGTTCTTTTTCGGTGTTCGTAAGACGCAGCACACGCCCACTGGATAAACCAGCGCAAACGAGTGCTAATTAGACAGGAAAACCCTTAGAGATGCAATGACAGCGACGCGCCATGCCCCCTCTAATCGATTGTATTTTATGGGAAATTATTCCCCGGGGTGCCTTGTGGTGACAGCCCTCAGAGATGTGTTTCCACCCAACCGGCAACCGAAGCTAATGATTTATCGAGGTTTTCAGGTTCACTGCCGCCCGCTTGTGCGAAATCCGGGCGTCCACCGCCTTTACCGCCAACGCCCGCCGCAATTGACTTAACGAGGTCACCCGCCTTGATCTGGCCAATTAAAGGTTTTGAAACCCCCACGGCCAAGCGGACTTTTTCATCCTCTACTGCGCCCAAGGCAACCACGCTTTTAGGTCCCAGCTTGTCGCGGAACCGATCCACCGCGTCTCGTAAAGACTTCGCATCTGCACCATCGATCCGCGCTGATAGCACATTCACGTCGCCCACTTTGACAGCCTTGTCGGCAAGATCGCTGGCGCCACCGGTAGCCAATTGGCTCTTGGCGTCAGCCAGTTCTTTTTCAAGCTGTTTCGAACGCGCCAGCAATTGACTTACTTTTGCGGCCACATCATCTTTCGGCGCTTTAACAATGCCAGCAACATCGGCCAGCGCAGCATCTGCGCGTTGAATAGCTGCTAATGCGTTGTCGCCCGTTAACGCCTCAATGCGCCGAATGCCTGCGGCCACGCCGGATTCCGTCTCTATGCGGAATATCCCGATATCGCCGGTTCGCCCGACATGGGTGCCGCCGCAAAGCTCCATCGAAAACTGCCCCATACGTAGCACGCGAACGTCGCTCTCGTACTTTTCACCAAACAAAGCGATCGCACCGGCCTCGAGCGCGTCGTCGTACGGCATTTCAGCGGTCTCCGCCGGATGGTTTTGCCGGATCTGCGCATTCACTAATGACGCTACTTCACTAAGCTGATCGGCAGTCACCGATTCATAGTGGGAGAAATCGAATCGCAACTTTTCGGCATCAACGAGCGAGCCCTTCTGCGTCACATGATCGCCGAGCACTTGCCGTAAGGCCGCATGTAACAAATGCGTTGCACTGTGATTCAAGCGAATGGCATCGCGTCGGTTAACATCAACCTCTGCCGTGACGGCGTCGTTTGTGGACAAGTTACCCGTTTCGACCGTGCCGATGTGTAAAAACGCATGACCACCCTTCTGGGTATCCGCAACACGAAAACGGGACCCGCCTGCGATCAACATGCCCTCATCGCCAACTTGACCGCCGCTCTCGGCATAAAACGGCGTGCTGTTGAGAACGACCATTCCCGTTTCACCGGCCTGCAATGAATCTACAACTTGACCATCGCGATACAGAGCGGCAATGGTTAGATCTTTGTCATCGGTTCGCTCGTAGCCGACAAAGTCAGTCACCACGTCTGATCTGATATCACCGGTATCAACGGCTGCGAACTTACTCGCCGCTTGCGCACGTTTGCGCTGCGCCTGCATTGCCGATTCAAAACCGGGCTCATCAATGGTCAGTGATTTCTCGCGCGCAATGTCAGCGGTCAAGTCCGGCGGAAAACCGTAGGTATCGTAGAGCTTGAACACGACGTCACCCGGTATGACATCGCTGTCGAGATCGGCGATGGCTTGATCCAACATACCCATGCCCTGCTCGATCGTCTGCGCGAAGCGTTGCTCTTCTTGCAGCAACACGCGTTCGGCGTGTGCCTGCGCTTTCGCCAGTTCCGGATAGGCCTCGCCCATCTCATCAACTAATGCAGCGACCAATGTATGGAAGAATGCGTCGCGCTGACCCAGCATATAGCCATGCCTAACCGCTCGACGAATGATGCGCCGGAGCACGTAGCCACGCCCCTCGTTCGACGGCAACACACCATCCGTGATCAAAAATGCGCAAGCGCGAATGTGATCGGAAATGACGCGCAGCGAAGCCTCGCCATTATTTTCCACACCAACCGCTTTTGCGACTGCTGTAATCAGGCGCTCGAACAAATCGGTTTCATAGATGCTATGCACGCCCTGAAGGACCGCTGAAACACGCTCCAAACCCATGCCGGTATCGACCGACGGCTTCGGCAGCGGTGTCAGGGTTCCGCTCGTATCACGATCGAACTGCATGAAGACCAGATTCCAGATCTCGACGTAACGGTCGCCATCTTCGTCAGGTGACCCTGGCGGACCACCCGCAACATCCGGTCCGTGATCATAAAAAATCTCACTACACGGACCGCAAGGCCCGGTATCACCCATTTGCCAGAAATTGTCTTTTTCATCCAGACGCGACAGACGATCTGCGGGTACGCCCACTTCGTCGATCCAAATGCGCGCCGCTTCGTCATCTTCACGAAATACGGTCACCCACAGTCTGTCCGCAGGAATTTCCAGCACTTCAGTGACAAATTGCCAGGCAAATTGAATCGCCTCACGCTTGAAGTAATCGCCAAAACTAAAATTGCCAAGCATTTCGAAGAAAGTCAGATGGCGCGCGGTGTAGCCAACATTCTCCAAATCGTTGTGTTTGCCGCCCGCTCGAACGCAGCGCTGTGAGGTGGTAGCGCGTTGATAGTCGCGTTGGTCATCACCCAGAAAGACATCTTTAAACTGCACCATGCCGGCATTGGTAAACAGCAATGTCGGATCATTCCCGGGGACCAACGGGGAGCTGGGTAGCAATTCGTGCTGCTGTTTGGCGAAATAGCCGAGGAAAGCCTCGCGTAGTTCGCGACTGGAAAGAGTTTTCATGCGATCGGGTTCCATCAAAAACATGCGCCTGGGCGCGTGATCGCTAATTATTTCACAGCTGACCCGTTCGACATAGACAAAGCGGTCACAGAATGGCGATGCGTTGCATCAATCGTGTCGACTAACGATCCCCGCAAGCACTTTGGATTTGGTCGGTATTGAAACCCCGATAGCTCAGGAAACGCATTTGGCGAGCGCGCTCTTTGAAGTCAGCTATTGGATCCGCGCCAAATTTGCTCTCCCGAACGCGGCAGGCGAGCGCATACCAGTCGAAGTTTGCTGTGCGCAGCACGGCTTCAACCATCGCGGCACTGACGCCGCGTTGCGATAACTCTGACCGGATGCGAACCGGCCCTTTGCCTTGTCGGAAACGGCTGGAAATAAAGACTTCCACAAAGCGCTCGTCGCACTGCAACCGCTCATCGGCGAGACGATCTAACGTGGAGAGGACCGTCTCCTCCGGAAACCCGGCATCACGGAGCTTTTGGTTGAGCTCCAGACGACTATGTTCACGCCGCGCCAACGCGTCCATCGCACGTTTGCGACAGCGCGCGGGTGACAGCGGATCTTGTTCGGAGAACTTCAGCAACTGATGAGAAAAACCGCTCGAGCCCAGAGAGCCCGAGCGGCATCCTTATGCTTCTTCGGCCGGCGCCTCATCAGAATCCATATCGACCAGCGTCTCCGGATCTGGCAATAACTGCGCACGAATACGTGATTCGATATCGGCGGCGATTTCCGGATTGGATTTCAGATATTCGCGGACGTTCTCTTTACCCTGGCCAATGCGATCGCCGTTATAACTGTACCAAGAGCCTGCTTTGTCCACAATGCTGTTAGCAACGCCGAGATCAATGAGTTCGCCATGGCGTGAAATGCCCTGCCCATAGAGGATTTCGAATTCTGCCGTTCTGAACGGTGGCGAGACTTTGTTCTTAACCACTTTAACGCGGGTTTGGTTACCGACCACTTCATCGCCTTTCTTGATCGCGCCGATGCGACGGATATCCAATCGAACCGATGAGTAGAATTTCAAAGCGTTACCACCGGTGGTGGTTTCTGGACTGCCAAACATGACACCAATCTTCATACGGATTTGGTTAATGAAGATGACCATCGCGTTGGATCGTTTGATGTTACCGGTGAGCTTACGTAGCGCTTGGGACATCAAACGTGCCTGCAGACCGACATGGGTATCGCCCATCTCACCTTCGATTTCTGCCTTGGGCGTCAACGCGGCAACGGAGTCGACAACAATGATGTCGACAGCACCAGAGCGCACGAGCATGTCGGTGATCTCGAGGGCTTGTTCGCCGGTATCGGGCTGTGACACCAACAGATCATCAACATTCACACCGAGCTTCTCGGCGTATTGCGGATCAAGCGCGTGCTCGGCATCTACAAATGCCGCAGTGCCGCCCGCTTTTTGGCCCTCTGCGATGACTTGCAAGGTCAGCGTCGTTTTACCCGAGGACTCAGGACCGTAGATTTCAACGACCCGACCCTTTGGCAGCCCGCCAATGCCCAGCGCGACATCCAATCCAATGGAACCGGTTGAGACGGCCTCAACATTCTTGGCGGCTGAGCCATCGCCCAGACGCATAACAGAGCCTTTTCCGAACTGTTTCTCGATCTGGCCAAGCGCTGCGGCAAGTGCTTTTTTTCTGTTGTCGTCCATTGTGTTGATCCTGAAGGTGGCAGGTGAGCGAACTCACGTTACGTTAAATTAAAGATGCCGTTTACGGCACGAGAACTACTGTATGGATACACAGACTACTGCATGAACTGTGCATTTGTACAGTCCTTTTACAGGGGTTTTTCCATTGATTTGCGCGAGGATGCAGGATTTTCCGGCCAAAAGCAGCCGTGTCCCTCTGAGACCGGATCAATTACCGTGGCTAAATTATTGAGCGTTGCAGGATTTTACCGATCGACGTGATCAGTCAATCATCGACTAGCGGTCAAACGATTGATTCAGTTCGCGCAAAGCCCACAGCACAGTCTTCTCGCGGACTTCATTGCGATCGCCATTAAACCGCTGCATTTGCGCTATGGTGCCCGCCGCCGTTGACCAGGCGCACCAAACGGTGCCGACCGGTTTTTCATCACTGCCGCCGTCCGGTCCGGCAATACCGCTGACGGCAATGCCAAAGTCCGCATGCGCGAGTATCCGTACACCATCGGCCATTTCGCGAACCACTTGCTCGCTCACCGCGCCGTAGGTATCCAACGTTGTCTTGCGAACCTTTAGGAGTTTGCTCTTGGCTTCATTGCTGTAACTGACGACACCATACTCAAACCAGGCGGAACTGCCCGCCACGTCTGTCAGCGTCTTGGCGATCCAGCCACCAGTGCAAGATTCAGCGACGGCAATCTTCTGCCGCGTGCGCGTCAGCGCATTCGCCAGCAACGTCATCTCATGATCGGTTTTGGCCCGAATCGGTAATCCGACTAATGAATAGGTTCCTGTCACAAACGCTCCTCCGCCAAAACGTCATATAAGGCCGAATGCCTTTGCACCATGGTATCTACCGAGAAGTCTCTCGCAACTCTTTTCGCCGCATTATCACCAAACGTTCGGCGTAACTCGTCGTCCGACAATAGCCGTCCAATCGCCGCCGCCAAAGCCACTTCATCGCCCGTGCGTACCAAAAAACCACTATGTTCATGCGCAATAGCCTCGCGCACTCCGCCAGCCGCGAATGCCACCACCGGAATGCCTGCCGCTGCCGCTTGCAGCAAACTTACGCCCAAGCCCTCGGTTAATGCCGGATGCACCACCAACGAGATTGCCGGCAATAAGTCCGGCAGATCATCGCGAAATCCCGCGAAGATCACGCAGTCGTCGAGACCCCGTGCGATGACTTCATCCTTGAGCGTCTCCTCGAGCGGGCCCTTACCCAAGAAGACCACTCGTAAGCCCGGGAATTTTTTAAGTAACCCACCAAGCACCATCAACAAATAACGATGCCCTTTGCGCTCAATCAGCTGCGCGATGACAGCGATCACCGGGCCCTGTGCCGGTTCGCCCAGCAAACGCGCTTCGGCACCCTCAGAATCCAGTGCCTGAAATGGCGTGACATCGACAGCACTGCGAATGGTCAACAGCGTCTCATCATCGACGCCGCAATCTTGCAATACACCGCGAATAGCGTCACTGATACAGATCACGCGCACATAGCGATTACGCATCAACCAGACCAGCGGACGCGACGGCGGGTTATCGACGCGCCGCGATACAATCGTCGTGACCCGCGCCAGCGCGCCAGCAATGGGGCCCAGCCAATCAGCACCGCGCCGGCTGTGCACATGCAATAGATCAACCCGATCGCGACGCAGCCAACGTACCAGACGAATAATAAAGGCAAGATCGTGTTCGCCGCTGAATTTGATCGGCACCACTGGCTGCTCCTCAGCGAGCGCCCAATCATGCAGCGCGCTGCCCGGCGGCGTGAGCAATACGTGCTCATGCTCGTCCGATTGCAAACCCTGCAACAAGTAACGAACCTGCTCGGCTCCGCCGTACAAATGCCGGCCCAATTCGAGATGCGCGATTTTCATTGCAAACAGTTTGTCACGTTCGACTTAAGCTGCCTATCCCGATAGCATGAACGGCTGAATCGAAAGCCTGACTGATCGCTATGAGTAATCACGCCAACCACACGCCAATGATGCAGCAATACCTGCGCATCAAGGCCGATCATCCGGACACGTTGCTGTTCTACCGTATGGGCGATTTCTACGAGTTGTTTTTTAACGATGCCAAGCGTGCCGCCGCGCTCGTTGACATTACGCTCACGCAGCGTGGCAAATCGAATGGTGAGCCGATCCCGATGGCCGGCGTGCCCTATCATGCCGCCGACGGCTATCTCGCCAAGCTCGTCAAACTGGGCGAATCCGTGGCCATCTGTGAACAAGTCGGCGACCCCGCCACCAGCAAAGGCCCGGTCGAGCGGAAAGTCATGCGCATCGTCACGCCCGGTACGCTCACTGACGAGTCGTTGCTCGACGCCCGCAGCGAGAGTTTCGTCGCCGCCGTCGTTCGCGGTCGGGAACACATCGGCCTAGCCTGGCTGGATCTCGCGGGCGGGAAATTTAATGTCACTACGATTCCGCCCGACGAAGAAACGCTGGCAGCGGAGATCGAGAAACTTCGCCCCGCAGAAATACTGTTCGACGAACAAGACGAACGTTTCTTCGCGCGTCTGCAAAGCCGTTGGCCGCGCCTGCAATGGCGGCCAACCGGCACCTGGCACTTTGATAAGAACACAGCCGAACAATTGCTGTGCGAGCAGTTTGGTACCAAAGACTTGCGCGGGTTTGATACCGAAACCCTGGATGCCTCAGTTGCCGCCGCTGGCGCGCTCATTCAATACGCGCGTGATACGCAACGCAATGCATTACCGCACATCCGCAGCATGGTGCGCCTGCGCCACGATGACACGGTACTGCTGGATGCGGCCACCCGTCGCAATCTGGAGCTCGAACATAGCCTGTCTGGCGACGATACGCTGACCTTGGCGGGCATCATGGATCATTGCGGCACGGCGATGGGCAGCCGACTTTTACGACGCTGGATGCAATCGCCTTTACGAGACAACGTTGCACTGCAAGCCCGGCTTGATGGTGTTCAGTCATTGGTCGATGCCGAAGAACGCCGCATGCTATCCAGCGAGTGTGGTGAGATCGGTGACCTACAACGCATTTTGTCGCGTATCGCCTTGCGATCCGCCAGACCACGCGACCTTGCCCAGTTGGGTGCCGGTCTAACACGCGTCCCCACGTTGAAATCACTCGCTGCCGCCTGTGGGTCGCCATTACTCGATACGCTGGTCAAACAACTGGGCGACCCCTCAGCGCAAGCGAATCTTCTTGCGCGTGCCGTGATCGACAACCCACCGGTGCTGATCCGTGATGGCGGCGTGATTCGCGAAGGCTACGACGAGAAACTCGATGAGCTGCGCGGCTTGCGCGACAACGCCAATCAGTTCCTGACTGACCTCGAACAACGCGAACGCGAAACCACCGGCATTGCGACACTCAAGGTTGGTTACAACCGGGTGCATGGCTACTTCATCGAGATCAGTAAAGGCCAAAGCGAAAAAGCACCGGAACACTACACCCGCCGACAAACCTTGAAAGGTGCAGAGCGCTACATCACAAGTGAGCTGAAGCAGTTCGAAGACAAGATCCTGAGTGCCAGTGAGAAGGCGCTGGCACGGGAAAAGGCACTCTATGAATCACTGATAGAAATGCTTAACGACGATTTGCTTGCATTGCAGGACACGGTCGAGGCGATCGCCACGCTGGACGTCGTAACTACACTCGCTGAACGCGCAAGCAGTCTTTCACTAACACGACCGATCCTGACCGAGACGCCGTGCGTTGACATCAAGGCCGGACGACATCCGGTTGTTGAGCACGTCCTCGATACCGACTTCATCGCCAACGATGTGGTGTTGAATGCCGAGCGACGTTTGCTCGTCATTACGGGACCAAACATGGGCGGTAAATCTACTTATATGCGTCAGACAGCGCTGCTCACCGTACTCGCCAGAATGGGCAGCTTTGTACCCGCAGCGGCAATGACCATCGGTCCGATTGATCGTATTTTTACACGCATTGGCGCAAGCGACGATCTCGCCGGTGGCCGCTCCACGTTCATGGTGGAAATGACCGAAACGGCAAACATTCTGAACAACGCAACCGCGCACAGTCTCGTTTTGATGGATGAAATTGGTCGCGGCACCAGCACTTTCGACGGCCTGTCGCTAGCGTGGGCGGCTGCGCATTACATCGGTGAGCAGTGCCAGGCTTTCACTTTATTCGCCACGCACTATTTCGAGCTGACCGCTTTGCCGAGCGAAATCCCGCACTGTGCGAACGTGCATTTGGATGCCACCGAACATGGCCAACAGTTGGTCTTTTTACACAGCGTGAAAGCGGGACCGGCGAACAAGAGCTACGGCTTGCAGGTAGCCGCACTAGCCGGTGTACCGGCGACCGTGATTCGACGCGCTCGACGTTACCTCACTGCACTGGAGACACAACGTGACCAGGGCGACACCGGCGGCCAGGTAACACTGGATTTTTCCGCCGAAGAACCCGAAGGCTTGAGCCCCGAACAGCAATCCGTGTTAGACGCGGTCGCCGCTATCGATTGCGATAACATGACACCTCGAGAGGCGCTGGACACACTGTATGCGCTGAAAGGTATCTCGACAAAACGTTAGTAGGCCGTCTGTCTAAGGTCACGGTAAACAGCCTCCTTATTACCCAATAAATGCGTTAACGCTATCGAAGAAAATAGCGCTATCGACCGGCGAGTGGAGACTAGATCCAAACATCATTGGTCGCCGTTAAGTCCCCCGCTGCATCGCCGGTATTCACGACACCGCGAGGCTCAATCAACATGGCATGTACCTCATGCTCGGCACAGGGCTTGTGTTCAACACCTTTTGGTACGACATACATCTCGCCTTCACGAATCGTTACCGGGCCATCACGAAGATCGATCCTAAGCTCGCCGGAAAGGACCAGGAACGTCTCGTCAGTATCTGGGTGTTCGTGCCAAACAAAATCGCCTTGCAA
>JBGCGB010000041.1:0-9110 GCA_045110335.1 Woeseiaceae bacterium
AGCGACCGTAAGGTCGAGCGGTGCTTGTGTCGGGTCAGCTTGTCTGAGCATGACGGGTGTTGCATCGACATCGGCAATAACACGCAGCGGGAGCTTACGCATGATGTCGCGTGCCTGATTGGGGATATCCCATTTAGGGAACCGGAGTCCAAGTAGAGGGTCCATCGCGGGGCTTCTGGCTTCTGCCTTGACTTCGCCATCTCCATTTTTGTCGAACTGATAGATGAGCACACGATCAAAGCCGGAAAAACTTTGCAGACCAATAACGGCGTCATTCAGTGTTTCATCCAGTTGCTCGATTTTTTGTAATCGCGCCAAAAGCGACCGCACGGTCAGAATGGACTGAATGTCTTCCTGTTGGTGTTTGTCAATGCGCTCAAACTCGACAATAGGGATATCGTTATGTAGGTGCGCCCAAACATCGAACCATTGATCGCTATTGACATAGTGCCCCACGCGTTCTCTTTGGTGATGCACCGAAGACAAACTGAGCGTGTTGTTCAGTGCATGTAGCAGCTCTGTATCAAAAATCGTACGGATGCTATGGCCGAGTAGCGCATCGAGTGACTGACCGAATGTCTCTTCACCATTGTCACTACAATAGGTGATGGTCTTGAGTTTTGGGTCTGTTGCAATCAGCGTTGCAAAGCCTTGTATATGACCGGGGATATGGACGGGCTCCTTGTCGCAATTCTCTAGCGACAAAGTCTCGCGATCAAAGTTGTCATAGCTTTTTCGGTTCATTGCAAATCCTTGGCAAGTTAACCGTTTCCGTGGAGACTCAGTATCATTCTACCTGCGTTTAGGATTTGAATTCCCTAGTGCTGATCGAATCTATACTGTTTGACTGCATTCGATAAATCAATATTCAGCTTAAATGCATCGACGGCAACACCAATCGCTAGCCGGGCGTCCTGTTCGGTCAGTTCAGTCGCATCAAGTTGCCTTCTGAACGTCTCGCGATACTTAGCTAGATCATCGATCGACGGGAATGCGTAAAACGACAGCATGGACGATGGGATGCCCATCGACTGCCCGATCAGCCGCTGAAGTACTTGCCCGCCATTCAGATCGCCTAGATAACGAACATAGATGTGACCGAGCATCGCCGCAGGCGAACTGCTGAATGACGCTAAAACATGCGCGCAATAGGCATCGGTTGTTGCGAAAACGCGCAACTCCGCATCTACCGAGAAATGCGCCTTTAGCGCATTGATGTCAGCATGTAGCGTCGGGTATCTGAATATCTCGGGTTGGACGAGGTTTGATAGTGCATGTGTTCCGCTATGCTTGCTGATGCACGCCTCCATGGTCCGGTACACCGGAGTCAAATTTGCGAGCAATAACAGATAATGATCTATGGTCGTGCGTTGTCGCAGGATATCGCTGATGATCCCGGTTCTTTCGGCGATTTTGTGTAGATCGGTCGTTGCGTCCTTAAGGCGGTCTGCTAACCCTTGGCTATGCGGTGCCTTGCTCTCTAGACCTGCAGGATTCTGCATGGTGGTTTGTCTTGCCATCGAATCAATCATCCCTGTATGTGACTAAACCGAAATTGGCTACTGGAATCTATGATTAGAACGTCGCTGATTTTGACTTTAGTTTCAACGATTGTTTGCGTTGCCGACGCTGTTTAGGGCATCTGTTCCGGTTCGACCCATTACATTTTATCGAGATGGCCAATATCAGAATTTGCAATTCTGTGCCTGTGATCCCAAAGGTGCGTCATGCAAGGTTTCATCATGTCGCGTGAGCAAATGGCTGGCCTTAGCGATTCAGCGGGTTTGTGCCGCGCATGTCTTACTCTGATTTCAGCCGTTGGTCCAAACGTCCTTCGATGCGATTGACGTAAGCCCGACAACCGTTCTTGTCTTCCAGGCCTCCGGGTTGTCCTAGCCGTTGATGCATGCTGCTCGCGATGGGATGGGGGGTCAGTGCGAAGTCACAAGCGATCCCTTCCAGCGCGTTCAGTCCGGCACGGTACTGTGCAAGCTGTTTCGGGTGATCGCTAAAACGGTAGCCGTCGCGACTAATGGGCGACAGGCTATCGAGATAAACCATGGTTTTGCAGTCCGTTTCTTCGCACGCTATCCATTGCCAGCTCAAAGCACCCGGCGAGTGCCCAGGCGTTTCTAGCGCGGTCAATTCGAGCAAGCCGAGGTTTACCGTTTGCAGATGCGCGATGGTTGCTGTGACTTCGACAGCCGCAAATGGCGCATGCATACTAGCCTGAGGGTCGTCCGCCGCCACAATACCCGTCTCCAAAACAGGCGCAGCACGCCTTGATGCAATCACCTGCGCGCCGGTCTCGCCTTTGAGAAAAGCCATACCGCCAACATGGTCGAAGTGTTCATGGCTATGCAGCAGGATCCTGATGTCATCGACGTCGTAGCCGAGCGCCCGTACATTCCCGGCGACGATGCGGGCGCCTTGCGCTGTGCCGCTATCGATCAGAACGTGTCCATCATCACCGGTAATCAAAATCGCGGCGATACCGCAGGTGCCTACGTAATACGTATTGCCGTAGATTTTATACGGCGGGCCTGGCTTGTCCCAAAGATCGTTCGGTCCACAGGCGGCGATCCAATTATCGCCACGCTCTACATTCGACATTGACGATGTGCTTGAACACGCTGCGATGGACATGCTGAAAATCCCGCTGAGCATGAATAACAAACTACGTTGCACAGAAAGGAATTGGCTAAGAAAAAACCGGCTGTTCATACCTTCTTACTCAAACCTTGCGAAACAATCCGTCGTAGTGATTCGCTAACCTGGAATCAACGAGCTCAACCGACCTTTGCTGTCACGCTCGTAAGGCACCCAAAGCAGACCCACAAAATGAATCTGGATATCGGTGGACTTCGGTTTGATCGTAATCTCACTCAGTTCATCCGTTTGTCCATCGTAAGCCGCGTCCAAATCCGCGACGGATGCTTCGAAATCTTTCTGCAACGCCGAGAGATCCGATTGGACCTTGGCCGCGGTTTCCTTCGCGCGATCAACATCACCGGATTCTTTTCGCATGCCACCCATCGTTTTGACGGCGGTACCAAACTTGCCGGCCGATGTTTTTGAAATACGCTTGCGGCCCAATACCGCACCAAGAATGGCTGCACCGAAAGATATCGCTGTATCCAGTTTTTTCTTCGATGCCTGTTCTGTTTCGCGTTCGATTGCTTGCTCGGCTCGTAACAAACGCGCCTCCAGCGTATTGACCTTGCTTTCGTACTTCTTGCGT
Source organism: Woeseiaceae bacterium (assembly GCA_045110335.1). Classification (GTDB taxonomy): domain Bacteria; phylum Pseudomonadota; class Gammaproteobacteria; order Steroidobacterales; family Woeseiaceae; genus CALBPI01. The sequence goes on from JBGCGB010000041.1 coordinate 3,242, forward strand.
AATTTGCCAACGGCCAGGTCACGTTTCTCATTGCCTAGTGTTTGCAATCGAATGCGAAAGTCCGCTTCGGTTTCATCGGGGGTCGATGTCACCTTCAATGCATCGCTGCGATACAACGTGATGGTTTGCTGCAACCGGAGCCATCGCTTAAAGGCTTTCTCCCAACTACTGAGCTTCTTGCTGTTTTGCAGCGCCAAAGGCAACGCAGCAAACGTCGCAGCTTCCTGTTCGTTCTCGATCGATAGTTCATCGACGGCAAGCGGTAAAACCGCGGCGTCATCCCAATCTATCGCGACCGGACCCTCTTCCGGAATGACGTAAGCGATACACTCGTTCGCCTGCTCTACTTTATAGCGTGCCGACGAATAGAACAGTTCTGCCGCGCCAATCAGTGCTGGACGATAGACTAGATCAGCGCTGTTGGTTTCCAGCCAGAACTGACGAAACGCTTTAGGCACGCTGGGCTGTTCAACAGCATCCGCGACGACAGCTTTGGTGTTTTTGGCCGTGAGTGTCGCCGCCGCCTTTTGTTTTTCGATACGTTTTTCACGCTTAGACTTTGCAGACGCCATTACCGCTTTGATTTGATCCCGAGTCATCGGCCCCGCGAGATAGGACATGACCCAGCGCGTGCCAAAGACCACCGGCGCCGATTCGTGCACGTTGTGCAGCAGGAAGCGTCTCTTACCTAAGCCTGCCAGCGTTCGCTCCATTGCTTGCTTGTCGAACTCGCCACCGGCCGTCGCGCCTTCAAGTCCTTCCATGACTCTGGCTTTATCCCGCTCGGTCTGCAGACGACCAATCATCCAGGTCCCGGTGTTCGATAGACCTTTGTAATCAAGGTCAACCGGGTTTTGTGTGGATAGCACCAGTCCAAGCCCATAGGCTCGCGCTTGTTTCAACAACGTGAGCAACAGCTGCTTCGAAGGAGGATTAGCGACGGGTGGCATATAGCCAAAAATCTCATCCATGTAGAGAATGGCTCGCAGGCTCGACGTGCCTGGTTGGGCACGCATCCAAGCGATTAGCTGGTTCAACAGCATGCAAACGAAGAACATGCGCTCGGCATCGGAAAGATGCGCAATCGACATCACTGAGACTCTGGGTTGACCCGACTCGGTATAGAGTAGGCTCGCCGCATTCAATGGCTCGCCTTCCATCCACGCTTCGAAACCGGGCGCAGCCAGCAGGTTGTTCAGTTTCATGGCCAGCGCCATCCGATCTTTGGCCGGGTAAAAGGTATCCAGTTCCATGACGCCAATCTTTTTCATTGGCGGGCTTTGAATTTCGGCGATCAACCGCGCAAGATCGATGCTGCGGCCTTCTTGCCAGTAATGGTCCAGCAGATTCGCAATCAAAATATGTTCACGGCTGGTGACCGGATCTGCATTAATACCCAACAAAGCGAGGATACTGGTCGCCGTGACCTGCACACGTTCCCGATATAGATCGCGATCTTCCAGCAAAGCTGCATCCGGCGCATCGAATGATCGTAAGACAGAAACAGGTAGCCCGGCGGTAGAGCCCGGTGTGTAGATATTCATGTCCACGCGTTTTTTCAAATCACGAACACGTTTCGGCTTTTGGCCCCAACCGGCGATGCCCTTTTTCCATAGCGCCGCTTGACCGGCCGCAAACTGCTCCGGCGTTTCACCGCGATTACTCGCTTCCGTATGGTTGACCCATGGCAGGAAATCGTCGCCCTTAAAGTCAGGGAACGTTAACAACAGGTTACCCATGTCGCCTTTCGGGTCGATCGCGATGACCGGTATGTTGTCCATGGCGGCTTCTTCGATCATACCGATGCCGAGTCCGGTTTTGCCACTGCCTGTCATGCCGATGATGACGGCATGGGTGTTCAGGTCTTTTGAGTCATAGAGCACGAGATCCTCGGACATTTCGTCGGACGGTTCGTCAAATCGTTTGCCCAGATAAAAGGCGCCAAGTTTCTCAAAATCGCTCATGCTATTTCCTGTTAGTAATCGTCAAGCGCGTCGGCAGTGTAGCAAGCCGCTTGCACGCTGTAATGTGTCTTGCACGACGACAGCAGTTTTTTGCTAACGTAGTGACAGACTTTTCGGTCAGGGGAACAGGCATGCGGGCTAGAAACTGGTGGACGGTGTTTGCGGTATTCGCCTGCGGCCTTGCGGTATCGGGCGTTGCCGACCGGCTCGGCGAGCACTACGCCAGCACAGCGGTCACCAAGGCGGCCGCTACGTGGGCTGTTGCACGTGGATTAGATAGCGCTATTTCTGTTGCACAGGGTACAGAGTTGGCTCTGGAGCCCGGTGGTGTCGGCGTTAACCTTACGGTGGGTGAGGTGCTCGATCCTATCAACGATCTGGTCGAGCAGTTCTCACAAGTCATGTTAGTGGCGACCGGCTCAGCCGTGTTGCAGCAGTTCTTGCTCGAGTACACCGGTGGTTTTGGTGTGAGCGTGTTCATGGCTGCGACCGCGTTGCTCGCGTTATTAGTGTTGTGGATTCCGAGGTTCGCCAGACGTCAAAAACTGCGTGCGTTCGTGCTGCGATTTTTTCTGATCACCTTTACGATTCGTTTCGCGTTACCGATCCTCATCGTCAGCAGCAACTTCCTGTTTAACCAATTCCTGCAACCCAAGCAGGAACAATCGACCGAGGCGCTGCAGCTCGCTTCGGACGAGATCAAGCGATTGACGGACGAAGAAGCGACGCCGGAAGTCGAACGCGGATTTCTCCAGCGGTTTGGCGATATGGTTGATGAGTCGCTACAGAATCTGAATGTCCGGGAGCGTCTGGCGACGCTAAAAGATAAAACTGCGGGTGCAACCCGACATGTCGTTGATTTGATCGTTATCTTCGTGCTGCAGACGATCTTGCTGCCAATAGGGTTGTTCTGGTTGATTATTCAGTTACTGAAGACGCTGACAACCCGCGTAAGCGATCAATCCTAGGCATCAAAAATCGCGCGAATTTCTTTCGTGCTCATTGCCTCGAGTTTCTCGATATTGCGTGCCGGGATGTTGCTCGGATCTGGGTGTGAGGCGAGCGCGCTTTCAACGTCGGCTTCACGCAACAAGTGAAGCGTCGGGTATGGCGAGCGATTCGTGTAGTGGCTGTTAGCATCGGGCGGCGCATCGGCGAACTGATAGTCCGGGTGAAACGTCGCTATCTGAATGGTACCCGTCAATGCTCGTGCTTCAAGCAGCGCATCCGAGATATCCAGAAAATCATTGAATGCCCAGAAGTCACCGAGCATGTCGGGAATGACGATAAGGATCGTGTCCGGTCCTTGATCATCGAGACTAAGCAGTGCCGCATCCAGTTCCGCGACTAGTGCGTCTTCGTTGTCTGCATGGGAAACAACGATGGTGAGTCGATCGTCATCGACAACCTTCTTCGCGAAAGGGCAAAGGTTGAGGCCAACGACGGCATTGTTTAACCAGTCGCGTGTTTGCTGTTCAATGTTGGCGTCTTTCATGATGAAGGGTCCGCGACGGCGATGACCACCGTCGCGGACGCTAAACTACCAGCCGCAGCTTTGGTCCTGGTTCTCTTCTTCGAGCCAGCCCAGCAGCGGCGTGAAGTACTCCACCAATGCTGAAGCGTCCATTTCACGGGTCCCTGTGACCATCTCGAGCGAGTCCTGCCAAGGCTGACTTGAACCGGCGGCAAGCATGGCCTCTAGACGATCGCCCGCTTCTTGGCTGCCGTAAATGGAGCACTCATGTAAAGGCCCTTCAAAACCGGCCGCGTCACACAGCGCTCTTTGAAACTGGAACTGCAAGATGTGTGCAAGGAAGTAACGCGTGTACGGTGTGTTCGCCGGAATGTGGTATTTCGCACCGGGATCAAAGTCCGATTCGCTGCGTGCTACCGGCGCCTCAATGCCTTGATAGCGGCGACGCAACTCCCACCATGCGGCATTGTAGTTCTCCGGCGCAATTTCACCGGAGAATACGCGCCAGCGCCATTCGTCGATCAACTTGCCGAAAGGCAGGAACGCGATCTTGTCGAGCGCCATCTGCATCTGCGTATTGATCAGCGCTTCATCACCCTCGGCGACGTTTTCGATCAAACCGACTTGCTGCAGAAACGCCGGTGTAAGAGATAGCGTGATCGTATCGCCAATGCCTTCATGGAAGCCGTCGTGTGCGCCGTCCTGGAACAACGGTGGTTGTTCGTTGTACGCCAGAAAATAGTAGATATGTCCGAGCTCATGGTAGATCGTTGACAACATATCGAAGGTCGGCTCGATGCACATCTTGATGCGAACATCATCGCCGCCTTCAAGCGGCCATGCGCTGGCATGACAGACGACTTCGCGGTCGCGTGGTTTGGTGAACTGCGAGCGCTCATAAAATGAATCCGGCAATTCCGGTAACCCAAGTGATACAAAGAAGTCTTCGGCGAGTTCTACCATTTGAACCGGTGTGTACTCCTGTTCAACTAATGCGGCGCTGACATCCGCACTTGCGACGCCTGGATACGGCTCAACCAGGTCATAAATATTGCCCCAGCTTTGCGACCACATGTTGCCGAGCAAATGTGCCGGAATTGGCCCGTTCGGTGAGACACGTTCTTCGCCGTAGGTATCGCTGAGTTCCTGGCGCACGTAACAATGCAACGCTTCATATAGCGGCTCGACCTGTTGCCAAAGACGCGATGTTTCCTGATCAAAATCATCGGTCGCCATGTCGTAGCCGGATTTCCACATATCGCCAAGGTTGGTGAAACCTAGCTCGGCGGCACCAGCGTTGGTTAGCTCCGCAAAGCGCTGGTAGTCATCGCGCATTGCCGGTGAGACGGTACGCCACCCCAGCCAGGCTTCGAGTTGCTCATCATAATCGCGCGATGTCGCCATGATGTTGCTGAGTTGGCCCAGTGTCTGGCAGTCGCCTTCGGCCGGGCAGTACTTGCCAGCGCCGTAAGCGCCTTCCATGCGTGTCGTGATTTGTGCCAGCTCGCGTCGCGCAGCATCGCTGTCGGGCGCGGGCTGAGACGTGCCGAGTTTCAGCAATTGGATCGCGCGTGCCGCAGCTGGATCAATCGTGTTTAGATCGTACGCCTTGGATGCAGCGACAGACGCCGAGTGGAACGCAGCATTGCGTTCCTGTGAGCGTGCAGCAATCTTGGCAGAGTCGCGATTGATGTAGGTGGATTGAATCCATGCGGCAGAACCGGACTCATCACCCAGCTCAGAGAGCTCCTGATTAACGCGAGCGACAAACTCGGTTGCTGTCTCCTGCGGTTGGGTTTCTGTCGCGGTGGGCACCGCACAAGCACTTAACGTTGTAAGTGCAGCAATCATTAGTATCCGGACCTTCATGTTTTCCCCCTGACGATTCCGAAAATAGCGGTGAAAGTGGTGCCGCAGTAGCCGGGTATTCTAACTGAACAACAGCAAAAGGGGTCAGGCCGGTATTTTTGCCGCAATAAATCAGTATGTCTCCTCTCATTTTGGAACTTCCAGGCAGCGGTGATGACTAAATTGAGGTAACGTTAAATCAATGACATCGTCACGAGGAGCGGGCGTATGAGCCGGAAAAGACTAATTTTGAACTTGACCGCCGTAGGCGCACTGGTTGCGCTTTCGGGCTGCGCTAACACCGGTACGCCTATCGAAACCGAAGTGGCTGAAGATGTGCCGATCACCGGAAGCCTGATCAAGCGCGACGTGGAGGTCAAACAAGTGAATACCGACAGCGCACAGCGCGTACGCATTTTGGACAAGGAAGAGCTGAAGCGCAGCAGTGGCACCACAGTGGGTGATGCATTACGGGCTAGCGGTATTAAGTAACGCGGAACACTAAGAGGTGTCAGGTCGATATTCTTTTAAGAAAGTCGGTCTAACCGTATCAGTTATCCCTCTAAGGAATATCGTCAGGGCT
>JBGCGB010000042.1:0-5641 GCA_045110335.1 Woeseiaceae bacterium
TCACCGGAAGTGGCGGCAGCCGTCGTTGAAATGATGGAGCACGTGGTTCGACCCGGCGGTACCGGCACCAAAGCGGGCATTGCGGGTTATCGTGTTGCTGGCAAAACCGGCACCGCCTGGAAGTTCGCAGCCGGGGGTTACTCGGAAGATAAGTACTTTTCTATTTTCGCCGGTTTGGCACCAGCAGCGAATCCGAAGCTGGCAGCGGTGGTCGTTATCGATGAGCCAACCGGCGCTGATTTTTACGGCGGTGACGTTGCGGCGCCGGTGTTTTCCAACGTCATGAGCGAGGCGCTCAGGTTGTTGGCGTTGCCACCGGATGCCGTGTCAACGTTGGCAACACCGACGCTTCAGGCGGCGAGACCATGATGGCAGTGTCAATGTCAGAACCTGTCGTCCTCAAACGGCTGCTGGCGGGTATCGCGGATGCGCCGGAGCTTCGTGTCGACAGTCTTAGTATGGACAGTCGTCATATCCAGGGGCGTTGTCTGTTTCTCGCCCTACGCGGCGAGCAAAAACACGGAATGACTTTCGCTACTCAGGCCGTTGATGCCGGTGCTGTTGCGATCGTGACCGATTTGCCGGAGAACGATCTGCGTGTGCAAACGTTGAAAAGAACGGTTCCGGTGATTTGCATAGGTACTGAAAAGCATCTGCCGGCTTTAATCGCATCGCGCTTTTTCGATGCGCCGAGCGAACGAATGAATATCGTGGCGGTTACGGGTACCAACGGTAAGTCCAGCATCAGTTGGCTGATTTCGGCTGCATTGCGTGAGCTAGGCGAGTCATCAGCGGTCATGGGCACGCTAGGCAGCGGTCGGCTTGATGCGTTGCGTAAGCAACAGTTAACAACACCTGACCCTGTCAGCCTGCAGCGACGTCTCGCAGAGTTGAATGCCGAAGGTGTGGGGTTTGTTGCTCTGGAAGCGTCGTCACATGCGCTAGTCCAGGCGAGGCTTGCACATACCGATATTGATATCGCGATGTTCAGTAACTTAACGCGGGATCACCTGGATTATCACCGCGATATGGATGCCTACTTTGAAGCCAAGGCGGCTTTGTTCGCGATGCCGACGCTCAGCGAGCGAATCATCTCTGTGGATGATGAGTATGGCCGCCAGTTGTTTGATCGCTATGCTGATGAGGCCATGGCGGTCAGTACCGCTGTATTGGCGAGCCGGCCAGACCGCTTTGTTTGTGTTCAGGGCGCTGAGTTGTCAGTGGATCAAACCACGCTTCAGTTGTCTTCGCATCGTGGTGATGTAGAGATTCGATCAAGCTTGATCGGAGACTTCAATATCCAGAATTTGTGTTTGGCGTTTGCGGCGCTTTTGGCGCTGGATGTCGAAGCGATGGCTGCGGCGAAGGCGCTCGGTTTAGCCTCGCCGCCGCCGGGTCGTATGCAGCGTGTTTCCTCTGATAAGCCAGCCGTATTTGTTGATTTTTCGCATACGCCAGACGCGTTGCGCGGAGCGCTAAAAACACTACGTCAGCAAACGGTTGGCGCGTTGGTGTGTGTGTTCGGTTGCGGCGGTGAACGAGATCGCGGCAAACGCGCGGAGATGGCGCAGGTTGCCGAGGAGCATGCTGATCGATTGGTGCTGACCAGTGACAATCCGCGTGGTGAACCGATCGATCAAATTTTTGATGATATGTGCGGAGGGCTTTCACGCGAAGATCATGTTGTTGAACCGGATCGGCGGCAGGCGATTCGCGCAGCTATTTCACAGGCGCAGGCTGACGATGTTGTCTTGATTGCCGGCAAGGGCCATGAAGCGGTGCAAAACATCGCTGGTGAGAGCCTGCCATTCGACGATGTGATTGAGGCACGATTGGCGATGCGCCATCGAGTCGGTGAGGGCGCATGATGCAAATGAGCTTGCATGATATTGCCAGCGTACTGTCCGCTGAAATGACCGGCGACGATGTCCGCATTGACGGCGTTAGTATCAATACGCGGACGCTGTCGCCAGGCAATCTCTTCGTGGGTTTGAATGGTTCACGGGCACGGGGTTCGCAATTCTTGCCGCAAGCCACCGAGGCAGGTGCTGCTGCGGCTTTGCTGGATGAATCGGCGGATGGCGCGATACCAACGCTGGTCGTTAACGATACGTTGTCAGCATTACAACAATTGTCAGTGTATTGGCGGAATCAATTCTCGCCAAAGGTCATTGCCGTGACGGGTAGTAACGGCAAGACAACGATGCGCTCATTGATCGAGGCTTGCATGGGCGAGCATTGTCTGGCGACCACAGGTAATTACAACAATCACATTGGCGTGCCTTTGATGTTGCTAAGGCTCGGCGATAATCATCAATCCGCCGTTTTCGAACTCGGGGCAAATCATGCCGGCGAGATCGCTGAAATGACATCGTGGGTGCGCCCTGATATTTCAATCATTACGAATGCCGGGCCGGCTCATCTTGAAGGTTTTGGTTCACTGGATGGCGTTGCGAACGCCAAGGGTGAAATTTTCGCCAGCCTGAATGCGTCTGGAACGGCGATCATCAATGCTGATGATCAATACGCACCGCTTTGGCATGAGCTCGCATCGCCGGCCCGCACCTACACCTTTGGTAGCGGCGACCACGCCGACTTCTGGTTTTCCGATCGACGAGCTGCTCCGGGCTCGCAATCTTTTGATTTACATACGCCGGCGGGTCAGGTGAATCTGACCTTGAAGCTCGATGGTGAGCACAATGTGATGAATGCTTGTGGAGCAGCAGCTGTTGCTTTTGCCGCTGACGTCTCGCTGCCGCAAATCGCAGCCGGGTTGGCCGGTGTTGACGCAGAGCCGGGTCGTCAGCGTGTTTGTGAAGGTATTAACGGCAGTAAGATTTTCGATGACAGCTACAACGCGAACCCGGCGTCGATGCGCGCTGCAGCAGAAATGTTGGCCGCGCAAACTTCACCGTCGTGGATGGTTGTCGGCGATATGGGTGAGCTGGGTGAAGACAGTCACGAGCTTCATCGGGCCTGCGGTGTCGCCATACGCGAAGCCGGTATTGAGCGCTTGTTCGCATTCGGTGAGCAGTCACGTTCAACCGCTAACGGTTTTGGAAAGTCTGCTGAGCATTTCGAAGAAATTGATGCGTTGATCGCAGCGTTAAAGTCTGTGCTTCATGAGCGCGTCAATCTCTTGGTTAAAGGATCGCGTTCGATGCGGATGGAGCGTGTCGTGGATGCGCTAACGTCCGGAGGGTTGCACTAATGCTGTTGTGGCTCACGGAGTATTTGACCCAGTTTGCATCGGGTTTCAACGTGTTCAGTTACCTGACCATGCGCGCCATCCTAGGCGCACTAACCGCGCTGGTTTTGAGCTTTGTTATTGGTCCAGCGATGATTGAGAAGCTCGCCAATCGACAAATCGGTCAAACCGTTCGGGATGACGGGCCGCAAAGTCATTTAGCGAAGGCAGGTACACCGACGATGGGCGGTGCGCTAATCCTAACGGTCATCGCGATAAGCACCTTGCTTTGGGGCGACCTCGGTAATCGTTTTATCTGGATAGTTGTTTTGGTGACGTTGAGTTTCGGTGCCATCGGTTTTTACGATGACTGGAAGAAGCTTGTCCTGAAAGACAGCGCGGGCCTGGCGGGTCGCTATAAGCTGCTATGGCAAACGCTCTTCGCGCTACTCGCGTCTATCGTGTTGTATCGGACAGCGACGAGCCCGGTCGAGTCTACGCTGATCTTGCCCTTCCTGAAAAATGTCATGATTCCTTTGGGCATCGGTCAAATTCTGTTTGCCACATTTGTTGTCGTTGGTTTTAGTAATGCCGTTAATTTGACTGATGGTCTTGACGGCCTTGCGATCATGCCGACGGTGCTGGTGGGTGGTGCGCTAGGCATCTTTGCCTACGTCGCCGGCAACGTAAATTTTTCCGAGTACCTTGGTATGCCTTATGTCGCTGGGGCGGGCGAAGTGCTCGTGTTTTGCGCGGCGCTTGGCGGTGCCGGGTTAGGGTTTTTGTGGTTCAACACCTATCCGGCTCAGGTATTTATGGGTGATGTTGGCGCGCTAGCGTTGGGTGCCGCACTCGGCATTGTCGCGGTGATTGTCCGGCAGGAATTGGTGCTAGTGATTATGGGTGGTGTTTTTGTCATGGAAACACTGTCGGTCATTATTCAGGTCGCTTCATTCAAGATGACGGGCAAGCGCGTGTTCCGTATGGCCCCACTGCATCATCACTATGAGCTGAAAGGTTGGGCGGAGCCCAAAGTGATTGTTCGATTTTGGATCATCACGGTCATTCTTGTGTTGATTGGTCTCGCGAGTCTCAAGGTACGCTAATGGCTTCATCATCCGCAAAAAAATGGATGGTTATTGGCCTGGGCGGAACCGGGTTGTCGGTTGTCCGATGGCTTGCGGCCAACGGCGAAGTGGCCACATTGGTTGATGATCGCGCGGACTTCGACGCAGCTGATGTGCTTGCGGTGATGCCTGCGGCGACCGTGGCGAACGGTGCAACATCGGACGTTTCGCTTGACGGTATTGATTGCGTTGTCGCGTCGCCTGGCATCTCTCCGCGTCATGAGCTCATCAAGCGAGCTATGGACGCAGGTGTCGAAGTGATCAGTGATATCGAGCTGTTCTGTCGTTCTGCAGCACAACCGATCGTCGCTGTTACCGGATCGAATGGCAAAAGCACCGTCGTTTCATTGTTGAAGGATATGTGCGATGCCGCTCGTGTTAGTGCATTAGCAGGTGCGAATTTAGGTGTGCCAGCCCTAGAGCTGTTGACCGATGAGCCCGACGTAACCTACTTGCTCGAACTGTCCAGCTTTCAGTTGGAACGTACCCGATCCCTAAATGCGATTGCCGCCGTCGTCTTGAATGTTTCGGAAGATCATATTGATTGGCATGGCAATATCGAACATTACCGTGATGCCAAGCTCAGGATCTATGATGACTGTGAGTTCGCGGTGATCAATGCAGATGACCTTTCGTTGCAACCACAACAAGGGCAGCCGGTTCGGGTCGAATTCACACTGCGCGAGCCCACATCACGACAGTTCGGTGTTGCGACAATCGATGGTGAGCGTTGTCTTATGTTCGGCAGCGAAAAGTTGGTTCAAATTTCGAACTGTGCTTTGCGCGGTACTCACAACGTCGCCAACATGCTCGCCGCGCTCGCTCTGGGCAGCGCCATCGATCTGCCGTTATCAGCGATGCGCGAGTCTCTGAAGCGTTTCAACGGATTACGGCACCGTCATCAGCACATCGGCGACTACGATGGCGTGCATTGGATTAACGATTCGAAAGCCACCAATATTGGTGCGTCGCTGGCCTCGGTTGCTGCGGTTTCCGGTCCGGTGATACTGCTGCTTGGTGGTCGTGCCAAAGGTGAGTCATTCGAAGCGCTTGCAAAGGCGCTTCCGGCACATGTTCGCCAGTGCATTATCTACGGTGAGAACAGGGACACGCTTGCTCTGGTTCTGGAGCAAGCGGGCCATCATTTCCAAAGCGTGTTGAGTCTTGATGACGCTGTGACGGTCGCCGCGAAGCAAGCAACACGCGGCGATACGGTTTTATTGGCACCGGCGGCCGCGAGTCAGGATGCGTTCGATAATTACGCTGCTCGCGGTGATCGTTTTGTTGAGTTGGTACGGGAGCGCTGCGCATGAATACAGCCACTCGT
>JBGCGB010000043.1:0-9600 GCA_045110335.1 Woeseiaceae bacterium
CTGCAAATGTTCGCATATGTTTAATTTCGCAAGTTCGAATGCACGCAGATATATAAGTGTCTGCCTTCTAGGATGTAACCATGCCAAGCAGAACTGTTGTTGCTAAGGAGCTTGCTGAGATTTTCAAAGTGATCGCTCATCCGGATCGAATTCGGTTGATCGAAGAGCTTTACCAATCAGAATTTGATGTCAGCACACTGGCAGAGCGGTTAGGCCTGTCAAGCCCACGAGTCTCCCAACATCTGCATCAATTGCGTTTGCATCGTATCGTTGAGGAACGCCGTGATGGACGTCATCATTTTTATTCGCTCGTTGTTCCGGAAATTGCCACCTGGATCGTTGAAGCGATTGCATTTGCCGAAGTGCGCGGGATGCCCGTCGCACAGACTAATCTGGACTCCGCGAAGCGGCTTTGGTCGGTAGACAATTCCGATACCGAAGAGCGATCCGCAGAGTCTTAATCCTCAGAACTTCAGTCAAAGGAAAAAGTTATGCCGAAGTTTGCAGCCGGAGTGGTGGAATTCCAGTCCAAAGTGTTCCCAGAGAATGAAGCGCTTTTCGAAGAGCTGAGCCGCGGTCAATCACCGGAAGCGTTGTTTATCACCTGTTCCGATTCGCGAATCGAAACAGCGATGATCACGCAGACAAAGCCGGGTGAACTATTTATTTGCCGTAACGCTGGCAATATTGTTCCGCCGCACACCAACCATACGGGTGGCATGACCGCGTCCATTGAATTCGCGGCGGCGGCCTTGCAGGTTCCGCACATCGTGGTTTGTGGCCATACGGAATGCGGCGCCATGAAGGGTGCGATGAATCCCGAAGGTTTGGATGCATTACCGCATGTCAAGGAATGGTTGGGTTACAGCAAGGCAGCGGTCGATATCGTCAATGAGCTTGGCAAAGACGCCAGCGACGAAGAAAAGATGCAAATGCTGCTCGAGCAGAATGTGATTCTACAACTTGACCATCTCCGCACGCATCCAACGGTTGCTACGCGTCTCGCCAAAGGCGATGTGCAATTGCACGGCTGGGTTTATGACATCAAGTCCGGCGGTATCAAAGCGTTGGACGATCAAACCCGCACGTTTAAGCCGGTTTCAGAACGCTATGCGGCTGAAGTCCGCAAATATGCGGAAATGAAGTCTTGTTAAGACGACTACAGATGCACATGTTTGCCTCGAAGGGGCTATTCCTATGAAATTTTTTGATACCTCCAATTTGCGCGGTGATATTTATGGCGGCTTGACTGCCGGTATCGTTGCGCTTCCATTGGCGTTGGCGTTTGGTGAAGCGTCAGGGGCCGGTCCGATCGCCGGCCTTTGGGGTGCCATCATCGTCGGCTTTTTTGCGTCGCTGTTTGGCGGCACCGGTTCGCAAGTTACCGGCCCGACCGGTCCGATGGTTGTCGTTTTTGCCGGTGTTTTCGGATCATTATCCGGCAATGTGTCACTCGTATTTACAGCGGTCGTACTAGCCGGATTGATGCAGATCATCTTTGGTGTTTTCCGGTTGGGTCAGTACATCAGACTGGTGCCTTACCCAGTGATCTCGGGTTTCATGAGCGGCATCGGCGTCATCATCATTTTGTTGCAAGCGTCTCGCTTGTTTGGTCATGAGCCAGAGGGTGGCGGCACGATTCCCGCAATGACGGCGATCCCTGGTGCCGTGATGGATCCTAACGTCGGTGCGTTGATCATTGGTCTAGTCACACTGCTGGTGGTTTTCAAGTGGCCAGCGGCTTTGGGCAAATACTTGCCGGGAGCACTGGCGGCGCTGATCATCGGCACAGTGATGAGTAAGTTCTTCGGAAACGCACCTATTCTCGGTGAAATTCCGACGGGACTGCCATCATTTATCATGCCTGAGTTCACGCGCAGTTCAGTGCTGGTGGTACTTGAGGCGTCGTTTATTTTAGCGGTATTGGGTGCGATCGATAGTTTGTTGACCTCGTTGGTTGCCGACAACATGACAAGAACACGTCACAACTCGGAGAAAGAACTGGTAGGTCAGGGTATCGGTAACACGATCGCTGGTTTGTTTGGTGCTATTCCCGGTGCAGGCGCAACCATGCGTACGGTTGTTAATATTCGAACCGGTGGTTTCACCAAAATTTCGGGTATGTTGCATTCGGTCGTTTTGTTGCTGATTGTCTTGGTGTTTGCGCCATTTGCATCGCAAATTCCGCATGCAGTTTTGGCCGGAATCCTCGTGAAAGTCGGCTACGACATCATTGACTTCTCTTACTTGAAGAATGCGCATCGCGGTCCGCGTTGGGACCTCGCGTTGATGGCAATGGTCTTGGGACTGACGGTTTTCGTCGACCTGATCACCGCTGTTGCCGTCGGTGTTGTCATGGCAGCATTGGCCTTCGTTAAGCGTCTGGCGGATTCTCAGCTGACTGATATTCTTGATGTAGAGCAGACCATCTTGACCGAAGAAGAAGCGGCGTTATTAGAGCGCGCCGGCAAGCGAGTAATCTTGTTCGATTTCTCTGCTCCATTGAGTTTCGGAGCGGCGGCCGACCTCGGGCATCACGTCCGTGAGGTAGCGAGGAAGGGTGCTAGTGCGATGGTGCTTGATTTCACGCGACTGACGTTTATCGACGTATCCGCGGCGCGTGCTGTGGAAACGATTGCATGCGATGCGAAGCATGCGGGCAAACTCGTATTCATTGCCGGTGCCAACGCCGAAGTGAGTGCCGTACTGAATGGTCTAGACGCGGATCATTGTGTGCCCGTTGATGCCCGTTTTGAAACGCGCGCACAAGCGCTTAACGCAGCGTTAGAAGCGGTGGAAGGTAATACTGATGGTGGTGCGGGAGCACCGGCACCAGCGACCTAGCAGCTGAGGCGTAGCGCCAAAATAAAAAGCCCGCGATTGGTAGTTTCCGGTCGCGGGCTTTTTTTGTGACTTGCAGACGCTGACGGACAACGAGGCGACTAACGATATAGACGCGTGGTGTCTAAATACGCAGGGTTCTGAGCTATTGCTTTAGTTGGCATTGCCAGCAACACATCGGATACCGCGAGCTTCACTGCAAAATTTCTTTTGGCTAAGCCAGTAACGATTGAGATTTAATTGGCAAGTGGCGAATGCGCTTTCCAGTTGCAGCTGCGATTGCGTTTAGTACCGCCGGTGCCGCAACGGCGATCGTTGGTTCGCCGACACCGCCCCAGAAACCGCCAGATGGCATGACAATCGCTTCTACATGGGGCATATCAGCCAACGTCATCGAGCGGTATGTATTGAAGTTTTTCTCAACCACGGCGCCGTCCTTGATGGTGCATTCGCCGTAAAGCATCGCCGACAAGCCGTAGACGAACGAACCTGCGATTTGCGCTTCAATCTGTTGTGGATTGACGGCGTGACCTGGATCTGTCGCGGCAACAATACGGTGCATTTTGAGTTTGCCATTGCTATCAACAGAAACTTCGGCGCAGGCCGCGACATAGCTGTCAAACGCTTTGCAAACAGCGAGACCACGATGAATCCCGTCGCCTGCTGGTGTCCCCCAACCTGCACGTTCTGCAACGGCATTGAGGACGGCTAAACTTTTAGGTTGGTTTTTCATTAGCGAGCGTCGAAATTCTAGCGGATCTGTATTAGCTGCAGCAGCGAGTTCATCCAAAAAGCACTCAACATAAATAACGTTCTGATTCACGTTAACGCCGCGCCACCATCCGGGTCGCAGGTGTGTGTTTCGCATGGCGTGATCAATCAAAAGATTATCAACATCATAGGAAAATGCATGCTCACCTTCGGGATCGAGACATTGGAACTGGTTACGGTCCATGCCGTTTTGAAGCGCCTGCGGCGCCACGGCAGCGAGGATGGATTGACCGGAAATTCTGACGTGCAGTCCACTCAGATTGCCGTCTTTGTCCAAACCGCCGGTCAGGCGTGCTTTGGTGATAGGGTGATAGAACCCATGCATTTGGTCTTCTTCGCGGCTCCATAACAACTTTACGGGACGTCCCGGTTGCGTTTTCGCGATCAATACAGCTTGTCGTGTAAAGTCATCAAAACCCGCCCGACGACCAAAACCGCCACCAAGACTGAGTTTGATCACATCAACTTGCTCGGGTTTTAGACCTGAGGTTTTGATGGCGACACGGAGCGTACCGCCGGCGCTTTGAGTAGGTGCCCAAACCGTACAGGCGTCTTTCGTCCAAACGGCGGTGGCATTCATCGGCTCCATCGGCGCATGACTCTGGAAAGGATAACTGTAGTCGGCGGTAATGGTTTTTTCGGCGCCCTCTATCGCCTTCGTGGCGTCACCATTGCTATTGCCGACGAACGCATCATCGGCGCCGAGACCTTCTTGAAGCTTCTCATCAATCATCGCACTGGAAACGTTGGCATTGGGGCCTAGATCCCAATCAATGGAGACTTTTTCTAACGCCTTACTGGCTTGCCACCAGGTTTCAGCAATGACGATGACGGCATTGTCTTCAATGCTGATGACATCAACGACGCCCGGCATGGTTCGAGCGGTCTTATCATCGAACGTCTTCAGCGACCCGCCTTGAACCGGGCATTGGCGAATTGCGGCATTCAGCATGTTAGGTAGCTGCAGATCAGCGCCGTACACCTGTGAGCCATCCAGTTTCGCCGCGGTGTCCAATCGCTTAACCGGCTTGCCAATGAGTTGCCACTGGTCCGGCGATTTAAGCTCGACTGACTCTGGCGGCGTTATACCGGCCGCTGCGGAAGCGACCTCGCCGTAGCGCAGCGTGCGGCCGGTTGGCGTATGGGTGATTACCCCTTTTCGGGTGGTGCAATCATTGCTTGAAACGTTCCATTGCTGAGCCGCGGCTTCGATCAACATCAAGCGCGCTGCGGCGCCGCCTTCACGAACATAGTCATGACTGCGACGAATGCCGCTGCTGCCGCCGGTTCCAAAGCTCTTCCAAACGCCATCACGTTTAGCGTTGGTGCCCGGTGTTGGATATTCCCAGGTAACGTTATCCCAATCGCATTCAAGTTCTTCTGCAACCATCTGGGCGAGTCCGGTGAGTGTCCCTTGTCCCATCTCGGAGCGGGCGATCCGTATCGTAACCGTGTCATCGGGGTCGATAACGACCCAAGCGTTGACTTCATCATCAAAGTTACTCGCGGCGGCGATTCCCTTCGGTGAGACGCCGACGGCAAAACCGGCGCCGGCGGCGGCGCTAGTGACGATAAACTGGCGACGTGTCAGTGTTGGTGCACTCATGATTTCGCCTCCTTGCGGATGATCTCGGCAGCACGATGAATGCCGGCTCGTACGCGTGTGAGTGTGCCGCATCGGCAGATATTGCTGATGGCTGAGTCAATTTCATCGTCTGTTGGCGACGCATTTTGTTCGAGCAAAGCAGCGGCGGCCATGATCATGCCGGACTGGCAATAACCGCATTGCGGCGTGTCGAGTTCCAGCCAGGCTTGTTGAACGGGATGCGTCAAGTTGTCTGAAAGGCCTTCGATGGTCGTAATCTTCTGGCTCGGCTGAACAGCGCTAACCGGATAGACGCAAGCGCGAACCGGGTTGCCATCGATATGGACGGTACAGGCGCCGCATTGAGCGATGCCACAACCGTATTTCGTGCCCGTCATTCCTAACTGTTCGCGCAGAACCCAGAGTAGCGGGGTCGTGCCATCGACATCGATATCTTTCGATGTCCCGTTGATATTGAGCTTGGCCATTTGAAGTTCACTCCTGACGTTTGCAATGCGGCTGTTCGCTGAGTAGCTTTGCCAGTATAACGTATCTGCGTTTTGGCTTTGTCAGGGGAGACGCCGGCAGTGACGAGTAAGTTAGTTCGGATGCAGCAAGCAGCTGCTGTCTTTTTGGGCTTCTCCGCGGTACTGCACCTGATCGGTGCGGCTTTCGGTTTGGCGGTCTTTGAGGGCCGTAGTCTAGTGGCTATCGCAGTCTTGTACTTTGTACTCGCGTCCCGACTTTGGCGAGGCGCGCGCTGGGCTGCCTATGTTGTGTTTATCTTTATGTTGATTGGTGGCATCGGGTCCTGGATTTCCAGCGCTAGCGCCGTGGTCGTGCCGATCTGGGTTTATCGCGCCATTTCGTTGGCGGATTTTCTTTGCGTGCTCTGTTTGATTCCGGTGCTTTGGAGCAATCGGGCGGATGTAGTCACGCAACCTAAGCAAGCAGAGAAGGGCGCAGCATTATGACGGAGCGTCGCGGCGATCCAATCGACCTTGCGTTCACGCGCTCGAAAGGGCTGGGCACGATGGCAGAACCGTCGTTCTCGGGCGCTCTGAGTTTTGCGAGACGCCGCTACACAAAAGACCTGACCGATGTAGATGTTGCTGTCGTTGGCCTACCTTTTGATTTAGCCACGACATCACGGCCCGGTGCGCGATTGGGCCCGCGCGCCATTCGTGAAGCATCTGCGATGGTCGCATGGGATCGCGTTCATGAGTGGTCTTATGATCCTTTCGAACGACTATCCGTCATTGACTACGGCGACGTCTTTGTTGATGCCGGCGTACCGGATGCCTTGCCGGATGCCATCGAGGCGCAGTTTCGCCCGATACATGCGGCCGGCGTCAAAACCCTCATGTTAGGTGGCGATCATTTCGCGTCCTATCCGGTGCTGCGTTCCTTGGCGCGACATTTTGATGAAGCTTTGTCGCTGATTCATTTCGATGCGCATTCAGATACCTGGGCGGAAGACCAAAAAACCATCAATCATGGCACGATGTTCTACCATGCGGCGAAAGAAGGGCTGGTAGACCCCGCTCATTCGGTTCAGCTGGGACTGCGAACTTTTAATGATCAGGACCATGGGTTCAATATTCTTAGCGCCGAACGCATTCGCGAGATCGGTGTTGCGGCAACCATTAAGCGCGTTCGAGATATCGTCGGAACCCGGCCGGTCTATGTCACCTTTGATATTGATTGCTTGGACCCTTCGATGGCGCCCGGTACCGGTACCCCCGTCGTTGGCGGTTTGACCACGATGGAGTCGCAACAGTTGTTGCGGGGTTTGCAGGGAATCCAGATAGCAGGTGCCGATGTTGTTGAGGTGGCACCTGCTTATGATGTTAGTCAGATCACCGCTTTGGCGGCTGCAACGATGGCGATGAATTTGGTGGGTCTGTTTGCCGAGATAGCTGGACGTTAGTGGCTTACTTTTTGGTGTCGGGCGTTGATCAAGGTTATCCGTGACCTAGTATTCACTCGCTGGGCCTTGGTCAGCCAAATCGGTTTTGAGGCTAGCTTCGAACCCCAATGCGTGAGCCGAATAGAGTTTGATGCCGCTACCGTAAGGCTGTCCTATGGTACGAAGATACAACCGACGTATACCCGGATGTTCGAGCATGATTTCAGATGATTTCGCATCAGCGAACCATAAAGCAGAGCGTCTAAATAGTGATGATAATTCGCGATAACATTTTTTCGATTTTTGTAGCAGCGCTGTTTTCTCTCGGCGTGTTTAATACAGCCGCCAAAGCGGACGAAAAAGACGTTTTGACCTGGTCTACGTCCCTGTCGAGTCATCCCGCTGGAACGCTGTATAAGCAAGGCGATGCCGTATTAGCGAGATACCCGATGTCCGCGCTAGATGCAGCGAATGGAGGTGGACTTGCCGGTGTCTCGACCACCGACAGTGAAGCGCGGTTTGAGTGGGCGTTGGCTATTATCGAAATGGGCATGTCGGAGTTTACAATGACTATGCTGTCGGGCATGCCTGCGGCTACCGGTTGGGCCGAGACGTCTGACGGTGAAGTTTCATTCGCGGCATCATTTAGTGGTCGCGTGGGTAGTGACCGGGAAATGCTTAGTATTTTCTTTGCGCCGCGGGCTACCTATGAGCGACTGGGCGGCATGGACATGTTGGCCAATAATCGTCCACGGGTCAGCGTTGACTATGCGGGCGGCGAAAAGGTTGCGTCGGCAAACGCTGCTCGTACGTCGACACCCATGCAGCAAACGACACGACCCAAACCGGCAAGCCCACCAAGTCAAACCACTACGCCTCGCAAGTCGACTACCGACGGCGCTTCGTTGCTTGCCGGCGTTAGAGGAGACATGGATAGGCTTGGTGACAAGATAGCCAAAGAGCGCGCGATCGAAAAAGCCAGGGCCGATAAGTTGAAAGCAGAGGCGCGTGAAGCGCGTCGTCATCAGCTTTATCGTGCGTCGGGTGCCCGCCCGGGAAACTATCCCGCGCCGACAGCGGAAGAGGAATTTCTGGTGTGGCCTAAAAAAGGCATTTGGGGATTTCAGGTGCCCGGTGATTCTGCTTCCCCGCGGACCGCAACGCTTTCCTATTCGGGCGCAGATGCAACGCCGACGGCTGCGCTGCGTGCATTCGCCAAGAGCCATGGCCTTAAGATTCGGCGCAAGGCAAATTTTGAGTTTCTGGAGTCCTATGAAGGGCTCGATGGTCGCGATATGCGCATCATGTTGGCGGAAACCATGATGAATCGACAAGTAAGCATCGCTTTCATCCTGTATGCCAAAGGTAAGAACAGTTCGACGGCAACACTGCGGGTGATGGAGATGCCGGCGAAGACCTATCTTCAATGGGGAGGCGTTGCGGGCATGTTGAAAATGCGTGGCGTGATCCCGGAGGTTGAGGTTTTCCCGGCGACGGAACGAAAGCGTATCGCCATCTCGCCACTGCCTGAACAAATTGCGCTATATGAAGCCGTGCTCGACAAGCTCTACATTGAAAATTCTCTCGCGTTGATGCTAACGCAAGCGAAGACGCTCGAGATGATGACGGAGCTGAATTACGACCTTTTGTTTGGCAATGACATTACGCCTGGACCATGGGCAGATTGATAATTGAGTGCCGTAAAAATGAAAAGCAAAACTGTTGAAATCATCTATTTGTTGCTAGCAGGTGCTTTTGCCGCTTACTTCACCATTGTCGTGGTGCCGCCACTGATCGCTAACCCAGATGTAATCGCCGCATTTGCGGCCGGTTTTGTGAATCCGTATGCGTCCGGATATGCGATGGATACGATATTGTGTGGCGTTATTCTGAGCTTTTGGGTGATTTACGAGAACAGCATTAAGCGCGTGAAATACGGCTTGCTCGTGCTGCCGTTGATTTTGCTGCCGGGCGTTGCAACGGCGTTTGGTGTTTACCTCGTGCTGCGAGCGCGGACTGTATCGTTGGCGGGTAAGGAGTCATAGTCTTGGATTTAAGACCTGCAACACATGAAGACCTACCGACGCTTCTTAAGTTTGAGCAAGGCGTGGTCGAAGAAGAGCGACCATTTAACGCTGCGATCAAAGCGGCTAGTGTCGTGTATTACGATTTGCCCGATCTCATTTCGAATCCGAGGTCTCTATTGCTCATTGCCGAGCATAACGGTGACGCTGCGGGTTGCGGCTATGTCCAGTTACGTGAATCCAAAGCTGCGTTTTCCCACGAGCTGCACGGCTATCTTGGGTTCATGTATGTGTTGCGTGACTTTCGTGGTCAACGCCTTAACAAACAGATTGTTGATGCGCTGTTGAAGTGGGGAAGAGCGCAAGGCGTGCAGGACTTTTATCTCGATGTCTATGCGGAGAACCAGGCGGCCATTCGAGCCTATGAAAAGGCGGGCTTCAAACCTTTGATGGTGGAAATGAAGCTTTAG